>JAQUOU010000003.1 GCA_028716975.1 Methylobacter sp. | reverse complement strand
GATAAAGGCTTGGCAAGATAAACGAAATCAGGAAGGCATTTGTGTGAATTGGCGTTTTACTACTCAGGATGCCAGGGTGAAATTGAAATCCCTGTATCCGACAATATAGTGTTGGTCGAATACTAGCGTTATCAATGCACACGCAGTCTCCATTGGCGGTGCTGGCTCCCAAGCAACGGCCTTGGCGACAACGGCCGGAATTAGCCTTAACACTTAGGCGAAAGTTAATGGCAATAATGCAGGTATCAGCGAGGCGGTGGCTGCAATCGGACAGCCGCTGCCGCCGGCAGTGAGCCGGAGTGTTGAAGCGACCACAGCTTACGCAATGGCGTTGCCGCAAGTTGCCGATGCTCAGGCTGCTTTGGAAGGACAACCCCAAATTAGACAGAACTTTGACTTGGGAGGTAGCGGCACTGCTTTGTTGTTGGCTGATATGGGTGTGTTAAATACGGCAACCACATCTGGTCTTCATAACTATCAAAGCTTGCTAAACCTCAGCATTAATACAGCCAGTATCGCCAATCCCCAAGAATTATTGATAGGCTTTTTAAATCCTGTATTTGGCAATGACAATTTCTTGGCCGGTGATTCATTGACCTTTTCCTACAGTATTAGCGGAGGCGCAAGCAATGTCAGCAATAGCTTTACTTTTGATTCATCCAATATAAGCAGCGGCTATGATTTTTTTAATGACAAGACTCTCGATATTGGTTCCCTAGCTAGTCTGGTTGATTCAAACCACACCTTGAATTTGGCCTTTAATCTCGAGCTGCAAAGTCAAATCGCCGGAGCAGGGCTTAATTTGGGCCTGATCGTTGGAAATGGTTCAGTCTCAGCAGTCCCTTTGCCAGCCAGCATTTGGCTATTGGGTTCTGCTCTGGCGGGCATATTTAGCTTGAATAGACGCAAAAATTTCAGACGGTTACCGATTAATCTTCCAAAAGCGTTTGCAAAAATATAAGGAAAATTTGCAAATCATTTTTGAGCAGATACCGTCGAGATCAGTTATCAAAGAGCAACTCTTTATTGTAAGAGCCAAGCGTGAGGTTGTAATTGGCACAACTATCAGGAACTTGGCTCATTCTGAAAGCCGCGGTGATCGCCTGGGGTATAGCAGTTAGGTTATATTGTGTGTGTTCAGGGATGCGGAAGGCAATTTAATTCGAAATCAATTTCCCTTACTTCACTTCAACCTTATCGTTAAGCTTAGTCTTCGCGTTGCTCAATGCTCACCTTATTAAGTAAATAAAAAAATTATTACCATCCAGCTTGAGCTTTCATCACAAATCATATAGTATTGAATCAATACTATATTGGAGTGAATAATGAAAACAATAAAAAAGCTTCTGTCTACCTCTCTTATTGCCAGTTTAACCTCTGTCATTTTGCCCTTGAGCGCACAGGCAACTCCGGCTGATCCCGATAAAATGCATCAATTATATGAAGGCAATTGCGCAAGCTGCCACGGCTCAGACTATGGCGGATTTCTGGCTCCGGCACTAAATTCGACGACTTTGAAAGACCGCAGCCCTACTGCATTGCGCAGCATTATCATGACCGGAAGTTTTGATACGCTGATGCCTCCGTTTTACGGCCGTTTATCGGACGATGACATCCGCGGCCTGGTCAAGCATTTACAAAGCACGCCTAAACTCGATAACCCGGCCTGGACCATTGATGACATTAAAGCTTCATTAAAAGTCTATGTTGCAGACGAAAGCAAGCTGCCTCCCAAGCCTGTTTATGACATCGACAGCATTGACAATATCATTGGTGTGGCTGCCCGCGGCAAATACGGGCGCGGTTCAGGTTCAAAGGCGGTTTTCATCAACAGCACTACCCATCAGAAAATCGGCGAAATTCCTACCGGCACAGCCGCGCATATTATTGATTATAACCCGGCCAATCCACGTTGGGCTTATGTGAAAAACGATACGGCCGAAATATTCAAGGTCGATTTATATTCAATGCAGGCCGTGCGCAGCGTGAAAACCGGATTTAACGGGCCGGGTCTGGGCGTCTCGCGTGATGGGAAATATCTCATGGCTGGCTCTTATGTGCCGCACAATGCCGTCATTCTTAATGCCGATACGCTGGAGCCATTAAAAACCTTTGAACTGGAAGGCATTGATCCGGACGGAAAAATGGTCTCTTCCGACTCCGGCATGGTTATCGGCACGCCGTTTGCCGATATTTTTGCTATCGCGCTGGAAAACGCCGGCCAAGTCTGGGTAGTAGATTTAAAAGATGATTTTCCGGTCACTAAAATAACCGATGTAGGCCGTCACTTGCACGATGCTTTCCTGACGCACCGTGGCAGCAAGCTCATGGTTGCTTCTTATGATGACAGCATTGTCACGGCGATTGACTTGAAAGATCGCAAAATCATCAAAAAACTTGGGGCCGGCTGCGTTCCGCATGTCGGCGGCGGCTCTGCTGTTAAAGTAGACGGCCGTACCTTGGGTTTCGGCACCAATTTTGGCGACTGCGACAAAACCGTGGTCAGCGTTTGGGATCTGGATAAAATGGAAGTCGTTAAACAGGTGCCTGTGGATGGCGGCACGGAATCACCTGCCGCCCATGCCAATGCGCCATATGTCGCCGTCGATATTATTTCCAAGGACAGGCGCGCCCGCACCATTCAGCTAATCGACAAGAAAACGCTGGAAGTGGTTAAAACGCTCGATGTAGGCGGCCATGCCTACTTCCCTGAATACAGCGCGGACGGCAAGTTCCTGTATGTCAGCGCCGGCTACAGCGGTGATGAAGTGGTGGTCTTCGATTCAGTATCCTTGCAAAGAATTGCCTCAATTGGCATGGAAAGCCCGGCAGGATTGTTTTCTCATGGCCGCGTTAAGTATATGACGCGCGGACTTTCCCCCGATGAAATGGAAGGTGCAAAACCATGAGAAGGATTGCATTCTCAGGCTTAATGCTGTGCATTATCGCTGCCCCAAGTGTTAACGCCGCCAGTCTCTATGCCGGTCAATCGAGAGCGGCGGCGGTTTGCGCGCAGTGCCACGGCATAAGAACGCCTTCCGCCGATGCGCCTTTTCCGCCGCTGGCAGGACGCGATGCGGCTTATTTGCAGTCAGCACTCAAGCAATACCGCGATAAAACGCGCAAATCCGAGATTATGAATGCGATTGCCGGTTCTTTAAGCGATGAAGATATTGTCAATGTGACCTTGTATTATTCCCGCTTGAAACCTTAAACATCCATGAAAAAACTGCTGCTTTTAATGCTGTTTTCTTCAACCGGTTTTGCCGGAGAATTATCAACAGAGCGGCAAAATACGCTAAGGAATATGCTCAATAATGATTGCGGCGCGTGTCATGGTTTAATGTTAAAAGGCGGCATGGGACCAGCCTTGCTACCCGACAACTTAGCCGGAAAACCGGATGAATATCTGGCCGCAACCATTCTTAACGGGCGTAAAGGCACAGCCATGCCGCCTTGGCAGGCGTTTATCAGCCATGATGAAGCATTGTGGCTGATAGGGATTTTACGCAAACCCATGCATTAATATCCGGTTTAAGTACTGAAAATTGGCTTTAAACATTAATAATTCAATATCCATTATGACCAAACTGCTTTCCATTCTGGGCTTCATCCTTTCTTTCAACGCGCTGGCTGAACTGCGCGCCACCGGCGATTTAGGCATAGTCATGGAAAGAGAAAACGGCAATGCGTTGATTATTAATACCAGTCATCATAAACGGTTAGCCAAAATCGAAAAGCTGGGGGATTTGTCTCATGCATCGGTGGTTTTTTCCCGCGATGAGCGTTATGCCTATATCTTTGGACGAGACGGCGGTTTAAGCAAAATCGACTTGTTGCAGGATAAACTGGATAAACGGATTATTCAGGCCGGCAACAGTATTGGCGGAGCGATTTCCCAGGACGGCAGGCTGATTGCCGTATCCAACTACACACCGGGCGGCGTTAAAGTATTCTCCTCGGACACACTCGAACTGGTTGCCGATATTCCCGCTGACTACGGCGAGGGAAAACGTTCCAAAGTGGTCGGACTGGTGGATGCGCCGGGGCAGCTTTTTGTATTCAGCCTGTTTGATGCCGGTGAAATCTGGCTTCTCGATCTCAAAAATCCAAAAACGCCGGTCATTAAAAAATTCCCGAACACCGGCAAGCAGCCCTACGATGCGCTGATAGCGGAAGAGCGTTATTATATTGCCGGTTTATTTGGCGAATCCGGCCTGGCCTTACTGGATTTGTGGAATCCGGAAGCCGGCGTAAAACGGATATTGCCTGATTATGTGAAAGATGATGAAAAACTGCCCGTTTATAAAATGCCCCATCTTGAAGGCTGGGCGATTGCCGGCGATTACCTGTTTGTTCCGGCCATAGGCAAGCATGAAGTGTGGGTTATTGACAAGCACCAGTGGAAACTGATCAAAGCCATACCGGTTACAGGGCAACCGGTTTTTGTCATGGCCAGACCGGATGCCCGGCAAATCTGGGTTAACTTTGCCTTTCCCGATAACGATCAGGTACAGATTATCGATGCCAATGACCTGTCGCTGGCTAAAACCTTAACGCCGGGAAAAGCTGTTCTGCATATGGAGTTCACGCCGCGCGGCGAACAGGTCTGGCTCGCGATAAGAGATGACAACCGGCTGGCTGTGTATGATACCGAAACCTTACAGGAAATTGCCTATTTGCCTGCCGATAAACCCAACGGTATTTTCTTTAGCGCCCGCGCCCACAAAACAGGTTTATAACGGTTATGATGACACCCTTGCATAAACAACTGCTAAATGATTATCAAGGCAATTTCCCGTTATCGCCCAGGCCTTACCAGGATATCGCCACCGAACTCGGCGTTTCTGAAAGCGACGTAATAAAGGCATTGACAGAACTTAATGAAACGGATGTCATTACCCGCATCGGGCCCGTCATTCCCCCCAACCGGATCGGCGTCAGTACGCTTGCCGCCATTGCCGTGCCTGAGGCGCACTTGCATGACATCGCCCAAATCGTCAGCGCATGCCCGGAAGTGAACCATAATTACGAGCGGGAGCACTACTTTAATCTCTGGTTCGTCATCATTGCTTCCGACGCCGATCATTTGCAACAGGTGATAACTGGCATTGAACAGCAGACAGGCTACTCTGTCATGTCGTTACCATTGATGGATGATTATTTTATTGATCTGAGCTTCAGGATGGATCTTCATGATTGCTGATATTAAAGACCAGCAACTTCTTGAAGCCTTTCAACAGGGCTTGACCCTTTCGCCCCGTCCTTATGCCGAATTGGGTCTCCGTATCGGCTTGGGCGAAAATGAAGTCATCGAACGTTTGGCGCGCCTGAAGCAATCCGGGCTAATTAAACGCCTTGGCGTTATTGTCAAACACCGGAAACTGGGTTATTGCGCCAATGCAATGGTGGTCTGGAATATTCCCGATGAGCAGGTGCACGGGTTTGGCCGCCGCATCAGCAGCTTTGAGTTTGTAACGCTGTGTTATCGCAGGCCGCGTCACGGTACAAGCTGGCCGTACAATCTGTACTGCATGATTCACGGTAAAAACAGGGGGACCGTGCTGGAACAGCTCCGTGTGCTTGAACAAGTGTGTCAGTTATCCGGTTTCAACCGCGAGATACTGTTTAGCCGCCGTTGTTTTAAACAACGCGGCGCTATTTATCAAAACGCCGCTCCTCTTATGCAACCGGCCTTGGCCAATGGATGAAGTAGATCGCAATATCATTAATACCTTGCAAAACGGCTTTCCTGTTTGCGCTGCGCCCTATCACCAGGTGGCCGGGCAACTGGGGCTAACTGAGCTGGAGCTGATAGCCCGGCTGAAAGCATTATTGGACAATGGCACATTGACCCGCTTCGGCCCGCTTTATAATGCCGAGCAAATGGGTGGCGCATTAACCCTCGCAGCCGTAAAAACCCCGGCAGATCGGTTCGATGAAGTCACGAAAATCATCAACAGCTTCCCTGAAGTGGCGCATAATTATGCCCGCGATCACGCGCTTAATATGTGGTTTGTCCTTGCCACGGAAACGCCCCGTCAAATCCTGCAAACCCTTGCCGCCATAGAGCAGCAGACCGGACTGACGGTCTACAACATGCCAAAAATCAAAGAGTACTTTGTCAACCTGAAGCTGGAAGCATGACATGCTCGATTCAACAGACCGAAAAATCATTCAGGCTACCCAAGCCGGTTTACCGTTAACACCGGAACCTTATCAGGCTATCGCAGAACAGCTCGGCCTGACTGCCGGTGACATTATGAAGCGGCTGCTGGCCATGCAGGACAAGGGCATTATCCGTCGTATCGGCGTTGTACCCAATCACTATAAATTGGGCTATCGCTTTAACGGCATGACTGTCTGGGACATTCCTGACGAAGCCACCGATGAACTGGGGCAAAAAGTCGGGCAACTGGATTTTGTCAGCCATTGTTATCACCGCCCGCGCCATCTGCCGGAATGGCCTTATAACCTGTTTGCCATGGTGCATGCAAAAAACCGCGAAGACGTTGATAATCAAATCCGGCAGATTGCCGAACTGCTGGGCGGCTTTAATCATGGCTGCGATGTCTTGTACAGCACCAGGATTCTGAAAAAAACCGGTTTTCGCAGTAGCGAAAAATCCGCGTGCGACCAATCCGTTATTGATCAGGCCACTTAATGTTTCGACTCAGCCAATACATGCGGGAATTGCTGCACCCCACCCCGATAAAACCCGTCCGTAAACCGGCAGCCCCGGTGGTTATCTGGAATTTAATCCGCCGCTGCAACCTCACCTGCAAGCATTGCTACACCACTTCTGCGGATATCGATTTCCCCGGCGAATTAACCACGCAGGAAATCTATACGGTCATGGATGACTTAAAGGCATTTAAAGTGCCGGTGCTGATTTTATCAGGCGGCGAGCCGTTGCTGCATCCTGATATCTTCGCTATTTCGCGCCGCGCCAAGGACATGGGTTTTTATGTCGCTTTATCCAGCAACGGCACTAAAATTTCGGCGGCTAATATTGATGAAATCGCCGCTGTTAATTATCAATATATCGGCGTCAGCCTGGACGGCATTAAAGATACCCATGACCGCTTCCGGCGCGTAAAAGGCTCTTTTGACGAGGCATTGCGCGGTATACATCTGTGCCTTGAAAATGGCATTAAAGTCGGTATACGTTTCACCTTGACACAGGATAATGCCAAAGATTTTCCTGCCCTGCTGCAGTTAATGGATGATAACGCTATCGACAAGTTCTATTTATCGCATTTGAACTATGGCGGCCGCGGCAACAAAAACCGCAAGGATGACGCGCATTTTGAAATGACCAGGGAAGCCATGGATCTGATGTTTGAAACCTGCTATGACGGGCTAAAAGCGGGCAAGGAACGGGAGTTTGTCACCGGCAATAATGATGCCGATGCGGTTTATTTTCTGCATTGGGTAACCCGGCAATTTCCCGGTAAAGCCGGCCATATCAAAGCCAAGCTGGAACAGTGGGGCGGCAATGCCTCCGGCGTTAATGTCGCCAATATCGATAATCTAGGCAATGTGCATCCGGATACCTTCTGGTGGCATTATGATCTGGGCAATGTCAAAAAGCGCCCCTTTTCAGAAATCTGGATGGATACGTCCGATCCGTTAATGGCAGGTCTTAAACAAAGTCCAAGACCGCTGCAGGGACGCTGCGCAATCTGTCATTATCAAAGCATCTGCAACGGCAACACCCGGGTCAGAGCTGAACAGACGACCAAAAACTTTTGGGCTGAAGATCCGGGTTGTTATTTGACTGAAGCTGAAATTGGGTCTACCTGTTAAGTTAGCTGGCCCGTAGCGACAGGGAGGCAGAAATCTCTCTATTGTCTCTTTCAGGATCAATTACCGTATCGAGAATATACACGCGATCATTTTGAATGCCGCCTTGTTGAACTATATATTTCGCAATAGCCTGCGCCCGCTCGGACGCCAGAGATTTAAGCCGGTACGGTTCCGGTTTAATAATTCCGGAAAGCTTCTGTCTCGCGACTTCATAGAAATCACCGGCATCAGGATTGACTAATTGCGGCGTGCCGAAAAGTGATCGCTCGGCAATCTCCGGAAATTTTTCAATAAACATATCAGCCAATAAATGCTTGTATTCTTCATCGGAAAGCTCGACATATTCTTCCCGTATTTTGATACCGCCTTTTTTATTGAGCTCAGCCGCTTTTAATTTTTTAAGCTGATCATATAAAGCCGCTTCTCTCAGGGCGGGCCAATCCTGTTCGCGGAATGCCGCCCCTTTAATATTAAGAGTCAAAATCGGCCTCTCTTTCAATGCCTTGGACAAACCGTCCAGTTTTTCGCGCTGACGGGCATCCAGTTCTGCCTTGCCTGCGGCAAAATTGATGGTACTCAAGTCCTCTTTAGTCCCGATTAACGAGGCCAGCGCATGAAAGGGTGAGGTAATAACTTTGGAAATGGCATTGGTTAAAGCCCCAACGATAAGGGCGCCAATACTGAATTTAGGATCTTCCAGGCTGCCGGTAATAGGCACATCGATTTTAATTTTACCGTTAGAATCTTTTAGCAGCGCTATTGCCAACCCTAGAGGCAATGAAACTGCATTCGGGTTTTCAACCTTTTCACCCAACGTAAGCTGATCTATCAGAATACTGTTTGAGGCGGTCAACCTATCATTTACAACTTTATATTTTAATCCCAGCGTCAGCTTGCCTTTTTCAACCTTATAGCCGGCAAATTGCACTACATAAGGTGATATCAACGGCATAGGCAAGCCTTGAAAATTCATTTCGACGTTGTAATCGCCCAGATAGGGACTGACCTCACCCTTAACATCGACAGGCGCTAAATCGTATGCCGTACCCTTTAAATCAACCTTAACCGTGGCTTTTTTTTCTGAGGAAATTCCGCTTGCGCCGCCATCGAGACTTTCAATTTGTGCTGCGAAAGGCAAAATTAATGAAAGATCTGCGAAATCTGAAGAACCTTCAATCACTTGAACTTTCGCTATTTTAAAATAGGGTTTGCTTTGATCAACCGGTTGTTTTTTTTCGGTTTTGGCAGCGACATCAGCCTTGCTTTTCTGGGTTATAACAATGTCCTTGACGTTTATCGACTTATCCTTGCTTATAACCACTCTGGCATAAGGCTTTTCAATAATAAGCGCTTCTGCGGTATAGCGATTGGCCAGTAAATCGGCATTAATATCTTTAAAAGTTAAGTTTTTCCATTTTACAAAATCTTTATTAAGCAATTGATCCCGGGTTATTAAACTGGCAACGCCGGAATTGCCTTTAAATTTAACATCGAGTTTATTATTCTCCAGCTTCGCGGCAGTTACATTGCCATCCATATTGAACTTCCCGTCTATGATATCCAGGCGGGCAAATTTATTGACATACGGTTGAAGTTTTTCCAGAGCAATGTCCTTGATATCGAAGGCTAACTGAGTGGAAAAGGGTTCAATAACAGTATCGCCGTCAAGTTTTATTAATCCCGTTTTATTAATTCCGATACTCAACTGAAAAGGCAGCTTAGCGCCGGTTGTACTGCTGAAATTCGTCAGTTTGAAATCAATGGGCTTGGCAGCCATTGAAACAGGTTTTTTCTGTGTTTGATCTTCAAACACGGCGCCGAAATTATTTAAGACGAGGTTATTGATCTTGATATTCCAGGGAGCTTTTTCAGGTTTTGCAGTATTTGCCTGATTTTTATTGGCACTGTTTTCTTCGGTTTTTGAAACCGGCAATAAGGTCTGATAATTAATAATGCCCTCAGCATTCAGCCATGCCTGAAAATCCGCATCTTTTGCTGAAACCGATTCGATACTCAGTTCCTGCCTGTCAAGATTAAAACCAAGGCCGCGTAGGTCAAATTCAGGTATTTTAACCAGAACCTTATCCTGACCTTGTTCTGATAGCTGAAAATTTCGTAGATCAAATTTGCCTTCATTAGCTGTCAGGTTAAATTTATTGCCGGCATAGCTGACTTTATAATTTGCCTCGAAAACGAAAGCAGGCGCTTTAACCAGGACTTTACCCGGCTTTTTTTGCGCGAATTGAAAATCCCGGCTATCAAGCTTGCAGTGATTAATAGTCAGTTCCAAGCCCTTATCGATATACCTGAAGCTATAATCTGCTTCGAGCAATTCAGAACCCTGTAAATCAAATTGAACAGTATTCTGCAAAGCAAGCTCCGAAATTCTTTGCAGCTTCACATTATCCAGCTTGATATGGCCGGAAGAAGTCATCGGATTAATGCCCATATCGCCCCGCCATTCAAATTTTCCCCCCGAACTTAGTGTGAAAGACAAGCCCAGACGGGACTGGGTATCCGCCTTGGTCGTAAAATTTTCAACATCCAGGTCTATCGGATAGATATCTTCTTTTTCGGGCCTATCAAAATGATTATCCTCCCATAGGAATTTCCCTTCTGAAATGGACAATTTTATAATATTTACAGGGAATAGTTGTGTGCTCTCCTTCTGGGCCTCCTTTTTGCCCTTAAGCAAATCGTTGAAATTAAATTCTCCGCTCCTTTGCCGGGCAATATGGACAAAAGGCTTTTCCAATAGCACTTTTTCTATAACCAGCGCTGATTGGGTTATTGACTGCATAGCATTTATCTTGATGTAAAAAGTATCGAATGCAATAAACGGCTGGCCATTTAACTCTTGAATTGCAAAGCCTTGCAGACTTGCAAATAAAAAAAATGGATTAATCTGAATCTTTGAAATGGATGTTTTCCTGCCTGTTTCCTGTTGAATAATTTCAGGCATTTTCCACTTTAATATAGCCGGCAATATATAAAAGCCAACAACTGCATAGATAACCAGGAAGCTGCTGATTATAAAAAAAGCCTTGAGAGTTCCGGATAAGATATTTCGAGGTTTCATAAATACTCCTTGATAATCTAATCAAGCTTAACCTTACCATTATTTAAATAAAAAAGGCGACCTAAAAGCCGCCTTTTTCCTGGAAAATCATGAATTAAACTTATTATAGATTCTGATACCCCGTCTCTTCGTGCAGGATGATGTCAAGCCCTTGCATTTCTTCATCGCCGGTAACGCGAAGGCCAATCAAACTATCCAACAGCTTCAAGATCAGATAGCTGAATAAGGCGCTCCACACAATAGTAACAACAATCGCCAGAGCCTGGATACCGACCTGATCCATTATTGAAACGCCTTCAGGCAGACCAAGGCCACCCAGATTACTCGCTGCAAAAACCCCGGTTAATAATGAGCCGGTAATGCCGCCTATACCATGAACAGGAAATACATCCAGGGAATCATCTATTTTCAATGTTCTTTTTATATATTGAGTGGCATAAAAACACACGGTGCCTGCAGTGACACCAATCACCACGGCGCCTAGCGGCCCAACAAAACCCGATGCAGGTGTAATAGTGCCTAAACCAGCCACCATGCCGGTAACTATACCTAATACACTGGGTTTGCCAAAGCGTTTCCATTCAATAAACATCCAGGTTAACGATCCGGAAGCCGCGCCAATATGCGTTACCAGCATCGCCATTCCCGCCCGCCCGTCTGCGGTGAGCGCACTTCCTGCATTAAAACCAAACCAGCCAACCCATAGCATTCCCGCTCCGGTTACGACCATCGTCATATTGTGTGGAGGCATGGGCGTCGTTGGAAAACCTTTTCTGTTACCTAATACCAACGCGGCCACTAAAGCTGCAATGCCGGCATTGATATGAATAACAATACCCCCTGCAAAATCCATAGCGCCTAAATCAGCCAGCCAACCGCTACCCCACATCCAGTGGCATATGGGCAAATAAACGATACACAACCATAATCCGCTAAACCACAGCATCGCCGAAAACTTCATACGTTCGGCAAAACTGCCGACGATCAGCGCCGGTGTAATAATGGCAAATGTCATCTGGAACATGAAAAAAACTGTTTCCGGAATATCGCCTTTTAATGATGCTGCTCCTACATCGGGTAAAAATACTTTTGATGTGCCGCCTATCAGTTTTTGCAAGTCACCACCATCAGAAAATATAAAACTGTAAACGCCAGCCAGCCAAAGCAGGGAAACCAGGCAAGTAATAGCAAAGCACTGCATTAATACCGACAAGACATTTTTGCTTCTGACCAATCCGGCATAAAACAACGACAGGCCTGGAATCGTCATAAATAAAACGAGAGCGGTAGAGGTTAAAACCCAGGCAGTATTGGCTTGATTCAATTGATCCGCCAGAGCGGATACGGGAAAAAGTAAAAACAAACTAACGAGTATTTTATTATTATTATTTTTAAAAAACATAATGCTCTCCTGCAATTTTATATGGCATCCTCGCCGGCTTCTCCGGTTCTAATTCGGATAACCTGTTCCAGGTTGGTTACAAATATTTTTCCATCGCCAATTTTCCCTGTATTGGCCGTTCTTACTATAGTTTCAATCGCTTTATGCAGAATGTCATCGGAAACAGCAATTTCCAGCTTAACTTTAGGCAGAAAATCCACCACATACTCGGCCCCTCTATACAACTCTGTATGGCCTTTCTGACGGCCAAAACCTTTAACTTCTGTTGCAGTCACGCCTGCTATCCCCATATCAGATAATGCTTCTCTAACATCATCCATCTTAAAGGGCTTAATGATCGCGGTAATTAATTTCATTTTTTCTCCCGGTTAGGTGCAGCCGAAATGCATATCGGCATGGGTTGCAATCATAGTGAATTCTGAATCAACATACAATTTTTTGACAGAAGTAAAACACCGCAAAAGCGCCATTATTTCTATATTGCTACACTGTATAAATAGAAAAGGGCGCATTAAGCGCCCCATTTTTAGTAAAAACCACTTTATCTTTCCCCGAGCTGTTAAATTCAGAGTATGTTCCACACCCGATTCAGAGCGATCAATTACCGAACCATTCCCTTTCTTCTCAGGAAGCTGGGGGGAGCCATTTCCCACCTGTTTTTAAAAACACATCCGGCTTTCCTTCCTGAGGTCCTAATAAAAACAAAGCGCCTCCGAAGAGACGCTAGATAATCCTCCTATGACTTTTTTAAAGCAACTGTTGTTAAATATTATAAGCAGTTTCGCCATGTGAAGTAACATCCAGACCTTCGCGCTCTTCCTGCTCGGGTACACGTAAGCCGACCACTATATCAACCAGCTTGTAAGCTATCAATGAAATCACGCCAGACCAGATGATTGTAGTCAGCACGGCTTGAAATTGAATCCACACCTGACCTGAGATCGAATAATCAGAAGACATTTTGTTGGCCACATAATCGAATATCCCTTGACCGCCAAGCGATGGCGAGGCAAATACACCCGTCAATAATGCACCCAGGGTACCGCCAACCCCGTGTACACCGAACACGTCAAGCGAATCATCAGCGCCCAGCATGCTTTTCAGCCCATTGACACCCCATAGGCAAATAATGCCGGCAAGCAAGCCGATCGCCAGAGCACCCATTGGTCCTACATATCCGCAAGCAGGAGTAATCGCCACCAAGCCCGCAACGGCGCCTGAGGCGCCACCCAGCATCGTCGGTCTGCCTTTAAACGTCCATTCTGCGAATACCCATGAAATAGTTGCGGTAGCAGTTGCCAGCAATGTATTGACAAACGCCAATGCAGCAATATCACCCGCTTCCAATGCAGAACCTGCATTAAAACCGAACCAGCCAACCCACAGCAAGGAAGAGCCGATCATAGTCATCGTCAGCGAATGCGGAGCCATCGATTCCTTACCGTAGCCGACGCGCTTACCGATCACATAGGCGCCCACTAGACCCGCGACCGCGGCATTAACATGCACCACTGTGCCGCCTGCGAAATCGAGCGCGCCTTTTTGCCATAACCAACCCGCCTTCGCGCTGGAAGATGCAAGTGTTGCAGCGTCGGAGATACTATCAGGACCCGGCCAAAACCAGACCATATGAGCAATGGGTAAATAGGAAAAAGTGAACCACAATACTATAAACAACAGCACGGAAGAAAACTTCGCACGCTCGGCGAACGATCCCACGATCAAAGAGCAGGTAATTGCAGCAAAAGTCGCTTGAAACGCCACAAAAACAAATTCAGGAATGACTACACCTTTACTGAAAGTTGCCGCAGCGGCAAATGTTCCGTTAATCGGATCCCAGATGCCGTTCAGGAACAATCTATCAAACGAGCCGATGAAGCTGCCTCCTTCAGTAAAAGCGAGCGAATAGCCGTAAATACACCACAACACCACGATGACAGAGAAAACCATGAAGACCTGCATCAGCACCGACAGCATGTTTTTGGAGCGAACCAAGCCCCCATAAAACAATGCCAAACCCGGAATTGTCATCAGGATAACAAGTAAGGTTGCGACCATCATCCAGGCAGTATCACCTTTGTTGGTTGTTGGCGCAACGACCGCAGCCGGTGCAACAACCTCCTCCACTACAACCGCTACACCGGCAGGAGTTGAAGCAGCAGGAGCTGCAACACCAGCTTTAGGCGTATCTTCAGCAGATGCAGACTGCGAGAAGCCAACCACCAAAAGCAGTGCGCAGGCGGCCAGTAAACTTACAAATTGCATTTTCATCTGTTTCTCCTTAAAGTGCTTCTTCGCCTGTTTCTCCGGTACGAATCCGAACAACCTGCTCTAAATTGGTTACAAAAATTTTACCGTCTCCTATTTTGCCGGTATTGGCGGCTTTGGTAATAGCTTCTACAGCCTGATCAACCAAATTTTCACCTACGGCTACCTCAACTTTAGCTTTAGGTAAAAAATCAACAACATACTCAGCTCCACGATAAAGCTCGGTATGACCCTTTTGGCGTCCAAAACCTTTTACTTCAGTTACGGTTACACCAGAAACACCTATATCTGAAAGCGCCTCACGGACGTCATCCAGCTTAAAGGGTTTAACAATAGCGGTTATAAGTTTCATAAATTGCCTCTTGCTTAAATTAATTTACTCGAATTACACAAAGCACAGACTATGCCAAGCTGAGATGTAAAAAAATGCCCTAATAACTCGATAGAAAAATGAGAAGCCCAATTTACTATGCACCACTTAAGAACAATACATTTTTTTTGAACTAATGTGGTGCATATAGATTTTCACACTATATAATTTTGCTGATCATTCTCCAGCGATTTTTTCACAAAAATTTAAAATTAATAGGTATGCTAAAAGGCTGTTATAAATATTTATAATGCACTATTAACATATAACTAATACTTTATTTAAATCTGTTTTTCAATGTTTTAAATGGGACATTCGAAAGTTAACGGAAGATGAGTAGAATAAATTTCCCTAAAATGATAAAGTTCCTGACTTTTTATTTTTGCTGTTAATCATAAAGCCTGAGGAGTATTGCAAATATTAGCGTTTACTAGGCAAGTGAATCCAAGAAATCATAAGCCTGATATATAAAAAGCTGAAAGTTTAGGACATAACAAATCCAGGTAGTTGTACTCATACAATGCCGCTTTTTTTCAGATTAATTAAGAATATCCCTACCCTAATCGTGCCAAATAAATAATAACAACTGGCAGAGCCTATAAAACTTAACTAACATAAGACTCACATTATGAAAACACTTACATTTCCAAAAAATTTCTTTTTTGCCGCTTCAATCAGCCTGATTATATTGTCCTATGTCACAGGCTGCTCAGATAGTGAGGATAAAAAGGCAGTTGCAACAGGCGAACACAATCCATTTGACCATCCTCATGAGTTTCCGGTAACTGATATTCAAAAGCATAAATTTGAGCATGAATTCGCTAAACAATGCGTACAGAATGAATTGAGAAATTCAATTAATAAAGACGTGGATGAGGAACGTTACGCTAAACCTTGTATGTGTATTGCAACCTACATGATGAAAGATTTAACGGCGCAGGAAGCGAAAAAATTTATCACGGAGCATGAAAATCCCCGCTCCTTACAGATTAAATTTGACAGCGCGGCTTATCATTGCCTGCAACAAAAGGCCCAGTCTATTCAAGAGCCACATATGTTCGGCAAGCGTTAAACTCTGTCTTGGCCCTAATGGGTTTATACCTAAGAGCAGGAGCCTGGATTAAACCTGAAGAGTGATAACTGATTTTTCAGCCAGCTCTCGCAAAATATCCAGGCCGCCTGCAATAATTATTTCAGGGTCAGGATGGTTTAATTCCTCAGCAACCTGTTTTAAGCACTGTTCCGCTAACAGGCTTTCATTTTCCTGAAGTATTTGCAGTAACCGGTAGGTAATCGGAGTAATTTCCAGAAAATTAACATCCTCATCCTGATTGCGATAAACGATAAGGAAGGTAGGTTGCTCAGGTGCTTCTACAGGCAGGAAAGCAGGTGATATTTTCTGGACTGGATATTGATAGGCCAAGGGCCACGCTAAAGGCGATAAAAAGATGCGTTTTTTCAGCAGATCGTCGATGCTTTCATTCAGAATGGCTATTTCTTCTTTGGCAATTGACAGTGCCATTTCCACCCACTCATAGTGAGCCAGCTCCAGCATAAACGGCAAATCATCAGGGTTATCCCTCTCATTTTGCAGATATGCCAGAAATTCTTCGGAAATTTCAGTAAAATAAGGCGTTTCACTGCGGTGTTTTGCAAAAAAATCCTGAGTTAGTTCAAACCATTTCTGCTCATCCAGTATTTTCCGCAGCACAGGAAAATTACCGGAAAGAAAGCTGTCAATATTATTAAAAAGCAGTTGCCGGTACATTTCCATGCGTTGTTTTTTTACATCAGCAGGAGCCGGATTATTTTCAGGATCCCGAATATAGGATGTAAATTCAAGTTGTTTAGCTTTAAAGTCAACGCTCATGAATTCAGGCCGATAATTTTTCTTGTTGCATACGCCAGGCATTTTGTATTGTCCTGATGGTATCAACTTCCTTAAGTAATTCGTCTAGCGCCGGAATATTAAAATCCCGTTCTAAAAGAGTCGGAAATACGCCATAAAGCTCATAAGCTTTGCCTAAAAGCTTCCAGACGGGATCAATAACATCAGCCCCATGGGTATCGATAAGAAAGTCTTCAGCTTCAACATAATGTCCGGCTATATGGGCGTAATTGATTCGCCGGGCCGGAATAGCCTTTAGAAAAGCTTCAGCATCGTAACTGTGATTAATGCTGTTGACATATAAATTATTAATATCGAGCAGTATGTTACAGTCCGCTTCTTCAACAACGGCATTGAAAAAGTCTATCTCCTCCATTTCCTGACCTGGCGCGGCATAGTATGAAACATTTTCGATGGCAATTTTTTGCTCCAGGATATCCTGAACGCGCTTGATGCGGGCTGCAACATGAAAAACCGCTTCCGGCGTAAAGGGAATAGGCATCAAGTCATATAAGTGCCCCCCCTTACTGCAATAACTCAGGTGTTCGCTGTAACTCTTGATTTGGTGCTCTGCCATAAAGCGTTTCACGTCCTGCACCAATTTTTCATCCAGAGAATCAGTACTGCCTATCGATAAAGATAAACCGTGGCAGACAAAATCAAAGCGCTCAGTCAGGGCGCGAAATTGCTTACCTGATTTTCCGCCCATGGTGATCCAGTTTTCGGGCGCAATTTCGTAAAAGCCGATAGTTTTCGGGGGCGCTTCTAAAATGCGGTTTAAAAAAGCCCGCCGTAAACCCAAGCCCGCGCCATAAACAACATCGGAAGCTGTATCCATCTTAACCCCTTAGATACTGGATAAGGGAGAGCATGATGAATCATACCCTCTTTTTATAAAAATTAATCACGGGCAAGGCAACAGCCTTGCCCGGCTTGATCTTTATTTGGCTGGCTCTTTAGGCGTTTTCATGGTTTCGCCTTTCATCATGGCGCCGCATTTGCCTTCATGGCCTTTCATCATGGCGCCGCAAACGTTTTCCATGCCTTTTTTCATTTTATCGCCTTCCATCATGGCTCCGCACTTACCTTCAGCCGCTTTTGCCGGTTCCGATGTTTTCTTGGCCGCGCATGCGCCTTCCTGCGCTTTAGGCATACCCATTGAAGCTCCGCATTTCATTTCACCTGCCTTCTTCTCTGCATCAGCTGCAGCGACCTGCATATAGCCGGCAGATAACTCAGTCATTCCGAATGGATTGGCTTGCGCATTAACCGCATTGGCAGCGAAAGTTGAAATAAAAGCGGCTCCCATTGCAGCTGCTAAAGGGGTTTTATTTATTTTTTTCATAATGATTCCACGCTAGTGTAGGGATGTAAAAACTCAAATTACTCGTTTGATTTCGCTTATGGAGGAGTTTCTATAACTCTTAGTCTATAAACGCATTAAACGGACTAATGATACCAAACCCGAGTGAACAAAGAATGAATATCCTTCGAATGAATATCCTTCTGTTCGACGAAATTGAAACTTTAAGACTTGGCAAGCCTGGGTGAGTTCCCTGCAAACGGGGTTACCATTTCACTCCCGGACAAGTCACTTGTTTTTTCCTTATACTCACACAGATCTTCGATAACACAACCAGGACATTTGGGTTTTCTTGCAATGCAGGTATATCGGCCATGCAGAATCAATAAATGATGAATATCTTTCCTATGCTTTTCAGGCACCCATTTTTCCAGTTTATTCTCAACTTCACGCACATTCTTCCCGGGAGCAATGCCGGTACGATTGGACACCCTGAATATATGTGTATCCACAGCAATTGCATTCTGCCCAAAAGCGGTATTAAGAATGACGCTAGCCGTTTTTCGACCTACTCCCGGCAGTGCTTCAAGTTCTTCGCGGGTTTGTGGAACCTGACCGGCATGATTATCGAGTAATTGCCGGCACAGCTTAATTATATTGGCGGCTTTGTTGTTATATAAATTGATAGTTTGAATGTATTTTTTCAAGCCCTCCAGGCCCAGCGCCAAAATATCCTGAGGCGTATTGGCGATGGGAAATAGCTTGGCAGTGGCCTTGTTTACACCTTTATCCGTGGCTTGAGCGGATAACACTACCGCAATCAGCAGTTCAAAGGGCGTGCTGTATTGGAGTTCCGTGGTTGGATGCGGTATCGCTTCAGCCAGTCTGTCAAAGATTGCCAAGCGTTTTTTTTGATTCATTCGGCAATTGTCGACTGCATTTTTAACAAAGCCGCTTTTTTCTTATTCGTGCGCTCGATTTTTTCGGACTCTTCTATTTCCTTGCGTAAACAGCGGGTATCATAACGCTGCTTTGCCAATTGTGCCTGTACGGATTTCTGCGCCCGAAGGCTATTGCTATCCATTGCCAAAGGTTTCATGGTAATACAGTCTACCGGGCATGGCGCCACACAAAGTTCACAACCGGTACATTCGGAAGCGACAACCGTATGCATAAATTTTGCCGCGCCGACAATGGCATCAACCGGGCAGGCCGCTATGCATTTAACGCAACCGATACAGTCCTCTTCAGTAATAAATGCGACGCTTTTAGGCTTGTGTTTGCCAAATTGAGTGTTAAGGGGCTTGGGGTTTATCCCTAATAAATGCGCTAACTCAATAATACCTTCATCACCACCCGGAGGGCATTGATTGATATCAGCCGTACCACTTGCAATAGCTTCAGCATACGGACGACAGCCTTTAAAACCACATTGGCCGCATTGGGTTTGCGGCAGCAGGGCATTTATTCGATCAATCATGTTAATTCGCGGCGTTGGTAACAACCAGATAAGGTGTTGCCGTGTGATAGCCATCAGGTACAGATTTTATTGCGTTAGTCATTTTTCTTCTCCAGTATTTGTTGGATTAGATATTTATTTAACCCGCATTCCGGCCACTGCGCCTTCATCAGGGCTTAACACCCAGATATCCTTACCGCCCGGCCCTGCCGCTAAAACCATGCCTTCGGACAGACCGAAACGCATTTTTCTGGGTGCAAGATTAGCGACAACCAGCGTTAATTTCCCTTCCAGCTCTTCCGGCGCATACGCTGATTTAATGCCGGCAAATATGTTGCGGGTTTCATCGCCTATATCGACCGTTAATTGCAGTAATTTATCCGCGCCTTCAACAGAATCAGCCTTAATAATTTTGCCGATACGCAAATCCAGTTTGGCAAAATCTTCAAAAGTTATGCTATCGGCTATCGGTTCAAATTGTTTGGCCTTAGGCTGATCGACCGTTTTCTCCAGATTTTCTTTGGAAGCTTCGACAATGGCGGCTATTTTATCGGCTTCAACACGGGTCATCAAAGGCTTGAAAGCATTGATGACATGACCTGATAACGGTTTTGCATCAGCCGGCCAGAGTTGTGAATTTATATTTAAAAAGTTTTCGGCATTTTCCGCCAACGCGGGAATAACCGGTTTTAAATAAGCCGCCAGCAAACGGAACAGGTTGATTCCCATGGAGCAAACCTCATGCAGCTCCGTATCCTTGCCTTCCTGTTTGGCGATCAGCCAGGGTTTTTTCTCATCGATATACTGGTTGGCTTTATCGGCCAGCGCCATGATTTCGCGCATGGCTTTGCCGTATTCACGCGCTTCGTAAAACTCTGCGATTTGTTCGTTGGTGCTGACGAAGTCCTGAAATAAAGCCGGCTCTGAGCAATGTGCAGATAACTCATTAGCAAAACGCTGGGCGATAAAACCGCTGCAACGGCTGGCAATATTAACAACTTTGCCAACCAGGTCTGAATTCACGCGCTGGCTGAAATCATCAAAATTCAGGTCGATATCATCAACACCGCCGCTAAGTTTGGCGGCAAAATAATAGCGCAGATATTCAGGATTTAAGTGCTCAAGATAGGTTCTTGCCGTAATAAATGTGCCGCGTGACTTGGACATTTTTTCGCCGTTGACGGTTAAAAAGCCGTGAGCAAAAATGGCGCTGGGCGTTCTGAAATGGGCCCCGCTCAACATTGCCGGCCAAAACAAGGCATGAAAATAAATAATGTCTTTACCGATAAAATGATACAGCTCGGCCGCACTGTCTTCAGCCCAGAAGGCATCGAAATCCAGCCCCTGCTTATCACACAGGTTTTTAAAACTGGCCATGTAACCGATAGGCGCATCAAGCCAGACATAAAAATATTTGCCGGGCGCGTCGGGAATTTCAAAGCCGAAATAAGGCGCATCGCGGCTTATGTCCCATTGCTGCAAACCGCCATCCAGCCATTCAGCCAGTTTATTGCTAACTTCCGGCTGCAAATGCCCGGCTTTAATCCAATCGCTCAGCATACCGGTGAAATCCGCCAGATTGAAAAAATAATGCAGGGAATCCTTTTCAACCGGTTTTGCGCCTGAAATAGCGGAAACGGCATTTTTCAGTTCGATGGGGGAATACGTTGCGCCGCACGCCTCACAGCTATCGCCGTATTGATCGGCTGCGCCGCATTTGGGGCATTCCCCCTTGATAAAGCGATCAGGCAAAAACATGTTTTTAACCGGGTCATAAGCCTGGGTGATACTGCGTGAACTAATATGACCAGCAGCTTGTAAACGCTTATAAATCAGCTCTGAAAATATTCTGTTTTCTTCAGAATGAGTGCTGTGATAGTTATCGAAAGCCACGCCAAATTCGGTAAAATCAAGAATATGTTCTTTGCCTACCTGAGCTATGAGTTGCTCCGGGGTAATACCATCCCGATCAGCTTTCAGCATGATCGGCGTGCCGTGCGTATCATCGGCGCAAACGTAATAACATTGATTACCGCGTTGTTTCTGAAAACGCACCCAAATATCCGTTTGAATATATTCAACCAGATGACCCAGATGAATAGGACCGTTTGCGTAGGGTAAAGCGCTGGTGACTAGAATTTTTCTATTCGGCATAGTTTAAAAGTTCAAGCAATACAAAGACAAATAAGCCAAACATTATGTCATAAAATAAACACCGCTACAGAATATAGAGCGACTAAAAAAGTGAATTTTATTGAACTGTTGTAGAATGTCTAAAATCCGGGTAAATAACTTGCTTGCTGCTCAAGCTTTACTCTCCCTTTATTCGTTATCTGGAACATAGTTATGGCAAACATCGAAAAAGCTGCTGTAGAAGATCTTTTGAGAACCTTCATCGATCCCCATAACGGGGCCGATCTGGTTTCTGCAAAATCGGTTAAAGCGATCACAATAGATGGCGCCAATGTCAGCGTTAAACTGGAGCTGGGTTATCCGGCGAAAAGCTATCTTGATGAATTGAAAACTGCTGTTGGACAGCACTTGAAAACGCTGGCCGGCGTTGGCGGCGTTACTGTCGAAGTCACTGTAAAAATTATTTCTCATGCCGTGCAACAGGCGTTAAAACCTCAGCCTAATATAAAAAATATTATTGCCGTGGCGTCCGGTAAAGGCGGCGTAGGCAAATCAACCACTGCGGTTAACCTGGCTCTGGCACTGGCGGCGGAAGGCGCAAATGTGGGCATACTTGATGCCGATATTTATGGCCCCAGTATTCCGACCATGCTGGGGCTCTCCGGTTATCCGGCCAGCGTAGACAACAAAACCATGACGCCTAAAATCGCTTATGACGTGCAAACCATGTCCATCGGCTACCTGGTTGAAGCGGAGCAAGCGATGATCTGGCGAGGTCCCATGGCGACTAATGCGTTGCAGCAATTATTGAGAGACACAAACTGGGTTGATGTGGATTATTTAATTATCGATTTGCCGCCCGGCACAGGCGATATACAACTGACCCTGGCCCAGCAGATTCCGGTCAGCGGCGCAGTTATCGTTACTACCCCGCAGGATATTGCCTTGCTAGACGCCCAGCGCGGACTCCGCATGTTTGAAAAAGTCAATGTTCCGGTACTGGGACTTGTTGAAAATATGAGCATGCATATTTGCAGCGTATGCGGACATGCAGAAGCTATATTTGGCGAAGGCGGCGGTGCGGCAATGGCTGAAGTCAATAAAATTGACTTTCTTGGCGCATTGCCCCTGGATATTAATATCCGCAAACAGGCAGACTGCGGCAGGCCCACTGTGGTGGCTGAACCTGATAGCCGTTCATCCCGGATATACAAGGAAATTGCCCGGAAAACCGCGGCAAAACTGGCCTTAAGAGCAAAAGACTACAGCACCCGGTTTCCGACTATAGTCGTGCAAAACACTTAAAGTAACCTCTAAATACACAGTGCTTCGACAGGCTCAGCACGAACGGACCTACTATTATCAATAAGTTACGTTCGTGCTGAGCCTGTCGAAGAAAGGGTATAACTTTTTTAAAACTTCCCTTAAGTAAAATCAGGAAAGACGGCTCCCGCTAAAACAGGCGTTCTGTGTTAAAATCCGTCTTTTAAATCAACCAGGTTTTAACACGTCATGAGCATTAAATCGGATAAGTGGATTCGCCGCATGGCGGAACAAAAAGGGATGATTGAGCCGTTTGAAAGCGGTCAGGTCAGGGAGTCTGGGCAAGGCAGGGTCATTTCCTACGGCACCTCCAGCTACGGTTATGATGTGCGGTGCTCTGATGAATTCAAGATTTTTACCAACATCAATTCTGCCATCGTTGATCCGAAAGACTTTGATTCAAACAGCTTTGTCGATGTTAAATCCGATATTTGCATTATCCCTCCGAACTCGTTTGCGTTAGCGCGTACGGTTGAGTTTTTCCGCATTCCACGCGATGTATTGACGATTTGTTTAGGAAAGTCAACTTATGCGCGATGCGGAATTATTGTCAATGTCACGCCGCTGGAACCGGAGTGGGAAGGTCATGTGACCCTGGAGTTTTCCAATACCACGACACTGCCTGCAAAAATTTACGCCAATGAAGGCGTTGCCCAAATGTTGTTTTTTGGCAGTGACGAAGTGTGCGAAACCTCTTACAAAGACAGAGGCGGCAAATATCAGGGGCAAACCGGCGTTACTCTGCCGAAAGCTTAAAGGATTAATTTATTGTAGTCTTAGCGCCATCTATGAGTTTCAATTGCTGAGTGAAGCAGCACTTGCCCAATCTGTTCTAGTTATGGATTATTGAATTCTTAAAGGAGGCGAGAGTTTACTCGGCGGCATCTGCACAAAAAAACCTTTCTCCTTAAGTCCTTGAATTACTTTTTCGGGATCTTCCCTGGCTAGTTTGCGTTCCGGACTAAGTTCCAGCTCCATAACAAACTCCAATCTACCCAGGCTGTTAAAAAGTAGTGCCGGCACGCTAGAAAAATCATCTTTTTTATCAATATACAAATAGAGATAATCCTGTTTTTGGCTTTTATAGATAAAACATTGCATAAAATTGAGCGATAATAAATCAAAAAACTAGTTTAACCAATTTTGCTGAAAATGCCCTACCCTTAATTTTAAGATGTGACTTATGGATAACCCTCTCCTCAACCCTGATGACTTTTTTAAAAAAGCCTGTTATTTTGAGGCCTCACTTGTTTTAGTTGCATTAATTTTGGGCTGGCTTGCCGATATTAATCCCTTCGAAAATATTTATTTTTCAGAAACAGCAATCACTTACGGCCTGATTGGAACAGCCCCTTTATTTCTACTGTTTTTAACATTGGAACACCTGCCAGGTGAATCCATAGAAAAAATCAGGAAGCTGTTGCTTGAAACTTTAGGCCCCGGTTTACATCGCTATCACTGGGCTGATTTGTTTATTCTGTCAGCGATTGCGGGGATATCAGAAGAGGTTGTATTCCGCGGTGTTATCCAGCCCTGGATGGAATCTTCCTGGGGAATAACCGCAGGCTTAATCGGCAGCAATATAATTTTCGGGCTGGTTCATGCTGTAACACCGCTCTACGCCGTATTAGCCGCATTGGTAGGAATTTATCTGGGATTATCTTTGGATTATGGCGGCGATAGAAATTTATTAATCCCTATCATTATTCACAGCCTATACGATTTTCTGGCCTTTATCGCGCTTATGCGAGCCTATCGGGCAAGTCAAACTACAGAAACATAGGGTAGTGCATAAATCAAAATATACCGAGATTAAAACTAATATATATAATCAATGAGAAGCTCATTAAGGGTATTACGAAGGTTTTTATAATATTTAGCTTTGAATTAAGTGCAACCATTATTAAGGATATTATAGCCCATATTATCATGCCAAATGCGCTGGAAAAAAGCGAGCCATAGACGCCATAGGTATCTGTAAAATATATATAGCTCATACTGAAAATAACTGCTCCCAATAATACTGCGAAGCCTGCGCTTTTAAGCTTTTTCCGGGCGATTAAAACTTGAGATAGTAAATAACCTATGGAGAAAGGGATGAGAAGCCATACTGACCAAGCCACCATATCGCCAGCTTTGATATAGGCTTCTCCGAATATTAACGGCGTTAACGCAGGTATTATATAGATGCCGGCTATACCCGCAGGAGCTGCCAGAAAAAGTATTCCTTTAATCATACTTTCAGCAAAGAAGATATCTTTACTATCGTTTCTTTGAGCGGCTCGGCTTAACACCGGCAGTGCCGCTGTACCTAATGAAAATGGTACTGCACAGGATAAAGAAAATATTTGAAAAGCGAGAGCCAGATAACCAATAGTTTGTTGAGGTAAAGACGTATATTTCAATAATACAATGGGGCCCTGTGAAAACCAGTTTACGGCGAAACCCGAAATCAGCAACGGCAAAGCCATCATTAGCATATGAATCATGGACTTTGAATCCCATAGCGGCTTAAGCGTAGGCACAAAATTCTTCTTAACCAGCCACAAACCTGCTGATGCCTGCAACCACCAGTTTAATGCATGGATCAGGGCAAGTTCATTAATTCCACCATTGGCAAATAGCAACCAGCCACTGCCCATAATGGCTTCCATTGGCCTGAATATGGATTCTAAACGCAAATTGGTTTGAGAGCGTTCATAAGCAATGAAAATATCGCTATTCCAGGTTGCAAGGGAACGCCCCAGCATTGCTGTTGAAAACAAAAGGATTAAATTTCTGGTATCGGGAGAATCATTTAGAAACCAGCCGGATAGAAAGCATGATAAACCGGCTAGCAATGAGGTAATAAGCCGTAATGACAAAGAAGAACCGGCTAACTGATGAGAATTGGTTTTACTTTTAGCTAATTCCAAGGAAATAATACCTTGCATGCCAAAAATGGATAATGGAAGAAACGCTATATACCAAGCCTGGACTGAAACAAATACTCCATAAATCTCCGGTCCCAGGAGGCGCGCAACCAATAAAATATAAATTGCACGGACGAATATATTTAATACTTGAGCACTAAAAATATAACTTGTATTATGTAATATAGAAGCAAATCCCTCACCAGAAATAATTTTCATGTAAATGTTATAATAATACTATTTATCTATGTTATATACTATATAAAAATCACTTAAATATATATTAAACGATCTAGAGTTGCACAAATAAATACCCATCCTGGTTTATAAACTCGATGAATCTTAGAAAGAGAAGGGGCAACCTTGATAATATGTTCAATAACCAAGAACGAAAGAATAACGTCGCATTCGACACGCCGATAAGCTAAATTGTCCGCCCTATAGTTCGACTTTGTAGATTCAATCACCTTATCCGCGACATCCATTCCGATTATGCTATCACCTGACACCGCCATATGATAAGCGTCATACCCGCTACCATAGCCGTAATCAAGGATATACTTTCCTATCACATGCACAAGAGCGAAGTTACAGGTCGCAATATGAAAAAGGTACATAAGATAATTTTCTGGCGAATCGAGGTAGAATGCCTCTCTCATCATGTCGGCTCAAGGCGCATCAGGCAGGGTAAAGCATGACGGCATATAGATAATCGCAACTTCACTTCATCCTACGTCCTGTATAACTCTAAGTTAAACATAGACCCATTCAGGAAAAGTACAAAGGTTCCTTAAGTTATTTCATAAAATCCTTTTTGCAGGTCCCATCCGCTTGAGTAAACCGTCACAGGTTCCTATTGCACATGCTTGTAGCTTGGCTATTTTTTGATCTTCATAGAATAGAATACTAAGCGTTATATGTATCAAAGCCATAAGCTCATAAATTAACCAATGAGGAAAAGTTAAACCATATAACCGCATCATCTCAATTCGGTTTCTGGATAAATAGTATCGCCTTAAGGGCGAGTGAAAAGTAGGCGACATTGTCAAGCCGAACAGCCTGTATTGCTTTTTTGAGCCCAATTGGTGAAACAGCCGGGCATCCGGGTTGACAAGAATTCTATAGCCAGCTTCTTTAGCTCTCAAACAATATTCAGAATCCACGAAATCAATAAAAAAATCATCTCTAAAAGGACCAAGAATATTAAAAATCTTCATATTAAAAAGAGTACCCGATGTTATAACCAGCGTGACCCCATCAGGTCCAATCCTGTCACATGTGATTCTTTCGAAAAATGGCCATCTTTTCTTAGGTCGTAACCATCGGTGCCTATCCTGATTCTCTCCCGCATCTGAGCGGTTGGCGCCTACAAGCGCCACGTCACCATGTGGAACCTCATTGGCGGTCATAGTAGCCTGTAGTAAGGCAATAAACCCGGAGGTTACCGTGCTATCTTGGTCAAATGTTACAACCCGCTCAAATCCTTCCTTTGTCAGCAAATCCATCCCTTGATTGAGAGCTGTTGCAATACCTAAGTTAACGGAATTCTTAAGAAAAGTAATATTGTCACTATCGCAATACTGCTTTTGCCATGATAATAAATCTTGGGGAGAGCCATTGTCTATGATAACTACATGCGAAACCTGTTCGAGAAGTTTATCCAGGCGGCTGGGAAAACCGGCATCGGGAAAATGAGTCACTACTAATGCAGCTACTTGCTTCTCCGCCCTTTGCGGAATGGATTGCTGCATTGTCATTTCGTAGCCAGCAAAACAGACTCATCACCGGAATCCTTTTGCCAAAAGTGCAATACTCTAGCTCTAAGCTGATATAGCATTGCCATAATTGTCTGAAGACCAGTCCTTTGACTTCCCATAACATGCCGCCCGGTCGATCTAATATCCAGGCTTGCGGCGCTGATTACACCCGTATGCGCCGGTGTAGTCCATGATTTACACTGAACAAAACCAGCTTTCATCGCGAGCTGTGAAAGACCATGGGCTGTAAACAAATGCAGATGACGCGGAACCTCCAGTCCTCTCCAGGCCTCTTTAAAAGATGAATGCCCAAAGCTGTTGGGGTTAGGTGTCACAATTACAACCACGCCACCGGGCTTTAAAAGACGCAGGCATTCCTGAAGAAGTACAATGGGATCATATACATGTTCAATTACATGGTTCATTATTATGGCGTGATAAGACTCTGCCGGTAACCGCAACTGTGCCAAGTCGCCTAAATGGGTAGTAAGCCCATATGTCAACCGCGCACTTTCAACCGCCCTAATATCTACATCTTGTCCCTCAACCTCCCAGTCAAGTTTTTGCATCTTAATCAGCCGGGTTCCATTGCCGCAACCCACCTCAAGTAAACGGCCTGGTGAAAACCGCTCCAGATACATATGGTCCATTTTTTTTCTTTCCGAACTCAGGAATATTAATGCCAGCCATGCTTGCTCCAACCAGTGCACAAAATTCCGCGTGATTATTTGCCGTTTTGATCTAACGGCCAGATTATCACTGCCATGGGTATAGTAGGATCTATATGCAATGGGTAAATCGCATTCCAGAGGCATAGGATCCAACCAGGTTGATCCGCACACCGGATTGTCACATTTCCGAAGATTCCACTGCCCAGAAACACCGAACAAGCGATCAGGCAAGCCTTCATATAACATAAGCCCCCCAGACCCACAGACATAGCAATGACTACAAGGGGAGCTTCGCATTTTTATTTGTTCATTGCTCATATTACCTACCCCTTTCAGCATTTAATAATAGATGGAGAAAAAACTTGACAATACTGCCCGATACCGATTAAGGCTAATTCTGCTTGTTCGTACTGCTTTTGATATTAAAGTGTAAATTTAATGCTGGTAAATTGCCGTTATTATTTAATAATAATTCGATTACTTACATCAAACTAACTATTAATATTTATGGTTTTGCAGGAAGTAACGTTTTAATACATTCGATAAAAGCTTGCCCTATATCCGCAGGAGCAATTCGAGGCATAACTATCTCATATAAATTACAACTTTTCAATTCCGATAAATCTTTAACACTCTGACGTACTGCTCGGGCAAGCTCTACAGAACTGGCAGGAGGCACCAGATAAACCCCCGGCATATCAGGCTTTAGAAGCTCTCTAATGGCTATTGAATCTCGAGTAATAAGCGGCTTGCCACTGGATAATATCTGAAATACTTTATTCGGTATTACTCTTCCGGCTTTTTCTGAGTTTCCGAAAATACCCAAACAGATGTCCGCTTTATGAATCCAGTGTATCAATTCATTATAGGGCACCCACGGAATCCATGTCAGCTTTGCTAGAGGGTGGTCATCGAGAAGTTTACGGATTCTCGTTTCCTCCTGCCCCTGACCAATAAGCACCCATTGTACGGGTTCCATTTCCATTTCCCATGCCGCTTGTATTATAGTTTCGATACCATGCAGAGGTATAAACTGACCGTAAAAAAGCACTATCGCCTCTTCATCTGCTAATTGATAGCTTTCTACCCGCACATTCGCACGAGGAAACCTCTCGGGCTCCACACCCACAAAGACTGCGGCAGTTTTCTGAATGGAAACGGCAAACTTTTTTACAAAATAATCCGCATGCGCTCGTGTATCCAGCAGAATAATATTTGCAGCTCGACTCGCCAGCCACTCCCAGCCATAGAGAAGATAAGCCAATGGATGCCTGGAACTTATCATTCTGCGATCCTCAACTACCGTATTATACAAAGAGAGAAATGCATCCCAGACAATAGGCACACCCCTTAGCTTCGTAAAAGGCCAAAGCACCAGAACATCCAAATGGCCCAGATAACTGACAATTACAACGTCATGCCGCGGCAAGCGCATATATCTTAGAATCAATGAAGGGTAACTCAACAGCCATTTCAGCAAGAGGCGTATTTTAGTATTCCAGTGAGTTACTTGACTTTTGTCTTCAATTTCATTCCAAACTTCCTTGTGACACTCAAGAACATCGACGCCATTTTCCTTTAATCCACGGATCAGAATCCTGACTCTCGGTTTTCCAGTGTCATATGTACCCCAAAAAACGACTCGCATTTATTTTTCACCTGGGTTTTTTTTTTCCAAATGATATTCCAATTCCATTTTTCGGACTTGTTCCAGAGTCATTTCAAGAAGCTGGCGATTAAAATTTATTAAATCGGCGAGCAATGCCGTAATAAACGTTATAAAACCCATTAACAATAAAGCACTGCCTAGCAAAAGCGATTGAATATGACCCTGCCCATCAGCGGTAAAGTAAAAAAACAGAAAGCGAATTACCGGCACCGAACCGATTATGGATAATATCAAGCTGATAAACATAAAAAACCGAAGGGGTTGATACATCGCATACATTCGTATCATGCTGGACAATTGCCGTTCTATAAACGCAGGTATGCTTTTGAACAGCCGGGACTCGCGAGTCTTGGCATTAGTACGAACGGGAACTGATGCAATAGCCATGTGTTTTTTACCGGCCTGAATAATGGTTTCTATCGTATAGCTAAATGATGAAACAATATTAATGCGAATCGCAGCTTCCCGGGAAAATGCTCTAAAGCCGCTCACTGTGTCAGGCACATCTGTGCCGGACAGCTTTCTGACTGTTGCACTGCCAAATTTTTGCAGCAGTTTTTTAAAAGGTGAAAAATGTGAAATTGTACTGGTTTGCCGGTCTCCTACAACAATATCAGCTTTGTCTTGAAGTATTGGAGCAACCAGCTTGGGTATGTCGCCGCCATAGTATTGATTGTCGCCATCGGTATTCACGATAATATCAGCGCCGAGCTTCAGACATTCTTCAATACCTTTGCGAAAGCTTCTGGCGAGTCCCAGGTTTTTTTTATTAATAATAATATGATCTACACCCAGCTCTTTGGCGACTTCTACCGTCCTGTCTGTACTCCCGTCATCAATAATTAAAAACTCAACTTGATCAATACCCTCAATCCGGCGAGGTATGTCGGCAATAGTTTCAGGTAGAGTATGTTCTTCGTTGTAGCACGGTATCTGTACAATCAGCTTCATTCCGTAGTCCCAGTGTCTATTTTTTTATTCTGCCTGTTTTTAATGGGAACATTTATTGTTTTCCCTACGACAGGTAATCGTAATTTTATATAATTTTCAGTAGGTGGTTTTCTATCAAGATATCTGTAAATTAAAAGTTGCTGGTTTTGCAACATTGGCCGGCTGCTGGCGACATTAATTGATTTTAACAATTGAAAAGGTCCATTTTTGAGATATTCACGAAATTTCTGGTGGATTTCAATTCCCGATAGATCCCTGCTTTCAACAACTATTAAATCGACCCCATAATCATCCAATATTTGTTTGACTCCATCAGTTGAATGAACATGAACTTCTAACCAATTACTAGATGAGATTGAAGAGGAAGTAAGTAATTTGTCGGCACGTAAAACATAAGTTGATTTATCCGCGTCCAATGCCCGCATGAAATAGGTTAAGTAACCGTTATTATATGCATCAATAAAAACCGTTGGGACTTCCTGATTATCCAGGACAAATTGTGCGGCAGTTTCATAACCCGTTGCATAATTGGGCGGATTTTTATAAATCTTGTAGGTTTGAAATCCCGCAAGTCCCAAAATAACAAGACTCATTAGCCCATATCCGATAACTTTATCTTTCAGGTAATATAAAGGGATAGCTGCAAACAGACAAAAAACAGGTATCCAAAAAATCGGATAGCGTTCATTTTTTCCTACGAGATAGGTAAAAAACAAATAGGTGCCCACCAGTAATGACAAGGGATAAAGTATTTTCCTGTCTTTTTGAAAGAGTGCAAAAATCGCCCCTGCAATACTTAGAAGTAACAGAGGAAAGGTTAAATGAGATTTTCTTAGGGTATTGAAATGTAAAATCAGGTTATCCAAACTCCATCTGACAAGGTGATGGTTGCCTTCACTTTCCCCAACCGACTGAGCCAGATTTTGTTTGCCTAACCATAAAGTAATGGCCGCAAGCGGCGCTAATAACACCAGGATTATCGCGGCCGATATCCAGACTTCTCTTCTTTTTAAGTAACTTATTAAATTACCCTGAACCAGGCTGTATATGCCGAACCATAAAACCAGGAATACCGCTGTCTGCTTTGTCCAGCAAGCGAGGCTGAATATAATAGCCGCAGAATATAACCAGGCAGGTTTATTCGTTTCCGTATATCGATAAAACAGATAGCCTGACCACAATCCCATAGAAAGAACCGGCAATTCGGCCATGGTATACCATCCCCATTTAGCGATAAATGGTGTGGTTATGAGGAGTAAAGCGGCAGCGAATGCTGTTTGCCAATCATAAATCCTGCTGATCAGCTTAAACCAGGAAATAATCCCTATAATATAGAAGGTTAGAAGCGCCAGTCGGCTGCTCCACATATTAATTCCAAAAATACCGTTAAATAAGGCTTCGATAAAGGGAAAAAACGGTGGTCTGTAGCCAATACTCAATGCAGGATATTGGCCGAAGTAGTTGATGGTATAGTCATAAATACCGGTAATGGGAAAATCACGCAGAAAATCCAGTATGAATACCCCATCCATTAAAATTCTGTCGGCATCCGGGTAACCAAGGCTAGAGTTCCCGATCTGCCTAAGTGACAAAATAGTCATGAATACAAGTAATATAAAAATTGCAAGTCGACTACTTAATGCTTGTATGTTGTTGTTCATTATATTCAAATTTTTATTAGTGCGAATTCGTTAACCTCAGGCAAATCAGTAAAGCCAAATAGTGGATGGGCCGATTTGCCTAATCACGATTTTGGTTTAAAAAACTGCATTATTGTTCTCTATTCACTGCCTTTGCTGAAAGCGGCAGAAAATGGGGCAATTGTTAAAATAAATATTTTGAAAAACACGTAAATCCCTTTTTCCCTTATTCACCTTCCCGTGAGTGAAAGCTTAAAACAAGCCGATGGGCAGAAGAAAATGATCAAATTGGATTGATTATAGCCGGGAAAACTGTATCTTTTGAAGAAGTTTTGAATATATCGGCCGGGCATTAGAACTTCAAGCAATCAATAAGCAACTTAATCTGAAAACCCGGAGCAGAAAAACTATATAACCAAATAACCGAATACAAACTTGCGAGTATATTGTAGCTCCATTCTTTCTCACTCATGCTGCATGAACTCAAGAATTATATGGCACATTGTGCGAGCTTAGCCATTGTTCCAACATAATCAATAGCCAAATCATCACGCCATAATACGAGGCATGTCCTTTTTGATGTAACTGAATTAAATTATTAATATAAGCCGGATTTAAGAAGCCTCTTTTTTCGATACCGGCTAAATTTGCTTCGGCAAATTGTTTTAGCTCCTGATTGTTACTCATCCATACGCCAAAGGGTAAGCCAAAACCCTGCTTGCTTTTTATAAGAGTCTCTTTGGCAAGAAAATTCTTCATGCCCTGCCGGTAAAAAGAACGCAGTTCGAAACCTTGCATCAGCCATTTGGACGGAATCGAAGCGGCAAACTCCACAAGATTTTCCTGCAACATCGGGTAATGCACTTCAATACCGGCAAGCTCGCCCATGCGATTGACTTTTCTAAGATCGTTATCCGCCAAGGTGAATTTCCCGTCTAAAAAGAGCATCTGTTTAATCAAATCATTCGAGGATGATCGATTATAGGTTTGCCACAGATCCCGCAGAGGCATCTCAGGATCGATTTGTTCGATAAAATCCAAAGAAAAAACATCTGTTAACGCTGTTCTGTGTAAAAAATTATAAGTTTCCATACGGTCAGGCATGGCAATTTTAGCCTGTTCAATATAGCTTTTGAGTTTTCGCAGCGGTGGCAGGTGAAACGCCAAAGGTTCCAATAGTGACTTGCCAAAGCCGGGGATGTGGCGATACAGATCGAACATTTTTTGCTTCGCGTAGCGGGCATTACCGGCAAAAATTTCATCTCCGCCGTCACCAGCTAATAATTGCTCCATCCCCTGCTCTTGAGCAAATTTGGCGCAATAAAAAGCCGGTATGGCGGAAGCATTACCGAATGGTTCATCATAGGTTTTTGCTATTGAAGGGATCGCCTTTAATACATCGGCTGGGGTAACATAATATTCATGTAAATTGACTTTGAAGTGTCTTGCCGTAGCCCGTGCATATTCCATTTCATCATAGCCATCGGCATCGAAGCCGATAGAAAAAGCATCCACAGGATAATCCGTTAATTCCTGGTAAATCCCGGTGACTGTACTGCTGTCAAGGCCTCCGCTCAAGAAAGTACCGGTTTGGCGATCAGGTAAGCATTCGGTTACCGATTGTTTCAGTTGCAAATGCAATTGTGTCAAAAGCTCTTTTTTTGACAATACGCTATCTTCATAAGGTAATTGCCAATAAAAATCCCGGGTAACCTGTCCGTTTTTAAATTCCAGAAACTCGCCGGGCTGAAGTTTTGATATACCTTTATAAACGGTGCCCGGACTTGGAACCATATGAAAATACAGGTAATTGAAGATAGCCTGCGGATCGGTTTCGGCTTTAACCCCGGGATGAGCCGTAATTTGATCAAGCTGTGAGCCGAATACCAGCAGATCATCGCTTATCTTAAAAGCAAGCGGTCGAATGCCAATCCTGTCTATTGCCAATAATGCATAGCGGGTTTCAGGTGCTATTAACGCGAATGCAAAAGGCCCACGGATTTTCTCTATCACGGAACGCCCGTAGCGTAAAAAGCCTTCGGCTAATGCCCGTGCGGCACCATGGCTATCCGCAAGAGCAGCTAATGAACTATCTTGCCATTGCGGAGAACCTTCGATAATTATCAATAATTGATCAGACTGGTAAATAGCAGGTACATTCCTGATGCCATAACCGCCCACTCCAGCCATTTTTTGATGACAGGAAACGCTTTCAATTGTTAACGATAATCCTTGGGATGCGGCACGTTGATTGTCAACCGGATTGGAGGAGTAGATTTTTTCCGATGACAACCAGCCATAAATAGAGCTCATATTCAATTTCCTGGGTTAAAGTTGTCCATACCTATAGAGCTTGCAAGAGCGGTATTAACACGATTAAATATATTTAAATCATTGCCGATTTAGGATGATTACAGGTCAAATAATTCTATCCTATGGATATACCTCAATGCCCTGCAAAAGTAATCGAGAAGGAGTTTCATTGATTACAAACGGGCAGTAATTAGGTTCCCACCCTATAAATATCAATCTAGCGACAGCCTTAATAGTTATCACGCATTACCCGCGCAACTCACAATCAGGCCGTGTTTATAGCAATTCCTCGCTTAGCTGTATTAATGAGCTTAGCGCCCTCAATTTTGTAAGCGGCCAATTCTTCCAAAGCAATTTTTTTAACCAAAACCGTTATAAAAACTAAATGGTACAATAAATCCCAATAGGAAAGTCCTAAAAACGCAGTCCCAACCATATAACAAATCAGCGATGCACGAAGCATATAGCAATAATGGCCAACCCATTCACTACCTTTAACATGGCTTGTTTTTTTGGGTAACGTGGTAAGGGTTATTAAACTGCCCACTATTAAAGACAACCATAATCCAAAAGCAATGAAACCGTGTTCAGAGAACATTTCTACATATGAGCTATGCCAATCGCGTTGCGTGACATACATCCATCCCTCAAAGCCGGATCCTAGAAGAGGATGTTCCAGAGTATGGTTCCAGCCATCCGTCCAGGCTACAATTCTCCCCATTGCTGATTGGTCATCTTCATAAGTCTCCATAGTATTCATACGGCCAAACCACTCTTTAGGCAAGTAGTCCTTGACAAAAAAAGCGCCTGCAAAAACCAGCGGAATGGCAAGATACTTACGCTTGCTATTCCAGATTAATATAATCGTAAGCATAACCATCGTCAGTAAGGCGCCACGTGACCATGAACACAACGATGAGGCATAAATAATCGGTATGGCAGCTAAAATCCCTTTTTTTAACCAGGGGTTGATGGTTTCTTTTTGCCAAATCAATAACAGGGGAATGGCAATCAGCATCGCGACGGCAAATGAATTGTTATCTTCGAACTGGGTTTTAGGCGGGCCATAAACGCGATTTGAAAACCCTGTCAAAATTGCAAAAATACCGCCTTTGACCGCTACGATACCTATTGAGGCTCCAATAGTTGAGATTAAAGCATAAAGTTTTTCGCGCGTATTGATCAGCACCAGGGTGAAATAAAAAGGAATGTAGATTTTTGTAACAAACCAGAATTTTTTCCAGGCCAAATCCGGAAAATAAGCCTGTGAAGAGGTAATAATAAAATACGCCCAAAGCATAACAAAAACCGGAATGCGCCAGTCTTTAGGAAGGGGTTGTTTGTCTTTGGCGGTAATTGTCCGAATAGCAACAACTAAAAAAAGCACATAAAAAACGGGTAGGGATTTGACAAATCCCCAGGCATAGGCATGAGGATTTAAATAACTGAAAATGGCAAGTGACAATACTCCCAGCCAAGGCTTTTTAAGCGCGGCAATAATGCAGCCTGCAAGAAATATAAGCACAACTATATCACGCATTTTATTTGCAACACGCTAAGTTTATACAGGTTGTGCAAGCGTCATGTAGCAGAGTCATTCTGCCGTTTATTTGAAGCATATTAAGTAAAAATTTTTTATAATTAAGTGATTAGAAACTCGTGTTCCCTAGAGCGTCTGATAATTATTATAACCTTAGATAAGTTTAATAATTAATTAGCCAAATATTTATCCAGTTTCTCTTTAAAAATCGGATTTTTTTTGTATTCAATAAAGCCGGATAAATAGCCGAGATTAGTAGAAAGATTGCGAATATACGTGATTAAGGGAATGAAAATTTCTCGCCGCCAATCTTTATCTATTTTGCGTATTTTTACTAAAGAAGGATAAGAAATCAGCCTGTATAAATATAATCCTATCAGTATAGTTCCAATCCATAAAGCCGGATAAAAGAAACCTGATATAACGCTTATCCATAACAATGCATGGTTGCGAAGCCAATAAAGCGTGCCCTTAATATCCCCCCATACAATCCTTCCGTTTCCCTTCCCGTATAGAAAAAACATTTTAGCAATTTTTCGCAGACTATTGCGCGGCCGCCATAAAACGATTGCATTGGGGTTATGTATTATTAAAAATTTATGCTGCTTTGCAGATAGTGCAAATAAGGAATCTTCCGCTGTATAAAGCCATTCGGGATAGCCGCCTACTTTTTCCCATACCGTACGGCGAAATGCCGAGCAGCGGCCATAAAATAACTGCTCCTGTTCTTTTATTGTATGATCAGGCAGTGAAAGCAGTCCGCTATAATGCTCCAGAACTGTATGGGTATCAGGAATGACTTTTCCTGATACCGCATGAATTTCATCGTTGTCAAATAAAGGTTTAGTTATTTCAAGCAACCAGTTACTATCGGGCCGGCAACCGGCATCGGTAACCGCGATAATGGCATTGGAAGCATTTGCAATAGCTAAATTTCTGCCTTGAGAAATATTGGTATTTGGCGATTGCAAAATTTTAAGTTGTGTCAGTCCACCACAGTAGGCTTCGAGTACAGCCAAAGTATCATCTTTTGACCCTCCGTCCACAACAATAATTTCATCAGGCTGAATACTTTGACAAAGAATTGCATCGAAAAGTACTTTAATGCCTTCTTCATCATTTAGAACTGTAGTGATTAAAGTTATTTTTTTCATTGCATTGAGTTATTTAGTAAATACAAATTGTTTTTATATTTAAACAATATCAGAAAATCTTTTGGTTCCTCTATTGTTTAGAAATATATAAATATTAGTACCTAATGTTAAAAATAACTAATACATACGTTGAAGGAAGCTAAACCTTATAAATAATCATTTGTTTTATATATAAAATAATCAAGCCACCCCGTCTCCTACGATACGTATCACTTCTATCAAAATATTGAATATTTTTCTATAATTTGTAGAGTTAATGTTTAAATTTCACCTTTCTTACTGTGTGTTATGTATGCCATCCTACATTTTTAGCAAAATCGACAAAAACCTGAGGAAAAATTAATATTATAAATTTCGCAGTAATCTTCTTACATGCCGAATAGGGCTTGGGGAAGTTTTCCTTGGCGGATCGTAGGTTTCGCCCAAGAAAACCGGTTTCGGGCTTTTCAGGCTAATCGCTAGGGAAATGTCCGCCTCATTAAATACTTTTTCCAATTCTTTGAATCGATCAAAAAAAACTGCTTTAAAAAAATCAATTTTGACGGATGACAGATAGTCATTAACAATTTCCCTGAGGGGCATCAAATCAACTTCTTTTGATGAAATCCGCGGGATGCCAAAAAAATCCGCTATTTCACTAACTCGTTTATCTTCCGCCATCATTATAGAGGGGATGCCAGCCTGCAGTGAAGCAATGCCGCCATGAAGCCTATCCCCCAAATAAAAATCAAATCTCGAAACAAATGCTCTCCATGCATTGGGGTCTTGGAACCATCGATAGCTGGAAAATGGCATTTTCTCATAGTGAATCTCTTCTAGTATTCCATTGACAAAATCGCGACTAACTTCACCAGTTGCATCGTTGTATATATTTTGATCTGACTCAGGAATTAGGCCTTGCATTTTCCAAGCAAACATTTCTTCCTGCATTACATAATGAGCATCAAAATCTTTGAATAAACCAATTATTGAAGTTGATCTGGGAATTCTTCCGTTAATATAGCCGGCGGTGACTGCGGATGTGACTTTAACTGGGTTAGGAGCAGTAATATTGAGTATGTTTTCGGGATATACATACATGCCTGGACAACCCAATACTTTCGAATTCTCAAAACCGACCGCATTTAACCAAGTTTGAGTTTCCTGGCCTCTAACCCAGAAGATTTTTGCTTTACGATTACATACATCTATTAAATCAACAAGTCTAGGATTTAAGTTTTCAGTTGATAAAGGAAGCGATTGTTGCATTCCCATGCCAACGACAATGAAATCAATAGATAATAGTTCTAGTACTTGGGCTGTGCACCCAGGATCAAGATTTGGCCTTATTGCGTTTGCCGTTGTAAACACAACCAGATCAAATCGTTTACTAAGTTCAGCACTAATTTTTCCGGAGGCCAGCCGTCTTTCACCACAAGAGCTTCAACTGATACATAGCATGAGCCTTCCCGATCAAGTTCAAGCAAACGTGCCGGAGCCTCACCATGAATCATGTTGCCTTTATTGTCTGTTACCTCATAAAGCTCCAGGATGTTTTCTATATTTGATCCTGACTGACGCGGCGTAGCGTCGCAACGTTGCATTCCTCCGGAATACGTATAGCGGCTGTAACCAAAAATTCCAAAAAAGCTATTTTTTTCATATTTTTCATACTCCTCTATGATGTCATAGACGCATCTGGCAGGATGCTGAAAAACTCATCAAGTTTCAGGTTTAGCGCAAGCAATTCGCTGTTTTTTGTAAAAAACCAAACTTGTGAATTTTAGCTGTTGTCCTGGTTTTTAGGACTTTTCTAGACTACTGGGCATAATTCTCCGATGCTCTCACTCCAAATCGGGCACAAGCCAAGCGATTGTATAAGCCGCTAAGTTGTATGCTGTAAATATCAGCAGCGACTGGACAGAATGTTGACCAAACTGCGCAATTTGGTTTTGTGTAAACTCCAAACCATTTTGCTCCCGTCGAATACTATTCGATGCTATATGATATTCCGGGCTAATCGTGGCTTGATCTGACTTGTCTTAAGTGAACCGACTGGCTTCGTAATCAATGATCAAGGCGTGTAGGGCGTAATTAAGAATTTAGCTGCTTATAGCCCCTCTGCTTGAGCGATAAAAGCTAAATCTTCTTTGGAAAATTGTTTAAAACTATGAAAAGTAAGCTAAGGAATATTCTGATCATAAATTTGTCCTCAATTAGGGTTTTAAAGTTTGGCTTTTCCAAGAACGGTACTTTCCTAAAATACTGCCAAGTGAATGGGAAGCATTCATTGCCTGGCGTATGCTACCTGATTGTCCTCTAATAAACATAAATGCTGCAAGTAAAGTGTGCCGAATAAAGTGAATCAACATAAACGGGGGAATACCCAAAATACTCCACTTAAAATCTTCTATTTCATACTGACCATATTTTATGCCAGAGATAAAATGTAGATTTATAAAATACCGGCGTTTTAACTTCCATGTATCAACTGAATGCAATGTTGCCATTTTAGGCTGGTAATAAACGGGTAGATTACGTTTGAGCAGTTCCTCAAACATAATAACGTCTTCACCTCCGCCAACGCCTTTACCCGCTCGATTATAGCGAAGGTCAAATCGCAAATCCGGATTATCCCTGAAAACCAGCATATCATAAGCAATATTGGCCGTCCAGACTGGGGTTGAGGGAACCGTAATTTGAAACAGATCAGTTCCGTAATCGACTTGTGCCAGAAAACCGAGCAGATTGTCTTCCAGCCATTTTGGCCGTTGCAACAGCGAAAAATCAACAATGACTTTACCTCCAACACATAAGGCATTGGTTGCTTCAAATGTATCTACCGCTGCTTGAATTAAATTTTCACACGGTAACTCATCATCATCCATAAAAAGCATAAAGTTGCTATTCAAGCATTCTTCGATGGCTCTATTACGGGCGTAACTGATGCCCTGGTTAATCTCATTAACTATTCTAAGCGTAGCTCCGGCTTCACTTTGCAGATCTAACAAAATTTCGTGCGTATTATCGGTACAATTGTTTTCAACAATCAATAAGTCAAAGGGGATTGAGCATTGCTGGTTTCTTAAAGCGCGAATTAATGATGGCAAACGATTGGCGCGATTATAGCTACACACGGCAACGGTAATTTTTTTCATTTAATCTCTTTGGTTCAGTAGAAAAGCGTGTAAAAAATAAGGTAGAAAGGAAGGTAACATATATTTCCAGTCATGGAATGAGCCATAGCCCAGCAGCATGACTTTTCTAAAAATAACCCGTGCCGCCTGAAGGTCACGCTTCCAATAGCACTCAAACCCTCGTTGCAATAACTCGGCGAGCATTATTTTTCTACTATTTTTCATGCCGGGTATATGGGCAATATCAGGGTTGTTGTCGAGAAATAACTGTTGTGCGCGCCAGTGATTTAGAGCGGTTTTTTCTTTGTTTTGCGTCGCTTGATTGCCATTATGAAAGTGATAAAATGCCAGCACTTCCGGAACCCGAACAATCGTAGATCTAGAGCCAATTTGTAGCCATAAAAGAAAATCTTCTGAAGTCACAAGCCGCTCATCAAAAAAATTTGCATCAAAAATAGCCTGCTTCCGGGTGAGACAGGCATGAATTGGCCAACAACAATTTGCAAATAATAGCGTTAACTTGTCGAGCGTCTCATAATCCGGCGGAACGTACGGTTCACCCTGTCCGCCCGACAAACCCACATTCTGCCAGCCGCAATAAGCTAATGCAGCGGATTTATTGTTATGTAAGGACTGATGAAGCTTGTTTAAACATTCCGGATGCCACGTATCGTCGGCATCCAGAAAGGCAATCAATTCACCCTTTGTCATATGGATGCCTTGATTCCGCGCATGGCAAACACCAGCATTGTGTTGGTTTAGAATACGAAGCCTGTCATCGTCAATGCTTTGTAAGATTTTTAAACTGTTATCAGTCGAGCCATCATTAATAACGATTAACTCCAGATTCGAATAAGTCTGATTAAATACACTGGCTATACTGGCAGGCAGATGCTTTTCGGCATTAAAGCAAGGCATGATGACTGAAATGATCGGGCTTTGTTGCATCCTATCCTCTGGGGCTATCGAGCCTTTATTAATTTATCGTTAATACGCAGGTAATAATAGCTTGCCATTTTTTTCCAGGATACGTTATTGTCGGCAAATACCAGTTTACGGGCCAAGGTATGGACGGTGTCATTTGCAAAGATTGTAATGCGCCGCACCAGAAACGGGCTCTCTTCATTACGAAACCAGCCAGGGCAAGTAGTACAGGCCGACTCATAACCTGCCTCTTTTACTGTTGCAATCGAATTTTCGTTATACCTGCCATACGGGTAGGCAAAACTGGCTATTTTGCCAGCAATGATGGATTCCAGAATTTGTTTGGATTGGGTCATTTCATCCAGTTGCTGACTGGAGGATAACATTGTAAGATCGGGATGTGAACAGGTATGGGAACCCATCTCCATACCGGCTTTGGCCATTATTACTAATTGCTCAGCGGTTAACATTTGGGTTTGCGGCGAAGGCGGCCCCATCCAGTCAGCATTTTTTCCTATGCAGCCGGTAGTAATAAACCAGGTTGCTTTCATGTTACTATCCAATAAAGGCAGGAAAGCGCCTTCATAATTATCGGCATAACCGTCGTCAAATGTCAGAATGACAGTTTTTTCAGGCAAGATAGAAGCATTGCTAAGCTCCTTAAAAAGTGCAGTGTGCCAGCTCTGCCTTTTTAAATAATCCAAATGTGCAGCAAACCGGTCAGCTCGTATAGAATACTCCGATGAAGGGGTAGTTGCCGGGGTACCGTGATACATCAACAAGAGGGGCGCGCGACGTTGGCTTTGTAGGTTATATTTTGAATCTGATGAATCCAAAGGCATTAATAAGTCCTTCTAAAATGAAACACTTAAATTAATTATTTAAGGACGGCTTTTGTATAAATATTGCACGATATTCATTCCGATAAATTCTAGTTTGTTTTAAATTTGCTGCTCGATGTTTATTTTACTTAATTTAAATATTATTAATGAAATCAGGATGCTATTTGATATGTATAAAAATTAAATTGGATAACATTATTGAAAAGACGATACCGGTGATAAATGCTTTCACCCCCGACTTCAATCATAGTGCATGTTTTTTTTAACTTCATGAAAATAGATACCCACTGGTTAACTGACATTACCCGAAACCCGTCGCCAAACTTTGATGAAAGAACTAATGCTGCAGATATTTCATTGCTGGTTATTCACTGCATTAGCCTCCCTCCAGAGGAGTTCGGCAATCCATACATTGATCAACTTTTTTGTAACCGCCTCAATCCGGATGAGCATCCCTATTTCAAGGACGTTTATCAGCTTACCGTATCGGCGCATTTATTGATTAAACGCTCGGGGGAAATCGTTCAGTATGTGCCATTTGACAAGCGCGCCTGGCATGCAGGGAAATCCAATTACCAAGGGCGGGAACGCTGTAATGATTTTTCTATCGGCATAGAACTTGAAGGCACTGAACACATTGAATATACACAGGCACAATATAATCAGCTCGCATCAGTAATAAAGCTATTGCTTAACTCTTATCCTCATTTATCGACGGAGCGCATAGCCGGACATAACGAGATTGCGCCCGGACGGAAAACCGATCCTGGTGTATCCTTTGATTGGCAAAAACTTTTCAGTTTATTGGCGTAAGGCCCAAGGCTAAAAGCTGAAAATACAAACCTTCTGCTTATAACGCATCAGCCTGTTTAGCATGTCCTAAACCGAATGACTCCGCAAGCATCAAAATCACCCCTAAAGTTATGGCAGAATCGGCAATATTAAAAGCGGGCCAATGCCAGTCCTGATAATAAACATCAAGAAAGTCGATAACATAACCATAAGCAAGCCGGTCAATCAAATTGCCGGCCGCGCCTCCTAAAACCAGCGCTAACGCTACGGCCAGCAAGGTTTCATGGCTTTTCAACCTGACCAGCCAGATTGTAATCACGACGCTAATCACTAAAGCCAAACCGGCAAAAAACCAGCGCTGCCAGCCTCCGGCTTCACTCAAAAAACTGAAAGCAGCACCGGTATTATGCACGTAGGTCAAATTAAAATACGGTATTACCGGAATGGATTGGTAAAGCTGCATGGATTTATCTACAGCCAGCTTGCTTCCCTGATCCAGGATTAGCGTCAACAATGACAACCATAGCCATTTCACCATATCAATCACGCAAACCGGCGGGTTTCGCCCGCACTTGCTACGTTTTCTACACAACGCCCGCACAGTTCAGGATGATCTGCACTTTCGCCCACATCAAACTTTTGATGCCAGCAGCGCACACACTTTTTATGTTCAGAGACGATGACTTTCAATTTGACGCCTTCAACTTCAGTTTGAATGGCGTCGTCCGGGCAAAATTTCTCAGCCATGACCGAAGCATCGGAGGTAATAAAAATAAAATGCAACTCATCCGCCAACTGATTCAGTACGTCAAAAAAAGCGGCGTTACAATAAAGTTCAACTTCTGCATTCAGGGAAGAACCGATATCACCTTTGGCCCGGCTCTTCTCCAGCTCTTTACTGACCGCGGTTCGTACTGTCATGATTTTCTGCCAAAAATCCCGATTCATAGCAGAATTATCATCCAGCTTGATCAAGCCCTGATACCAGGTTTCCAAAAATACCGACTCGCTACGTTCACCCGGCAGATACTGCCAGATTTCATCAGCGGTATAACTGATAATCGGCGCCAGCCAACGCGTCAATGCTTCCAGCACATGGTACATGGCCGTTTGTGCAGAGCGTCGCGCGAGACCCTCTTTTTGGGCGGTATATTGACGGTCCTTAATAATATCGAGATAAAACCCGCCCAGATCAATTACGCAAAAGTGATGTACTTTCTGATAGACGGGTTGAAACTGATAGTTTGCATACGCTGTTATAACGTCTTCCTGCAGAGCATAAGCTCTATCTACAATCCAGCGATCCAGTGCCAGCAATTCATTACTTTCGACTAAATGTTGGGCGGGATCGAAGTCATCCAGGTTGGATAACAGGAATCGCGCCGTATTTCTTAGGCGTCTGTAGCCATCCGCTGTCCTGGTAAGAATTTCATTGGATACTGACATTTCCCCGCGATAATCCGTTGCCGCAACCCATAGACGCAATACATCCGCACCCAAATCTTTCATGATTGACTGCGGAGCAACCACATTACCTTTCGATTTGGACATTTTTTTTCCATCCGCATCCACCGTAAATCCATGCGTCAACACAGCCTTGTAGGGTGCAACATCATGCATTGCCGTGGAAGCCAGCAATGAGGATTGAAACCAGCCGCGATGCTGGTCTGAGCCTTCCAGATACAAATCAGCCGGAAAGCGCAACTGCTCTCGCTTATCCAATACGCAGGCATGCGTAACACCGGAGTCAAACCAGACATCCAGTGTATCCGTCATCTTTTCGTATTGCGCGGCTTCATCACCGATTAATTCGGCCGCATCGAGTTCAAACCAGGCCTCTATGCCCTTTTCTTCAATTCTTTTCGCTGCTTGTTCAATTAACTCTGCGGTACGCGGATGCAATTCGCCGGTTTCTTTATCGACAAAAAAAGTGATCGGCACGCCCCATGTGCGCTGACGCGAAATGCACCAGTCAGGACGGCCTTCCAGCATGCTTTCAATGCGCGCCTGACCCCATTCAGGGATCCATGCTACCCGCTTAATCTCATTTAGCGCCCGCTCCCGCAATTTATTTTTATCCATCGCAATAAACCACTGCGGCGTAGCCCTGAAAATGATCGGGGTTTTATGGCGCCAGCAATGCGGATAGCTGTGCATAATTGCCACTTGATGCACGAGCTTGCCGTTTTCTTCCAGTACTTTAATGACATGCTCATTGGCGCTGAATACATGTTCACCGGCAAATATTTCTGTGTTTGGCAGAAAAACGCCGTCACTGCCTACCGGATTATCGACCGGTAAACCGTATTTTTGACCGATGACATAATCGTCCTGTCCATGCCCCGGCGCTGTATGTACCGCTCCCGTACCGGCCTCGGTAGTGACATGATCGCCGAGAATTATAGGGACTTGCCGGTCATAAAAAGGATGCTGTAGTAACTGATGTTCTAACGCTGCGCCTTTGCAGTAGGCGATCACATGATAATTTTCAATTTCATAGCGCAACATCGCATCTTTAAGCAATGCTTCTGCAACAATCAGCCGCTCTTTATAGCCGTCCTTCTCGCTTTGAACTACGGCATATTCCAGATCAAGATTTAACGCAACGGCCTGATTCGCGGGCAGCGTCCAGGGTGTAGTTGTCCAAATAACCACAGACAACGGCCCTTCTCCTTCATGCCGGGGAGCATGATGGCAACTCGCCATAAAGCCGGCCACATCAGCCACTCGAAACCTCACATCAATCGCGGGCGAATGTTTATCTTCATACTCGACTTCCGCTTCGGCTAATGCCGATCCGCAATCCATACACCAGTGCACTGGTTTAGCGCCTTTTGTTATGTGCCCTTTGCCGGCGATTCTTCCCAAAGAGCGAACGATATTGGCTTCAAACGCAAAATCCATCGTTAAATACGGATTATCCCAATCACCTAAAATACCCAGGCGGATAAAGGCTTCTTTCTGTAAATTAACCTGCTTTCCTGCATAATCCCTGCAGGCTTTGCGAAAAACAGCAGGTGACACTTTAACGCCCGCTTTACCGATTTTCTTTTCCACCATCAATTCAATCGGCAAACCATGACAATCCCAGCCCGGTACATAAGGCGCATCAAAACCGCTGAGCGATTTTGATTTGATGATAATGTCTTTTAAAACCTTATTGACCGCATGCCCGATATGAATCTCGCCATTAGCATAGGGAGGGCCATCATGCAAAATAAACTTGGGGCGACCGGCAAAAGCCTCTCTGATTTTGAGATACAAGTCAGCTTCGCGCCATTTTTTTAACCGTTCCGGCTCACGTTGCGCCAGATTACCTTTCATAGGGAACGCAGTGCTAGGTAAATTGAGTGTTTTTTTATAATCCATCGTCATAACAATTAAAATCCCGCAAAAAATTTTTTAGTCTCAATTACATCTTTTACGATCTGGGCTTTAAGCTCGTCCAGCGACTGAAAACGCTTTTCATCCCTAATCTTTTGTTTAAAATTCACTTCCACATATCGGCCATAAATTTCTTTATCAAAATCAAATAAATGCGTTTCCAGTATAACCTTTGAGCCACCGTCAATCGTGGGTCGAGTGCCGACATTGGCAACTCCCTTAATTTCCATTCCGTCAATACCCGTCATGGTAACGGCAAATACGCCGTCAACAGGGGTATTTTTCCTGAACATTTCAATGTTTGCAGTAGGATATCCGATAGTTCTTCCACGTTTATCTCCATGCGCTACCCGTCCGCAAATAGAATAACAATAACCCAGCAATCTCTCTGCCTTGGCCAAATCTCCGCTTAGCAGGGCATCCCTGATCAGGGTACTACTTATCCTAAGCCCGTCTATATAATAAGACCCGGTATCCTCCACCTTAAAGCCATATATTTCTCCCTTTTCCTTAAGCATGGCAAAATTACCGCGCCTAGCCTTACCAAAATGGAAATCATCGCCAATTACCAGATGCTTGACATTCAATTTCTTTATTAAAACGTCATCAATGAACTGCTCAGCATCAAAATTGCTGAAATATTTATTAAACCGCACGATCAACAGGTAATCAATGGGCAGTTTAGAAAACTGCACTGCTTTTTCTCGCAGGCACATTAATCTGGATGGGGCGTTCTCTCCTAAAAAATATTCCAGCGGTTGCGGCTCAAAGATCATGATAACGACAGGCAAAGCTAATGAAGTGCCGCGTTCAACCAATTTTTTTATCACCGCTCGATGGCCCAAATGCAATCCGTCAAAATTGCCGATCGTCAGGACGCAACCGTTTTTCAACGGCGCTATATGAGATAATCCTCTAATTAAACGCATTCAATGAAAAGTTCAAAAAAATTGCCATTTTACCATTTATATTAGTCAAATGCCGTAGTCTTAAGCCAGTCAACATTAAGGTCGCACCACTGTGGATTTTAACAACCGCCTGCTCAATGCCAATCCTTTAGTTAACAGTTAAAATTTGACAAAAATAGCATTTATATTGATAATGCTCAATCTAATTAACTACCGGTAGTAATCGACATACTATGGCAAATACAGCACAAGCTAAAAAGCGGGCGAAACAAGCAGAAAAAAGCCGTATTCGCAACGCAGGACAACGCAGCAACTTACGCACTTTCGTAAAAAAAGTCATTGCCGCAGTGAATGCCGGCGACAAGGAGAAAGCGCAAGCAGCATACAACACTGCAGTGCCTATTATCGATTCAGCAGTAACCAAGGGCATTATTCACAAAAATAAAGCCTCGCGCAGCAAGAGCAGACTGAATTCAAAATTGAAATCTATTGCATAATGCTGTAGCAGCTTTTCCAAAAAAGGCCGGACTCCTTTGAGTTGCGGCCTTTTTTATTGGCTGATTATTTCTTAAATCAACACCATATTATCCCGGTGTATCATTTCTGAATCATCAAAATAGCCCAGAATTTTCTCAAATTCCGAACTGCTTTTACCAGCTATCAGTTGGGCATCCGCTTTGCCGTAATTAATCAGTCCACGAGCAATCTCCAGGCCGCCTTCATCCATGCAAGACACCAATTCCCCGCGCTCAAAACGTCCCGATACTGATTTAACACCAACCGCCAGCAGGCTCTTACCATTGCTTTTCAATACCTTGACTGCTCCTGCATCCAGAACTAACTGCCCCTTTACCTGCAATTGTCCCGCCAGCCAGCGTTTTCTTGCCACCAAAGGCTCTATGTCCGGCAATAAATAAGTACCCAGATTAACCCCGGATATCACAGCGCTAATCACCTCATCAACAGCACCTGCAGCAATCACTGTAGCCGCACCGGATCTTGAAGCCAGCCGTGCTGCGCGGACTTTAGTAGACATTCCGCCCCGGCCCAGGCCGCTGCGGGTATCCCCGGCCATTTTATCCAAGCGCTCATCGTTCACGCTAATCTCGGAAATCAATTCTGCACCCGGATACAAGCCGGGGTCACCCGTAAATAATCCCTTTTGATCGGTCAAAATAATCAATAAATCAGCCTCAACCAGATTTGCCACCAATGCCGCCAGCGTATCATTATCACCAAAGCGGATTTCTTCAGTTGCAACGGCATCGTTTTCATTAATAACCGGCACTACGCCAAATTTAAGCAAGGTCAGCAATGTGCTTCTGGCATTTAAATAACGCTGCCTGTCCGACAAGTCATCATGAGTGAGCAATACCTGGGCGGCATGTAAGCCATGCCGTTGAAAATTATCATCAAAAACGCGCACTAACCCCATCTGCCCCACGGAAGCGGCAGCCTGTAATTCATGCAATGTTTTTGGCCGAACCTTCAAACCCAACCTGCACATACCTTCGGCCACTGAACCGGAAGAAACCAGCACCACCTCAATGGACTGCTGCCTTAAACCGGCCATTTGCTTAACCCATGCGGTGATAGCCGCCTTATTAAGACCTCGCCCGCCCTCGGTCAGTAAAGAGCTGCCTATTTTTACAACGACCCGTTTGACCTTTGCAAAATTAGTCCTGCTCACTTTTTTTCCGCCGATGCTGTTCCAAAAATTCCATAATGGCAAACATTAATTCTTTAGTTCCCTCTCCCGTAAGGGCAGAGATTTTGAAGACCGGTCCCGGCCAAGCCAGTTCTTCAACAATAGCCTGGCAACGATCATTCACTTCTTCGTGCGGCAATCTGTCTATTTTATTCAGCACCAGCCAGCGCGGCTTACCGGCTAAATCATTGCTCCATTTCTCAACTTCCCGAATAATTTTTCGCGCCGCTTCAACGGGCGTCTCCTGGCTTTCATAGGGCTCAACATCAACCAGATGCAGCAATAAGCCTGTCCGCGACAAATGCTTGAGAAACTGCAAGCCCAGCCCTGCACCATCAGCCGCTCCTTCAATAACCCCCGGAATATCAGCTATTACAAAGCTGCGCAAATCATCAACTCTGACTACGCCTAAATTAGGATGCAAGGTCGTAAAAGGATAATCAGCGACCTTGGGAGTAGCTGAGGACACTGACCGTATTAAGCTTGATTTACCTGCATTCGGCATTCCCAATAGCCCCACATCAGCGATCAGCGTCAGCTCCAGATTAAGCCTGCGATGCTCGCCTTCCGTACCTTTACTCGCCTTTTGCGGAGCTCTATTAATACTGCTTTTAAAACGCGTGTTTCCCAAGCCATGAAAGCCGCCCTTGGCTACCAACAATGTCTGGCCGATTTCAGTCAAATCACCAATGACTTCGCCGGTTTCCGCATCAGAAACCAGGGTGCCAAGCGGAACCGGCACATAGCAGTCTTCACCTTTTTTACCCGTACAGTTGCGGCTCATGCCATTTTGTCCACGCTGAGCCCTATGGACGGAATGATAACGAAAGTCCGCCAACGTATTCACATTCTCGGCCGCAATCAGGTATACGCTACCGCCATCGCCACCATCACCGCCATCAGGCCCACCCAGGGGAATGAATTTTTCGCGCCGAAAACCAATGACGCCATTACCGCCGTCACCCGCTTCTACCCGAGCCTCCACCTCGTCAACAAATCTCATAGCTCACACGTCACAATACTTAAAATCCAATCGATAAAAACAAAAAAAGCCCCGCCATGTAAACAGCGGAGCTTTTTAGCAACCTACTCAACCCGCACTAAACTTATAGTGCGGGTTGAGTTTTATGCTGCAACAATACTGACAAATTTCCGGCTGTTAGGGCCTTTAACCTCAAATACCACTTCGCCATCCGCTGTTGCGAACAAGGTATGATCTTTTCCGCAACCTACATTGCTGCCCGCATGAAAACGGGTTCCACGTTGACGGACAATTATATTTCCCGCTGTTACAATCTCTCCACCGAACCGCTTTACGCCTAATCTTTTTGCATTAGAGTCGCGTCCGTTTCGGGTACTTCCACCAGCTTTCTTATGAGCCATCTGTAACTCCTTATATTAAGCAGAAATGCCAGTAATCTGGATTTCTGTATAGTATTGACGATGTCCCATCTGCTTCATATGGTGCTTACGTCTTCTGAATTTAATAATTTTAATTTTTTTATGTCTGCCTTGAGACACGACCATCGCTGTAACCTTGCCGCCTTCAATAAAAGGCTGACCGATTTTAACAGTATCGCCCGCTTGAATCATCAGCACGTTATCGAATTCAATGCCGTCCCCTGCTCCGAGCTCAAGTTTTTCTATTTTTAAGGTAGTACCTTCTTCAACGCGGTACTGTTTACCACCTGTTTGAATTACCGCATACATCTGCGTAAGCTCCATCAAGCATTAATCTGTTAAATGAACAGACTAGTATATTTTTAAAACCAAACTGAGTCAAACCTAAATTCTATTTACTCTATAAATCTCTTTTCAAAGTAGCATAGAAAATATTTGCCCTCCCTTATCCCCACCTTCAATAGCACGAGCGGTTCACTTTCTATTCAGTTATAATAGCTTAACAGCTTTGTGTTTCATAGCTATCCATATGGAAAATAACCCAAACCTACACACTCAGCACTATAATAATGGCATCGCATTCTAAACTCTCTTCGCACGCAGAGACTCACATTGATTTTGATTCCATTAAGAATTTAACTACAGCCGAAGCCAAAGCGGTCGACCAACTCATTATTGACGAGTTAAGTTCAGATGTTATCCTTATAAACCAGATGAGTCACTATATAGTCGGTAGCGGTGGCAAAAGATTACGCCCCATGCTGTTGTTACTTGCTGCCAAAGCGCTGGGAGGAGTTAACGAGCATCATTTGATACTGGCCGCAGTTATTGAGTTTATTCACACAGCAACGCTCCTGCATGATGACGTTGTAGATGACTCAGACCTCAGACGCGGCAAAGAATCGGCCAATGCCGTCTGGGGTAACCCCGCCAGTGTATTAGTTGGGGATTATCTTTATTCGAGCGCTTTTGAAATGATGGTTCGTACGGGTAATATGCGAGTCATGGAAATTCTTTCCCAAACTACAACCGCAATTGCCGAAGGTGAAGTACTGCAGCTTTTAAACTGCAATAACCCTGAGACTACAGAAGACAAATATCTTGAAGTTATTGCCAGAAAAACAGCTATTTTATTCAGTGCGGCTACCAGGTTAAGCGCGGTTATCGTAGGAGCATCCGCTAAAATAGAAGAGGGTCTGGCAAACTATGGACAACACCTGGGAATTGCTTTCCAATTGATTGATGACGTACTTGATTATAAGGCCAATAAGGAAGAACTGGGTAAAAACCTCGGCGATGATCTTGCCGAAGGCAAACCTACCCTGCCCTTGATTTATGCCATTCAAAACGGCAGCAAAAGTGAAGCTAAAATCATTACTGATGCCATCAGAAATAGCAATCGCGATGCATTTAATGAAGTTTACGCGGTCGTGCAAAAAACCAAAGCTATTGAGTATACCGAGCAACTTGCAGAGGCGGAAGCTCAAAAAGCGATAAAATCGCTAAATTTGCTCCCAAACTCCTTATACAAGGATGCTTTAATTTCATTAGCGAAATTTTCTGTGCAACGTAATTACTGATATATCTGCAACCATTTGCTTTATTCTTTTTTTGCTTCCCACTCTCCGGTAGCTTCATTTTTGGCATACTTCTTTTTTACGGCTGACCAAGCTACCCGATGCGCACGCTCTTCCTCGTGGCTATATTCTTTCCACGCATTGTTAAAAGCTTCCTGGTAAATTTCCTGGGCATGATGAGGTAAATGATTCCGAACGGATTCGGGCAGATCGGTAATATGCTTATAAGGCATTATCCCTCCTTCTATATCATAGTATTGTTAGGTTACTCATAAAGCCAATGAATCGGCAAAACACTTGGCGCACTATGTAGCCATAGACATCTTATTCCCAATCCCGTTCCTGACTTTTAGCAATAGTTATGTTAATTTATTTATACCGCCTCTTCAGGTAAACCTATCCTGTTTATTTGTTGACTTTAATTAAAAATAATGCAGAGGAAAATAATTTTATGGGCATAGACTGGAATCATATACATGCCGCCATATGGAGGCAGCAAACAGGAATACTCCGTCCCGTTAAAGCCATAGACCCCATTACCATGAGTTCATTAATTGGCATTGATCGTCAAAAAGATGAATTAGTAAAAAATACGGAACGGTTTATCGCACATAAACCGGCCAATAATGCGTTGTTATGGGGAGCAAGAGGCACGGGAAAATCTTCACTTATTAAAGCCATACTTAATGAATATAAATCAGACGGATTGCGTTTGATTGAAGTATTCAAAAATGATTTATATAACCTGCCTTATATAGTTGACGAAATAAGGGAACTTCCGCAACGATTTATTATTTATTGTGACGACTTTTCATTTGAAGCCAATGAAAATTCCTACCTGGTTTTAAAAACCGTGCTTGAAGGCTCCATAGAACGACCGCCCGAGAATGTCTTATTGTATGCAACTTCTAACCGCAGGCATTTGTTGCCTGAATATATGAAGGACAATCTGGATTCCCAATTAGTAGACGGCGAATTGCATTATTCCGATGCCGTTGAAGAAAAAATCTCATTGTCGGACAGGTTTGGGCTGTGGTTATCGTTTTACCAGGCAAACAAGGACGGCTATCTGGAGATTATAGACAGTTATTTCCCCAATTATCATGGAGACAAAAACGCCTTGCATGAAGCAGCAAAAATGTTCGCCCTGTCAAGGGCGTCAAAAAGCGGAAGAACAGCCAAGCAATTTTATAATTATTATTCAAGGATGGATGAATAGCTGTATCAAAGAGCTATCGAAACAATAATTTTTTCCGTTGGCTTACTGTCAGGCTGATACATAACCGGAACAGATTTGAACAGGTTATCTTATTTCTACTTTGTCAGATTATGCAAAAGCGCGTCATACTCGCCGGGAAGCGAGTATCCAGCGCCCGGGATGGCGAGTTTAAATCCGTCCCTGGAGCCTGGATTCATGCGGGGCTATCCTGCCCCGCACCCCAAGGGGTAAATGCCCATCCGCTCCTGGCGGATGGGTCCGGGCATCCAGGCCGGAATGACGATCTTTGAATAGATGTCCATGTAATCTGACAAAGTAGAATTATGCTGCGGTGATTAAGATGGTGTTCAATCGAGCCAAAGCACCACCTCCAAGCTGAGCAGCCCGAATAACGATTCTTTCGCCCTGGCGAATACTATAAGTCAGCAAGGAGGTTGTAATTCCTGAAAGCAAGCGTTAAAAACTAACGCCCGAACTATTCTGTAAATTAGTTGCTGAATTATTATTGAAAATGATAGCATCCAACCAGAATATACGCCCAATTAGCATATATTTTACACCGGGTTAGATGTCTCTCAATAATAAGTTGGGGATAGCTGACCTAGATAAACAATGTGAGGAGAATAAACATGAAACAATATGGTGCAGAGTTTTTCGGAACATTTTGGCTAGTGCTTGGGGGTTGCGGCAGCGCAGTTTTAGCTGCAGGATTTCCGGCCGTTGGTATTGGATTCCTTGGAGTGGCTTTCGCCTTCGGTCTCACTCTTTTAACCATGGCTTTTGCGATCGGCCATATTTCCGGTTGTCACCTCAACCCGGCCGTATCTATCGGTCTTTGGGCCGGAGGGCGCTTTCCCGCAAACAAATTGCTGCCCTATATTGTCGCGCAGGTATTAGGCGGTATTGTTGCCGGAGGCGTTCTATATCTTATTGCCAGCGGCAAGGCAGGCTTCAACGTTTCCGCCGGTTTTGCTTCCAATGGCTATGGCGACCATTCGCCTGGCGGATACTCCTTGCGTGCTGCGTTGGTGACTGAAGTAGTCATGACGATGATGTTCCTGCTCATTATCCTGGGCTCTACCGACATACGAGCGCCAAAAGGCTTTGCTCCTATTGCAATTGGCCTGGGTCTAACCTTGATTCACTTGATCAGTATTCCAGTCACCAATACCTCGGTTAACCCGGCAAGAAGTCTCGGGGTCGCTCTTTATGTTGGGGATTGGGCATTAGCGCAACTTTGGTTATTTTGGGTCGCTCCCATCATCGGAGCGCTACTTGGGGCAACCGTCTATCGTTATATTGGCAGCAGCACCGATTGACTTTAAGATTCGTAAATTCGTACCCGGATGCTGCAAAAGCATCCGGTCTCATATAGAAGCATAAGTCATTCTTAAATTCATGCAGTAGCCCTGTCATTCGATCTAAGAAGTAAAATTTTATTAATTTAGGAGTAGCCCTTATAATTTCTTCAGCCATTAAAACTATAGGTATTCTAATCTGGCGACCTATTCCGGATGACTAAACCACACTTCTCTCACCCTAATACTATGAGCAATGCCGTCAACATGAATCAGATTAGCAGCCGCTCAGAAAACATGGTGAAGCTAGATCTAAACAGCCGAAAGAATCTTGTCCGGCATCTTTCAATATTCTATTTTCAAACTGTTAACAATTGCTCACGCCATGCATTATCCGGATTCATAATATTGCTAACAGGTCTATTCAGCGGCTGCGCTTCCGAACCTCCCTTATTATTTCCGCCCGAGACAACACAATCGCATACTTATCGCGATATAGCAGCTTATAACAAACCTTATAAGGTAAAAGGACAAACCTACTATCCAATAGCATCTGGAAGAGGCTATAGTGAACGAGGTATAGCCTCATGGTATGGCTACGAGTCAGGTAATCGCACCGCAATGGGCACTCCATTTAAACCGCAAGGCTTGACAGCCGCGCATAAAACACTACCGCTACCCAGTAAAGTACGGGTAACCAATTTGCTTAATGGCCGCTCTGTGGTGGTACTTGTTAATGATCGAGGGCCCTTCAGGAAAAACCGTTTGATTGATTTATCGCAAGGGGCCGCAAAACAAATCGGCATTCGCGGCTTGGCTAATGTAAAAGTAGAGTTTCTCGAAAACCAGCCCAGCAGTGATGATTACAACAATCTGAGCCCGGATACAGCAAGCAGCACCGAATAAGTTATACAACTCGTATATCCCTGCACTTCAGGTCAAAAATCCGTATCTTAAGAAATAATATTAACTGCCTGATTTCCCATCTGCTGTCAGTTATTTTTCAAGCTTGACCAGCCCATTTTTATCTTTAATCCTAAACTTACAATTACAGTCCCCCTTTGCCATACAGCTTAACTGCTCAACGTCTTTTTCCAATAAAGAGGACATAAGCGTCAGATCGAACTCACAAATTTCAGTATGTTTTTGCGCAAGGTCATGATAAATACAGTTATTCGCTTGTATAACCGGCCTATCAGCCTCGGATTCGCTGGCTGTTTTTACCTGAAAACCAAGATCTGTCATGATTTTAACCAGCTCATCGATGCGTTCGTTTAGCTTTTTTCCTGCAAATTTACCCTTCAGATTGTTCGCCAGTCTGCCAGCCAGTCTTTGCATATAACCTTTAAAGCGCTCGGGGCTTATCTCCTGTTTCAGCTCGCTAAGCATTAACTCTGAAAACCAGGCATATTGTTTTGGAAAATAATTGATTCCCTTATCAGTTATGGCATAAATAGCTACCGGACGACCCGCTGTCTTATTCAGGGTATTTTTTTTTATGTAAGCATCGCTTTCAAGAGCGAGAAAATGCTGTTGTACGGCGGTCCGTGAAATATGCAACAGTTTTGCTAACTCATCAATGCTCAATCCATCCTTGTTTTCCAGCAATTGTTCAAGTATCTGATGTTGACGGGAGCTTATATTTTGAGCCATGGAAACCACTATTTTTGCTAACTTTGATTAAGCATACCAGAATATGACATCTATAACATATAAAACTTTTAAAATATAAATATTGCATAAGTATTTAAGATATTATAAACTCCTTCCCGGCAAACTTGCTGAAGAACTATAAATTATCTTACCACAATGGAAACACTTATGAGCGCAACTGTAGATACAACCGTAAACGAAACATTATTTGATAAAATCGGCGGCGCACCCGCTGTTAATGCGGCTGTGGATATTTTTTACCGCAAAGTCCTGCTGGATTACCGTATCAACCGGTTTTTCGAAAATACCGATATGGACACTCAGATGGCCAAACAAAAGGCTTTTTTAACCATGGCTTTTGGGGGACCGAATAACTATACAGGAACCGATATGCGGAATGCGCATGCGCAGTTTATTAAAATGGGCCTGGATGATAGCCATTTTGATGCCGTAATGGAGCATTTGGGAGCCACCCTGGAAGAGCTTAATGTGCCTCCGGAACTCATTGCCGAAGTTGCAGCCATTGCGGAAAGCACCCGTAATGACGTATTGAACAGATAATATGAGATAGCAGATGGAGCACATGCCAAACCTGACATTCGAAGAACACGATTTCACTTGCCAGCCGGGGGAAACGGTATTGGATACCCTGTTAAGGGAAAACTGCGACATACCTAACGGTTGCCGGCAGGGCGTCTGCCAGTCCTGTTTAATGCGCAGCCTTGACAATGCTCCATCTGCCTCAGCTCAACTAGGTCTTAAGGATACTCTGCAACAGCAGAATTATTTTCTTGCCTGTCTTTGCCGCCCTGAGCAGAATATGACCATTGAACTGCCCAATCAGCAAGGTGCATGGATTGAAGCGAATGTGGTCAAAAAACAATTGCTGTCGCCTGATATTCTGAGATTGGTTTTGGAATACGAAACCGAGTTTCATTTTTTCGCCGGCCAGTTTATCAACCTGAAACGCCCCGATGGACTCATACGAAGTTATTCAATCGCGAATATTCCGCACCATGAAAATATTCTCGAGTTTCATATCCGCCGATTGCCGGCTGGCCAATTCAGTACCTGGGTGCATGATGAGCTGGAAATAGGTATGGAATTAACTATTTCACAAGCGCAAGGCAGCTGTCATTATCTGCCTGGACGGGCTGAACAACCGCTGCTGCTGGTCGGAACCGGCAGCGGACTGGCTCCGCTTTGGGGCATTGTCACTGATGCTTTAGTCAAGGGACATTCAGGCCCTATCTATTTGTATCATGGCAGCCGCGATCCGGATGGACTTTATCTTGAAGATGAAATGCGTGAAATGGCAATGGAGTTTGAGAATTTCCAATACACGCCGTGCCTTTCAGGGGACACTATGGCAGCTGACTATGCCCGGGGCCGCGCCCATGATGTGGCATTGTCATCCGCTCACTCCTTCAAGGGCTGGCGCGTTTATCTGTGCGGCCACCCGGAAATGGTAAACCAGACCAGGAAAATGGCGTACTTGAAAGGCGCATCCCTGAACGATATTTATGCTGACGCTTTCCATGTTGCTTCCATAGAAAAATAAAGACTTCAAGCTCAATTGATAGGCTGCATAGTGAAATATTTTTGGGAGCAGACACGCTGGGGCTTTTGGATTCTCTTCAGGTTTCACGTCTGGATCTAAAGATTAGCCTTAATTTATAGCTTTTTTTGCTCAATCACGGCCAATAAACGCAAGCTGTCCAGCACTTGCCGCAAAACAATTGAATCGCTACCGGTTGGAAAAACCCTATAAGCGGGTAGCCGGAATTGCAGACTGCCGGGAACATGGAATAACTTTCCGGCTTCGATTAAAGGCTTGGCTATCCGCGCCGGCAGAAAACATGAACCGCCGTTGCTGATTATCAGCTGCACTCCCAGCCAGCCGATATTCACCACTTGCGGAGGGCGTTCGAAGTCCGGGTAGCTGATGTTGTGCTGGGCGTAGAAGGCCGGGCCCCAGTCTACATAAATATAATCTTCATTGGGCCAGGGCTTGGCCGGATCAGTCGTCACCAGCACGAGCGTTTCATCGAATAAGTGTTCAATCTGAAGGCCGGGACTGTGCTGCGGCGTGTACATCATGCCCACATCGATTCTGCCTTCGATGAGCCCCCGCATCAAATCTTCTTCAAAGCCGATTTCGCTGCGAATGGAGATATCGGGCGCCTGCCGCCGCAAAGCGCCGATCCATCGAGGCAATAACTCTTCCCATAAGGCGATCCGTGCACCCACGGTAATGCTGGCGCGAAACCGGCCGGGCAAGCCAATATCATGCCGCGCCTGTTCCAGGGTTAACAACATGGATTTGGCATGACGCAAAAAACGCTGCCCTGACAGCGTTAACGCGGCGCCCGAGCGGTTGCGCACAAATAAGGTAACGCCCAGATAGGATTCCAGCCGCTGCATGCGTGTGCTCACGGTCGACTGGGTAACATAAAGCCTGCCGGCCGCTTCCAGAAAACTGCCGTTAGCGGCCACGCTTAAAAAGGTTTTAATCTGATCTATATCCATTCTATTAATATCGGATATATCGATACTAATGTCCAATAAATATCGTTTGTCTTATATGAACAAGTCCATATATTAGTACTCATAAATTTATAAATCTCTTGCAGCAATGGATTTAGTTATAACCAGCCTGGAGAAAAAAGATGATACAAAATTACCTTAAACATAAAACCTTTGATGGAAAATCAATCAACGAAACCACTACCGGCATGTTCCTGAATTGGATTTACCGAAAAACGTCGGAGAAAGCGAACAGCTGCTGCTGGTTCGAAAAAATATTTAATATTCAGCGCTGTTTGCCGGCAATAAAAAGCCAGTGCGCATTGCTTATGCTGCTGCTTGCAACCGGCGGCTGCCAAGCGTTGCCGCCCAAACCGACGGGCTATACGCCTGGAATAGGCACCATGCTTGTGGTGCCCATGGAAGCCCCGCCGCTTGAAGTCATTCCGGATTTGATTGAAACCCGGATCCCCGTTTACCGGCAATACCAGTTTCAAAGCCTGCCCCTCTCAGTAATGCTGGAGAAGAAAATATACAGAAGCCCAGGCGGCGTATTAATCGCCGGGTATGTAAGCGAGGACGACAGCGTCGCGCCCGCGGATGATTTACATCCGGTTGCGGACTCGTCCGGAACCGCTCCGCTTGAGGAAAGCTGGTCTCCCTCGCTCGCCCTGGCTCAGGAAGCAGTATCCCAATTAAATGCCGGCCGCGTCAAAACTGTAATAAGCCAAACATATAACCGGCTTCCCATGGCGAAGGAAAACCGCAACGCTAATCTCGGCCACTGGCATGATGCTGTCCGGCAATGGTACGGGCAGGATAAATCCGCCGTCGATTACCGGCAAAGGGAGCCGATGAATCGCGTTGACGCCGTCGTGGAAGTTGGCATCGGCGCTTACAGGATTTTTGATGTCCAAACCTCGTTAATGGTTTTGCTCAAGTTAATTGATCCGGATACCGGGCAAGTCATAGGCAAAGCCAAGGCGAAAAGCTTTTCTGCCGAAGACTCTGCTCAGGCGTTGCTAAGCCCGGACGGCGCGAATTTCAAGCAGCTTGTACAAAAAATAGGCGCCCAGCTTATTACGCAAGGGCTAGATGATCTCGGGTTATCGCCAAGCCTGTCCGGTCAAAACCTTTCCGCTGTCCAGACAGAGATAAATTATTAAGCTTGCATGACGATTGTCTACGCTAAACGCCTGCGCGGATGGCGCTTCATTTTGTTTAATGTCGCGCTGTCCTTGGGACACATGGCTGTATTGTTCAATATCGGAGCTTATATTGCGCTGCTGCCGCACGTTGCCGGCGATCTGGGCGGCGTATTGCCGAGCTTCGGCACCTGGGGCCAGACATACTTCATAATCGCCCTAGCGCTGGCGTTCCCTATCGCGCGCTGGCTATCGGGCATTACAGGCGATTACCGCCTCTTCATAGCGGCGTTTGCCGCCTATGCCTTGGCTTCTTACTTATGCGCGATCAGCCAGAGCTTGTGGCTGTTTGTTACGGGACGCGTTCTGCTCGGATTTTCAGGAGGAATTACGCTCTATATCGGCCAATCCCTGCTCTTGAAAGAATATCCCGCCCGGCTGAAATTGCTGGGCTTGGGCATATGGGGACTGGTCACGCTGATGCCTTTCACCATCAGCTTTCCCGCGGGCGGAATCCTCGCTGATGAACTGGGCTGGCGTTACCTGTTTTACCTGAACGCCTTTTTGGCCTTGGCTATTGCCGGCATTACCGGCTCCTTGCTCGCGGGGCGCGGATTCGAGCGCAGCCGCGCCCATTTCGACGGCATCGGCTTCGTCCTGCTGTTTTTGATTCTCGGCAGCATCCAGACTCTTCTGAATCTGGGCAATGATTTTGACTGGCTGGACTCGCCTTTGCTATGCAGCATGCTGGTCGTGCTGATCATTGCCTTGCCCTGTTTTATTATCTGGGAAGCAGGCGAACGCCATCCGGCTTTCAATATCCGTCTTTTCGCTCACCGTAATTTTACCATAGGGGTGGTTTGTCTGGCGGTGGGATTTCTTTTAATCCAGGGGCTGATGTCCGTGTTCATTGTCCAGCTTCAACTATTGCTGGGTTATTCTTCCTTTCTCGCGGGTATGGCTTACCTGCCCATGATCCTGCTTGCGGCGCCGGTGACTGTTTTGATGCACAAGCTGCCAAAGCGGCTGGACGCGCGCTTGCCAGCCTGTCTTAATCTGCTGGGTTTCTCCTTGACATTTTATTGGCTGGGCTTGTTCGATGATCCCGGCTCATTCGATCAGCTTTTTTGGCCCATGCTGCTGCTTGGCTTTTTTCTGGGCTCGTTTTTCATGCCGCTGACCAAGCTGACTCTGCACGGACTATCCGGCGATCAAGAACTGCGCGCCGCTGAAGAAACGGGATTTCTGCGGGTTATCGCCGGCGCATTCGGGATCACTCTGGAAGGCGTCGTGCTCTTTCGGCGCATTCCCTTTCATCAGCTTCATTTTGCCGATCAATTCGGAGGACGTCGATTTGCTTCTCTTGATGCCCTGCAAGGATTTTCTGCGCAGATTGAGGCAGCAGGCGTTGATAAAAGCATGGTCAACAGCAGACTGCTGGCTCTCATCAGACAGCATGCCGCCATCCTGTCGCTGAACGATGCGTTTCTGCTGGCCAGCTATATCTTTCTCGGATTGGCAGCGCTGGTATGGCTGGCTTATCCGACTCATCAGCCTCTTTACCCGGCTCTGACGGAAGAGCTAGGCGACCTGCGCGCGGAACAGATAATGGGTGAACCATGATTCGCCGCCTCGCACCGAAGCAATTGCTTTACCCTGGATTTTTGGGTTTCATGCTGCTGATGGCCGGTTGCGCCTGGATACCGAAAGGAGACCAACCGGCCGAGTTCCTGAAAACCCCGTCCATGGCGCATGCCTTATCTCATGCTAATTTGGATAAGCCGGGTATTCCTGACGATCACTGGCCGCCTGAACGCTGGTGGCGGGAATTCGGCAGCGCGGAACTCAATCAACTGATGGATACCGCTCTTAAAGAAAACATCGGTCTTAAGGTTGCCAGCGTTCGTTTGCGTCAAGCGCAAGCCCTGGTTCGCGTGGAAGGCGCAAGGCTTCTGCCTTTCCTGGATGCCGAGGTGGACTTCGAGAATAAACGTATTTCAGAAAACGGCGTATTCGCCGCGCTCAACCGCGAGACGGCGGGGGCTAATATTGTCTTCGGCCAGATTAATCCTTTTAATCTTCGTTATGAATTCGATTTCTGGGGGAAAAACCGCGCGGCGCTGGAAGCGGCGCTGGGTGAGGCGGCCGCCGAGGAAGCGGAGCAGGCCGAAGTGCTGCTTCAGTTGACAACCGCCATTGCCAGATCTTACATACATGGCGTGGCGCTCAAACAGCAGCTGGAGCTGGCGCATCAAATGGTTGAGCTGCGGCGCGGTTTGCTTAACATGGACGAAATCCGCCTGCGGCTGGGACTGGATTCCGCCGATCGCGTGAAGCAGGCCGCCATTGAATTGGAGCAAGCGAACAAGCGCGAAGCGGGGCTACGGGATCAGCTGGACATCCAGCGGAACCTGCTGGCGAAACTGATCGGGAATGGGCCTGACGCCACGCAAAACCTGTTTGCCCAACCGGAAATCCATTCGGAACAAATGCGGCTGCCTGCCAAGCTGCCGCTGGAATTGCTTAGCCATCGCCCCGATCTTGCTTCCGCCCTGCACCGCGCCGAGGCTGCTGCGCAGCGGGTCAAAGTCGCCAAGGCCAGTTTCTTGCCCACTATCGACCTGACCGCCTTTGCCGGTATAAATGCGCTCAGATTGACGAAGGGGGCGAGTTCGCTTGCCAATGTCCTGTTCTCCGGTTCCAGCTTCTCTTATGGAATTGCGCCCGGCTTGCGGCTTCCGTTATTCGAAGGCGGACGCCTGCGCGGCGAGCTGTCGGCGCAGCGGGCGGAGTATGATGAAGCCGTGGAGCTTTACAATAAAACCTTGCTGCAGGCCGTGCAGGAAGTCGCCGATAGCCTGAGCCGCTGGCGTGAATCGCGCTCGATACTGGAAGCGCATGACCGCCTGCTGTCCGCACAGCACGAAAACCTGAGTTTCGCTGAAGTCCGGTTCCGCAGCGGCCTCGATGATCGCCGGGCATTGCTGGCGCGCCAGCATGACGTGCTGAATCAGGAATATGTCGCCAAGACTCTAGAGGCCGACCAGCTGGCCGCGATAGTGGATTTAATGGAAGCATTGGGCGGCGGGTATGTGAATAATCTTCAGCCCATCCAGCACAAGCCCCACAAGCCCGAACAGAAATCATTCAGCTGGCTGCCCTGGGAGAGCTAATGCAAGGCCCGGGTGCCAGCGGCATGAAACAATCAAGAAAAATTTTGAGCCGCTCATCATAACTGTCCATGAAAATCTCCCCCAAGTCCATCCGCGCCCGACGCAACCGCTACCTGTTATTGGTTCTGCTGATGCTGGCGGCGAGCGCTTTGGTTTATGCAGGCTACTGGTGGTATTCCTACCGGTTCTGGGTAGTCAGCCACAACGCCTTCATCACCGGCAATCTTATTCCGGTCGAGGCTGACGCCACCGGCATTGTCACGCAGGTATTGACCGAGGAAAGCCAGTATGTGAACAAAGGCGATCTGCTAGTCCGTCTTGACGAGCATCGCGCTGAGACCGCTCTGGGCCAAAGCCGCGGCGAACTGGGACAGGTAGTGCGCGAAATCGGCGCGGTTTTTTCCACTCACCGGCAAATGTGCCAAAAACTGATTGCCCGCTCCGCCCGCCTAGCCCAGGTGCGCCATGATTTAATGCGCATACGGCAGGCGGTTCCAACTGGGTCGGTATCCGAGCAGGTGCTGCAGAATGCCGAGGATCAGATGACGGCGCTCGAAGCGGACAAAAAAGAGGCCGAAGCCGAACTTCAATCCATTGAAGCGAGAGTAGGCGGCACGACTAGGATTTTGCACCCGGACGTGGAAGCGGCCAAGTATAAATTTATCGCCGCCTATCTTGAATATTCACGCCAGCAAATCCGTGCTCCCGTTTCCGGCTATGTATCCATGCGCAAGGTTCAGGTAGGAAACCGCGTTCAGCCCGGCGATCCGCTTATGACGCTGGTACCCCTGGAACATCTGTGGGTAGAGGCAAATTTGCGGGAAACCGAGCTGGCGAGAGTGCGGCCCGGCCAAAAGGCGGAAATCAGCGTCGACCTGTACGGCGAAAACTTTATCTATCACGGAACGGTGGAAGGATTGACGCCAGGCACCGGCAGCGTCTTTGCCTTACTGCCGCCGGATAACGCCGCCGGAAATTTTATTCACATCGTGGAGCGCGTTCCCGTGCGTATCGCCCTACGGAAAGATGAGATCATGAAAAAACCCGTACGTCCGGGGCTTTCAACCCGGACATCGATCAATATCGAAGATTCGGATCAGCCCGTGGGCGCATCGCTGGCGGAAGTATCCACTCAGGAGTATCAAACCGACATTTTTACGGATGAACTGGCGGAAGCGGAAGCCAGGGCTCAAGAAATCATCAAGGATAATTTGATCCAACAGGATGATCCTTTGGAAACCAATTGTAAATCCTCAGAATCTTCCGCCGCTAAAAACGCCACGTTTATCATGAAGAAAAGAGCGGGAAATTGAGGTAGTTCTATTCAAGGCGTCTTGCTGAACTTTAATTAATACTAAGCGGGGAATCGCTATTTTTGCGAAAACCTTGTTGAGCGTCCTTGCCCATAAAATGACTGGCAATTGTACACGACCGTTCATAGCATCGGCGGCCCCAGCCTTTCTTCACGACTGCTGTGAGGACAGGTTCTGCTTCCGCCGATGCCTAAAAAAGAGGCGCATACCGAACTGACGTGTATGATCATATGAACAACACATCCAGCAGGTTATCAAGTCTAATATGTTCTAGAAATACTTTTGTTACGCGGCCTCCCCCTAAAATGGGTAAAGCGCATCAGGATATTTTGGTCTACCAAGCCTCAAGAACTTCACTTGAGCTTGATCAGGCTGTATTAGTTCACATTTGAACTGATAGGGTAAGGAAATAATTCAGACTTTTGCCGATAATAGCTGAAACTATAATTATCCGCTTTCGATTATCAAGAGACGTCATAAAATTTCTGTGTAGGACTCTCTTCTGGAAAGCAGGCGTTCAAAGTTGAAGCTGAGCCGCGAGCAGAGGCTTGCCGACGCAAGTCGGCTAGAGCGACTGATTAGGCCTTGCGGTTACAGATGCGGTAAAAGTCTTCCTCGATTCTCTTGAGATTGCGGGCAAACGAATGGGGCTCAAAACCATGCAAAGTGATCCAGGGTTGACTTTGCTCGTGACCGGATAGCGAAACTCAATGCTTGGTGGGGCCACACCATCACGATAGATACGCTTTTGCTCCGCGCTAAGCCCGTCGGGCTGCGATTGCCGAAATAGAATATCTCAGGCCCACTCCGCCTCCGGATATTGCTTCTCGTATTCTTTGGCCAGCTCCGCAATATCGTGACCGAACTGCCAAACGTCAACTGACTCATCGCGCTTGAGAAGGGTTGCCTTCAGGAAGATCTCGACAGCATGGGATGCGTTCATCAGAATTACAGCTCCAGCGGACCAGTCGCGCGCCTCTGCACGCTCAAGGGTCTTCGCACACAAAACATGCGCCGCAGACAAGTATGCGTACGCGAATAGCTGCTCGTGTACGGGCAGCTGTCTGATGATGTTATCGGTCGCAAGATTCCAGAGCATCAACGCCTAACAAATTATTATCCAGGTCTGGCTAACGTACGCCCCGCCAACTCTTGTTGTCAAGAATGAGCATTAGTAACCGTTTTTCTAAAGGGTTTAATCAATAATTTATATATGATAAACCGATCGGGATAATTCCAATGTATACAAATGACCGTAATACGGCTCTCGACTGACATTTAAGAGTTTATATTAATCGGCTTTTGAGTCGTAACTAGATTTTAAAATGTCAGATTAAGCCTTGGGTTTTAAAAATTGGCCTCAAGCCAATATTTGCTCCTGCATCAATTTAATTTCATCCCGGATTCTTGCCGCCTGCTCAAATTCCAGATTTTTTGCATGCTGATACATCGCATCTTCCATTTGCTTCAGTTTTTTACCCGCCTGCCTGGGCGTCAGTGCCTTATATTCGGCTGAAAGCTCCGCTACTTTGCTGAAAGACTTGGCGGGAACTGTAAATCCTGAACCGGGGATCGCCACCTGTAATATATCGGTTATGGATTTTAATATAGTCGCAGGTTCTATATGATGCTCAGCATTAAACTTACGTTGTTTTTCACGGCGGCGATCGGTTTCATCTATTGCCTGCTGCATGGACTTGGTAATCCGGTCTCCATACAGAATAGCTCTACCGTTAATATTGCGCGCAGCCCGGCCAATCGTCTGAACCAGGGATACCACCGAACGCAGAAAACCTTCCTTATCAGCATCCAATATGGCGACCAAAGATACTTCAGGTATATCAAGACCTTCGCGCAACAGATTGATGCCTACCAGCACATCAAACTGCCCCAGTCTTAGATCCCGTATTATTTCAACTCTTTCCACGGTTTCAATATCCGAATGCAAATACCGGACCCGCACATCATGCTCAGCCAGATATTCCGTCAAATCTTCGGCCATCCTTTTGGTAAGCGTAGTCACCAGCACGCGTTCTTTTATGGCGACGCGTTTATTGATTTCCGATAATAAATCATCAACCTGCGTCGTCGCCGGACGCACTTCCACTTCGGGATCAACCAAGCCCGTCGGCCTGACTACCTGTTCGGCAAAAACGCCTGAATGTTCCCTTTCATAAGGTCCCGGCGTTGCTGACACATAAATTCTTTGCGGGGTCTTCACTTCAAATTCTTCAAACCTTAACGGCCGGTTATCCAAAGCGGAAGGCAGTCTGAAGCCATATTCAACCAGGGTTTCCTTGCGCGACCTATCGCCTTTATACATGGCGCCGATCTGCGGCACCGTGACATGACTTTCATCAATAATCACCAGCGCATCATCCGGTAAATAATCAAACATGGTCGGCGGCGCTTCTCCCGGTCCCCGGCCCGACAGATACCGCGAGTAGTTTTCAATACCGGAGCAATATCCGACTTCCAGAATCATCTCAAGATCAAACAGAGTTCTTTGCTCAAGCCGCTGCGCTTCAACGAGTTTATTCATTGAATGCAGCTGTTTCAAACGTTCTTTAAGCTCTATCTTGATTGCATCAACTGCCGACAATAATTGTTCCCGCGGAGTGACATAATGATTCTTCGGATAAACGGTATAACGCGCGACTCTATTGACGATTTCGCCCGTTAACGGATCGAATAATGACAATCGCTCAACTTCATCATCAAATAACTCTATTCTTAACGCTTCCTTATCAGATTCGGCAGGAAAAATATCAATGACATCGCCGCGAACACGGTAGGTTGCCCGGCGCAATTCCGTATCATTACGGGTATATTGCATTTCCGCAAGACGCCGCAAAATACTGCGCTGATCAATCATGTCGCCTTTTACCAGATGCAACACCATTTTGAAATACGATTCGGGCTCGCCCAGGCCATAAATGGCTGAAACCGTGGCGACAACAATCGTATCTCCTCTTTCTATTAACGCTTTAGTGGCCGACAAACGCATTTGCTCTATATGCTCATTCAGCGATGCATCTTTATCGATAAAGGTATCCGAAGCCGGCACATAGGCTTCCGGCTGATAGTAGTCATAATAAGAGACAAAATATTCAACGCTGTTTTCCGGAAAAAACTCTTTCATCTCACCGTATAATTGAGCAGCCAGCGTTTTATTGGGGGCCATGATCATGGCCGGACGCTGAACTTTATCAATAACATTGGCTATCGTAAACGTTTTACCCGAACCCGTGACGCCCAACAGCGTCTGGTGAACTTCGCCATCGCCTAAACCTTCAACCAGTTGCTCTATCGCGGTAGGCTGGTCGCCGGCCGGCTTAAACCGGCTGTGGATTTTAAATTGTTTTCTCACTTATACATTCTCAATAGACATCATTTTTAACATTAGGCTTTTAGAAAGCCATTATATATAGAGTATAATTATTTTCATTTAGACCTGGATTTTACACGGCGGACCATGAGCATCAAACTTTCTGACAGAGTCAAAGCAGTTAAACCTTCACCTACTTTGGCGGTAACCGCCAGAGCCGCTCAAATGCGTGCGGCGGGCAAAGATATCATCGGCCTCGGCGCAGGCGAACCGGATTTTGATACCCCGGATCATATTAAAGCGGCGGCAGTCAAGGCATTGGACAACGGCTTCACCAAATATACGGCAGTTGACGGAATCCCCAGCCTGAAGAAAGCCATTATCGCTAAATTTAAAAATGACAACGGGCTTGATTATCAACTCAATCAAATTCTGGTGTCCTGCGGCGGCAAACAAAGTTCTTATAATTTAACCCAAGCCCTGCTTAACTCGGGCGATGAGGTCATTATTCCGGCGCCCTTCTGGGTTTCCTATCCTGATATGGTGTTATTGGCTGACGGCGTGCCGGTTATTATTGAAACCACGCAGGAGCAGCATTTTAAAATTTCACCAGAGCAATTACGCGCGGCCATTACCGGTAAAACCCGGTTAATCTTTATCAATAGCCCGTCTAATCCGTCTGGCATTGCCTACTCCCTGGAAGAGCTTAAGTCTTTGGGCGATGTGCTCAAGGATTTCCCCGAGATTATTATCGCAACCGACGATATGTATGAACATATACTGTGGGAGCAAGGCACGTTTGTTAATATTCTAAATGCGCATCCTGAATTTTACGACCGCACTGTTGTATTAAATGGCGTCTCCAAAGCCTATTCCATGACCGGCTGGCGCATCGGTTATGCTGCAGGCCCTGCTAACCTGATTGAAGCCATGTGCACTATTCAGTCGCAAAGCACTTCTAACCCGACCTCCATTTCCCAAGTTGCAGCGGAAGCCGCCCTGACCGGCGACCAAAGTTTTATTAACCGCATGTGTGTTGAATTCAGACAACGTCATGACTATGTAGTTTCCGAGCTCAATAAAATTGACGGCGTAGAGTGCCTGAACACAGACGGTACTTTTTATGTTTTCCCCAGCGTCAAAAAACTTATTGCCAGGCTGGAAGGTATCAACGACGACCTGGAATTTTCCGAATATTTAATTGAAAAAGCCGGCGTCGCCTTAGTGCCGGGTTCTGCTTTCGGCTGTCCCGGCCATATCAGGATTTCGATTGCGACCAGTATGGCCAATCTACAAAATGCTTTAGAAAGAATTAAGAAAGCGGTTTAAGGTTTTGTAGGGTAAGGTGCAAATCTCCAAAAAGCCTAATCACTTACAGGAATGTACATAATTTGCATATATACATTGCACGGCCATTTTGCAGATGGGTGTTTGTGCCTGGGCTGGACAAATATTTATGGGTAGTAACGTTGAGTGACGGCGTAACCCTGCATAATGCTTTCCCGGACCGGAGATTTAAACCATGAAGCTGAGCTACGATAAAGAAACCGATTCGCTGTACATTCATCTGTCCAATACGCCCTCAGTAGATTCCGACGAGGTCGCTGATGGCGTAGTGCTGGATTTTGACGGCAATGGCACGCTGGTTGGGATTGACGTGCAACACGCCAGCCGGAAGACCGATATTCAATCCGTATCATTGTTGCATCTGCCTTTGCACGATTTGCAGGCGGGTTGAAGTATTTTGGATTAACTACGATCCTTTCACCAAAAATCTATCGCATAGCGGCTTGATTATTGTGGTTTTCAAGTCCAATAAAAATAAAGGCATCGAGTGCATTAACAATGACAGTAATTTTTATGTTTCCCGGCGTAAAAAACCTTATAGCCAGGCTGGAGGGTATCAACGACAATCTGGAATTTTCCGAATATTTAATCGAAAAGGCTGGCGTCGCCTTAGTGCCCGGCTCTGCTTTCGGCTGTCGGTCCTATCAGGATTTCGATTGCGGCCAGCATGGCGAATCTGGAGAATGCTTTAGAGAGAATTAAAAAAGCGGTTTAACTGCCAGTATCAAAATTTGCCCGAGGCAATTGATGGCTGCTACAGAACATTTCAGCAGCGCGTGAATTACAAAAAAAAAACCGCCCCACGGGCGGTTTTTTTGTATTTTTAGTACTTGAATTTTCTTTTAAGCAATTAGCTTCTGCTTACGACGACCGATCAAACCGAAGCCTGCCAAAGCAGAGCCGAATAGCCATATCGCAGCTGGAACAGGAACTGGAGCCGGGCTTGGGAATCCAGAATCTCCACTATAGGCTCTCCAGTTACTTATCCCAAATGGAAGCCCGCTGATTGAGAATGCTTGATTGGCGACAATTCCGGCATCCCCGAAATCAAATAGCAGCTCGTTGTTGCCGAAATGAAGTGCAAGGAAATTATATGCCAAAGAGCTGGAGAACGAACCTGCCGTGCCGCCGTTAGTTACTTCGGCAGATGAAACCAAAGTAACTGAACCCACAGTATTTAAAAGCTGCTCAACTTTAACGCCTATGTTGGCCGGGCTCTGCGGATTAATGTCTGACTGTGCATCATCGCTATAGATAATTTGGAGAGCTAAAGGGCTATAAGTAACACTGGTAGGGCCTTTATTTACCGGATCTATGACAAATGGGGAAGTTGTCGGTGAAATATTAATTATTGCAGCATTCGCTACCGAACTTAATAGCGCAGTCAGTCCAATGACTAATGTTATTATAAATTTTTTACTTGGCATTTTCATGAGAAGTACCTTGATTTAAAAGGTAAAGGATTTCTGGGATTTAACCCCAGAAGACTTTTATACTTTTTCGTCCAGCGTCTTTTTCTTAAAACGTAGAGTTCGATTACATTCCTTGTAAACATCAGTAACAAAGCTGTGGCCATAATAACATATCTAATAACCCATGCAACTTTTGCAAAAGAAGTCAGCCGAACCTGTAAACCCACGCCTTGTTATTCCTTGAGTCTTGAATCTGCCTTTACCAACTTCCCGTATTTCCCATGGAGACCCACGGCTCTTCAGGCGCGAGCGCCCCGCCTTTTTGTAAAAGTTCGATAGAAATAGCATCCGGTGAGCGTACAAAGGCCATATGCCCATCGCGCGGGGGACGATTGATTAACACACCCGCACGCATCAATTTCTGGCAGGTTTCATAGATGTTATCGACTTCAAAAGCAAGGTGACCGAAGTTACGCCCTCCCCCATATTCTTCAGTATCCCAGTTATAAGTCAGCTCTATTAACGGCGCCGACATTTCAGCCGCCTGTTTGGCATCGAGCGGGGCATGCAGGTAAACCAGGGTAAAACGGCCATTTTCACTATCCATTCGGTGGCTTTGGATAAGTCCCAGCTTATTGCAAAAGAAATCGAGGGATTCTTTAAGGTCCCGAACCCGGATCATGGTATGTAGATATCGCATAGAGATTTACTCCTTCTGAGTGTCATAACTAAGGGAATATTTGTAAAGACGGATATATTTACTATTTGAATGTGAGCTACGCAAGCCATCCCTGGCTTCTGGATATCGGCACTCCATGCCGGTATGACGCACTCTTTGTTTAGCTGTCGTCTTTGCTGGTTAGTTTGTTTTATATTAAATCTTGAACACTTTTACAGGCATTCCCAATTTCCGCGTGTCTGAAACAGTCGATAGTATGATCATTGACCATGCCGGTTGCCTGCATATGGGCATAACAAATGGTACTGCCCACAAACTTGAAGCCCCGTTTCTTCAGGTCTTTACTCATAACATCGGATTCTGCCGTAGTCACAGGAAAATCTGCCATATTTTTCCAGGCATTCTGCTTAGGTGCGCCCTCAACAAATCGCCAGATATACTTATCAAAACTGCCAAATTCCTGCTGAACTTTTAAAAAGACTTGTGCATTGGTTACCGCAGCATTTATCTTCAATTTATTTCTTATAATTTCAGGATTAACCAAGAGCGTGTTGATTTTTTTATCGTCATAGTTTGCAACAAGCTCAGCATCAAAATTATCAAAAGCTTTGCGGTAACCTTCGCGTTTTTTCAAAATGGTAGACCAGCTTAATCCAGCCTGCGCGCCTTCAAGAATCAGGAACTCAAAAAGCAGACGGTCATCATGCACCGGAACACCCCATTCAAGATCATGATATTGCTCTTCAAGCGAGCTTTTAAGAGCCCATATACATTTATTCATGGGCCGAAAAATCAAGTGAGGAATGTCTGGATATTATTTTGCTCATAAGTTAGACGCAAATATGAGATCAAGCCCGGCAAGTTGAGTTCATTCGGGCGCGTAGAAAATATAATCCGCTATGTAGGCAATCCGTTTTTCACTGCCCGGATGATTGGGATCACATCCTTCCAAAGGCGGTACGCCGCCGTGGGTGTTAATACGATTAATAAAACGCACATTGGAAAATACACCTTGGCCCTTATGGTCTATTACTTCCACAAGCAGCCAGGAAATTGCAGAGCCCGGCTCAATATCAATTTTACTGATCACCCTGCCGACTATGCGGCTGCCGTCTTTATATTCCCATGTGGGCCCTTCATAATGGTGTCCGATCAGCTGACCCTGGGTATCGAATAAGTCGGCATCAGGCGCCTTCAGTTTCCATGAATATGCGCCTTCATTCAGAGTGCATTGATAAATTTGATCGCCTTGCGCATGCGCCGACAAAACCAGGTTATTGCCGACCGGCACAGTGATCTGCTCAGGTATTGAATCTTGAGCATAGGCGGTAGTTTGCAACAATCCCCATAACAGTAATATGTGTTTAAGCATTTATATTTACCACGGTAATAGAGTTCCATCATACTTGATAAAACTGCCTGATTGCCTTAATGAAAAACTGTTTATCACGGAACGCATTCCTGACACGCTTTCCTCAGCATTAATTAAAGCATTAGTCCCGCCCATATCGGTTTTAACCCAGCCCGGATGAAAAATAAGCACGCCGATAGACTGCTCTTTAAGATCAATTGCTAAAGTCTTCATTGCTGCATTTAACGCGGCTTTGCCGGAACGATACAAAATACTGCCGCCCGAATCATTATCGGACATACTGCCCATTAAACTGCTAATGCTGGCGATTAACTTTTTTTCACTGCATTTGATTTGCGGTAAAAAAGCTTCTGCCATTTTAACCGGAGACAAGGTATTTACCGTTAAAGTTTTAATCCATGCCTGATAATCAAGTTTACCAAAACCGTGCTCCCGCTTATCTTCGTAAATGCCTGCATTATTAATCAGGACATCAATGCACACATCGGATAGTTTCTGCGACAGTACATCAATTTGACTGAAATCGGCAACATCCAGAGCCTCTATGCGGATAGTGTTATATTGATGCGCAAGTTTGTCCAATTCAAACGCCTGTTCCGGTTTACGGCAACAGGCAATAATATTCCAGCCCTCTCTTACATACTGACGGCAAAATTCCAAACCTAAACCGCGATTAGAACCGGTAATTAAAACTGTAGCCATCTTATTACTCCCATAAAAAAACCTTCTGCATCATAAGACGCAGAAGGTTTCCGGTTTACACAGAGTTAAGCTGAAAAATTATCAGCAGCAAACTCCCAGTTAACCAATGCCCAGAATGCTTCAAGGTAAGCTGGGCGCGCATTGCGGTAGTCAATGTAATACGCATGTTCCCAAACATCACAGGTCAAAAGAGGGGTTTGCCCTGTAGTCAGCGGATTGCCGGCATTACTGGTACTCGCCAATGCCAAGCTGCCATCTGCATTTTTTACTAGCCAAGCCCAGCCCGAACCGAAAGTAGTTACTGCGCATTTAGTAAATTCTTCTTTAAATTTATCAAAAGAACCAAAAGCAGAATTAATAGCATCGGCTAAAGCGCCGGTAGGTTGACCGCCGCCATTTGGAACCAAGCTATTCCAGTAAAAGGTATGATTCCAGACTTGAGCTGCATTATTGAAAATACCTCCGGAAGATTTCAGGATAATTTCTTCCAGGGATAGTTTTTCAAATTCAGTGCCGGGAATCAGGTTATTCAGATTCGTGACATAGGTCTGGTGATGCTTGCCATAATGATACTCTAAAGTTTCTTCAGAAATATGGGGCGCCAATGCATCTTTAGCATAAGGTAACGCAGGAAGTTCAAAAGCCATTTAATTCTCCTCAATAAAAATATTAAAAGATACTGGTATTTAGCTTGCAAAGGTTACTATCTCAGTGCCGCAGAGTCACGAAGAATTTCGTTTTCTACGTATAACCTAACTGTAGCCAAGTGATGCGCTTCCTGTTTTAGCGCGAGCTGAAACTGTTCGATCCACTCCGTATGATCCACATGTCCTGCTAATTTTATCAGCAGTTCCCAGCCGGCATTATCGATCAGCTCGGCTGCTAGCAAGGCGTCCAGCGATTGAGCAAGAGTGGTTCGCGGGTCAGTGATGGCTTTTAAAATTCCCGATGAGGCTACTCCGGCTGCATCAGCGCAAGGCGTTTGCGCGGTCGGATCGGCGCCCAACTGCAGCAGGACGGATTTCACCAGCTCAAAATGGACTAACTCTTCATTACGAAAACGGCGCAAGGCTTGAACCAGGGGCTCGGATATGTCTTCAAGCGCACTGGTTTTGGCTAATATAGCCTCATACAAACGCACACCCGTGCGTTCAAAAGCCAGTCTTTCCCCTAATTTATCAACCAGTACTTCAATATGATGACCGGTTAGCTTTTCCATGGCCGTGCCTACTAATCCTTTGAGATTGCCGGGCACCGGCACCGAACCTATAGGCTCGGCGTCAGCCACGAATTTACCCCTGAACGCTGCCAATACATCACTGTTTCCTCCCACATCGGGAGGAACTTCTGCGGCAATATTTTTTAACTTTGCGGTATCTAAAGGTGACATTTGTATGCCGGTACGATTCATTCCCAACTGTGTGTGTTTATTCATACACTGGTTCCCCCTTTGTATTAACGTTCGTTTCAGTGGTTTTACCATTTAATTCCGTGCCTTCATGCCAGCGGTAACCGGCTGATACAGCCTCGGCTGCAACTCCTTCTGAACAGATATGCCTGCGGTATTCCAGTGAGGCATTACTTTCCTGGCTGCGGTCAACATATTCAGCGCCGCGGCTGCGGAGATTTACCTCGTCGATTAATACCTTGCGCACGAAATCCCGCTGACTTTTAAATTCCAGCAGCTCAGGCAGCGCGCCGCCCAGAACTTCTGCGGAATCGCGCCGTTCATAGTGTTCAAATAACCCTTTAACCGTATCCAAATGGCCCAGCTCATAATCCAGAAAGCGCTCCCAGATGGCTTTGATGCGCGAATTGGTTTCCTGCTCGGCACAACTGTAATAAGTGTAAACTTCCATGGCTTCATGGATCAGCCATTTTTCCAGATAACTTTCGCCCGGATCCATCAGTGACCCGTACTGGGTAACATGCTGTTCCTCTACGGAAGCGATTTCCGCATAGAGTTGACGCGCGACAGGATCTGCAAAGGTGGGGCCTATATTCATGTAGTAGTCATGGGTTTGGTACTCGGCTGCCGTGATCAGGGCCGCATGGATTTTAGTGATCAGGGCGGCCTCGCCGGCTTTGTAGGAATTACGCAGATCGTCCGCCGGAGCACGGTGATGCTCGGTAGTCAGGCGGCCGGGAATAATATCGGTATAACTTTGCAAAATATTATTGGCGTCTTTGCCTTCAAGCCGATCTAGCATTGCCGAGTACCGGTATAAATGATCAAAATCCTCCAGCAGGCCAAACCGGTACGTTTGAGCCTGATACGGATCCGGCTCGGTTTGGGCTACCGCCGCCGTGACTTCAATGGCTACCTGCTCGTAAGCAATGGTGGTTTCCAGCGGGGAATGATCGGCGGATATCAGCCAATTAATCATCGTGGCCTGATGCTGCTCCACCCGCCGGATTTGCGCAAGCGGCAACCGGAGCTCTCCATTGAAACGGGCGATGAGATGCTCCAAACGCAATGCATCCATTTCAATGCCGTTCAATAAAATAATGCGGATACGGGTAAATGCGTCATCATCCAGTTTGCTGATCGGCTTGCCGGCCATTTCTTTCCAGGTGAAGCGCTGGTTTTCCAATTTAACGCCTTTTGACTCTAATACTGTAGAAATTGAGGACATAGCTCACTCCTTATGTCTTAAAAAATATTTTTTGAGGGCGCCAGATAGGCTTTAGGGCTTTCAGATAGGAAGGAATTTTCTTGCTTGACATGACTTTTCTCCTATCTAATTAGAAACCTAATCAAAAGGTGAAGAACATAACATGAAACGCCACTAAAAAGTGGACAGGGCGCAAAGTTGAATTAAACTTGCAGACCCGTTGATCATATTTTGAGTCTTAAAAAATTAATACAAGTTCAAAAAAAATCCAAAATTATTCAAACGGATAAATTCGGTCTGAAATTTAATTAATCACATGTGACAATTAAACAGGTTAATGGGTGAGCATAGGAAATTATTAAATTAATAATTGCAATCTCTGCAAGAGACCTTTTAAAAGACTTGTAAACTCAAGTGTCACAGCTCCCGTAAATAAATAAGGTTAAAGATTTACTTATTATGGCTATAGAAATCGAACATAAATTTTTACTCGCGAATAGCGACTGGCGCAAGCAAATTAGCCGTTCTGTGAAATACAGACAAGGATACTTGAGCTCTCAGGCATCAAGCTCAATCAGAGTCAGGATAAGTGATAAACATGGCTGGCTAAATATAAAAAGCGTATCAATAGGAACTCACAGGCATGAGTATGAATACGAAATTCCATTGACTGACGCAAATGAAATATTAAACAATCTTTGCCGAAAACCTTTGATAGAAAAAACCCGCCATTTAGTCACTGATGATGGAAATATTTGGGAAATTGACGAATTTGAAGGTGAAAATAAAGGGTTGATTGTCGCTGAAATCGAACTAAAAGAAATTGGACTGCCGTTTTCAAAACCGCACTGGTTAGGCGTGGAAGTTACTCATGATTTGCGATATTACAACAATAATCTCTTAAACCATCCCTATTCGGAATGGGGTAAAAGCTAAAAATATTTCATGCCTATTGAAAAGGATAATAATTTGCTTTATATTGCCTGTATGAAAAAAACAACGTTTGTTGCATTTTTGATACTATCTCTTCCCTGTTTAGCGGACAATCTAGCCGATTCTCTAAATAACATAGAGTCCGAATGGGCATCAATTTACTACAGCACGCCGAAACAAAAACAGGGAGCGGCTTATCTTCACTTGCTGGATAAAACAATAGACTTATCCAGGCGCTACCCAGACGATGCGGAGCCTATTTTCTGGCAGGCCGTTGTTAAAGCTACGTATGCCGATCACCAGGACGCATTTTCGGCGCTTAACGCAATTTATGAAGCTCGCGATTTATTAATCAAAGCTATTGAAATAAACCCTGAAACCATGGATGGATCAGCTTATGTTACTTTGGGCACCCTCTATTACCTGGCGCCTGAATGGCCAATCGCGTTTGGTGACGATAATGAAGCGCAAAAAATGTTTCAAAACGCTCTCAAAATTAATCCTGATGGTATAGATACTAATTTTTTTTATGGCGAATTTCTTCTATCTAATAACAGGCCAAAAGATGCGGTAAAATATTTTGTAAAGGCGGCCAATGCTCCTGCGCGTATTGAGCAACTTTATGCGGATAATCAACTTAGAAATGAAGCAAGGCTCGCTCTAAAAAACACACTCGAAAGAAAAGTCAGCCACGCAAAAAGCACATTTTTATCCTTATTTAATTCAGCAAGCGTAAAGTAAATTCTTTTCTTCTTTACATCCATTACATTTTTATTTTCACAACATTAATAAATCTATGACTTCAATCACCTGGTGTTCTATCAATTAATGCTTTCTGTTAAGATATCACTCTGAAGTTAAATTAATTTTCCGCAACTTTCCTGGTAATCATTATGACTTTTGTAGTCACTGAAAACTGTATTAAATGTAAATTTACTGACTGCGTAGATGTATGCCCTGTAGATTGCTTTCGCGAGGGCCCTAATTTTCTCGTTATTGATCCGGACGAGTGTATTGACTGCACATTATGTGAACCCGAATGTCCGGCCAATGCAATTTTTGCTGAAGATGAATTACCCGAAGGACAAGAAGTCTTCCTTGAATTAAATGCGCAGTTAGCCAAACAATGGCCCGCTATTACAGAAGTGAAACCGCCATTACCCAATGCGGATGAGTGGAATGGAAAAGAGCAAAAAATCAATTTACTCGAAAAATAATATTTAATCCCGGATAAATGCTCTAATTTCAGTTAATAATAAAACGTAATAAATTAATTTATAACCTTTAATTTATTATAACGAAATTAACTCCTTCCCTTTAACATTAACAATATTCCATTTCTTATATTAAGCATTTTCTGACTTTGCTGTAGATTTTATTTTCTGCAGCAAAATGCGGAAAGAGATAGCTGTACTTTTTAGCACATCCTTCATATATACCAGGATGTGATTATCACTCTCTATCTATCTTTTCTCAAAGTCTTCTTGATTTTTTCTTCACGCCGTCTAACGCAGATTAAAGCATAAGCAGAGACTTGCAACTATTTTGCATACTTGCGAGCCTCTGCAGTTTTCAACCATAAGCAGTTTATATGATGGATAAACTGCTTATATTGCCTATGTTATTTATCAATTTTAAGAGCCAAAAAGACCGGATTTCCTTGCCGTTGGATTAAAACAGCAACAGATTTACCTGCCGGCAGATTCTTTATTACTTTCTCAAAATCAGTAACATTCGAAATGATATTGTTTTGAATTCGTAAAATCACGTCACCACGCTGGATGCCGGCATCTTTTGCAGGACCTTTAGCGACTTCCTGAACCAGCACGCCATTTTTAATAACCTGCAAAGATTCTCTTTGCACGCTGGTTAAATCGACAACATTAATTCCCAATCGATTAGTCGGTTTTGGCTCGGCTTTCGATTCAGGCAATTTCTCCTCCTGATCGGGTAAAAGCCCTACGTTAACCGCTATGGTTTTAGATTCTCCTTGCCTGATGACCTTCAAGGTTGCCTTTTTATCTATAGGTGACATTCCCACCATGGGAGGCAATTCACCGGAAGTCTCAATCTGCTGTCCGTTAAATTCGGTAATAATATCCCCAATCTGCAAATCTGATTTTTCTGCAGGACTTCCCGGGATTATTTTAGAAACCAAGGCCCCCTGGGGTTTTTTCATGCCGAATGATTCAGCCAGTTCTCTGGTTACATCCTGTATCTGAACACCCAGCCACCCACGTGAAACCTTACCGCTGGTCTTTATCTGCTCAACAACATTCATCACAACGTTTATGGGAATAGCAAACGACAGCCCCATAAATCCACCGGTACGGCTATAAATTTGGGAGTTTATACCGACAACTTGACCTTTCATATTAAATAATGGACCTCCTGAATTTCCCGGATTTATCGCCACATCAGTTTGAATAAAAGGCACATAATTTCCGCCTGGCAAGCTACGGCCTTTGGCACTGACTATACCGGCAGTCACAGATTGTTCAAAGCCAAAAGGCGATCCAATAGCCAAGACCCATTCGCCTACCTGCAGTTGCTCAGGAGAACCGATATTCACTACGGGTAAATCATTAGCCTCAACCTTTAAAAGTGCAACATCCGTACGGGCATCGGAGCCAATCAGCTTGGCCAGTAATTCTCGCCGATCCGATAATTTGACCACTATTTCGGTAGCATCTTTTACGACATGATGATTAGTTAGTACGTAGCCATCATGAGAAATAATAAAACCTGATCCTAATGATTTGGTTTCCCTCGGAATATAGCCTCCGCCCGGGCCATTAAAAAAATGTTTGAATAATTCCTCCATTTCCGGAGGAATGCCTTCAGGCATTTGCTGCTGCGCCAGATCCTCGCCCTCCGCCGGTGCCTTCTGGGTTGTACTGATGTTAACCACAGCGGCGCCATTCTCTTTTACCATTTCAGTAAAATCAGGTAATTGCGCCAAACCATTTTGGTTAAAAAGAACGAACAAAACAAAACAACAAATAACCTTATTGAGCATAAACCCTCCATTCCACACAATTGATACGATAATTTAAAAATAACAAACCGGACTTTTCACTGCCAGTAACGTCGAATCCTAAAATTCCTCTATAGTAATTTCTGAATTACAAAGATGCGCAATTCTTTGAAAAATTTCTAAAGAAGACTAAATAAGAACTTAAAAATTATTAAGTTATTAAAAATTCAGTAAGAATCCGTAAAAGTGATTATAAAATGTCTTTATATTAAGGAGTTGGATCACATGCAACTTCCAAAATAACACTCACACGGGGAGTAAAAATACTTAATATGATTTTTGTTTAATTTAAGACTTAACAACCGGCGCTTCAATCACTCATCCGCGTCTTTTAATTTGATACCGTCAGCAATAAATCTCACAGTCTTTGCGGGCACTTCACCCATTACCGTGAGCTGAGAGTCGTCTATTATTCGACTAAAAGAATTAACTGCTCCTACGGATTGTAGACCTGGCTGCATATCGGAATTTTTGTGTTCCATGTAAATCGAAACTGCCGAAAAACCGTCACTAAGCAATAAATGATCAACAGGCTGATCGGAATTATGTATGGGCCGGCGGGTAAAGAATATTTTACGAAAACCTGGGGGAAGCTCAGTCAAAATGAAATCCGGCTCAACTGAGGTTTGAGATTGTAACTGGGCAATAGGGGGGGGCGCTTTAGAGTCCGGAGGGGATTTACGCCCGGAACGATTTACTGCATCTGAAAATTTAAAATCCACAAAAGGCAGAGTGTCTTTAACCTGTAGATCAGTAAAAACAAACTGTTCCAGGGTGGCCCCTGAAAGATCATAAAGCACAACCTTGATAGGCAAAAAATGCTGCTTTTCCATCCATATCTTCCTAACATAACGAAAGTTATCTTTTGGTTGAATGGCAATCACATCAGTGGGTAGCATAGCCACTTCTTCCTCGCCCACTATCTCGAAGTTATAGGTCCCACTTAATTCCTGTAAGTTCTTGGGTATATCTACCAGGAAAGAACGTACAACCGGTCGATGATCGATAACAATTTGTTGCGTGGACTTAAACAGACAACTCACTCTGTCTGAGTCTCTGACAACTTCGCGTAGCGGGGAGTTTAATGAAACCAAGCGTTCCTGTTCTATGCCTTTTTCAGCGGCATGAAAATATTTCATGGTTTCCAGCTTGCCATTGCGTAAAAAGGCAACAGTACCCTGATAATTCAAAGATTGCATGGCATGTGCCATTTTCAATAATGACTGCGACGCAGTTAGTCCTGATTCTTCCGCTGAAACTGTCTTTATCGACAATAACAGCACAAGAAGAAAACACTTTACCACTGTCATTTCCTGCTATAAGCAGTTACTCGGGCATAAGGTTGAAAATTGGCTTTGCCATTAGTGTATACACTGCTGTTATGAGCCTGTAGATAATCGTTAATTTGTGCATTTATAGGTGAGTGTTCAGTTTCATTTTTATAGGAAACGAACTCAGACGGTTGTTCAACCAATGGTTGCTGAGCTATTTCCCCTGTGATTGAGGCAATCTTAACTTTATCCGGCGATTCATTTACACCTTGGACGGTAATCACAGCCACTACAGCAAGGGATGCAGCGACAGCCAAGATCTTATGGTTTCGCTTGAATTGCTTATGCTCCTTCAGTTTACGCGCGGGTAGCAGATAGGTAGGCTCATGTTGAATTTCCTGCTTTATCCGTTCAGAAAAATCAGGCCTGACGGTTAAAAATACTTCTGTCTTCATTGCATGGCTTATGGCCTCATAACGACTCAGCTTACTTCTTGCTTCAGGCTGCGCCTGAATTTCATTCAATAAACTCAACGCTTCGTTATGATCTAGCTCCTTATCAAGGAATTGAGAAATGTTTTGATTTAAATCTTCGTACATCGAAAATCACCGTTAATCAAGCAAAGGGTTTAACTTATTATCAATCGCTTCACGCGCTCTAAAAATGCGTGATCGAACTGTACCAACAGGACAATCCATTGCTTGAGCAATCTCCTCGTAGCTCATTCCTTCAAACTCCCGTAGCATAATTGCTATGCGCATTTCTTCCGGCAACTTATCAATCGCTGTTTTAATTGTTTCAACTATTTCCTGGTTTAATAACAGCCTTTCAGGCGACTCCATACCTTGCAATTGAGGTGCATTTTCAATTTGCTCCGCATCCTGAATGTCTACCTGGTAATCGGAACTTCTTCTCGTTCGGGACACGAGATAATTCTTTGCGGTATTAATAGCAATTCGGTAAAGCCAAGTGTAAAAAGCACTGTCTCCCCGAAAATTGCCTAGTGCCCGATAGGCTTTAATAAAAGCTTCCTGAGCGACATCTTGAGCTTCACTGGGATCTTTGACATACCGGTTAACCAGCTGAATGATTTTATGCTGATATTTAATCACCAATAGATCATAGGCTGACTTATCACCTTGTTGCACTCGCAACACCAGCTCTTCGTCTAGTTGTTCGCTTGTCCTGGTATGATTGTTCACTATTACTCTTTTATAGTTAAACTGACATAATTAAACCGCATAAGTTCTATGGAAACAAAAAAAATGCTCTCACTCTTCAAAACGATATTATCGTTAAATAATAACAACTAAGCCAATTTACCATAATTTAGTACAATATAGCTTCTTCCTTTTGATACCTCAGGATGCTTTGCCTTTGTAGTACTTGACTCACTTGACCTCCTTTTTATGTCTTACTCTCAGAATTATGATGTTCTTATTATTGGCAGCGGCGGCGCAGGCTTAAGTTTAGCGCTCAAACTGGCTAATTATTCAATACGCGTTGCTGTGCTGTCAAAATTTGCCTTGACTGCGGGCAGTACCTATTACGCCCAAGGCGGCATATCAGCTGTTTTCGATGCCGGTGATTCTATTGATTCTCATATTGAAGATACCCTGGATGCCGGGGCAGGACTATGCGACCCTGAAATTGTAAGACTTACTGTCACTCATGGTAAAAGCTCCATAGACTGGCTACGCAAACAAGGGGTTATTTTTACTCAGGAACAAACAAAATCAGGTGAAACCCGGCTGCATTTAAATCAGGAAGGCGGCCACTCCCATCGGCGCATCGTTCATACAGCCGACGCAACAGGTAAAGCCGTCTCTCTGTCGCTCATTGAACGTGCTCAAGAGCATCCTAATATAGAATTATTTGAACATTATAATGTAGTCGAATTAATTACTACACCAAACGCCGGTCATACCGGAAAACAAGTAATAGGCGCCTATGTTTTGGATTCGAAAAAACAATTGGTTAAGACTATGGCCGCGCGAGTCGTCGTTCTGGCGACCGGCGGCGCGAGCAAAGTTTATCTTTACAGTACTAATCCCCAAAGCTCAACAGGAGACGGCATAGCCTTAGCCTGGAGGGCCGGTTGCCGAATTAGCAACATGGAGTTTATGCAGTTTCATCCAACTTGTCTTTATCATCCCAACGCCCGTTCTTTTCTCATCAGCGAAGCGGTGAGGGGCGAAGGCGGCAGGTTAATTTTGCCGGACGGCTCGTCTTTTATGCATAAAGTGGATCCGAGAGCAGAATTAGCTCCGCGAGATATTGTGGCTCGGGCAATAGACCTTGAAATAAAAAAACGCGGCATTGACTGCGTTTATCTCGATATCAGCCATAAGTCAAAACGTTTCATACTTGAACACTTTCCAACCATTTACCAGGAATGCCTCAAATTTGATATAGATATTACCAAACAGCCTATACCCGTCGTTCCCGCCGCGCATTATACTTGCGGCGGTATTTTAACAGACAGTTATGCGCGCACCGATATCGCAAACCTCTACGCCATAGGAGAAGTTGCCAGTACCGGATTACATGGCGCTAACCGCATGGCCAGTAATTCATTACTCGAATGCCTGGTATTCGCTGAGCGAGCCAGCGAAGATATATTGCTGAAGCTCCCCCATATCTCTGAACTCCCTATAATTCCAGACTGGGATGAATCACAGGTCAGTGATTCTGACGAAGAAGTTGTTGTGGCTCACAATTGGAACGAACTGCGCCATTTTATGTGGGACTATGTCGGCATTGTGAGGACCGATAAAAGGCTGAGTAGAGCCATGAGCCGAGTGGAGTTACTTAATAAGGAAATAGCTGAGTATTACAATAACTTTCGCGTTACCAGTGACTTGCTGGAATTACGCAATCTGGTTATCATCGCCGAATTAATTATCCGTTGCGCGCAAAAGCGTAAGGAAAGTCGCGGCTTACACTACACATTGGACTATCCGGAGACAGATAACAGTAAACCGCCGCAAAATACCATTTTAACGCCTGATAGATGAACTCTATCATCAATTTTATAATGATGACTATTGATTCGGGCCCTGTGAGGAATTGATTTCATTCGCCTTGACCCTGCGGCAGGCTTTGATAGGGCTCTCCTGAGCCTGGTCGAAACATTTGTTTTTAGAGCTTTCCTTAATTCTACTTTGTCAGATTACATGACCCATACTTTCCAACACCGTCATTCCGGCCTGGATGCCCGGACCCATCCGCCAGGAGCGGATGGGCATTTACCCCTTGGGGTGCGGGGCAGGATAGCCCCGCATGAATCCAGGTTCCAGGGATAGGTTTAAGCTTGCCATCCCTGGCGCTGGATACCCGCTTCCCGGCGAGTATGACGCTTGTGTATAATTCGACAAAGTAGAATTAAGGCTGTTCCAACAATGATTTAACTTCCCGGGCTGCCTGTTCGCATTCAACCGCGGATTTCTCAACGCGCCGTTTTAAAAAAAGCCCGGCACTTAAACCTTCACTCTCCCGGGAAGCATACTCATTAAGAGGACCGCACACTTTCTGCATCTGTTGCTCAGCCTGAAACAACGCGTAATTATTTTTAATCGCGTCATCACTTTCCAGCAGCATCATAACCCGGCTGGTCATATTATTCTGTAAACGAAATACGTCTTCCACATAATGCGCAAACTCTTTTTTGGTCTGACCCTTGGCGCCATAGCCGCCAAAAAAAGGAGTCGCACATCCTGATAATAGCGCTGCAATAGATATCAGCGTTAAGCCTCGATAATTAAGCAAATTAGTACTCCCTTTTATTATTTGACCTTTTATACGCACTTATAAAGCTTATCCACCAAAAGCATCAATATACTATAAATAAGGCTATCTCGAGTATGAAAAGAATATCTAATATTCACTCAGGCACCGCTTTATCATCCTAAAACTCCTTTGATCTTTGCCCTATTTTTTGTATTATTCAATTATTCTAGGTGTATACTTCGCTAGCATTTATAACTATAAAAATTCAACGATCACGGGTGAAACTGATGAATGAGAAGACTGCGAGCAAATACCTGCTCAACCTTGAAAAACATTTCGCCAATGACAATCCGGTATTGTTGAAAGCCTCAAAAGTTTTTCATGAGCTTGATCAGGTTGAGTATGATCTGGGACTTATTGAAATGGATGAAACAACGGCCCGTAAAATTTCATGGTGGCCTATAATCAGCTTGATTGGCGGCAATTCAACAGCTAAGTCCAGGTTTTTAAATAACTATCTCGGCTCTGAAAATGTGCTTTCCGGAATTCAGGCTTCCAGCCACAAATTTACCGTTCTGCTTCAGAGTAACCAAGCCAATCCGGCCATTTTACCGGGAACAGCCCTGGACGTTGATCCAAGATATCCTTTTTATCAAATCAGCCGCAAAATTGAACAGCAACAAAACGGTGAGGGAAACAAAATTAATTCTTACCTGGAATTGAAAACCCTTAATACCGAACGTTTAAAAGGAAAACTACTTATTGATGCACCCAATATTAATGGAGCAGCAAACAACCCCATTATTTCACTCTTACTTAAACATACCATTGAACACTCTGATTTGGTTTTTATTTTCACCGATACTTTTGATTCCACATCGCCACTGGTTGATGAGCTAATAGCAACGATTACCCATTATCAGGATTCCAACAAATTTGTTTATCTTATTGATGCGCCTGCCAGGCCGATGAACCCGGCCAGGAATAATGACATGGTTTCTTCCTGGCAACGGAAGCTATCGGAATCAGGCCTTAATACCGGACAATTTATCATAGTGCCTAACCAGGAACACAGTATCGGCACGCCAAGCCGCGCTGACTATGCCGAAATTGATCAGCGTATCGCTAATGTTGCACACGACCGTTCTTACCGGGTGCTGCACTCCCTGGAAAAAAGCATTCGTGAAATTGAAGATGTGATTATGCCTGAAGTCAAAAAAGGTATCGTTTTATGGAAAGAACGCGTCAATATGTCCAGCCTGCTGATTCTGGGGTTTATTGCTACCCTTGCAATTTTCGCTGAAATTCAAACAGGCATACTGGAATTCCTGGTCGACCCCATAATCGGGCCCATCCTAGTAGTAATCCTATTGGCAGTGATGACGCCGCTACATTTAATTATTAGTAGACTCCAGGCGAAATTAATAGCCAACCGTCTTAATGACCGGCAAAAAGAACTCCATTTAATGGAAAATTTATCCGCTATATTTGAAAAGAACCTGACATTCCTGCACATGATGCTTCCTCTTACCGAACCGGTCGGCTGGAATAAGAAAACAAAAGCCCGTTTATCTCAATTATCCGATAAAACCAAAGAATTGGTTCAGTCGCTCAACGATAATTTTAGCAGTTACCCTGAACAGTCATTCAAAACCCAATCGGATTCACCGGATTTTAAAGAATATCCCCAGAGCATAACTATCCAGGGAACGTAAACAGTAATAGCCCGAGTCTTGTAATGCTTGGCTATAATCAACTATGGCTATTCTGAAACACTATCTGGCTCTTTGCTGGTTCAGAAATGCGCCGCTTGAGTTACCCAAATCGGCATCCTTTTTCAAACAAAATCTCCTGTTTTATTTTATTATTGAATATTTTATGCAGGCGAATATGACCGATGACCCCGTAGAATCATTTGCTGAAGTTGGCATAGTGACTCTGCTAACCCTTTTGCTTATAGGCATCATGCTGTTTTTTAATAAAACGCTTTATGCTTATATACAAGTAACAACCGCCATTTTATTTTGTGCGAATATAGTCGCACTCTTCATCGTACCGGTGATCATCTGGTTAACTGTTAGTGAAAATCCTTTAAGCTATTATTTCTTTGCCATACTTTTGTTATGGGATTATGCGATGGTAACTTATATCATCAGGCGTACTCTCTATATTAATATGCTGGCCAGCATTGCATTATCCCTGTTCTATTTTACGGCTACTTATTTTGGCGCTTTTGCCCTTGGACAACTGCTTTAAAAAAAGACCGTAAAATAGCCACTTAAGACAAAATCAGACCGGATAAGCAAGCTCTATCTTGTGTTTCCCATCCCAAAATGAAGACTGTTTTACTTGCTCTGCTATATATCTAACGCCTTGTTTCAGGCTATCTCCCAACTGCATGATTGATCTCCTAAGCCAAGATATAGAATTTGAAAAAAATTTCTTTCTGCGAACGAGAACAGTATTTATTTGGTATAAGACAGGCTCAACTGATCATACTTGCAATATAACCTGACCTTGCGATGGCAAGGCAAATGCGACAGTTACAACTTCCTCATACAGCGCTTTGGCAGGCTTTATAATTCCTTGTTCAACTAAACCACTGGCTGTTTTTAAGTTGCTGTAGATTAAATCAACGCCTTCGTTGATTATTAAATGAACGGGGTTGAGTACAGTTTTTTCGAAATAATTTCGTGCTTGATCGGGGCATTTATTGACCCTCTCGGTAGCAGTAAGAATCTGTTCATGAATAAGTCTTTTTTTCCTGGTTATAAATACCCTTGACTCTTCGATAAAAATTTGAATTGATTTAATTTGCTGTTGGATTTTTTCTATATATAGCTTGATCAGGGTTTCATTTATCTCATTTTTGATTTGATGTCTGCAATAGTTAATTTTATCGGCTACTTTTACTAACAGTGATTTTTGAGCAAATACGAGTTTTGATTCCAGTTCATAAATTTGTGAATCGCGCTCGCTCAAACATTGCTTCAATATACCAATAGTCTTTCTATTTGATTCCATCTGCAAAGAAAGCGTCGATACCTGATCTTCGAGCCTATTCAATTTAGCTAATAAATTACTCTTATTGGCTCTTTTATTAGAGTCCATGCCTATCCCCTCTCAATGTAATTATTTATATTTATTATTATTTCCGGCTACTAAAGCCGAACTATTCATAACAAGCAAAAATATTAAAGCCAAGAAAAAAATAGGCTGATTTTTTTACAAAAACCTTGCGGCAACGTGGAAGCTATTTATGCCTCAGAAGCAATATTATTAATTATTGAGGAGAAAGATTACCGGGTTATTTCCTCTATTTTCTCGTGTTGTTTTAGTGCGTTATCTTGAACCATAAGATCAACTTTTTTGGCTTTTTCCAAAGCATCCAATTGTGCTTTAACCACCTGATTATCAAATGTTTTAATGGGTTTAACATCTTCATCGCATCCGGCAATTGAAATAAATAACAGCATTACTATGAGTTTAATTATAAATTTCATCTATTTTGTTCCCCTCTTCAACAAATGGACAACCGGTTCAGATAATAAGTAGACGATGGCGCAAGACTGCCCTGGCTCCCATAATTGCTTTATTAGGATAATTGACTCATTTCTGAAGCTTTCCCATAATCAACGCCGACACTGACAATAAAACTGCTCGCCTCTTCGATATTCATTCCCGATTTAACCAATTTTGATTTATCAACAATCACCGTAAAACCGGATGTCGGGTTAGGGGAGGTAGGAATAAATAATACATATTTGTCACCCAGCCTGTTGGTAACATAGGCGGGTACCCACACGCCTTCTTTTGGGTATTCAACATAAACCACCTCCTTGACGGCCGCCGGTTCTCGTGATGAAAACATATTAATGACTTTTTTCATCACCCGGTACACAGTATTCAATAAGGGAATTCTATCAATTATATAGTCGAAGCCGCCAATAACCCACGACCGTCCTTCTTTAGCTATTTTTTGGCCTATCGATACCAAAATAATAAAGCTGACAGTGAAAAATATAACGGTATAAATATAGCTGTCGGCATAACCGTAAACCAGGTGAAATAAATCCGAAACCAGGGATTTAACAAAAATGATAATTTGTAGAACAATAACGATGGGGATAACGGCAAAAATTCCGATCAGGAAATCATTAAGTAGTTTTTTAGCCAGTGTTTTCATTTTTTCTCCATATTTTTTAATACTTTATCTTCAGCATGACAGCTGGTGAAAACAAGGTTGCTGCCAGTTTTGCTGAATTTTTATTATTAATGTTGTATTAAAAGTATTTCCACACTCAGTAAAGTTCGATTAAATTACCCGTGCAGAAAACCTTTTTTCATTATAAGCAAATTTACGGTTACTGTATCAGTTATCGAAATACCAGCCACGCAAATTCAATGTTACGAGGATTTTGAAGAGTATTAATGATTCAGCTTAATGCTGATTTTTCTGAAAAACATTTTCTATGGTTAGCTGGATTACCATGCCAATCACAGAATCACCACTTAACCGCAAACCCGTGTAACAGGAAAATGACAGCTGAAACAACTACCCTTCCCCAATTCGCTTACGACTTTTAATCTTCCATCATGTCGCATCAGGACATGTTTAACAATAGCCAGGCCCAAGCCTGTGCCATTCACTTTCCGGTTACGCTTGACTTCACAGCGGTAAAAGCGCTCGGTAACGCGAGGAATATCGGCTGCGGAAATGCCCTCGCCCTGATCCTTAACCTCCAGCACTATTGAATTTTTGGACTCATACCAGCGCACTTTTACTACGGAATCTTCATGCGAATATTTCAGCGCATTGCCTAATAAATTAGTGAAGGCGCTGCGTAACTCCTGCTCTTCGCCAAAAATATGAGCATTCGATTGCAGGGTTAACTCGATTTGCCTATCGGTTTTATCCAGCGTATCGCCTTCTTTACAAATCTGGCTTAATAAGTCAGGGACATTAATGCACTGAGGTTTTTTCTGTTGGGTTTCCAGCCGTGTAAGCAATAGCAAATCATCAACAAGATGTTGCATTCTCTCGGTTTGTCCCTGCATTTCCGTGAATGAAGTGGTTAATAAGGGTGAATTTCCATCATCCATGTCCTGTAATGTCTCCAGATAACCTCTTAACACCGTCAAAGGCGTTCTGAGTTCATGAGAAACATTAGCAACAAAATCCTTGCGCATCCGTTCCATCTTCTTCAACTGCGTGACATCCTGAGCCAATAACAATCTTAATCCTGCGCCATACGCAACAACCCGCACCTCCAGGGTAATAAGATTATCGACAGGTGACGGTATAATGACTGCTTCGTTATAATTTTCGGATTTGAGATAGCTTACAAATTCCGGAAACCGGATAAGATTGGGAATACGCTGGCCTTTATCCGACTGCTTTAATCCCAGAACCTCTCTTGCCGCTTTATTTTCCCACTCAATTTCGTCATTACTTCCAAGAACCACGGCTGCATCAGGCAAGGCTTCTGTGGATTTGCGAAACTGGTCAATCATTTTGCCGAGTTTCTTTTTGCGCTTTTTTTCATTCTTCTTGATACGATAAACATGGTAATAAATTTCTTCCCAAATGCCTTTGGTTTTAGGATATTGCCCTCTTCCGCCCATGCTGATCCATTTTTCAAACCGGCTGATCTGGTATACCTGATAAATTAACAGAAAAAGAATCAGAGCAAGCAGCATAGGCATAAAGAGTCCTGTCAATCCCCCTATGACTGACACGGCTATTAATAGTAGAAGTACAATGCTCGTCTCTTTTTGCCAGGCATTCATAACGCTTAATCCAGCAATGAAAATCGATAGCCGAAACCACGTACGGTTTGAACTAAATCTTCCTTGCCGTATTCACCCAAAATTTTCCTTAGCCGGCGAATATGCACATCAACCGTACGCTCTTCGATATACACGCTGCGTCCCCAAACCTGGTCCAGCAACTGAGTGCGACTGTAAACCTTATCCGGATGAGTCATAAAAAACTGCATTAATCTAAACTCAGTCGGACTCACTTCCAGTTGTTTATCGCTGATGCTTAACCTGTGCTGATCGGTATCCAGCACCAGATCACCCAGTAAAATTTGCGCCAGTCCCTGGATTTTTCCGGTTCTGCGTAAAACTGCGCGTATTCGCGCTACTAATTCTTTAGGCGAAAAGGGTTTAGTCATATAATCATCCGCCCCGCTTTCAAGACCTTTGACCGTATCCTCTTCTTCACCTCGCGCAGTCAGCAAGATAATAGGCAGATCCCGATAAATAGGCTCTCTTTTCAGGCGACGAGCCCATTCAACTCCACTTATACCCGGCAACATCCAGTCAAGCAAAATCAAGTCAGGCAGATCCAGTTCCAGGGCTTTTTGCGCCTCAGCCGCATCCGCTGCGGCAATTATTTTAAAACCGGCCTGCTCAAGCACCATCATTAACATCCCTCTGATGGCATCTTCATCTTCGACAATGAGAATATTAAATCTAAGCATAATTAGTTAATATAAGTAAATTGTATATTCTAACAAAATCCACATTACCCTTTTATGACAAGGCGCAATTGTTAAAATAAAAAGTTAAAAATCACAGGAACTTATCTGATTCAGCTTTACCCTAAATTAAGAAAATGGATTTTTAATTTTTACCAATTGGTTGTTTTATAAATAATTCCTTCCAGCTTCAATCAATCCGTCAAAGGTGATCATAATGAAACATTTATATAAATCAACTGCCGCTTTTTTACTGCTGCTGCCTTTAAGCACGATGAGTTTTGCTGCTGATACGCAGAAGACTGACGAGCCTATGAAAGGAATGGGTATGCATCAGGGCATGGGCATGATGGGAATGGGCGGCATGACCGAAGAACAAAAAGATCAGCATATGCGCGCCATGCAGGAACACATGCTAATGATGCATGACCTTTCAAACCAGATTTTGGCAGAGAAAGATCCCGCTAAAAAAGAAGCTCTAAAAAAGCAGCAACTGCAATTAATGAAAACACATCATGAACAAATGATGGAACATCGCCCGCACACGATGCAAGAACACAATCAATAAATAATTAGAAGGGGCGAAGTCATATTCGCCCCTTCAATATCATCAATCTAAAACCACTCGACAGAGGGGGATAACTAACCCTTCAAAAATCGCAGCACGCCATTTTCAACATCCACTTTTATCGTATCACCAGCGGCAAAATTACCGGTTAAAATCTCCTGAGCCAGCGGGTTTTCAAGCTGCTGCTGAATAGCTCGTTTCAAAGGCCGTGCGCCATAGACAGGATCAAAACCCGCCTCTCCCAATAAATCCAAAGCTTCTGTGGTAATTTCAAAGCCGATTTCGCGATCCTGCAAACGTTTACGCAGATAGCCAATCTGGATAGCGGAGATGGCCCTGATCTGGCTGCGTCCTAACGGATGGAAAACCACGGCCTCGTCAATCCGGTTAATAAACTCGGGCCGAAAATGCAATCCGACGATTTCCATGACCGCAGATTTCATGGCTTCATAATTGGCTTCGCCTGACAATTCCTGAATACGATCCGAACCCAGGTTTGAAGTCATTACGATAACTGTATTTCTAAAGTCAACCGTTCTGCCCTGACCATCGGTTAAACGGCCGTCATCCAGCACTTGCAGTAACACATTAAACACATCGTGGTGAGCTTTTTCAATTTCATCCATTAAAATAACCGAATACGGTTTACGTCTGACCGCTTCGGTTAAATAGCCGCCTTCCTCATAGCCGACATAACCAGGAGGCGCTCCAATGAGGCGGGCGACCGAATGTTTTTCCATAAATTCAGACATATCAATGCGCACCATCGCATCCGGCGTATCGAACAGAAATTCAGCCAGCGCTTTGCATAATTCAGTCTTGCCCACGCCGGTCGGACCCAGAAATAAAAATGATCCATTAGGCCGGTTAGGGTCAGATAAACCGGCCCTGGAGCGCCGTATGGCATTACTGACGGCCTTAAGCGCTTCCTCTTGCCCGACGACGCGTTTGCTTAACTGCTCTTCCATGCGCAATAACTTATCACGCTCGCCTTCCATCATTTTGGATACCGGAATACCCGTCCATTTTGAGACCACTTCAGCGATTTCTTCTTCAGTGACTTTGTTACGCACTAATGTCATTTTTTGGGTTTCAGCTGACCCGGCCATATTTAGTTGTTTTTCCAGAGCGGGAATAATGCCGTACTGCAACTCTGACATACGCGCCAGATCATTGGCGCGGCTCGCCGCTTCCAATTCGGTTCTGGCATGTTCCAACTTTTCTTTAAGGGATGCTGAACCTTGCGATGAGGCTTTTTCCGCTTTCCAGATTTCTTCCAAATCAGAATATTCTTTTTCCAGCTCAGCAATGTCTTCTTCCAGGATTTCCAGGCGTTTTTTGGAGGCAGTATCCGCTTCTTTTTTAAGCGCTACCTGTTCAATTTTTAATTGAATCAAACGTCTGTATAATTTATCCATTTTTTCCGGCTTGGAGTCCATTTCCATTCGAATGCGGCTGGCCGCTTCATCCATCAAGTCAATGGCTTTGTCGGGCAACTGCCGATCGGCAATATAGCGGTACGATAAGGTTGCCGCCGCAACAATGGCCGGATCGGTAATATTGACACCATGATGGACTTCGTATTTCTCCTTCAAGCCTCTCAGAATAGCGATGGTATCTTCAACCGAAGGCTCGTCAACCAATACTTTCTGAAAACGGCGTTCCAAAGCCGCATCTTTTTCGACGTATTTCCGGTATTCGTCCAGCGTAGTCGCGCCTACGCAATGCAGTTCACCGCGCGCCAGCGCCGGTTTCAACATATTGCCCGCATCCATTGCGCCTTCGGCCTTGCCGGCGCCAACCATCGTATGCAACTCGTCAATAAACAGAATCACCTGCCCTTCCTGTTTGGCAAGGTCATTTAAAACCGCTTTAAGGCGTTCTTCAAACTCGCCGCGAAACTTGGCGCCGGCAATCAGCGCTGCCATATCCAGGGCTAAAACCTGCTTATTCTTAATACCTTCGGGCACTTCGCCATTAACAATACGCTGCGCAAGACCTTCCACAATCGCCGTTTTACCAACACCCGGCTCACCGATTAAAACCGGGTTGTTTTTGGTACGGCGCTGCAAGACCTGGATTGTCCGGCGAATTTCATCATCACGGCCGATCACGGGATCAAGCTTGCCGTTTTCCGCCCGCTCGGTGAGATTTATCGTATATTTTTTCAATGCCTGGCGCTGATCCTCAGCATTGGGGTCATCAATAGGCTGACCGCTACGCAAATTATCAATCGCTTTTTCCACAGCTTCTTTCCTGACTCCGGCCTTTTTAAGCAGATCCTGTAACGTGCCTTTTTCCTCAAAAACCGCTAATAAAAACAGCTCGCTGGAAATAAATTTATCATTGCGCTTTTGCGCCAGCTTATCGGTGACATTTAACAACCTGACCAGTTCATTGGAAAATTGAACGTCGCCGCCGGAGCCTGTCACTGTCGCAATGCGAGCAAGCTCTTTACTAAGCTCTGCCCGCAGTGCCTGAGTATTAATCCCCATTTGCGCAAGCAATGGCTTGACGCTACCGCCTTCCTGATCCACTAATGCCATCATGACATGGACGGGCTCTATGAATTGGTGGTCTTTGCCCAAGGCCAGGCTTTGTGCATCAGCCAGTGCCGATTGAAACTTGCTGGTTAATTTATCCATCCGCATGCGTTTACCTCTTAAAGGAATTTATAAGTTATAACTAGCATGAGGGGTATCTCGACAATTTTCAACCCATCTCATCACTTATTAAGATTTATTGGGTACTTTTAAAACTGTCATTTCAGGGCCATCCGGAATTCCGAACCTCGAGTTAAAAAAGCTTCAAAAATTGGCAAGTCATAACCCGTCTCTTCACGAACTTTTAATTTATAAGTACTCCTGTCGAATCCGTTCATGGTTCGACAGGCTCAGTACGAACGGCCTTTGGTGCCCATCAACTGAGTTTTTTAGGATAAAGCAAGCTGTATGCCAATTACCAGGCGAAGTTAGGCGGCTGAAAAAGGCTGTAGAAATCTTACTGCTTTCGCTTAAGCCCTTGATAAATAGTGGATAGCCGTCAATTTCCTGGTCTATGCCGCTGAGGGTGGGGATGTTGGGAAAGGCTGGCGGATGCCCGGCAAAACGCGGCGCATTTTAGGAAGCGTGTGAAATGACACACTTTTGGATTTTCGCTTACGGTTGTAACGTCCGTACTGTGCGGCCTCCGGAAAAACCGGCTGATATGCCACACAGTATATGCGTTAAATAACATAGTTTATGTCACGGCTTTTCGGTAAAAACGGATAAAACAGTCATAACAATCATGGGGTTCAAATAGTCTGCGCCAGCATTGCCCCGCTTTAAATGAATAGATGCCTTTAGGGAAGTTGATTCTGTTCATGGTTCGACAAGGCTCTCCTGAGCAGTGGCGAAGGGCTCACCACGAACGGAATCGACAAGGCTCTCCTGAGTGCAATCGAAGGGGCTCTCCTGAGCATAGCCGAAGGACTCACCGCGAACGGACTCAAAGGCGCTCTCCTGAGCATAGCCGAAGGGCTCACCACGAACGGAGTCCGTATACTCACCACGAATGGGTTCGACAAGACTCTTCCGACCATAGGCTAAAGGCTCAGCACGAACCGAATCAACACAAACCGTTCGTCCTGAGCCTGTCGAAGGGAGCCTGTCGAAGGGAGCCTGTCGAAGGGAGCTTGTCGAAGGGAGCTTGTCGAAGGAAGCGTGGCTAAAGACTTATTCAAAGTTTCCTTAGTGAGTATTTCCCGCTCCGGCATCTTTCAGGCGGAAAAGCTAAAAGCCCGCTGATATTACAGGGAGTCCACGGTAAAAAATACCGCCAGCATCAGCGATGTGAGCCCCAGCCCGGCCATAGTCAAGCGCGAGCCGTGCAGCCTTGTCCACAGTAATAGGCCAGTCAGGGAAAGGAAAGTCAAAGCTCCGGCCAGGGTATCCGCCAACAGTACCCAGCCGACTCCCATGCCGACGCCCTTATGTAGACGGGTTAGAAAACCGAAAACATTGGCATCCTGCCGTTTCACCGAAACATAACCATTGCCTACCCAGTATCCGGCGCTGACAGAGTTTTTCGGACTTTGAAAATCGACCCGCCACTGCGCCCGCTGCTGTATGCTTTGATCGGCCCAGGTAACTTCTTTGGCGGGTTCGGCAGCTATCTTCGAGGGTTCCCGGTCGAGCTCCAGCTGCGATTGCAGCCATTTTGCCAGGGCTTTGGCATCAGCCGGATGCGGATCAGGCAGTGCCAGTTCGACTTGCGATTGCTCCATCCGTGCCGCCGGAATCTTCATGATCGCGCGGTGATTGAGTAAAAACCCGGTTATACCGAACAACAGGCCTAATGCCGCTCCCCATAAGCCAACCCAGGCATGGAGTCGGCGCAGCCATTTCAGCCAATTACTGCGTTTGGGTTGCCGGGCCGTATGTACGTCCATACTTTCCGCTTGAGTATTCATGGTAACTCCCGTTTGCATTAGATATCCGCCCACAGGCGCAGCAAGTTGTGATAACACCCTACCAGCGAAACGATTTCAGGGCTTTCAGGATCGCGGCTGCGCAGACTCTGAATAGAGGCGTCGAGCTGGAAAAGAAGGCTTCGCTGGGCAATATCGCGCACCATACTTTGCACCCAGAACACTGCCACATCCCGGTGACCGCTATTAATTACTTCTACCTGATGCAGGCTGCCGGCTGGATAAAGCACGAGGCTACCCGCAGACAGCTTGATGCGTTGCACACCATAGGTATCCTCAATCAGTAGTTCGCCGCCTTCGTACTCGTCCGGTTCAGACAGAAACAGCGTTCCCGCCAAATCCGTGCGTAACGTTACCTCACCAATACGAATAGCATTATCTACGTGAATGCCAAAGTCCATTCCTGGCACATAACGATTGAAAAGAGGCGCGCAAACTACGCGCGGCAAGGCGGCTGAAACAAATAAAGCATTGCGGTGCAGCGAATTATGTACAAGGCCGGTAAGCGCTTGCGTCTCGGCTGCACCGGCCGGCAATTGCAGATTGTATTTCACTTTCGCGGCAAGCTCGCCGGCAGTGACGCGCCCATCTATAAACTTGGCGCGGGTGAATAATTCGCGCGCATAAGCGAGTTCTTCATCCGTCAAAACATTTTCAATTGCAAGCAGCATATCTATCCTCGATTCGGTAACGTATTGTCATGCGGTAATTTTAGGGATCCTCTGGTTAAGTCTTTCGACAGGCTTCCTTCGACAGGCTTCCTTCGACAGGCTTCCTTCGACAGGCTCAGGACGAACGGTTTGTGTTGATTCGGTTCGTGCTGAGCCTTTAGCCTATGGTCGGAAGAGTCTTGTCGAGCCCATTCGTGGTGAGTATACGGACTCCGTTCGTGGTGAGCCCTTCAATTATTCTCAGGAGAGCCTTGTCGAACGCTCTCCTGAGCATGGTCGAAGGGCATGAGCGGACTCAACTTGTCCGGCGTTTCCTTAAAACACGCCATTCCTAATATTTCACCCGTACCGTTACCTGCCCGGAAAGCGGCGTCGCCGGCAGCGCCGTATTGTTCTGTCCGGATTCATAATAAACTTTATCTAAAAGATTGAAGGCATTAATCTGAATATCGTAATGCTTCTGGTGATAAGCCACAGTCGCATCGAGACGGGCATAGCCGGGCAAACTGACTTCATTAACGGCATCGGTAAAGCGCGAGCTCGCCATAAACACCCCGCCCCCGATTTCCCATTCCGGGGTGATATGATAGCTGGTCCAGACCACGCCGCTGTTTTGCGGCACATTCACGGATCTCTTGCCTTGAAGCGGCTGGGATTGCCCGCTTACCAAACCCGTTGCAAAGGTAGTCGATTTAGTGACTTCTGCATCAAGATAAGCGTAGGTTGCTGAAAGACTCCAGTCAGGCAGAATATCTCCGGCCAGTCCGAATTCAAAACCATCGGTTTTCTGCTCGCCGGCCAGGATAGTTAGGGTGGAATCGTTAGGATCGGTAGTTCGCGCATTGGTTTTTTCCAGCCGGAACAGCGCGCCGGTCGCGCTGAGCCGTCCATCAAACAGATCCACTTTCGCGCCGACTTCCAGGTTCTGGTTCTGCTCCGGTTTAAGGTTGGCGGTATTAGCGGCAAGGGCGAAAGTTTCCGCCGATGGATTAAAGGAAGTACCGTAGCTAAAATAGTAGGCCTGCCAATCTTTCGGCTGCCAAACCAGGCCGGCGCGCCGACTCCATTGATGATCGGTGCGTTCAAAATCATTGGCATTCAGAAGATGGTCATCCTGTTTCGCCTGAAAGATATTATAACGCCCTCCGGCAAGAAGCTTCCACTGAGGCGTAATCTCAAACTGATCGAGCACGTAGCCCGCGATGCTATTCGTTCGGGTAATCCGGTCAGTCGCCAGATCGTTGGCGCGTCGCAAGCCCGATGTTGGGCTCGAAATGGGATTATAAATTGAAATGTCCGCTACGCTGTTCGGGATGACTGAATTTTTGGACCGGAAAGTAAAATTTTCCCAGCCGATTTCCGCGCCGAAAAGCAGGGTATTATTAAAGCCGAGTATCGGTTTTTTAAAGGTGAAATCGGTCTGGTTGTAATAATTTTCCTGCGGACTTTCGCGCAACGCCTGGGTTCGTCTTACCGTCGCAGCTGCGCCGGTACCTCTGGGCGCTCCGGTAAACAGCAAAGTGCGGTATTCGCGGTCATAATTACCGTAACGGGACGTGTTGCGCACTGCAAAGTCCGAGTTAAAACGATGATTGAATATCGCCGTCACTATCGAGGTATCAAAGGTTTGCAAAAGATCATCCTTGAAACCGTAGAACTGGTTGACCGGCACATTGGCAGGCTTGCCGCCAATCATCGGCACACCATAATCAAAGACGCTTTTTTCCTCCTGGTGCAGCAAAAGCAGCGTGAGATCAGTATCCGGCGTGATATCGAGCTTCACCGACGGCGCAATCCCCCATCGGTCGTTGTAATTATAATCGCGATAAGAGTCTGCATCCTGGTAAAGGGCGTTGAGCCGCACTGAAACCTGATCATTTATAGCTGTGCCGGCATCCACGGTAGTACGCTTGAAATCATAATTCCCGTAAGTGAAATCCGCCTGGGCATGGGTTGTCTTCAACGGTTTTTTAGCGATTGTATTGATAACGCCGCCCGTGGAGCCGCGCCCGAACAGCACGGAGGACGCGCCTTTAAGCACCTCAGCGCGGTCGATGAAAAAAGTATCGCGAAAATATTGTCCGTTTTCCTTGGCGCCGTCCATATAGGTATCGGAGTTCGCGGCAAACCCCCGCAAAGTAATCGAATCGCCCGTGCGGCCCCCTTCGCCGGCGGCAATGGTAAGTCCGCTCACATTCTTGAGCGCATCGCGCAAGTTGAAGGCGTTCTGTGATTTGATCAGCTCTTCCTTTACGACGCTCACGGACTGCGGAATATCACGGATAGGCGCTTCGAACTTGAGGCCGGTACTGGAAGTATCGGCTTTGTAGGCCGGTTCTTTTTCGACGGCGGCTTTTACCTTTACTTCGGGAAGAGTCTTGTTGGTTATTTCCGCAGCTTCAATATACGGTGCATTTATCAAGGCTGCGATAGCCATCATCAGCGGCCGTTTTGTATAATATTTCATGTAGCTAGTCTCTTGATTGTAGGGAGCTCATTGTTGGCTGGCTTTCTAAACAAGAGATGGCTGGCTATATGGTAAAGGGCTTATGTCATACGGCATGCCCGGGGGTAATTCGTCAATGCTGTTGATTTGGATCGGTAACAAAACCCAGGCGCGTGATGCCAGCGCTTTGCGCTGTCGACATGAGGGTTGCCAGCTGCTGATAGGTCGTGTTCTTATCCGCACGCAAATGCAATTCCGGTTGCGGAGTTTTGGCTGCTGTTTCCTCAAACCGTGCCGCAAGATCAGTATCTGCAAGCGGCGTATCGTTCCAGAACAGCTTACCCGCCGAATCAATCGACAAAGTAACAATATCGGGTTTTTCAGGGCTGGCCTGGCTCCCCGCCTGAGGCAAGTCGATCTTGACCGCGTGCGTCAGCAACGGCGCAGTGATGATAAATATAACCAGCAGCACCAGCATCACGTCTACCAGCGGTGTGGTGTTTATTTCCGCCATAGGCCTGGTATGATTATCACCGCCGCCTAATCCGCCTGTTGTCATCATGCCGAAATCTCCGCCGTATGGGCTTCGGATCGCACTGCATCCGTCACGCTTTCTTCATAGCGTTTTGCAGCCAATGGCGCCCCTGTGGTGAGATAGGCATGCAGATCATGCGCGAACGCTTCAATTTCTCCCATCAGTTCACGCTGGCTGCGCACCAGCGCGTTATAGGCCAACACGGCAGGGATCGCAACAGCCAGCCCCAATGCCGTCATAATTAAAGCTTCACCGACCGGCCCAGCTACCTTATCAATTGTGGATTGGCCGCTGGCAGCAATGCTTTCCAGGGCATGATAAATTCCCCAGACGGTGCCAAGTAATCCTATGAAAGGAGCAACGCTGCCTACCGAAGCCAATACAGTAAGTCCCCTCTCCAGCTTAGCACTTTCCTGGCCGATCGTATGGCTCATGGCGCGAGCAATAAATTCGTCATGGCTACAGGCTTCGCCCGGCCGCTGCACGGCATGGCGGCGATAGTGGGAAGCTGCGCGTATGCCTTGGCTGGCCAGACGCGAAAACGGCGTTGCTTTTTCTTTCACCCATACTTTCAGTGCTGTCTCTAACGACGATGAGGCCCAGAATTTCGTCAGGAAGGTTTTTGCACCACTGCGAAAACGCCATACCAGCAGTGTTTTGACGACAATCAAATACCAGCTGGCGATTGACATCGCCGCTAGCGAAGCCGCCACGGCAACAGAAACGGCACCGCCTTGCGAAATAAACATTAAACTGTCGAATACATATTGTTCTTGCATGATTACTTATCCTTCCAAAGAAAAACTGACCGGTACAACCACCCATGCTTCAACAGGCTTTTCACCCTGCTTCGCCGAGATGAAGCGCCATTTTTTGACGGCTTCCAGCGCTGCCTGATCGAGCCGGCTTGAGCCGCTGCCGTTTTTGAGGGCGACTGAACCGGCTGTGCCATCCACCAGCACTTGTACACTCAGCAATACGCGGCCTTGCTCACCAAGACGCCGAGAGATATTCGGATATACAGGTGGGGGATTGTGCAAATAAGCTGCGTTGAAACTGGGCGACTGAAATGCCTGCGATTCAGCAGGCTTATTACCGGGTGCGCTTGTTGCAGGTTCGACACGAGGCGAACTCGTTGCCGCAGGCGGTTCAGGCGTCTGTTCAACAGGCGGGGTAATAGCATGACTGGCTGTCTCGATGCGCGGTGCAACAAGTTTACTGACCGGCGTTTTATGGATAACCGGGAGTGGTTTAGGCTTAGCCTGTTTCTTGACCGGTTTGGTTTGTTTTTGGATTTTTTGTACCGGCTCAGCCAACGCTTTCGGCTGTGGCGGCGCTGGTTGCTGGACATTCACTAAACTAACTGCAATAGTTTCCGGGGCTTTTTCAAATTGCTGTGCAACCGGCTGTGGAAGCAATGCCGCAACTGCCGCGACATGCGCGCAGAGCACTAACCCCAGCGCAACCGGAGAATGATTGCCGGCACGGTCAATGCCGCCAGAAGCGCCACTCGACAATGCAGTGGCGGAAGACCGCTCTACCAAACCGAACCCCGTCCATGTAAGAAGCAGCTTAGTGAACATGCTTGATGCCCGCTGGCGAAGCATTGCCATTAGGAACGGACGTCTCCTGCAACTCGGCAAGCCGGTCTTTGGCCTGGCTCAAAGTTGCCCCAAGCGTGTAAAACGATGCGTGATTAAAACGCATCGTTGTTGCGCCTATGCTGACTTCCAATATGCCGCAACCAGGGCAAAATATCACGCCACAATCATCATTACCGGAAAGTCGCACTTTCTTATGCCGGTCATTCGCATTCATCATTTTCACCTTATCTCATCCGCAGGGCAGGAAATAATCTGCCAAGCTTTATTAATGTGGCTTAAAGACAGCGCTGAGCGAGTCTTTGACAATGGCCGGCTAGCCGAATTAAATGCCTGGTAGCCGTCTGCTCTTAAGTTAAATAATTTATTTGGTCAAGATTAACTTGCCCTGACGAGTCAAACGTAACCGGTACTCTTCACCTGCATGTTCGATAATAACTTCCCGTCCTACACTAAATAATTCCGTGCTCTGCAAACGCGGGCGTGCAACAGGAGTTATGGCCTGCTTTGTAGATCCCCCAGAGTTCATAGGCTCAATAGACTCATAAAATTCATTATCCATGACTATGAATGGTAATGATTATCATTACCAAAGTCAACGTTGCTTTACAGTTTTTCTCGCATTAATGAATGTTTTCGCTATCTATTGCAAAATTCTCCTTTTGCCTCAATAAAGTTGCGGTTATGTTTTGCCATTGTTGAAGCAGTTGCATATACAGGATTCTGCAGTTAGGCGAAGCGACTACATCGGGATGCTCAATCACCAGACGTATATGGCTGACAATAAAGTGCGCAAGTTTAGGACATTGATCTTTATGAAATTGTGTCATTGAAAAGCAGAGAATTGAATGTAATTTAACAAATGATATATGGTTCGTATTCTTCTCTTTAATAAGCGTTGCGGTGCTTTCCAAATTTGGTTCCATGGCTTTTCCTCTATAGTGTTGATTAGTTGAACTCATGAAGCTGAATAAAATCATTAAGCTGATTTTGTATTTTTTGGGAATGTCCTGGATTGCTTATAAGAGAAGTCATCCATGATTTTGAGTATTTGGCATACCTTTCCTGCTTGTTTTGGGCAATATTTAACAAGCTAAGTGAGCGATAGTATCGAGAAATACGCAGGGCAATACAGGGATTTTGTAGAGACTCATATTGAATTTTTAAATATTCAATAGCCATTAAAAACACCTCTTGCTTATCGCTTTCAGACATAACCATTCTCCTGATATCCGGATTTATTCTTTTTTGTTAATTTCACAGCGGATAAAAATAACTTCCAAACCATCTTTTTAGAATCAAAATCCAGGCATTTAAAATCCACTGCATGAATATATCCACGCTCAATAAGTAGAGCTAAGGCATTCGGTGATATGGCGATGTGTACCAGGTTTTTTTCCATATCAAGACCCCGAGTAAGTTCTTTTTTTATAAATGATAATGATTCTCATTTATATGTCAAGATAAATTAAACCGAACTAAAGCCAAAATAGATAAAGAATAAATTAATGTTTGCATTGAAAACAATAAAGTACCGCTCAAGCCGTTCGTGGTGAGCCCTTCGACTGCCCTCAGGACGAACGGTCAAGCCTGTTATGGAGCTTAAACTGCACTTTTAATCGCAGCTGGTCTTTAGGTCAAAATGATAGGTCTGGCTTTCTTATTTAATATACAATCAAGCCGGCTTAAGGAGATTGAATGTTTATTTTAATGAACCTGTTTATAAAACAACTTTTTAGGAGTTTTCTAAATCTTGTCCCTATTCTTGCCGTTGTTCTGTTTTTTCAAATTTTAATTGTTCAACAACCTATCCCTGAGGTTGCCGATTTAATCACAGGCACATTTTTCGTTATTCTGGGTCTTACTCTTTTTACTCAAGGACTGGAGCAAAGCCTATTCCCGCTTGGCGAGTCAATGGCCTATGCTTTTGCTAGAAAAGGCAATTTATTCTGGTTGCTGACCTTTGCATTTTGTTTGGGTTTTGGCACTACGATTGCCGAGCCCGCCCTGATCGCGGTTGCAAATGAGGCAGCATCTATTGCTGCTAAAGGCGATATAATTGAAAAAACGGCAGTAGCCCAAGAGAATTATGCCCTGGGATTGCGGCTGACGGTTGCGTTGTCGGTTGGAATTGCTATTGTTATTGGCGTATTAAGAATTATCCGCGGCTGGCCTTTGCCTTATTTGATTATCGGCGGTTATTGCGGGGTCATTACCATGTCATTTTTTGCGCCTTCCGAGATTATCGGTCTTGCTTTTGATTCCGGCGGCGTGACGACATCGACCATTACCGTGCCGCTGGTGACAGCGCTCGGCGTTGGCTTGGCCACCTCCATTAAAGGCCGTAATCCGGTAACCGATGGTTTCGGCCTGATCGCTTTCGCATCGTTAACACCGATGATTTTCGTTATGGCTTACGGGATGCTGATATGATTGAGAGCTTGAATCATTTTGCAAAAACACTGCTGACAACCTGTCGTGATGTATTGCCTATTGCCGGCATTATTATCGGCTTTCAATTACTGGTGATTCGCAGGCCTTTGCCTCACCCTAAAAAAATGTTGATCGGTTTTCTGTATCTATTACTCGGTATTGCATTTTTTCTGGAGGGACTCAATTTGGCGCTGTTCCCGCTGGGTAACTTGATGGCAGACCAGCTAACCTCACCCGAGTTTCTGGGCATAGACCCGCACCAATCGCCGAGCTGGGTGTCTTACCTCTGGGTTTATGTTTTTGCCGCCTGTATTGGTTTTGCCACCGCCTTAGCCGAACCCTCATTACTGGCTGTGGCTATTAAGGCAGAAGAGATTTCAGCGGGTGCCATCAATGCCTTGGGATTGCGCTTGGCTGTATCCAGCGGCGTGGCTTTCGGCCTCGCATTAGGAACCTTTAGAATTGTAACGGGAACCGAACTATACTTATATATTTCAATTAGCTATTTGATTGTTATTATTCAAACGCTTTTTGCGCCAAAAATGATTATCGGGCTGGCCTATGATTCCGGTGGCGTCACTACGTCCACTGTCACTGTCCCATTAGTCACTGCTCTGGGCCTGGGCTTGGCTGCGAATGTGCCGGGACGCAATCCATTATTGGATGGTTTTGGCCTGATCGCCTTTGCCTGCCTGTTTCCAATTATTGCCGTTCTTGGTTATGCCAAACTCGCCGAATGGCGTAGTACAGGCAGTCCTTTTTCCAAACACTGAGGAAATTCATGCGTTTCAAATTAATTATTGCATTTGTCGAAGACGATAAAACCGATTTGGTTCTTGATACAGCGCGTAAAAACGGCGCTAAAGGGGCGACCGTAGTTAACAATGCTCGCGGCGAAGGACTGAAGCAATCTAAAACCTTTTTTGGCCTGACTCTGGAAACGCAACGCGATGTTCTGCTGTTTCTGGTTGAGGAGCATTCAAGCCGGCATATCCTGGAAAAAATTGCTCATGCCGCGCAATTCGACACTACGCCGGGCATCGGAATCGCCTTTCAAATTGATGTTGAAGATGCTATCGGCGTCATGCACCAGGTTGAAGAATTAACCCAAGAACTTGAGGATAAAATATGATCGATAACCCCACCATAATACGGGTCAGGGATGTCATGAAAACCGATTTCGGCACTATTGACGGCATTGCTACCATCAGTGAGGCTCTGAGAAAAATGAAGTCTCTTAAAACATCCGTCCTTATTGTTAACAAACGGCATGAGAATGATGAGTTCGGCATGATCAATTGCGGCGATATTGCCCGTCATGTTCTCGCAAAAGATCGTGCGCCGGACCGGGTTAATGTCTACGAGATTATGAGTAAACCGGTGATATCGGTGTGCCCCGATATGGATATCCGCTATTGTTCGCGTTTGTTTGCCAACTATAACCTGATTAGGGCGCCGGTCATTGAAAACGACCAGGTTATCGGTATGGTTAGCCCCAATGCATTAGTGCTGGATGGACTCTACAAAACTTTCCAATAATGGCATCCTGCCATAAATTTCAGTACAATTTGCACCGAGCAGAGTAAAGATGTTGATCAAGTGGGAATCCCTATATGAGTAGGTTATCCGATTATCAATAGTGTAGTTCTGCGTTACGTTAAGTTTTTATTTCAGGAGTTTTCAAAATGGCAACAGGCACTGTAAAATGGTTTAATAATACTAAGGGTTTTGGTTTTATTGAGCCTTCAGAAGGTAGCGAAGTAGTTTTCGTTCATCATTCCGTTATTCAGGGAGAAGGTTTTAAAACGCTATCTCCAGGCCAGACAGTCAGCTTTGACATCGAAACCAGTCCCAAAGGTTTAACTGCCGCCAATGTTTACCCGAAATAAGGTAACATTCAAATTCAAAAACGCCCTTGTATAAATCACAAGGGCCTTTCCCTATATTCCGGTTTTTCAACAAGCTATCTTAACGGCCACACTCTATTTTAACGGTCGCCCTTGGGCATCTTTATCCAAGTGTCCGGCCAAAATCAGAACGCCTTCCACAAACCCCCAGAGCAAACCATACCCGGCAGTCGCCAGGGTCAAAGCCAACTGGGCAAGGGCGATTCCATAATAGCCCAAATAAAGCCGATGCACTCCCGCCCCGCCCAAAACCAATGCCAGTATGCCGGCTAGATATTTGTATTTAACAGCTTTCGGCTTATTCAGAATAGCGCCTGCCAGACTAATTTTTTTTGCTGTAGCATCCATAGCCTCAAAACTGACTTCATCATCCAGGTCCGGCGGAACTTCATCTGTCCAGTCATTTAAGTGAAACTCATAAAGCTTGCCATCACTTTTTATAACTCCGGTTTGGTTATCAGGATCATAACTTTTAATGTGTCCAATCATTCATATACCTTTGAAATAATGTAAGGATACTTTCTATTTTTAGTTTTTGTACCCACTGGATGTCAGTTCATCTGCATAACAGCGTGAAAAATATACTTAACTATCTTGCAAACGTACCGCCAAAACATCACACTTTGCATGATGCAATACTCCATTTGCAGTCGAGCCCAGCAACAATGCGAATCCATGCCGGCCATGCGAGCCGACTACGATTAAATCCACATTTTTCTCCTCGGCAATCCTGACTATTTCCAGTTTAGGGCTGCCCATCTCAATCAATTGGGATTCTTCAGGAACACCCAGCTCTTCACCCAGTTTAGCCACCCTTTTTTTTGCCGCTTTCATTAGCTCGGCCGTTAAATCCATATCGAAAGGAATAACGGGGCCATAAGCCGGATCAATAAGGGGCAAACTGTCCAAAACGTGAAGAATACTCAGCTTTGCCTGATATCTATCCGCCAGATCTTTCGCCCTTGTCGCCACAACTTCCCCCAGACCGAAGAAGTCTGCCGCCAGTAATATATGTTTATAGTTTTCCATAATTTCTCCTTATTCAGCCCCGGAAATCTCAGGGAATAACAAAACCATTACCCGATAAGATCCCAGTATGTATAAAAACGCCAACCCTAAACTAAAAACTAATTTTTGTTCCAGGGCGTGGCGAATAATATGCCCGGTAACCGCCCAGTGCCAGACCATTAATCCAAGAATTAATAAAAAGGCCAGCCAGCCGCCTCGCCCGATTTCCATCGAGGCTATGCCGGGCAAGGCAAAAAAGCTAATCAATGCATCCGTGCCCAATAAAGCACAGGTCACCTGAATCAGCCTCTGCAATCTCCGACCTACATATAACATACTCCAGCTAAATCCAACCACCAGTAATACTTCCACGATTACCTGTAATAATGCATTAAGCCACGGAGTACCGATACTTAACATTAAAAATCTAATGATTACATAAATAGCTATCAATAGCCGCAATAGCCAGACAGAATACGGTAAATCCTGAGGGCCTTTTTTAAACAGGCAAATATCAAATAATAGCTTTATGATTTCGTACATTAGTTTTCCGGATAGGCGCAAACCGGGGCTAGACAGCTACTGATAAAAATTTCGCTCCACACCTTGAATGCTCATATTTTTACCCAAAAAAGCCCCAATTCATTATTATTGTCAATTATCTAGCCTCTATAAGCTTCTCTTCAGCCTCCATCCAGTCTGATTCAGCTTCTCCCAATGCCTTATCGACTTGGGCTTTTCGTTCCACCAGCTTTTTTAAACGCTGTTTTTCCGATTCGGCATAAATCGCCGGATCAGCCAATTGATGTTCCAATTGCCGTTGTTCATTATGATATTTTTCAACGGCCATCTCTGCTTTTTTCAGAGCATCGAGCAGGGGTTTATATTTTCGCCTGCGTTCTGCATCCAATTTTCGCTGATCTTTACGCGATAGCGTCTGGGCGGTTTCACTGATTTTTTTCTCTTCGCCTTTTTTTTGTTCGGCAAGCCATAAGCGGTAATCTTCAAGATCACCCTCAAAAGGTTGAACTTGCCCATCTGCAACCAGTAAGAACTTATCGGTAACCGAGCGTAATAAATGGCGATCGTGCGATACCACGACTAAAGCGCCTTCATATTCCTGCAATGCTACGCTCAAGGCATGGCGCATTTCCAGATCCAGATGATTGGTAGGCTCATCCAGCAGCAATAAATTGGGATTCTGGTAAACCAGCAGCGCCAACACCAACCGTGCTTTTTCACCGCCGGAAAAGGGTTTGACCGCCTGTAAGACCTTATCGCCCTGAAAATCAAAACCACCCAGAAAATTGCGCAAATCTTTTTCAGCCGCCTGAGCGTCCAGTTTTTGAAGATGCCATAAAGGGCTTTCATCAACCCGTAATTGTTCGAGTTGATGCTGGGCAAAATAACCGATCTTTAAAGTCTCCGCTTCCTGCCTTTTTCCCGATAGAGGCTGCATATCCCCGGCCAATATTTTAATCAGGCTGGATTTTCCCGCGCCATTCGAACCCAATAAGCCGATACGGTCACCCGGCGATATGGATAATCCCGCCTGTTGAATTATCCGGGTTTGCCCATAGCCAATATCCGCTTTTTCCAAAGTTAATAACGGATTGGGCATTTTACCGGGCGTGGCAAAGCTAAAATCAAAGGGAGAATCGACATGCGCCTGAGCGATCAATTCCATTCTTTCCAAAGCTTTGATCCGGCTTTGCGCCTGTTTGGCCTTGGTTGCTTGCGCTTTAAACCGGTCAACAAAGCTTTTAATATGCGCGATTTCCCGTTGCTGCTTTTGGTAAGCCGACTGTTGTTGAGCCAATTTTTCTGCGCGCATTTTTTCAAATGCCGAATAATTGCCGGTATATATGTCGGCTTTATTTTGCTCGATATTTACAATATGATCGGTAATAGTGTCAAGAAAATCCCGGTCGTGAGAAATCAGCAATAACGTACCGGGGTATTTACACAACCAGTCCTGCAGCCAGATAACGGCATCCAGATCCAGATGGTTAGTGGGTTCATCCAGCAATAATACATCAGAACGGCACATCAAAGCCTGAGCCAGATTGAGGCGCATGCGCCAGCCGCCGGAAAATGAATTCACTGCATTTTCTTGCTGATCCGCCGTAAATCCTAAGCCGCTCATTAATCTGGCTGCTCTGGCCTGTGCGGTATAACCTCCGATAGACTCCAGTGCCGCATGCAATTCCGCCTGCTTTAAGCCGTTATCCGCCTGTTCGGCAATAGCCAGCTGATTTTGCAGGCGTCTTAATTCCTGGTCTCCATCGATTACATAATCGATGGCGGAGCAGGCAGCGGCAGGCGTTTCCTGGGCAACGTGAGCAATTTCCAGACCCGGCGGCATGGAAAAATCACCCGCATCCAAATGCAGTTCATTTCTTACCAGCGCAAAAAGACTGGATTTACCCGCGCCATTAGCCCCGGTAAATCCCACTTTCTGGCCTTTATGAATAGTGAACGAGGCCTGATCGAAAAGCAGCCGCGAACCACGGCGTAAAGCTATATTTTTAAAATTCAGCATAAAATAAAAGGTACAAGCCGAAAGGTAAAATGCTCAAAAATTTTAGCCTAATGCCTTTCGCCACGTGATTTACCCAAACCTCTCAATCATTTTTTCCGCCTGCTCGGCAAATTGCTCAAGATTGCCTTTTTTTACGGTTTCCACGGGAATAACCAGTGCCGTACTTAAATTGATGTAGATATAGACATAGCCCTTGCCATATTCCACCCTGACCAAATCTTCCCAGGCCATTTTATGTTTACCGCTCGGTGATTTCTCAAACAGATAATTGGGATTGGCAGGATCTATACTTAATGTATAAGTACCGAACATATTTTTTTTTTCTTTATCGGTATAGTTTTTAAGTATCTGCCGGCGCAAATCCAGCATCATTATCTTTGGAGATAATAGTGCCCATAGGATGGCTATAATGACAATATAGGCCGATGATTTCATATTGCCGTAATAAAAATAATAAAAAGCGCCGATAAGCGCCATAACGCCAGGCACAATCCAGCGGTTCTTTTTTATATTGTGCTGTATGTCCTCCGACCTCTTAAATTGTAATTCATTAAAATGAATTAAATCTTCTTCGCGGAATTCGTATTCAATTTCAAGCATTTTCTTGTTATTTGTCAGTTAAAAAATTTCTAATGCAGTTTTATTTTTTTATAGGCACTGTGCCTGAATAGATTGGAAAGCGTTAGCATTACCGTTCTAAAATAACCATGTATGGCTATTTGGTGCATCTTGTACAGGGACAGATAAACCACTTTGGCTATAAATCCGCCAATACTTACCGAACCCATCAGATAACCCATCAAATTACCGACAGTAGTATACTTACCCAGTGAAACCAATGATCCGTAATCATGATAAACATAGGTTACCGAAGCGCCGCCTTTTAAGCGGTTGGTAATTGATGTGTGTAAAGCCGATGCCTGCTGATGAGCGGCTTGCGCTCTTGGCGGCACATTTACGTGATGACCCGGCCAAGGGCAGGCCGCGCAATCGCCGATTGCAAAAATATTATCGTCACTGGTTTTTAAGGTCTGGTCCACTATCAGTTGATTGAGATGGTTGGTTTCCAGCCCGTCCAGCTGCTTCATCCAATCCGGGGCTTTAATGCCCGCAGCCCAGACTTTCAGGTCTGCCGGAATCATTTCGCCATCCAGCGTTTGAATACCCTCTTTAGTTACTTCCACTACCCGGCAGCCCAATTTGAGATCAATACCGAGTTTAAGAAGTTGCTGTTGCGTCGCCGTCGCCAATTTTTTTGGTAATGCCGGTAAAAGTTGAGTTGCCGCTTCAATAATGGTCAGCTTTACATTGCTGGGCTCCTTCAATCCATAAATCGCCAGAACATCGGTAACCTCGTGTAATTGGGCCGATAGCTCAATCCCCGTCGCGCCTGCTCCGACAATGGCAATGGACAGCGGCTTGTCACCCGGGTTTTGTTTACCGATATAGCTTTTCATATAACATTCGATTAGCCGCTTTTGAAACTTGAAAGCCTCTGAAAGGGTATCCAGGAACATGCAGTGTTCGGTTACGCCCTTAATATTAAAAGTGTTACTGACGCTGCCGACTGACATTACCAAGGTGTCATAATTAAAGATGCGCTTGGGAATAAGCTCTTCGCCATCGTCACTTAACGTAGAACTGACGTAAATTTCCTTTTTATTCCGGTCCAGACCTTCCATTTTCCCCAGTCTGAACCGGAAATGATTTCTATGCGCCTGAGCCAGATAATCAACCTCTTCGGATTCGCCCAGCGTGCCTGCCGCAACTTCATGCAGCAATGGTTTCCAGATATGAGTCATTGATGCATCCAGCAATACAATTTCGGCCAAGCCTTTTTTGCCTAATGTTTGCCCTAAACCGGTTGCAAGTTCAAGACCCGCCGCCCCTCCGCCAACAATCACTATTTTATGTTTTCCGTTACTGCTGCCAGCCATTTTTATTCTCTCAAAAAACCATCTGTATGATACGTCAAATTAAATAAACTCATCTATTTGCTGACCATCATTGTTATGATTACCGCCCTTTTTATTTTTTATACTATAACATTATATAGCCTCAACTCTTCTGTCAGATTTCGCTAAAAACCTGTCATCCATCATCATGGAAAAAAGCAGAATCGCCAATACATAAATAATCGGCCTATTGCCCAATCCGACGTAAGGCGTTACACCTCTCATAGGCATTATTTTTCCGGTAAGTACTGTGGCTTTAAACGAAGGCGCCTTTTCGGCAATTTTCCCTTCGGGAGAAACAATGGCGGTCACCCCGGTATTAGTTGCGCGCAATAAATAGCGTCCTGTCTCTTTAGCCCGCATCCTGGCAATTTGCAAATGCTGATGAGGCTCCAGGGAGTCTCCAAACCAGGCATCATTCGTTACATTAACGAGATAAGCAGCCTCTGATAGCCTTTGACTATTAATGTCTCCAAATGCATCTTCATAACAAATTGAGGTTATGAAGGGATAACCGCCTGCTCTCAATAAGGATTGGCTAGCCGAACCCGCAGTAAAATCGCCCAATTTAATATTCAAACTTTGCAAGATAAAACCTGATAAAGGTTGCCACGGCAAATATTCACCAAAAGGCAATAGATGACTTTTTCGATAAATTCCCTCTTCTTTACCCAAGGTAATTACGGCATTGTAATTTTTATGCCCGTTTTCTTTTATCGGAACACTAATAATTAAATCGGTATGATTTTGTTTTGCCTCTTTACTTAACGGTTCTAAAAATGGCTCCTTCACTTCAGAAAGATAAGCTGGGATTGCCGTTTCAGGCCAGATAATAATGTCTGAATCCCAATGCTGTTCCGTCATCTTTCTGTACTGGATTAAGGTACTGATTCGGTTTTCCGGCAGCCACTTTTGATCCTGGCTTATATTTCCCTGGATCAATGAAACACGGAGTGGATCATCAATTTCATAGGTCCATTTTATTGTCTGTAATAAACCGCCAATTCCCCATATGGCGGCTAAACCAGCCAGTACCCAAATCAGCCGTTTTCCACTACGCAAAATGCCTGCAAAACTTGATGCAGTTAATGCTAATAAAAAACCCGTACCATACGCGCCCACTACAGGGATATAACCCGCTAAAGGAGTTTCCAATTGCGAGTAGGCTATTTGCAGCCAGGGAAATCCGTTAAGCACCAGATAACCCCGAAGGTACTCAATTAATATCCAGATAACCGGAATATAAATAAATCGCCTATTCAGCGACATCAATTTTACTGATAAATAGCCTGCCAGCGCAGGAAACAACGCCCAGAAACCCACAAACAGAAAAGTAAGCATGCCGGCGCTGATAAAATCGGCCCGGCCATAATCATGGATACTGATATAGACCCAGGAAACCCCGAAACCAAATGAGCCTAATCCAAACAAATAGCCTCTGAATGCGGCACGCCCGGCGCTTACATTCTGCCAGGAGCCAAATAAAATGATCAGCGCTGCAAGAGCTAAGCAGGAATAATCAAAGGGAGCAAAAGATAAGATGAGTAAAATACCGGCAAATGTCGCGCTAAAATCTCCGTATTTATGAGTTAAATCCTGCATATCTTTGCTTTTGGTTTTGGTTTTAAATAATGAGAAGCAGAAGTAAATTATCTCCTGATTAACAAGATACTTCACTAAGCCAGAGTCAGCGCCAAAAAGTTCGTCACTCCGGCATCGCAGCCGGACGATTCGTATGTATTATAACCTTTGGCAATGCTATGAGCCTTTAACTCTTATAAATTTCCTGCTTCCCTTTTTTGTTACGTCAATTTTGACATTCTTGTAGTTTTTGCGTTTATGTTCAATTCCGTACGCAATTTAAATTTTCAATATTATCTAAGCATAAGCAGTTGTAATTTTATTATATTTGTTTATTTATTGTGTCAATTGAGAGTATTATAAGCATTAAATTAACATCAATTAGGAGTATCTTTATGAGTACACGTCTCAATATAACGCTTTCCGACGATTTAAACCGGGAGATTGACCGGGCGGCTGTTGAATCGGAAACCAATAAAAGCGAGATTCTTCGCAAGGCCTTAACGCTTTACCTTGCCATGTATGAAGGTAAAAAAAGAGGCCGCAAAGTCGGCCTAGTCGATCCTGAAACGCAAAAACTGGAAACAGAGATTATCGGCTTGTGAGTTCAATTGATCTTAATTCGCCTCCGCCCGGGCATAAATTCAGCGTTTCTGTTGAGCGTACGGAAACGGATGGTGAACGCTGGGTTCGCTTGTTTAAGGACATTGTGCTGTTTGTCGCGGCACTGGTGTTTGTGTCGCTAATCGGATGGTTGTGTTTCCACACGCTGGATTCAGCGGAGTCATCACCGGATGCAAAAAGGTGGGCCCAGTCAGTACTTTCCGCAGTTGCGGGTGGACTGATCGGGTATTTAATTAAAAAATAGGCAATGTTTAGTTCTACTTTGTCAGATTATGCACAAGCGCGTCATACTCGCCGGGAAGCGGGTATCCAGCGCCAGGGATGGCAAGCTTAAATTCATCCATGGCCCCTGGATTCATGCGGGCTTTCCTGCCCCGCACCCCAATGGGTAAATGCCAATCCGCTCCTGGCGAATTGGTCCGGCACTCCATGCCGGAATGACGATCTAGAAAAATAATGATTATATACTCTGACAAAGTAGAATTAGGGATGTGAAACCTGTTGCGCCATAAAATCCCTGATAGCGTTATTAAGAAGCGCTCCTGCGAGGGTTTGATTAAAAGGAATATCGCTAGAAGTATTATCATCGGAAATATAGAACAGCGTCATTGGCTTTCTGGCACTGACCAGTAAATTAAGCGAATCCTGAACCTGATGGGAAATCGGATTGGCGATGAATTTACCTTCATACAATAAAGCAAACGCCGCCATACCCGACCGGGCAGTATTTTGTAAAACATTAACCGGAATTTCAGGCTGTCCGGCCAAAATAGTTAAACTGTTTTTGCTAAATTCCTTGGCATAGGACAAGGCGAGTTCAGGATGATGATAAAGGCGTTTGTGATCATAAGACCGAGCCACAAACAAGCGAATTAAATGGCCTTGTTTATCCTTATAGATTCGTTCAAACCAGTCCTGACTATCAAAAGTCTCTTCACCCCAGCCCGGGTTACGATTTGAAGGTATAGAAGCAAAGTTGCCCAATACAGGCTTTATGTTTTTTACCGACATCCCATCGTCTTTCATCAATCCCAGGTAGCTATGAATAATGGTTGGTATCAGCGCCAGCAATAGAATGATTGCCACAGGAAGCGCGTAGCGGGTTGATATCATTTTTCGTTCCCTGCGTTTATTGGCGTAACCGGATTCTGCCCCAGGAAAAAGATAATGGGCAATGCGATCATGAACGTCAGCAAACCTGATATTTCATGGGCAGAGGTCGCCAACACATCAAGTCCGAACCAGTTCACCAGCAAGGTTAGAAGTAATACCCGGATTATATTAACGCCGATTGCAAGAGGAACGGCAATGAGCAGCACCAGGATTCTACGGCGCACATCCTGGCAGAAATAAGCGGTTAATATGGAAATAGTCACCGCGGCATAAAGCGTTGCAAACCCGCTGCATGCATCGGCAACCATTAATGAGCCGTTTTCAACCTGAAGCAGAGTTCCTGTGGAGAATACCGGCACGCCGAATAATTTTAGCAGCCAGCTTACGCTCTTGGTGGCAATATGCCGAAGAATAAGGTGTATCGATTCAGTAAAAACCAGGGGAATGGGCAAAGTCAGGAACAGGGTGGCAAGAGGAAAAAGAATTGCTTTAGTTCGCTTTGTTCCAAAAAACAACAAAGAGAAACCGGGTAAGGACAAAAACAGAGCGGCGGCCGAGAGAAGCTGGGAATGTATGCCGGTATCAAGCATATGGATCATCAAAGCGGGAATCACCAGGACAAATCCCCAAGGATTTGAACTCTGCGGCAAATATTTCAGCTTTTGCAATTCTTCCCATATGAAATAAAGTACGAGCCCTGTAACAAGAATCCCATGACCATTCTGCCACACGCTCATCGTCCAGCGATCCCAAAGCCACAAAAAAGTAGGGGCGAATAAAACCACAAGCTCCACCGGGAGTAACCATAACAGCCATCGATATTGGGTTTCCGAGGCTGCCTCAGTTCTGAAGGAGAGATTTATCCCCGTATTAGTATTCATTCTGGAAGTACCACCTTGCAATTAGGGCTTTTTGAAACTGAATCGCAGCCACCTTATTTAAACAGCCGATCCACATCCGGCTCAAGTCCGTAATGACTTAATCCTCATTTCCTCTATTCATTAATGTGAATTCTATATTTCTCAAATAACGTATATAGAGTAGGACGAGTCACGCCAAGAAGTTTTGCAGTATTGGAAATATTGTTATTAGAATAAGTCAGCGCTCTTTTTATAGCCAATGTTTCTGCCGCCTCCCGAACCTCTTTTAAATTAAGCGGTATTGAAAGCTCGCCATCGTATTTCTCCAGCTCCAAATCATCATAAGTTATGCTGGAGTCGTCCGCCATAATAACCGCGCGTTTGATTTTGTTTTCAAGCTCCCGAATATTTCCAGGCCATGGATAAGTTTCAATCGCTCTGGCAGCATCCTTACTGAATCCTTTTATCTTTTTATTGTTTAACTCACAAAAGCGTTTCAGGAAAGCGGTGGCAATCATAATGGCATCGCCTTCCCGCTCCCGGAGCGGAGGAATATTAATCGTTATTTCACTAATCCGGTAGTATAAATCACGCCTGAACCTGCCTTCATCGATAAGAGTTTGCAAGTTCTGATGGGTGGCGCAAATAATACGCACATCGACGGGTATTTCTTTCCTGCCGCCAATTCGTTCTATGACTCTTTCCTGAAGAAAACGCAATAGCTTGGCCTGTAATGAAATCGGGAGATCCCCGATCTCATCCAGGAAAAAAGTGCCGTTATGAGCATATTCGATTTTCCCCCTGGTTTGCTGGGCAGCGCCGGTAAATGCCCCTTTTTCGTAACCGAATAATTCACTTTCCAGCAGGTTTTCCGGGATCGCAGCACAATTTACAGCAACAAAAGGTTTGCTGGAACGGTCGCTTAATCCGTGAATCGCTTTTGCCAGCACTTCCTTACCGGTACCGCTTTCCCCCAATAATAAGGTAGTGACATTGGTAGGGGCAACTTTTTCCACCATTCGGGAAAGCTCTTGCATTTTTTTGCAGGCAGCGACAATGCCGGCTAAAGGCTCTGCCGTATTTTTTTGCAACTTCAGGTAATCTTTTTCCAGTCCATCGAGCTGAAAGGCCCGTTCGATAATCATCGTCAAAATATCAATATCGACCGGCTTTTGATAAAAATCGTAGGCGCCCATAGCCACTGCCTTAACGGCATTTTCGCGGTCGTCATTTCCTGTTACTACGATGATCTTGGTAGAAGGAACCAGCCCCAGAATTTCCTTGAGGGTTTCAAGTCCTTCGCTGGCATTGGCCGGATCGGGAGGCAGGCCCAGGTCGAGCGTCATAACGCTGGGCATATAACGCCTTAAGGCTGTAATCGCTTCGATTCTATTGCCGGCGATTACGGTTTGATAAGCTTCAAAACTCCATTTCAATTGTTTTTGCAGTCCTGGATCGTCCTCTACAATGAGTAAAATTTTCTTTTCGTCCAACTTTCTTACCTTTTCATTATTCTCTGTGAATACCTATCAGGACTTTCAACTTCCATGCAGCGTATTACAACGATTCTTAGGATTTGTAGTTTATATACTTGAGGTTAAGAATAGCAGTAATTGGGTTTTCGGGGAAAATTTCGAGTTATCCTGATTCTACTTCAGTTTTTAGTCAGGACAGCAAAACACTAATCTAATGCCCGGCCATTTCCAACATCCCGTGCCATGCTTCTACAATTTTATTATATCAAGAGTATTGAAACTGGCTTAACATGAAGAAAATTCGTTGAACATAGTCAGGATATGAGCCTTTTATCAGAAACAATTGTAGGAGATTGGGGAAGAAATATTAATTTACTGGTTATCAATAAGCACATCGATCCTTATTTAATCCGGCCAGGAAGCAGGGCTATATATTGCACTGCCGATTTATTGTTCAAGCACTAACGCCACCTCCTCGCAGCTGATAATATTTTTATTGCTTTTAAGAATATAATTGGCCAGCCGGGTAATAGCTTTCCAGTTTGAATTATCCTCTATAAACTTATAGGCTAATTTAAACAGCTCATCCAGCTTTTGAGCCTGATAATTTTTACAGGAAGAAAAACTTTGTAAATATTCATCGGCCAGCGCAAGATCGGAACTTCCGCCATAATTTTTTAGCGCTTTAAGATGAATTAACCGTTGATTAAATGATTCATCATCCGTATCAGCCACATACCTCGCTTCTGCCAATGGGCCGATAAGCAGATTTATGATGTCTGTCTCAAAGGCTGTCATGTAGTCGTCCACTAACTGAACCATTGAGTCATTTTGTGCAGTTAGCTTATGCACCAAGCCTTCAATGGAGGGGGGCAATGATTCAATCAGGCGTCCGCCTTCAACCTTGGCAATACAATCACCCTGAGCCGCCAGATGGACAGTTACATCATAATCTTTCTCGTCTGTTATATCCTTAAGCATAATTTGAAAAAAAACCGGCGGAAGATTTTTGGCCTTGTTGTTTAAATAAATAGCGGTGGCGTGACCTGCCTCATGAAAAGCAATACACTTTTTGTGTTCCTTTATTTTGTCCTGCAGCGGAATAGCGGCGATCGTGTTACGATTCATAGCGTGTTCTTTTATTATTTTGTCCCGCGTCAAAATAGCGGCGCTCGTGTTACGATTCATATTAAATACCTCCCTCTTAAAGCAATTAATTGTCTGGTTAAAACTAATGATTAAACTTCTATAAACCAATAAAAATATTGATTGCTAATTTCATTTTCAGCCTCAAGCCAATCATCCAACTCATGATTCGCGGCAAAACCTCTTTTTTGGGCTTTGCAATAAGCGCGTTCGGCAATCATCTTTTGAAATTTTTCCTGATCCATGCTCCCGTTCTTGGCAATGGGAATTAATTTATTCGCGGCTTTCATTTTTCGTTTCTCTTGACTATCCGAAAATGATTCGGGTTTAATTTTATTAATTATATTCACCATAGGATATGGCGATAATTCGTATAAATACTTATTCGACCTGTATACTCACCTCGCTTATCCAATGTTCCGGAACGCATTCCAGCAAAAAAGCTATAGCGCCAATTGCCGGAATACTTCCGAGCCCGATAATACAGGCGGACTGTATAAATAACCCTGGCCTTCATCACAACCTAACTCCCTCAGGAGTTTTTGCTGGACTTCAGATTCGATACCTTCGGCAACGACCTGTAAATTCAAACTATGTCCCAAGGCTATTACCGAGCGCGCAATAGATTCGTCATCGGTATTATTCGCTATGTTCTTTACAAAAGACCTATCAATTTTCAGTTTTTTAACGGGTGTGCGTTTTAACTTGTTAAATGAAAAACAGCCCATGCCGAAGTCATCAATCGTCATATCTATCCCGGATGCGCATAATTGGCTTAATGACTTGACGGTTTGCTCGGAATTTTCCATAAAACTGCTTTCGGTAATTTCCAGCTCCAGGCAAGCCGGCTCAAGCCCGCTCATGCGTAATGCGCGGTCAATGGTTGCAACAAAATCAGAACGCAAAAATTGCGCTGCCGATATGTTAACCACCATTTTTTTCATCGGCAGACCTTCGTCCAGCCAGCGCCGCATTTGCATGCAAGCCGTTTGCAGCACCCATTCGCCAAGGGCCATAATAAATCCGCTTTCCTCTGCCAGGGAGATAAACTGTAAAGGTAATATCAGTCCCCTGGCGGGATGCTGCCAGCGCACCAGGGATTCAACCCCGACCAGCTTTCCGGTTTTTAAGGAAATGCGCGGCTGGTAATACAAAACCAGCTCATTGCGGACTATGGACTGCCTCAAGGCATTGTCAAACCCTATCTTCTCGAAAGCATCCGTGGTGAGCTCCGGGTTATAATACTGGAAGTTATTCCGGCTCTCTTTTTTAGCGCGGTACATTGCCGCATCGGCATTCTTAATCAACGTTTCCGTGTCCCGCCCATCTTTGGGAAACAGGCTGATGCCTATACTGGCTGATACTTGCAGCCGCTGCTGCTTAATAGAAAAAGGCGCTTCAAACGCATCAATCAGTTTTTGCGCGAGCGTGGCAGGATTCCTCGCATCGGAAACATCTTCCATCAGCACGATGAACTCATCGCCGGAATAACGCGAAACAGTATCTTCCTGCCTGACCAGATTTTTAATGCGCTTGGCGACTTCCCTTAATAAACTGTCGCCCACATCATGGCCGTGGTTATCATTTATATTTTTAAACCGGTCAAGATCAAGAAACAATACAGCCACCTTTGAATCACCGCGCTGCGCATTCTGCAGCGCATGATCGATACGGTCCTTCAACAGCATCCGGTTGGGCAACTTAGTCAACGGATCGTGATAGGCAAGGAAACCCAGCCGATCCTCAACTTTCTTCAGATGAGTTATATCCATAAATACATAGACATAATGCGTCAACCGCCCATTTGAATCTTTTACCTCGCTAACCGTTATCCAGGAAGGAAAGTCAGGGCCATATTTGCGGCGGTGCCATACTTCGCCCTGCCAGCCATCTTTACCCGCATGATTTTTTCCTGATCCATTCGCGATTTTTACAGGATCTTTCCGGGCCTGGAGAAAATCGGCTTTCCTGCCCGTCACATCCTGTTGGGTAAAACCGGTTATGGCCGTAAAAGCGCCATTTACTGAAATTATTTTTCTATTGTGATCGGTAACAAACATGCCTTCACCGGTATTGTTAACAATAACGGAGGCCAGGTTTAAAGTTTCTTCGTTCAGTTTCCGGCGGGTAATATCAGTCATGGTCATCAATACTTGATGGGGTTGCTGCTGCTGGTCGGACTCAAAGACGGGTACTGAGGTGCTGATAACCCAGCTATAATTTTTTTTCTCAGAATTGAATAGTCCCAAAATCACATTTTCTACCGGCTTTCCCGTTCGCAAAGCCAACATCGGGGGTTGGTGTTCATGCGGAAAAGCCGAACCATCTTCCCTGATAACTTTGGAACAGGCATCAATCAGCCGCCGCCCTTTAATACTCTCCACAGGGAGACCCAGAATAAGCTCCGCTGCATGATTGGCTGAAACTACAAGACCATTCCCATCAATGTAAATAACACCTTGATCGATAGTATCGAATAAGGTGATAAATCTTGCTTCACTGGAATGTAAAGTTTCAATGACGGGGGCTTGATCCATTACTTGCTGCATGGAAAAAGCAGGCTCTACATCCCCGCCCACTGCCTTAAGGTTCCTGAACATGGCATACCTCTACTTCGTTACCAAGACCACTCAATTTAATTTTAACGGCGCCTGAGAGTGTATAAAACTAAATTGAGAGACCTGAGTATTTTAAAATCATGGAAAGTAAAATCATACGAGTTCAGTATTTAAACCGGCTTAATTACTTCGTCAGATTATGTTCAAGCTCGTCATACCCGCTTCCGGCACAAATTCGTCGGGAACGGATTAGCATTTACCCGACCGGCTCCGGGCAGGAACGCCCGGAGTGACTAATCCGCCGGGAACGGATTAGCATTTACCCGAAGGGCTCCGGGCAGGAACGCCCGGAGTGAGTCCCTCCCGGAATGACGATCTTGGAACACAGTGATCATGTAATCTGACAAAATAAAATTAATAAACCGGACTAATATGATTCGGAGTAATTTACCGATGCAAAATCCATTCATCCTTAACTTAGCAAGACAGCCTGGCAAGTCTATGCCGCTCGTGTATGCAAGCGATAGCGCTTCCTATGGGGCCGCACTAAATGTTCCTAAATCAATAAATAAGTTATAGGCGGCGAAATGTTTTCATTTCATTATTGAAAGCGTGTGAATTTCTTTTCGACTTGGTTTTTATTATTTTGTAATATTCAAAATCAACATCCATAAACTGCTTTTCTTTCAGTTCAATGTCAATTCCGTCTATTTTAAGATTGGTTTTGGTGATCTTATTTGAAGCCGACATTATCATATCTCCTGATTTCATATTTAAAAATCAATCATCATGGATTGTAATACCCTACTTTCCATTTCCTGCGCGGGATACAGGAAAGCCTGAAGATATTTATACTTAAATAATAATACTTAAACAATGCGTATAAATACCTAGATAAGTTATTAATTTCAATGAGCTGGATAAGAACCTTCTTGACAATAGGAGTATATCGCAGTATGTCTTTTTCCTTTGATAGGGTTGTGTTAGGATAAATTAATATAAGGAATAATAATATTTTTATAATCTAATTCAGCAACCTGCCCCAGTGGAGATGTATTTTTCGTGAACGCTAAGGATGATCAAACCGATACCCGGACTCAGGAAACGTTGCCTGTTCCCCGGAATGATGCCGAAGCAAGTGTGCTGCCGGTAGTGGGTATAGGCGCTTCAGCAGGAGGCCTGGAAGCCTTGCAACTGTTCCTGTCCCATTTATCGCCTGAAACCGGTTTTGCTTTTATCGTCGTTACTCACCAGTTAGCCGAACATATAAGTTTGCTGCCTGAATTGCTGAACAGGTTTACCGATATGCCTGTTCTTACCGCCGAAGACGGCATGCTGCTGGAAAGAAACCATATTTATGTCAGTCCGCCGGGGAAAAACCTGTCGGTATTTAAAGGCCGGCTACACCTTATGGTTAGCCCGAAACAGAATTATGCCAATCTGCCCATCGATTATTTTTTACGCTCGCTGGCTGAAGATGTGCAGGACAAAAGCATCGGCATTATTCTTTCCGGAACAGGCACGGACGGCACCTTAGGGCTTAAAGCCATTAAAGGCGTAGCGGGTATGACGATGGCCCAAGACCCGTCAACCGCTAAATTTGACGGCATGCCGCTTAGCGCGATAGCAATGGGCGAGGTGGATTTCGTGCTGCCCGCAGAAAAAATGGGACAACGGCTGATTGAATATAATGAAAGCTCGAATTTTAAAAGAAGAGCGATTGACAAGAATCAACCGGACAATTCGATAGACTCCGAATCGCTGCAAAAAGCCTTTATTTTGCTGCGTAATCGAACCGCGCATGATTTCTCGGGTTACAAATCCACGACCCTTAAACGGCGTATCATCCGGCGCATGAATATTCATCAGATACAAACTGCGGACAGGTATATTGAACTTCTACAGGAAAATCCTGTTGAGATTGATAAACTGTTTAAAGAACTCTTGATTAATGTGACCAATTTTTTCAGGGACCCTGAAGCCTTTGAGGCATTAACTACCGCCCTGCCGAAACTCTTCCAGGACAAGCCGGATAATTATGAATTACGAGTCTGGATACCCGGCTGTTCAAGCGGGGAAGAAGCCTATTCCATTGCCATTCTGCTGAAGGAATATAATAAAAAAACCGGTAAAGCCCACCCCTTTCAAATTTTTGCCACCGACCTGGATGAATCCTGCATTAATTGGGCGCGTGACGGCGTTTATCCCATCGGTATCGCTGCCGATATTTCGCCGGAACGACTGGAGCAGTTCTTTTACCTGAAGGACAATCAATACTGCATCATCAAGGAAATTCGCGATAACATCATATTTGCCGTCCAGAACCTGATCCAGCAGCCGCCCTTCACGCGCCTGGATTTAATCAGTTGCCGCAATGTGCTTATTTACCTGAACCCAGACCTGCAAAAAGAAATTCTTCCGCGCTTCCATTACGCACTAAATCCCGGCGGCATCCTGTTTCTGGGTTCATCTGAATCCATCGGCACTTATGATGACCTGTTTTCAGTCATAGACAGCAAATGGAAGATATATCAACGCAACAGCGGCCCGAGCACATTCCCCCCGTCAAGACTAGGCGCCTATATCACCAAGGATGACTCATCACAGATTCCGCCTTTAAAATCGCTGAGCATCGAATCTCAGGCCGGCACGCTGGTGCGCCAGATAGAACGGATATTGCTGGAACACTTTGCACCGGTCAGCTTAATCATTAACGAACACGGAAAAATCTTCTATATCCACGGCCGCACCGGAAACTATCTTGAACCTACGCCGGGCCAGCCGAGCTGGAATATTATTGAAATGGCCCGGGAAGGCTTACGCATACCCTTATTGAATGCATTAAGCCGAGTCAACAAAAAGGGTGAAAATGAAATTATCTCATCCGGTCTTCGGGTTAAAACTAACGGAGACTTTGAAACTATTGATTTAATGCTGGTCAGGATCAGGCATCCTGAAGGCTTAAAGGATTTGTTCCTGGTGTCTTTTCAGCCCCATAAAAAAGAAACCCGGATTCCCCATTCTCCACAAAAGAAAGTACCGGCGGCTACAAACGAGGATAAAGAGCAACTTGAGCAGGAACTTGCTTTTATCAAGGAGTCTCTTAGGGCTTCTGTTGAAGAATTGCAAACGGCTAACGAAAAACTTAAAGCCTCCAATGAAGAGCTGCAGTCAACCAACGAAGAATTGCAAAGTTCCAATGAAGAACTGGAAACTTCCAAAGAGGAAATGCAGTCACTTAATGAAGAGCTTAATACCGTTAACAGCGAACTGCAAAACAAGGTTGAAATGCTGTCCCATGCCAATAACGATTTACAAAACCTGTTGAACAGCACCGACATTGCAACCATTTTCCTTGATACCGATTTAAAAATAAGGCGTTATACCCAGCCTGTTAAAAATCTAATTAAAATAATCGATAGCGACATAGGACGGCCTTTGGGCGACCTGACTTCAACGCTTAAATATGACCATTTGCTTGAAGATGCAAAAGGGGTGCTGGAGGCGCTGGCGGCTAAAGTAGCCGAAGTGGAATCAGCGAAAGGCGAATGGTACCTCCTGCGCATACTGCCTTACCGGACTGTAGAAAACATGATTGACGGACTGGTCATTACTTTTATCGATATCAGCAGGATTAAAAAGGCGGAACTAAAAGCGGATTTGGCCGATGTCACAACTTCAATCGTCAATACCATTCTTCAGCCTTTGCTGGTGCTGGATGATCGTTTCCACATAGTTTCAGCCAATCCTGCATTTACCCAGGCCTTCAATACTGCAAATGAAAATTTAACCGGACAGTCGTTATTTACCATTCATGGGGCCGCATGGGATTCAAACCAACTACACACCCATTTATCCGAAACTTTAATGCGTAATACGGCCTTTGATAAATTTTATTATGACACTGAGTTTCCAGGTTTAGGGAAAAAACAGCTTATTATTAACGGCCGCATCCTGAAGCAATTAAAAGGAAGCGCAACATTAATTCTTCTGTCTATAGACGAAACTACTGAAAACACCGGTCAGGACAAAAAACCACATGATTAGTAAAGACCTTCAGCTAAACCAGGACAACGTCATTCCGGCAGAGCCCGCTTTGGTCAGGGATAGCCTGTCTATACACCGTCATTCCGGCAGAAATCACTGGCAAAAAAGGGTTCAGATTTCGTCATACCGGCAGGGAATGCCGGTATCCAGGTTACAGGGATGTGAGTGCGGTGCGGTTCGCCTTCCCTGGCCTCTGGATTCCGGCGCTCCCTGCCGGTATGACGGCGTGATGGGAACGGGAGCAGCCTAAGCAAACTCGGTATGGAAAAACAACCGTGCGTTTATCTTCTCGCCAGTCGCCGTAATGAGACTCTATATGCGGGAGTAACCTCGGATTTGATGAAACGGGTGTACGAGCACCGTAATGATTTGGTGGATGGCTTCATAAAACGTTATGCTGTGCATGACCTGATTTGGTACGAAAGTCATGAGCGCATGGAAAGTGCTATATTGCGGGAAAAACAAATCAAGGCGTGGGGCCGTAGGGCAAAAACACGTCTCATTGAACAAGCTAATCCGGTTTGGCGGGATCTGTGGCATGACTTGCTTCCCTCCTAAGCCGTCATTCCGGCAGGGATTGCCGGAATCCAGGGGCCATGGATGAATTTAAGCTTGCCATCCCTGGCGCTGGATACTCGCTTCGCGGGGGTATGACAAGCTTGCGCATAATCTGACAAAGTAGAAATAACCACAGCATTGAAATCGAATTATTTCGATAATATGGGGAAACCAATAATGAACTTGATCAATCCTCTTATAGATAAGGATGACAAATTGCAGGAGACGGCTGAAAACCTGATGAATAAACACCGGGAGGATATTCGGAAAAAGGCGGAAATCATGCTGGGCAAAACTGAGACCGATATTGCCCGAATGTCCACGGAAGTGATTCAAAAGCTGTTATTTGAATTCCAGGTTCACCAGATAGAACTTGAACTGCAAAATGAGGAACTTAACAGGGCGCATCGTGAGTTAAGCATATCCCGCGACCGCTATGCCCAGCTATTTAACCTGTCGCCGCTGGGTTACCTGACGCTTAACATAAAAGGCTCCATCCTGAACGCCAATCTTGCCGCGGCAACGCTGCTGGGCTGTTCCAAAGAAAAGCTCATCAACAGGAAGCTGGGGGAATTTATTAATCCGGCGGATCAGAATATTTTTTATTTTTTTCTCAGAGACCTGACCACCAAGCAATCCGATCAGACCCTGGAGGCCAGGATCATTAATGCCGATAAGCTGTCAAGCGATATAGAATGCCATGCCAGCGTCCGCTACAACGAATACAATAAACCTGAAATATGGCTGACCATGAACGATATTACCGAACGCAATAAAGCCAAAGCAACCATTGTCGCCCTCAATGCGCAACTGGAGGAAAAAATTCTTGCGCAGACCCAGGATCTGACTGTAGCCAACACTCAGCTAAAGTGTAATATTGACGAGCTCAATTATTCCAAACAACAGATACGGGAACGTGAAGCCAGGCTCAACTCCATTTTCAATGCATCCGTAGAAGGCATTATCACTATTGATACTGCCGGCACAATCATCTCCGCCAATGCGGCTATAAAATCTATTTTCGACTACTTTCCGGATGAGCTGATCGGCCAAAGCATTAGCAAGCTCATGCCGATCCCGGAAAAAAAGCAGTTTCCTAATTTCAAGAATTTCCTGCAATCGCAGATACCCGAGTTTATCAGCCAGGTTCGTGAAGTTGAAGGCTTGCGCAAAGACGGCTCAGTGGTGCCGCTGGATTTATCCGTGGCAGAATTTACTATGGATGAGGAACGCTATTTTACCGGCGTCATACGCGATGTGAGCTCGCGCAAATTGCAGGCGAAGCTGGATAAAGATCACCTGGAAGCGCTTGCTCATGTAACCCGCCTGGGTCTGATGGGAGAAATGGCGTCGGGAATTGCGCATGAAGTCAATCAGCCGCTGGCAGCAATTTCCAGCTATACCCAAGCCTGTGTAAATTTAATTTCGGCAGGAACGCTTGACTTGAGGCAATTGACTAAAATCCTGGAGAAAACCCACAATGAGGCGATAAGAGCGGGGCAAATAATTCACCGCATGAGAGAATTCGTCAAATCCCGGAAAATATACCGTTCCAAGGTATATGTTAATGCCTTGGTAAAGGACGCCGTCAGTTTATGCTCATCTGACTTCAAACAATCCAACATAAAAGTACAGTATGAACTGGCAAAAAAACTTCCTCTTATCAATGTCGATAAAGTGCAAATTGAACAAGTCATATTAAACCTGCTTAGAAACAGTATTGAGGCTTTCAAGGATTTACCGCCGAGTCTGGAACGGAAACTGACGATCCGGACTTATCTGAATGATAATGATTATGTAGAGGTCGCTGTAAAAGACAATGGCAAAGGTATTGCAGAATCTGAACGCTCCAAAGTATTAACGCCTTTTTTCACCACGAAAACCAGCGGTATGGGCATGGGTCTTTCCATCAGCCGCTCGATTGTCGAAGCCCATCAAGGCGTTTTATATTTCAACACCCGGCAGAAAAAAGGCAGCACCTTTTATTTTACTTTACCACCGGCGCAAAATGCTGAAAGCAATGACGATGAGTAAGCTGATATTGAGTTTAATGCTTACATACACGCTTCAGTCATAAGTGAAATGACAATAGCCCCGCAAAATCCCCAAACGGCGTCACCCCGGCATGGACTCACTCCGGGCTTTCCTGCCCGGAGCCCGTCGGGTAAATGCAAATCTGTTCCAGACAGATTTGTGCCGGGGTCCAGGCGACAGGGATGTGAATTCAGCGAATACTTCGGTGGCGAGTCACATCCTTGTGCTCTGGATATACCGGCAGTCCATGCCGGTATTACGGTTATTTAAAAGGCTAAAAGTTTGACTGAAAAGTTGTACAGATCCAGGTTAAGTTTAGGGTATAAATACTCATCCACCAATAGCCGGAAATTTATATTATGATCAAAATCAATAAAAAAATATCGGAAATCCTGACTCAGCATAAAAATGAAATATTTGAAGACTGGTTAAGCGGGCAGTTGGCTTCAGTAAGCCTGCGCCTGGATCTCGTGTCCGAAACCGAGTTGCGCCGCCAATCCCAGGAGTTTTTAAATCTATTCGTCACGGCCAGTCTGTCTTCTAACCTGCAGGATATCAATACGCCGGAATGGGACGGCGTGCGCGAGTATCTGACCAGCATCACCTACAGCCGCGCCAGGCAGGGATTTAGCCCGACTGAAATCGCCACCTTTGTGCTTTCGTTGAAGCATCCCCTGTTTTCTCATCTGCGTGAATTGAGCGGCGTCAATAGTAATGATCTGATTGATATGATCTGGACGGCGACCTTTCTGATAGATAAGCTGGCTTTATTGAGCATCGAGAATTACCAGCGGGGGCGGGAAGAAATCATTAAACGCCAGCAGCAGGAATTGCTGGAACTTTCTACGCCCGTCGTTAAGGCCTGGGATGGCGTGTTGATTTTACCCCTTATCGGCACGCTGGACAGCGCCCGCACCCAGATTGTCATGGAAAGCCTTTTACAGTCCATTCTGGATACCGGCAGCGCCATTGCCATCATCGATATAACCGGCGTTATTTCCGTAGATACGCTGGTAGCCCAGCACCTGCTTAAAACGATGGCCGCAGCCAAACTGATGGGCGCCCAATGCATTATCAGCGGCATCAGGCCGCAAATTGCGCAAACAATGGTGCACCTCGGAGTAGGCTTCGGTGAAGTCGCAACTAAAGCGTCTTTAGCCGATGCCCTCGCGGAATCTTTCAAACGCTTGGGACTGGCGGTCATAAAACCGCAAGCCCGTGGTTGAGGTTTAAGCCATGAATACGATACCGATTCTAAAACTGGGCGAATATCTATTGGTCAGCATCCAGGTGGATATGCATGACCGGCTGGCTTTACAGCTACAGGATGAATTAACGTCGATGCTGGTCAAGACTAAATCCAGGGGCGTGCTGCTTGATATTTCATTTCTGGAAATGGTGGACTCCTTCATGGGCAGAATGCTGAGCAATATCGCGGCCATGACCCGGTTGTTAGGCGCTGAAACCGTAGTGGTCGGCATACAACCGGCCGTGGCCATTACTATTGTCGAATTGGGTCTCACTCTGCCGAATGTGCGTACGGCCCTGAATGTGGATGCCGGTATGGAAATACTTCGCCGGCTTGTGGATTTTTCAGACCAAAAAGGCGGTTATGAGTGTCAGCAAGAGTGATGCCGCGACGATTCAAAATACAGAAGACATTGTGCGTTTACGGCAACGGGTGCGGGATTTAATGAAAAATGAAGGCTTCAGTCTGGTGGATCAAACCAAAATGGTGACCGCGGCCAGCGAACTGGCGCGCAATGCGCTTGTTTACGGAGGCGGGGGCGCTGTACTCGTGGAAGTTCTAAAAGAGGATAATGGCCGGACGGGGCTGCGGCTGATTTTTGAAGACCACGGCCCCGGCATAGCCGATATTGATCAGGCGCTTACCGATGGTTTTACCACGGGCAACGGCTTGGGTTTGGGACTGGGAGGCTCCAAACGCCTGACGAATGAATTCCTGATCGATTCGAGCCCCGGAGCTGGAACGCGCATTACTGTCACGAGATGGATGTGAGCAAACAGGTCAGCTTAAGCATAAATGATTCAAGCCAGGTGGCTGAAGCCCGAAGGCGGGCAGCCCTGTTTTCTCAGGATTTGGGTTTTGATGCGGTGATGGATAATAAGGTCAATTTGATCATCACTGAAATGGCTTCCAATATCGTCAAGCATGCCTCAGACGGCGAAATTATATTGAGCGTTATCGAAAGCCCGGATAATCTGGGCCTGGATATCCTGGCGGTGGATAAAGGGCGAGGCATGACCAATATTGAAAACTGCCTGCGCGATGGATTTTCCACAGCGGGCAGTTATGGAACCGGACTTGGCGCCATTTACCGGCTTTCGGCTTTATTCGATATTTATAGCGTGATTAACGAGGGCACTGCGGTATTTAGCCGCGTGTGGAATAAACCGCCTGCTTCGGCTTTTTCAAGCACGGCGCCATTGGGCATTGGCGCCGTTTGCCTGCCGATGACGGGTGAAGATATTTGCGGCGATGCCTGGGCAGTGCAGCAGTTACCGGAGCGTATCATCGTTATGGTGGCGGACGGCTTGGGCCATGGGCCTTTGGCAGCTGAAGCCTCGAAAGCCGCAGTCGAGGTTTTTAATAACAGTGTAAGACGCGCAGATGCAGCCGGACAATTAATCAGCGATATTCACAGTGCTTTAAAACATACTCGCGGCGCCGTAGTGGCCGTTGCTGAAATACTGCTGGAGTCGCGCACCGTGCGTTATGCTGGCGTGGGCAATATTTCCGGAACCGTCATTAACAGGGATTCCGCCCAGCGGATGGTTTCACTGAACGGCACAGCGGGAATTCAAGTGCATAAAATCCGGGAATTTACTTATTCATGGCCTGAAAATTCCCTGCTGGTCATGCATTCGGATGGCTTGAATACGCGCTGGCGCCTTGATGAAGTTCCGATATTGCAAAGAAAACAGCCCGGCATTATCGCCGGAATACTGTACCGTGACCATTGCCGCGCCCGGGACGACGTGGCAGTGGTGGTTATTAGAGAGGCTGAAGCCGGCTTATGAAATTTTCTATTATTAACGTGGAAATACGTTACGAGCAAGATATCGTTCATGCCCGGCAGCGAGCAAGGCTGATTGCTGAAATGCTGGGATTTGACCGGCAGGATCAAATCCGTATCGGCACCGCCGTTTCTGAAATCGCCCGCAATACTTTCCAATATGGCGGCGGAGGCAGGGCCGAATTTCTTGTGCAGGATGGCGGTTCGCCACAAGTATTAGCCATCATTTTCCGGGATCAGGGGCCCGGCATTGCCGATACGGAAGAAATTCTTGCAGGAAAATTCATCTCCCAGACCGGTTTGGGATGCGGGATTATCGGCGCCCGGCGGCTGATGGATTATTTTCACCTGGAAACGGTGATTGGCGATGGGACAACCGTTTACCTGGCCAAAACTATTCCCTTGAGCAAAGGGTTGATAACCTCAGAAATAATAGTGCAGATCGGTGAAGCCTTAACACAATCAATGAAGCAAGAGCCGATGGAGGAAATTCGCGGGCAGAACCAGGAATTAATGCAGGCGTTAATGGAATTGCGCCAAAAACAGGAGGATTTGGCGCGCATGAATGCTGAACTGGAAGATACTAATCGCGGAGTACTGGCGCTTTATAACGAACTGGACGAAAAAGCAGCCCAGTTAACTGAAGCCAATAATTTGAAGGCGAGCTTTTTATCTTATATAAGTCATGAGTTTCGCACACCTTTAAACTCAATTGTAGGGCTATCTACAATTTTGATGAATAAAATGGACGGCGAGCTTACCCTGGAGCAAGAAAAACAGGTAGGGTTTATTCATAAAGCCGCTGATGAACTCATCGGGATGGTAAGCGACCTTCTCGACCTGGCTAAAATTAATTCAGGAAAGCTATCTATAGACCGGCAGGAAGTCTCTATAAAGACCTTATTCAGCAGTTTGCGCGGCATGCTGAAACCCATGCTGAATAGCGATATGCTTAACTTGTCTTTCGAAGAGGCGGAAGGATTGCCCTCGCTCTATACCGACGAAGGAAAGCTTGCTCAAATCCTGAGAAATTTTATCTCCAACGCCATTAAATTTACCGTCCACGGAGAAATTCGGATAAAAGCGCAACTCAGTCTAAATGGACGCTCAGTCATCTTTACAGTAACGGATACCGGCATAGGTATCTCTGAACAAGACCTATCGCGAATTTTCGATGAATACGCGCAGGTTGAAAGCGCGCAGAGAAAATCCATCAAGGGAACCGGGCTGGGCCTGTCTATTTGTAAAAAACTGAGTGATTTATTGGGCGGCTCGGTCAGTGTTAAAAGCCGGTTAGGCGCAGGCTCCACATTTTCCGCCGTGATTCCGGTCAGATCCCCTGACTCAGGCAAAACGCCCGAGGACGCCGACGAGGCTGTCAGTGACATTGACCAGTATCCCGTACTCGTCATTGATCATGATAAAGCCACTCATGCGCTATACAGCGAATTCCTGAGCCATACCGATTATTATTTGGTGTTTGCGGCGTCTGGTCAGGAAGCCCGCGAGCTTTTGCGCCACCTCAAACCTTTGACGATCATCCTCAATATCCTTCTCCCCGAAGAGGATAGCTGGTCATTTTTGATGGAACTTAAAGCCAACCCATCAACCCGCAATATTCCTGTTATTATCGCGTCCGTACTGCATGAAGAGAACCGCAATTTGTGGCTGGATATTGAAGACTATTACATCAAGCCGCTCAATCACAATGGGTTATTATGGCGATTGCGCAGGCTGTCAGAACGCATTCCCGTCAATACCGTTATGATTGTGGATGATGAGGAAGTGGATCTTTTTATTCTGAAAAGTTTATTATCGAATGAAAAATATCGCCTATTGAAATCCCCCCCCCCCTTGCAAGCATTGCTGCTGGCGGAAACCGAACAACCGGATGTGATTTTCCTGAATTTACTCATCCCGGAAATGAGCAGTTTGGAAGTACTGGATAAGCTCAAGGAAAACGCTGCCACGCGGCATATCCCCGTGATTATTATCGCATCCAAAACGCTCGAAACGCCGGAGCGCGAAGCCTTGAATGCGAAAGTGGCGGCTATTCTTTCCAAAAACGCCGATTCAGGAGAAACTTTAAAAAGAAACATTCTCAATACATTATATAAGGCCGTGCTGGAGAATAATAAACCGGGAGAAAAAGCTAATGATTGATGGAATAAAACCACTGATTCTCGTAGCCGATGATAATACCATTGGCCGTTACACGACCACACGGATATTAAAATATGCAGGGTTTGAAGTCATGGAAGCCGTTAGCGGAGAGGAAACACTGGAATTGGCGCAGCAAAACCCCGATCTTATCCTGCTTGATGTAAATCTGCCTGATATGAACGGATTTGAAGTGTGCCAGGAACTCAAGTCCCATCTGCAAACGCGTGAAATTCCGGTTATTCACCTGACTGCCCAGGAAATCAGGAGCGAATCGGTAGTTAAAGGTCTGGAAGGGGGGGCCGATGCTTATCTCGTTCAGCCAATTACTCCCAAAGAATTAATCGCATGGATTAAAACCAGCCTGCGTATCAGGAACGCGAAATTTTCTGCCGATAAAATCCAGGATGCTCAGAATGCTTCCGATGATATGTATGCCCATACCAGGGATTTACTTTGCATTCTCGATCAGAGCAGATGTTTTTGGCGGTTAAGCAACAGTTGGAAGATAACGCTGGGTTATTCCCTGACGCAATTGCTGGGAAGGCCTTTTCTTGAGCTGGTGCATCCCGAGGACAGCCCGGCAACAAAGCTAGTGCTGGACAAATTGAAAGAAGAAAATATAACAATTGACCACATTAACCGCTGCCTCCATCAAAATGGCGCTTACCGCCTGATTAAATGGCGGTACTATTCCGCCCATCTACTCATCTATGCCACCGCCCATGACATCACCCAAGGCATGGAGCCGGACCCTGCTTTATAAGCATAAGGCGTGGGTAAATTCAGTGATTACCCGAGCGGTGAGTCACCTCCCGTTATTCTGAACAGCTCACCTTTCACGGCCGCTAGACTTACTCGCCGTCAAAGGGTATCCACACCAGCTCAGTTACTCCTTCTCCAGAGGGAGAAGGCTGGGATGAGGGAAATATAAACACCTGATTTTATTCTCCTCACCCCAACCCTCTCCAGCAGGAGAGGGAGCTAAACCGCACTTTTAACCGCATCCTTTTTAGGCTTATACGTTGACTTCGTTTAGCTGATGATTCTTGCCCATCAGCTTGTACCTAGCCGTTAATCGGTTTTGCCGGCATTTATAAACGTGCTTCTCCGTCCCTCTTGAGCCTGGTGCGACTGTCTGGCCGTCTTAAATTTTGACTGTATGGGAATAACGGCAGGATTCTTGACAATAATCCGGGGCACATTATTGCCGGTATGAGCCGGTTTAACGTTGAACACGAGCAGGCGCTCGGATTCTTTTTTGACCACTTTATAGCACTCGCATACCCGCGCTTCCAGGCCCTTCCTGTCCAGCACCTTGATATGGCCGCGCCGGTAACTGATCAGTCCGGCTTTCTGCAATTTGCCGGCCGCCTCGGTTACCCCTTCGCGTCTTACGCCCAGCATGTTGGCAATCATTTCCTGCGTCATCACCAATTCATCCGACGGCAACCGGTCCAGGCTTAGCAACAGTCGCCGGCACAATTGCTGATCAACCGAATGATGACGGTTGCAGGCTGCGTTTTGCGCCATTTGGGTAATGAGCGCCAGGGTATAGCGCAGCATGATCCGGTGCAGCTCGCCCATACGATTGAATTCCTGCTTGAACACGGTGCCGGACAGCCGGTAAGCATGGCCTGCACTCTGCACAACCGCCTGATTTGGCATGGCGCCGCCGTCCATAAACAGCGCGACGCCGACCACGCCGTCATTACCGACCACCGCCACTTCAGTGGAAGCGCCGCTTTCCATCAGGTAAAATTTGGAGATAATGCACGTGATAGGGAAATAGACATAACGCTGTTCTACTCCCGGTTCATAAATTACTTTGCCCACCGGCAGGCTAATGAGTTCCAGATGGGGAGTGAGCCGTGCGAACTCATTGGCCGGCAAGGCCTTAAGTAAAATGTTTTGGGTTGGATTGTAAACGATCATTAGCAACTCCAGAGATCAATTAAAATACAGGAAGCTATTCTCACTGAATAGTCCTGATTATTATTAAGTGTTGTCTCACACAGACCCTTTTGAGGACCACTTTGGGGCGCTAACCGGACTATTCAGCTACGCGGCCCAACGCAAGACGACTGGTTATTTTTATCCGTGGGCGTTATTTAACCCGAATTGCTGAGTTTTTAGTATTCGTACGAATACCTACGTATAAACCCTCAAAAAGCGCTTAAATGCAGGGCTGCGTGGTCTCTAGGCAATTTTCCCTGTCCTGGAAAAATTTAAAAAAAATGCAAATTTGATCAGCTTAGAAAAAACTTCCTAATTAGTAATATGCTTCAGCTAACTCGTCATACCGGCAGGGAGCGCCGGTATCCAGTCCACAAGGATGTGTTTAGGTTGCCATCCATGGCATCTGGGTTGCTCACCGCATCCCTGCGGTTCGGGCTTCGCCCTGCGCCAGGCACATCCAAATTCGCTCCCGGCGAATTAGTCCGGCACTCCCTGCCGGAACGACGGTTTTGAAGTTGGCTGAAGTTCCTTGCTAATCAAGAAAAAGTTTAAGCTAACTGCCAAACCCGCCGTTCCTGAAGGTTTTAGATCGTAAGCTGGCGCTATGAAAGACTTGCCCGGATCACATCCTCTACTACGGGTACCGGCATTCCCTACTGGCATGAGGTTTAGCTGAAACTCCTTGCTAAGCTAGGAAAAATGATATTTAGGAAACCTTTAAAAATTGCACTTCGACAAGCTTCCTTCGACAAGCTTCCTTCGACAAGCTTCCTTCGACAGGCTTCCTTCGACAGGCTCAGGACGAACGGTGGGTCATTATAATCAGTGACTTATCCGTTCGCGCTGAGCTTGTCGAAGCATGAGCGGATAATTTTTAGAGATTCCCTTTAGGTTTAATGGTTGTTTAGGCCTCTTTTTAATAAGATTCCACTGTGCATTGCCATAACCATCAGTTCAGAGAGATTTTCAGCGCGCATTTTATCCATAATATTGGCTCGGTGCACCTCTATGGTACGATTGCTGATGTTCAGTATTTTGGCGGCCTCTTTACTGGAGTAGCTGCTTACTATCAAACGCAGGACTTCTTTTTCCCGTGCAGTTAATTGATCCAGGCGATGTTGCAATTCGCGTTTTTGAACCGATTGTTCCCTGGCCTCAAGGTCTTTATTGATAGCTTCCTCGATACGTTGCATCAATATTTCATAATCAAAGGGCTTTTCCAGAAAGTCGACTGCGCCTGCCCTGAAGGCTTTTGCCGAATCCGGAATATCGGCATTACCGCTTATAAAAATGATGGGCAGGGTAATATTTTTTTCCGATAATTTCTCCTGAAGCTCAAAACCCGTCATATGCGGCATTCTAATATCCAGAAGCAGGCACCCTGCCTGTTCGGAGTCATATTCATTTAAAAAAGCTTGAGCAGATTCAAAACTCTTGACAGGCTGTCCAGCAGATTCAAGCAATAGAGTCAACGAATCACGTATTGCAAATTCATCGTCAACTAAATAAACGACAGGATTCGACCTATTTATCATCAGTGCCATTGTATTTTCTCCGAATTGTCTTTTGAGATAAAGCCCATTTTTTTAGTTTGAAATTGGCATACTAAGCGCCTTTGCGAGCCATCAGCACTAAATTTAAGGTCGTCTATATAAAGTGATAGCCTCTGATTAAACTGTTTTGATCAATTTATTCTGACCTTTTTATTTTGTTTCCAGTAAAAAAGACAATAACGGTTTATCTCAGTTCAATTTTCATCCTAAACTGTTGAGATTCTATTTACAACTACAAATTTTATACTTGTCTATTGGTTCTAAAGCAGTTGCAGAAGGGTTTGGCGGGGCTAATTCTACTTTCTTCGAATTATACGCAGGCTCGTTTTTACTGTAGAGATTTCTGAACAATCCTTAGCTCGGCTTCCTTCGACAAGCTTCCTTCGACAAGCTCAGGACGAACGGTAACTTTTCGTCCATATTCAAGACAGTCTTGTTAACTCCGTTCATGGTGAACTCTCCACCTACGTTCAAGTGAGCCTTATCGATTACGTTCGTGGTGAGCTTGTCGAACCATGAGCAGAATCAACGGGTTCAGAAATTTCCTTAATAAGCTTCAAGAAAATAAATACTGAAGTAATGATGATTATCCGACCAAATTTTTTGATGCTTAAAGCCTCCGGCATTGGCCAGATTAATAAACTCATCGGGACTGTATTTATAGGAATTCTCGGTATGCACATATTCCCCGGCCGTGAAGCGGAAATCTTCACCGGAAATAGTGACCTGCTGAGCTTTTAGGCTGACCAGGTGCATTTCGATACGGCCCAAATGGCCGTTGTAATAAGCATAATGCCCGAACTTATCGCGCGCAAAGTTGCCGTCAAGTTCACTATTGATGCGGTCCAGCAGGTTTAAATTGAACTCCGCTGTAATACCTGCCGCATCGTTATAGGCCGCATTCAGGATAGCAGGGTCTTTTTTGCGGTCTACCCCGACCAGCAATCCGCCCTCTTTACCTACCAGACGATGAATTCCGGCGAGGAAGTGCTGAGCTTCCAGCGGTTCGAAATTGCCAATGCTGGAGCCCGGAATGAATACGACGCGACGGCCTTGCGGCACGTCTTGCGGCAAAATCATTTTCTGCGTGAAATCAAGGCAGGCTGCATAGATAGGCAGCCACGGGAACTGCTGCCCCAAATCGCAGGCTGATTGCTGAAGGAAGGCCCCGGAAATATCCATAGGCACATAGGCCGCCGGGAGCACGCTTTCCAATAGCAATTGCACCTTCTCGCAACTGCCGCTGCCGGGTTCAATTAATACAGCGCCCGGCTTGATTAATGCGGCAAATTCGTCAGCATGTGTCTGTAATAATTTTCTTTCAATGTGGGGAATATAGTATTCCGGCTGCTCGAGAATCGCTTCAAAAAGTTTTGAACCGGTCTCATCATAAAAAAACTTGGGTGGAATTTGCTTTGGTTTACGGGATAATCCATCAAGCACGGCCTGACGAAAACTTTCCACTTCAGGCTGAAAATCGTGAAAACTGATTTTTTTGCTGACGGCATTCATCATAAGTCCTCCGCCAGCCGGATCCCGGCAAATTGCCAGCGATCATGGGGATAGAAAAAGTTACGGTACGTTGGGCGGATATGATCCTGCGCTGTAACGCAGGAGCCTCCGCGTAACACCCACTGGTTGCACATGAACTTGCCATTGTATTCGCCCAGGCTGCCCTGCATTGGTTTAAAGCGCGGGTAGGCGAGATAAGGCGAGGCGGTCCATTCCCATAATGAGCCGTAATATTGGCCCTCGCCTGCCTGCGGGTGAAAAACACCGCTATCGCTAAAATGTCCATTCAGCGGTATTTCCAGCAGCTTTCTTTCCAGCTCGGCTTCTAACGGAAGACGTTTTCCAGCCCAACGTGCGAAAGCATCCGCTTCGTAATAACTGATATGCGAGACGGGGGCCGCCGGCTTTAAAAGCTCAAGTCCATATAAAGTAAATTCATGCCATTGGTCTTCATGCATCTCCCAATAAAGCGGCGAGTTCCATTGGTTTTCGCGGCTGTGACGCCAGCCGTCCGACAACCATAATTCAGGCCGCTGGTAACCTCCATCATCCATAAAATCCCCGTATTCAGTATTAGTGATAAGCCTGGAACTCAAACGGTGAGGCTCCAGCCAGACCTTATGCCGGGGCCGCTCGTTATCAAAAGCAAAGGTATCTGCATCACTGCCGATAGTTACCAAGCCGCCTTGCCGCTGTTCCCATTTTAATTCCGCCGGGCTATCACTCATGCGCCGGGGCCGCGGCTCCAGATAAGCCGGCCGCAAAGGATTGCTCCATAAGTTATGTTTAATATCCATATACAGCAGTTCCTGGTGTTGCTGCTCATGGTGCAGCCCAAGAACTACCCGGAAAGCAATTTTATGCCAGCGGCTTTCATCAATCTCACTGAGCAGATCTAATATGCGTTTGTCAATATCAGAACGATACTGGTAGACCTGCTCAAGAGCCGGACGGGACAATAAGCCGCGTTTCGCGCGCGCGTTCATGCTGCCGACCGTCTGGTAATACGAATTAAATAAATAACTGTAATCAGGATTGCACGGTTGGTGATTCCGCAAAAAATCCTGCAGGACAAAAGTTTCAAAGAACCAGGTGACATGCGCCAGATGCCATTTAGGAGGGCTGGTCTCTACAATGCTTTGAATTTGAAAATCGTCGTGATTCAACGGCTCGCATAGGGCAATGCTGGTATTGCGGATTCGTTGGTAAAGCGCAATTAATTCTTGCCGCGTATTCAGCAGTCCGGCAGAACATTTTTCAAGTATTGCTGACATTGAATACTATTTAGCCCTTGTCTTTACATAGGTGGTAAAAGCTTGCGCCATACATATTGTTAACGACAATATATCTGGTCATTAGCCTAAGCTATTGTTTATATTTAATAAATACTTACTAATACTCCTGCTGCCGGCTATCGGCGGCAACATTTTAAAAGACCTGATTAGCAAGAATCATCCGCCAATGCGTAAAATGCATCCTTTTTCGTCGTTCCGGCAGGGATTGCCGGAACCCAGAAGCCAGGGATGGCTTTCGTAGCTCACATCCCTGTAGCCTGGATACCGGCACAAATTCGTCTGGAACGAATTTGCATTTACCCGAAGGGCTCCGGGCAGGAAGGCCCGGAGTGAATCCCTGCCGGTATGACGGTATCCGCGCTTAGCGGAAGATTCTTGCTAATCAAGTTAAAAGATAACTCTTTTTTCATTATTACTTTAACCGGTAAATTTATTACCCTGCCCGAAAGCTAAAACACGCGAGTTGGAATTTTTTATATCCGGTAAATTAAAAAAATAAGGACAGCGTGAACAGTTATAGCCCACGCTGACATTAATTTAACATTCCCTGTCAAGACTGAAAAGCCTAAGCAGTCGCTGCGTCCAGAAGCCGATCCAATGTGCGGATGTGGGATTGCTGGGCAGGCAGCAGCTTGGTTTCAATCAATGAGCGAACCTCGGAAGGTAAATCGGCCTCCTGAAGGGCTTCCTCATAATCCTCCGCGCCGCTTTTTTCGCCTTTTTGCAATGCTTTAAGCGCAGATTCCTTACCCATCATATTAGCGCCTCCCTGAACTATTTCCGCCCATACGCCCCAAGCTCCAGAGCCGTCAGATGGCGTTCCTCCCAGTTGCCGGACTTGGTCCTGCAAAGTGGATACCGCCTGTTTATGATCCTCATAAATAGGCGTTATGTACTCCGATTCAGCCAGCACAGCATCTTCGCGAAGCTTGTCCATCGCTTGCTGATAAGTTTCCGTGGCTGATAATTCATTTTTCAGTAATTTGTCGATTGTTTCAACGGTAGTCATAATAAATCTCCTGTGTGATTATTTGGTTAGTGTTAATAACAATCCTTATGCTTAAGTATGTACCGACTCTTCTTCCGTATATGAAATGTCCTCGGCATGATCCTTTTCGAAGATATCGGTCGCTTTTTTACGTGCTTCGGTGCTTGCCGTATGTACGGAAATCAAGGCGCTTCCACCCTTGATTTTGCCTTCATAGCGTTTAGCCTCATACTCCGGAATACCCACCCCGATTAAAGCGCCGGTCAAACTTCCAGCCGCGGCGCCTACTGCCGCGCCGCTCAATGCGCCCATGATAGGGCCTGCGGCTATGAATGGACCTATGCCTGGAATAGCCAAGCTGCCAATTCCGGCCAGCCAGCCGAGGGCGGCGCCGGTGCCTATACCCACTGTCCCGCCAATGGCGGCGCCTTCAGGCGCTTTGGTGTGTTTTTCATGAGCAAAATCCTTGGTGGTGGATTTGTCCGGAAACAGCACTGATATATCATTGTTGGAAAAACCGGCCGTCTTCAAATCATTAACAATGATTTCTGCCTGATCGGTGTTTTGGGCAATACAAAAAACTGCTTTAGTCATGACTTTCTCCTCGCCTTTACGGCGCTTTAATTTCAAGTTGGTTATCTACTTGCGTTACACCATGCGTTTGCTTGGCAATTTGTTGAAGTTTGTTGCTTTCGGCTTCACTTTCTACGGGTCCGCGCAAAGTTACTATGCCGTTACGGGTAATAATTTTTGCGTTATGAGCGTTAAGTGATAGCGATTTATCCTTGACCACGGCTTTACGTATATGAGCCGTGATTTTGATATCTCCTTTGTCTTCCTTTTGTTCGTCTGGAGTTAAATTAGCATCAGCCTTGTCGCGAGCATTGCGTCCGGTATTTTCCAATGCCGAATCAGCTGCCAGAAAAATGACGCCACTTTCTCCTGCCCGAACCGGACCGGTAATCAGTAGTAAACTGCCTATTACACTGAGCATAGCTAACAATAATCGTATAGACATAATAATCTCCTTCATTATAAGTATTTTTATTCACGATAACTGAATGGCATCCTTGCCCGCTTTATCCTTTTAATTCAATTAATTATCATCAACTTTATTTAATGTTAAACAGTATCGTTAATGAGCATGGGATTAAGCCGCTGTTGTTCGCTGTAACCTGTTAGCGCCTCAGCAATAAAGCGGATGATCTAACGGCCACTCAATATACGGCTTAAAAGAAAGCCCGCTCCTACGGCTATGCCTAGTGACGTTACCGGCTTTTCATGGATATATGTCCGGCAATTTTCCAAAAACTGCTGCTCCATATTCATCAATTGCTCGCCTTTTTGACTCATCACTTCTGCCGCCTGTGTAGTAACATCGGCTGCTTTATCAACGGCTTCGTGAGCTCCTGATCTAAGTCTGTTAACAGTTTCATCTATATTGTTGGTTTTCTCTGTTGCTTCCATAATGATTTCCTAAAAAATAAAATAGAATGAGGGAATTTTCAAAATGCTATGATTTTAAAAAATGCCACGTCAACCCGGCATTCCCGTATTGACTGTCTTTTTTAATCGCTGTGAGTGGATCCCGACGTTCTGGGCCTTAATGATTGAAAAACAAATAAATAATGACCAGAACAACCACCGGCACACCCATCAGCCAGCCTAAAAAATACTTACCCATAACGTGTCTCCGTTAAATAATTGGAATAAAGTTGCTTATTATTGACTTGGGCTTACATTCACGCATGCTGTAAAGACATGATGATATAAGATGGTTAAAGTTTACGGGGAAGGCTTGTTAATGTCGGTGCGGTATCACACATTGGAAATCAACTGTTTTACTGGCCTGGATTCAGGTTTTTTAAAATTAGTTTGATCACTGTCCCATGCCTCTTTTCTCCGTTCTTCCGGTAAACTTTCCAGTAATTCCGCCAACTCATCGACATGCTCTTCCTTCAGAATCAGGATACCTTCCAGCATGCGGCGAGTTATAAAATCATGGTCGCCGATGAACTCAATTAGGTCGCGATAACGGTCAATAGAAGTTTGTTGCGCGCGCAGGTCTTGCTGAATCATAACTTCTAAACTTGCATTTTCATCTTGCTGTTCCTGGCAATACGGGGTGATTACGCTTGTTACCAACTCGGGCTCTCCCCCTAACTGCCCGATGCGCTCGGCAAGCTGGTCGGCATGCCATTGTTCTTCATTGGCATGAATCAGGAACTCGTCAGCGATACTCTTTGATTGAATATCTTTGGTCAGGGCATAATGGCGCCGGTAACGCAATACTCCAGTGATCTCGATGGCCAGAACCTCATTAAGCAATTTCAATACCCTTTGCCGGTCCACAGTACACTTAATCGAAAAAGCATCCTCATCGACATGCCGAAGAGCTTGCTTACGCAAGGATTGAATATTTGCAAGAGCCAGTTTTTTAAGCATAAAAACTCCTATTTAATATCACACCGCCTACTCTGCATCAAGCGTCGTATGGGGCTGCGCATCCTGTTGAAAATTCAGGGTTATGGTGGCGTTTCCCGCTTTGGCAAGATAGGAGGCCACATCACCCTGCTTAAGCAGATCGCTATAAAATTGCCCATCTACAGGCACTATGGAGGTGCTTATACTTGTACTTGCGGCTACTTTAAGATCATTGCCTTCTATGATATAAGACCCATGCAGACGGCTACGGATTCTTTCTGCTGCCGCCACTGCCCCTTCCCGGCCCTCAATATCCGGCAGCAAGATTACAAATTCGTCTCCGCCATATCGGCAAGCTGTATCGCCATGACGAACCCCGGCGGCCAATCGTTGGGCTATCTCCTGCAATAACTGATCTCCTGCGGCATATCCGACGGTATCATTGACATTCTTAAATCTGTCAAGATTAATAAAAAGTAGTGCCACATGCCGTTGTTGCTGTATATCCAGTACCGTTGCCTGTCTAAGCCTTTCCAGCAATAATCTTCTGGTTGGAAGTCCGGTCAATTCATCGTGTTTTCCGTAATAACGCGTGTGAGCGTATTTTTTAACGACTCGGATTAATTTTTGCCTGAGACCGGCATTCGTTTCCTTAAGTGCTTTAATTTGCTGCCGTGCAGCTTTTAACTGCTGATGTTGAGTAGCGATCACTTTAATGAGATCGGCTTTCTCCGAAAGTGCAGTGGGAGGCGAGTTAAAATTTATAATGTCTTGAGGGTTATGCTGTTGACTCAAATACTCGTGTCCAGCATTCGCATATTCTGCCCCATAGGTATCCAGGTTATTGTATATATTATATTTATCCATATTTCATTCCTGAAGTTTAATTAGGCGCTCAGTACTTTACCCAGCATCTTTATTATTTATAAGGCATAAGATTACGAATTGAAGAATGCAGGGTCTGTGCGGTATCCAACCCATCCTGAATAAAGTGAAAATATTCCGGCACAAGGTTTGGATATGAAAAGCTGCAATTTTTAAGGTATTATTTTGGACTTAGCCCTCATAGCTAAAACTGGTGAGTTACTGTGTGTGTTCTATCGAACAGACCAAAAGCGCCTGTTCCCTATAAAAAGACCTTAAAATGTGGTTTTTTGATAAGCAAATAGGCAGATTGCCTGGAGATATTTTTTATGAGACTGTTAATAACACAGATTATACGTGCTGTAAGTGCCTGGGTTTTACCACAAACCCCCCAATAAACCGTAAACTAATGAGACAGTTTTTACTTACATGCTCTTTTAAAATCAGCTTCGGCCTAGGATATAAAAATGACTTTTTGTATAGGAATTAAAGTAAAGAACGGGTTAGTGGCACTGGCTGACACGCAGATTACCAAAGGCAGCGAGCGCTTGAAAAAAGGCAAGTTATCTTATGTAGAACATGGCGGCCTACCCATTTTCGTTATGACTTCAGGGCTACGGTCTTTGCGTGATAAAACCATTCTTTACTTTGAAGATCATCTTGCTGAGGAAGCTATGCAATATGACAGGTTATATAAAGTTGCCAATTGCTTCGGCGAGCAGCTTCGTAAAGTGCGATTGGAAGATGAGGCATCGCTGGGAGGAAGCGGCCTGCATTTCAACCTGAATACCATCATTGGCGGACGCTTGTCAGGTGATGATGAACCCACCTTATTTTATATTTATCCGGAAGGTAACTGGGTTGAAGCCTCCACTGATGCGCCTTATTTTATTATAGGCCGGACGCCTTACGGTAAACCGATTCTGGACCGCTTGCTGCAAGCCGATGCCAGTCTTGAAAAAGCGGTCGCACTCGCTTATCTTGCTTTTGACGCTACGTGTACAAGCGTTACCGATGTTGATTTTCCCATCGATATTCTAGTATTCAATGCCCATAACCAGGGGCTGCAACAACATCGTTTTGAATCCGCGGCCTTAGCTCAAGCTGCCGAGTGGTGGCAAGAGCGCTTATCGGCAACAGTCAATGACTTTCCAATGAACTGGTGCACACCGCTGTTTTCTGATAAATCAAACTAATTCAGGCACATTTATTTACTACACTCCAAGAGAGGTTAACTATCATGTCAACAATTCAAGTAGGCTGCGATTTAACATATTCGGTCACCAGCACCACGAGTTTTCTCTTTAACCTGGCGGCGGCACGAACCGCGCACCAAAACATCAGCGACGAAACTTTGCAGTTAAACCCCAATATTCAATACGAAGCCAGCAGTTTGGGCATGGAAGATATTCAAGTGTACCGGCTTACTGTCGAACCCTGCGAATTGCAGCTCAATTACCGCGCGAAGGTGGATTTATATCCTGAAATTTATGATACATCAGGAATTATCGAGACCGGGTACTCCCAATTGCCGATTGAAGTATTGCCCTATCTTAATCCCAGCCGTTATTGCGAATCTGATCGTTTGACCCCTTTTGCCTTAAAAAAATTCGGCCACTCACAGCCTGGATTTTCCAGGGTAACAGCAATATGCGACTGGATAAACGGCAGTCTGACCTATCAATCAGGCAGCACTGACGCAAGCTCCAGCGCCTGTGATGTATTCATACAGCGCTCAGGGGTATGCCGGGATTACGCCCATCTTGCCATCGCCTTATGCCGGGCATTATGCATTCCCGCCCGTTATGTTTCAGGATATGCCGTAGGGTTGCAGCCGCCGGATTTTCATGGATTTTTTGAAGCCTATCTGGGCTCCCGCTGGTACTTGTTTGATGCGACGCGAATGGCGCCGGTTGAAGGATTCGTGCGTATCGGCACAGGCCGCGATGCAGCCGATGCATCTTTCTCGACTGTCATTGGAGCGGCTACTCTTACCTACATGGCTGTCTGGGCCGAGCCGATAACACCTAACCAAATACCCAATCAACCTATGCCGCAGTCGGCAGTATCGACAACCAATTAGATTTTCAGGATTAACAGCCAAGCTATTGATATATGGCGGTCAATAAACTTTGCAGGGAGCAGCCTTCACTGCTCCCGCTTAATAACGCTGATATTGCCGTCGCCTTCCATATATATATCTTTTACCTGCGTAAGGTCTTCAAGGCCTTGTTCCCGAACTTTGCTCATCAACTCTTCTTCCGTGAGCATTTCCTGGCGCATATTTCTATGCAAAAGCTTTCCATTTCTGACCAGACACAGCACGCGTGATTGCGCCAGCCGCCCGAGCTTCGGATACCGGTAACTTAACCAGTCGAGCAGGAAATTCCAGAATACGATCGTGCTAACCAGAATACAACCTTCGCTAATCGATTTGTATTCGCCCGCCATGGCGTTCTGCGACGCATCGGCAACAATGACCAGCACGAGTATGTCGGCGATGCCGACCGAGCCTACATCACGCCGGACTATAAAACGGAAAACCAGGAATAAAAACCAGTATACGAGTGTTCCGCGGATAATAATTTCCAGAGGCGGTGTGCTGAGCATGAACATCCCTTCCCAATCTATATCCGGCATAAGCTTCTCCTTACTCAAATCTATTCATTTATTAAAAGAACCAATGTTGCTAATCAGCCTCTAACTTTATCAAATAACAACCCCTTTTCTTGTTACTTAAAATTATTACCTGATGATCGTAATACCATCATCAGGATTATACTGTTGCAGGTATTATTAAGACAAAAGGATATGCCATTTAATATGTCTAGTATTTTTAATTTTTTTGCCCGCTGGAAAAACTGGAGCGAGCAAATGACGCATCCTGAAATATCGGATGACGCGCTGAAAGAGCAACTTGAAGAAATCCGCCGGCGCTTGCCTCCGCCGGTTATCTGGCTGCTGGGCAAAACGCAAAGCGGCAAAAGCTCTATTATCCGTGTGCTGACGGGCTCGTCGGCGGCGGAAATCGGCAATGGTTTTAAGCCTTGCACCCAGACTGCCATGCTGTTTGATTTCCCTGACCCGGAAACTTCATTCGTTCGTTTCCTGGATACGCGCGGTTTATCCGAGAGCGGTTATGATCCCACTGATGATATGAATTGGTGCGAACGGCAAGCGCATTTGCTCATTGTCGTCATGAGAGCAATGGACCACCAGCAGGACGCTGTGGTTGCAGCTGTTAAGCAGATCCATAAAACTCATCCCCAGTGGCCTATTATTGTCGTGCAGACTTCATTGCATGAAGGTTATCCCAATCGAACAATGGAGCATGTCCTTCCCTATCCTTTTAATGCCGGCAAAATGGCCGCGCCGGTACCGGCTGATTTGCGCTGTTCCCTGCTAAAACAGCGTGAATATTTTCCTCGCATGCGTGCACACTTTGTAGCCATCGATTTTACCCTTCCGGAAGATGGCTACTCGCCCGCTGATTACGGCGTTGATGCCTTATGGTCGGCTATCGAGGAAGCGCTGCCGCGCGGACTGAAGGCAATGCTGGAACAGAACAGGCAAGCCGGTGATAGTGACAGTTTTTACCGGCAAGCGACTCATCCGCATATCGTGAGCTATTCAATTTCAGCCGGAATGGCGGCCGCCATTCCTTTACCGACCGCCAGCCTCGCCACAGTAATGGCTATTCAGGCCAAACTTTTTCACAGTATTGCCAACGTCTACGGTTTGCCTTTAACCAAACAGACTCTCAGCGAAATTATCAGCGCTGTGGGCATCAGCGTATTAGCAGGCATGGGCGGCCGGGAATTGTTGAAACTGGTTCCCGTGTATGGACAATCCGTAGCATTGGGAGTATCCGGCATTTACACGACCGCCATTACTTATGCGTTAGGCAAAACCCTGTGCTTTTATTTTGCGCAGACCAAACAGAGAAAAGCGTTGAGCCCGGAATCCCTGCGGGATGTATTTAAAGCTGAATTCGCACGCGGCAGGTTGCTGCTGCGCAACTCAATCGGCAAGGAGACCTGACTATGCGCATACCGGCAAACTGGCCTTGGGTGATTCTGGCGTCATTCCTGCTTTTGCCCTGGCTGGCGCTGCTGACGCTTGGCGGTTTCTGGCTGTGGCAAAACCACTATCTCGCCATGGGCTTACTCGCCCTGGCTTCGTTTTACGGCATCCTCTGGCTGCTAAGCAAGTATTTGAAGAACCGGCAAGTTCCTCCTTTTGACTTGCCCGGCGTTTTGCCGGATGAGCGCTGGTCTCCTACTGCCGAAGCCGTCTGGAGCAAGCTGGATAAAATGGCGGAAGAACTTAACCCTGCCGACTATCCGCTAACTGACAGCGGGCGCTTGCTGCACTTGGCAAGGCAGGTCATCGGCGAAGTAGCCCGTCATTATTATCCTAAAGCCGGACAAGCCGAACTCGACGTGCCCTTGCGCAATATCCTGTTTATTGCCGAGCAGGTATGCCGTGATATGCGGCAGACACTGGACGAAAAAATACCATTGAGTCATTTACTGACGCTTGATGATGGATTGCAGCTTTGGAAATGGAAGGACAAACTAAAAACCGGCCATATGGCTTATCGGCTCAGCACTATGTTGTTCAGTCCGACCACGGCCATACCGCGCGAATTAAGCAGCTTTTTTCTGGGCAAAGCTTCCACTTATCCCATCGGTTTCCTGGAACGCTGGCTGCTGCAAACATTGGTAAAAAAGATCGGTTATTATGCTATTGCGCTGTATAGCGGACAATTGGCGCCGCCGCGATTGTCTGAGCCTGAGCCTGAAATTGATAATACTACCGCAATCAAGAAACCTCTGCGTATCCTGATTGCCGGGCAAGTGAAGGCAGGGAAATCCAGTCTGGTCAATGCGCTATTTGGCGACCTTCGAGCGCCTACGGATGTTTTACCGCTGACTGATGCCCTGACTATATACAGCCTGAAACAGGCTGATATGGGCGAGGTGTTGATTTTCGACAGTCCGGGTTATGGAGACGAAAGCCATTGGTTCAAGAAAGATCCCCAACAAGCTTTGGGGGGGTTCGACCTGGTCTTGATAGTGTGTTGCGCGACGCAGGCCGGACGTGAAGCGGATGCTCAATTTTTGAACGAATTGCGAAACTGGTTCGATGAACGGCTTGAGCGACGATTGCCGCCCATTCTGGCCGTGGTCACACATATCGATCAGTTGCGACCTATGCGCGAATGGCAACCGCCCTACGATGTCCAAACCCCTCAAGACGAAAAGGCGCGCAATATTCGAGGCGCTCTGGAAGATGTTGCTGAAACGTTGCATATCGCCTTGGAAGACAGTTTACCGGTCAGTCTGCAATCACGCGGCGAATACAATATAGACGCGGTCTGGACAGCAATGGCGGAGAAATTGCCGGAAAGTCTTAGAGCACAATATTTGCGTTGTCTGCCGGAAGGAAAGGACAAGGAAAAATGGGCGATGATCCGTACCCAGTTAGCTAATACCGGGCGATTCCTGGTAAGTGGGTTAAAGAAATTATCGTCGTGATCCCTGTGAAAAAGTAGCCGGGATGAACGCATTGGGTAGCAAATCTATCAGCATAACAAGTTTTAAACGGTTTTTAGTTCTACTTTATTAGATTACATGTCCTGTAATTTTCAAGATCGTCATTCCGGCAGGGATTCACTCCGGGCGTTCCTGCCCGAGCCCTTCGGGTAAATGCTAATCCCTTCCCGGCGGATTAGTCACTCCGGGCGTTCCTGCCCGAGCCCTTCGGGTAAATGCAAATTCGTTCCAGACGAATTTGTGCCGGACGAATCGGCAGGATAGCCGATTTGCATTTACCCGAAGGGCAATGTACAAGGATGTATATTGTGAATCCAGAGTCCATGGATAGATTTGAGCTTGCCATCCCTGCACTGGATACCCGCTTCCCGGCGGGTATGACGCGCTTTCGTAGAATCTGACAAAGTAGAATTAGGCTTGACATAAAATATCTGGTAACCGAAAAACGCATTTGTAATTAGGCTTTAGCGCCTAATATTTTGATATAATATCCGATGAAACCACGCGGAGTTATTGCTCCATTCCGTACACAATACATGCATAATTTTCGATGTATGAAGGTAATAATTCCTTATGTATTTATTAAATAGCCACGAGGGCGCGCTTGCCGATCGGAATTTTACTACTTTGGGGAGCACGCGGACGCCAAGACGTGCGTTGTTAGAAGCCTTAAGAGGCGATGAGAGCTCTTTCTCAATCGGTGGATTATTTTTCATTTTGGTGCTGCTTTTGCATGGATGGGCGGCTTATGGACTTATGAAACCCATTGAACCGGTTACTCCGGCTAAGCCACTGATAATAAAAGCATCCCTGGTTACTGTGCCAAATCAACGGCAGGCTTCAGTTACGCCGCCCGCTCCACCTAAACAGGTTCAGCCCAAAAAGCAGCCGGTTAAACAACCTGTAAAGAAAACGAAGCCGGTTATCCGAAAACCGGCAGAGCTTCCAAAACCCAAGCCCGTTACTAAACAACCGCTTCCCATGCCCTCTCTTTCTGAATCCAAACCGGAATCAGCAAGTTCAGCGGTAACCAATACAGCCGCACCTCTCAGCAATACCAAGACCAACACAGAGCCGTTTACCGAAGCTAATTTTCGCGCCAATTATGGCTTTAATCCCAAACCGAAATATCCCACGGTTGCCCGCAATCGGGGCTGGGAAGGTAAAGTTTTATTGAAAGTAAGAGTGTCCGCCGAAGGCCATAGCGATGAAGTAACCCTGCATACCAGCAGCGGTCATGAAGCCCTTGACGAATCGGCCATCGAGGCTGTCAAAAAATGGCGCTTTATACCGGCCAAACGAGGCGAAACCGAGGTAGCCAGTTCGGTAATCGTACCTATTAACTTTACTTTAAATAATTAAAACAAGGAAACGAAATGCTCTACCATATTGCACCTGCCGTTATTATCGACGGAACTTTGTATACTTTACTGGCTTTTTCAGTAATAACCTGGACGCTGATTCTTTTCAAAATCTGGCAGCTTACAAAGAACAGTTATTATAACCGGCGCTTTGATAGTGCATTCTGGAATGCCCCCGATCTGGCAAAGGCGAAAGAATTGCCTGCCGATATTTATCGAGGCTCGCAAGCGCGGATTGCCCGTCAAGGTTTTGCATGGCTGGATGAAAACCGGCAAGCTGTCAGCAAGCCGCTTAAATATCGTGGTGCTCCCGATGAATTGCTGGAACAGTCCTTACGCACCCAAATGCAGAAAGAGCAACGGGCAATGGAAAGCGGCCTGACGATGCTCGCCAGCATTGGCAGTACCTCGCCGTTCGTGGGTTTATTCGGCACAGTCTTGGGCATTATGCATGCCATGCATGAAATTACTCAAAGCGGTTCAACCAGCCTGGATGTGGTGGCCGGACCGATCGGCGATGCGCTTATCGCCACCGCCATAGGCATTGCGGTCGCTGTGCCGGCAGTGCTGGCTTATAATTTTTTCCTGCGCAGGGTGAAATATCTTCGCACCGGCCTGGAAAATTTCGTCAACGCTTTTACGCACACGGCCTTAATGGCAAACGTAAACAGTAAGGAATAGCTATGGCGTTTAAACCTCAATCAGAAGACGAAGAGGCGATGAGTGAAATCAATGTCACGCCGCTCGTCGATGTCATGCTGGTTCTGGTCATCATTTTACTGGTGACTGCGCCTTTACTTACGCAAACGGTAAATGTTGTATTACCAAAAACCACAGAGACGACACCGGAGATTAAAGATCAACCCCTGCAATTGGGCATCGACGCGCAAGGAGGGGTGACTTTGAACAAACTTCCCTTTACCGATCTCGCTGCTCTTGAAGCTGCACTGAAGGATGAATTGGTGCGAAATCCGGAAGTCGCGTTGCATTTATATGCCGATCAAGGTGTTGTTTATGGAAAAGTCGCAGAAGTTATGGCCACCGTGCAACACGCGGGCATAGCAAAGTTATCTTTCGTTACAGTCGAACAGTAGGCGGTTACCACTTCCCCTTGAGTGCCGTGGATAAGGATTCAGGATTGCGAATCCAACAAATTAGGCAGATATGGTTGCTTCTGATAATGCTATTTGTTGTTGGCAATCCTTATTATTGGAGCATAATCCTTAATCCTAAAATCCGCAGTTGAGCATTCCAAAATCCCGTTCGCACTGAGCTTGTCGAAGAGTGAGCGGGGTTTTAAAGTGCTCACCCAATGGGTGAGCGTGAGAAAGCCGTTCGTGCTTCGACCGGGCTCTCCTGAGCATAGCCGAAGGGCTCAGCACGAACGGCTTTCTCACGTTCCAACTGCGGTTTTTAGGATAATTAATTGCCCACACACAACTGTTCCGGCTTTATAACTCTCACCTGCCCTGTTATTTTATTTCATGCCTGAGCACTAATTTACTCAGAGCGGGAAGAATGACAAATGTGCACATCATAATCCAGAAAATACCGATGGTAATCACTAATCCCATACTGGCTATGCCCTGATGCGGCGAAAAAGCCAATCCCGCAAAACTGGAACTGGTCGTCAGCGCACCGTAAAACATGGCTCTGGAAGTGCTTGATTGATAAATATTTTGTTCTTCAGAAAGCGAATGCCGCAGCTTTTCAACCATATGGATACCATTATCAACACCCAGACCCAATAACAGCGGCAAAGCGATAATATTGGCAAAATTAATGTGGGTTCCGGTAATAACCGTGCTGGCCATTGTGAATAAACCGGCAAGGAGCAAAGGCGTCATAACCAATAACGTATCGGTCAAATTACGGCGGATAGAATACAAAAGCAGCGCTATTGTAATCAGGGCAATGGCAATAGCTTCCTGAAAGGCTTCAATGACAGCCTTCATGGATTCCCAATACATGACCGGCAAATCGGTGGCTTCAGGAGCAACCGATTGCACATCGGTAATAAACTCTTTCAGGTTGTTTAAATCGTTCAAGTCTTTTTTGGGAACTACCTGAATACGATATAAACCATCCTTGCTTAGCCATCTTTCTTTAACATTGGAAGGCAGGTCAGCCAGGGTGACTTCACGGGCATTGAAACTGGTCAATAGCTCGTTCATGACGCTAGGCAAAGTACCGAGCAAGGTTGTCTGAATTTTTTCAATAAACAATTTCCGGCTGGGTTGCAGCCGTGTATCCATCTCAATCAAAATATCCTGCAACTCTTTTTTAAAGGCTTTTAAAGCGGATATTTCATAAACATCCGTTTTTTCAGGCAGGATGCCGTCTATGGTTTTTAACATACGCCGAATACTTTCAGTTGGATCGGTCTCTGGCTTTAGAGAAGGAAATCCCTGCGCCTGAGATCCCAGCACCAGCGACATCTCTTCAATCATTGCTAATTTATCTTCCTGACCGGAAGGCAATAAATCAAAAAGGCTGATAGTTTTATCGACTGTAGCCAATCCCGAAAGCTTTTGCTGAAGCAACTCGGCGCTCTTCTCATCCTTAGCCAGGACGGATAAGGTCATAGGAGACGTGTCTTTGTCTTTTACCAGATTCTTAAAAGCAATGACGGATTCAGTATTCGGATCCCGAAGATTAAGCGGATTAAAATCCATTTTAACTTTAAATACCAGCACGATGGACAGGATTGCGATAATGCAGGTTAGCCAGGTAATGGGTTTAGCATAATGCAGGGTCAATGAAGCCAATTTTTCTGATAATGTTAAAAAACCGGGCTGTTGAGATATTGGTTTGGGCGACACCGATACAGGAATAAGCTTCAGGAGCACCGGCAATACAGTCAAGGTGATAAAAAGGCAGATAAACAGGCTCGTTCCTGCCAACAGGCCGAGTTCCGATACGCCCTTGTAATCGGTAGGTATAAAAGCATAAAGTCCAATGGCGGTAGTGCCTGCACACAAAAGCAAGGAGGGACTGGTAGCCAGTAAAGTATTGCGTATCGCCCTATCTCGCCCGCCATTTTCGCGCAGGTTATCCTGGTAACGTAAACAAAAATGAATGGCGTACTCCACACCCAAACCGATATTGGATACCGCAAAGGCAACTGATATTAAATTCAAGTCTTTTACCGACCAAGCGGCAAACGCCCCGCAAAAAACCATGCCTAATGCCAGGGTAATAAATGTCATTAACATGAAAAAAATGGAACGGTAAGCCACTAACAAGATAAGGCAAACCAGCACAACAGAAAAAATACTGGCAATAAAAGTGCCTTGACTCATACCGGCCAATTCATCATCCTCCAAACCGATCTCCCCGGTTACCCAAACTTTAACGTCAGGCAAATTAGGGTCCTGAATTTCAGCAATGGCTTTATGGATGGATTGGATCGCATTTTCGGCAGGGCGAATCTGTGTGAAATCCAGCTTGGGCAGGACAATAATAAACTCTTTATTGGATGGCTGAGCCTTTAACCTCTTTTCAGCAATTAGGGATTCCCAGGAAAGCAAGCCGCTTCCATCGTTCACACTCTTATGCAGGGCCTTCGAAACCTTATTAAGCAAAGAGGATAAATCGATGGGCACCACCTGCGTCTTGTCTGAAGAAGTAAGAGCATCTTGAAGGATTGAAAAAAAGCCGTTCAGGTCAGGTTCTTGGGCGATTCTGCCAATAAACGGTTGGGCCTGGGATAGGTTATTTGATAAAGTTTGCAAATCGTCGATATCAAGATAAAGCAATCCGTTCTGGCGAAAATATTCGTTATCGTTGGGAATATAAACCGACTCAAAATTAGCTGGATCAGCGCTTAATAAACGCCTCAGTCTTTTAGTGGCCGATTTGGTCAATTCCGGTGTTTCGGATTCAACTACCAGCAACAGCGTATGCATATCTTGAGAAAAGGCTTTCTCAAAACTACGCCGGTTCTTCTGAAATGGCGCATCGGGTGCAATTAATTCTGCAGTGTCCGTATTAATGCTCAAATTGTCAGCTGTGTACTGCCATGCGAAAACAGCAAGTACGCCAATTGTCAACAATACCAGAACAGGGTTATAAAGAACCCAATTTCCCCAATAATAAAGTAAATTTCGTAAACGGATTTTTAACGGCATAGATTTCTATGATAGCTGAAATATTTTGGGATTCTCAAGCTACCTAATTTGCTTTAGGCATTATGCTGGAAATTGATAAATTGGCTGTTCTACTGCTCTGGAAATAAGGCGGCAATTTTGTTTGTACTGAAGCTTTGCGTCGTTGAATTAATTTCAATAAAGAGATTCCAGTTATTAATATGACTAAGTCCCGTTTTTATAATTAGCACCTCGAAAAACCAGAGACAATTCAACTGATATTATATGATAAATTTTGGGAATAATGCCCTTAATTACAGGGTATATCGAGCTTCTTTTAATATAAACAAACGCTGTCATCTTCAGGCTCGTAATTGTTTTTCGTTACCAAATTGCTTGACCCTACCCAAAGGCGAGTCCCAGAGGACCAATAAAGACGTATAAACCAACTACACCAATTAGCCGAAAACTCGAAATATTTAAAAAATCAGGCTAAACCTGACTCCTTGATAACTAAATCGGAAGGGGAAGTTTCTAGGTATTTTGATTATCTAGAGCAGAGTCTTCTTTAGGAAAGACCTGGACAAAAACGATGGCCGCTCCATTCATTTTTTTAACCACGATATCCAATTGATCAAATTCGATGCGCTGGTTTTCTACCGGAATATCCTGAAGCTTAGCCATAATGAGGCCGCCAATCGAGGCTGCATCTTCCAGATCAAGTTCTTCGTTTTCAATATCAATGCCTAAAATCCGCTCCAGCGTGAATATCGGCAAACTGCCCTTGCCTATCAGTGTGCCGTCATCCAGCCAAGTCCAGTCATTGTCGTTTTGACGAAACTCATCGCGTATTTCACCCACTATTGCACTTAACAGATTATCCAGGGTAATGAAGCCTTGCGGCTTTTGGCCTTGTTGTCCAATGATTGCAAAATGCGGCGCGCCGGTGCGGAAATGACGCAATAATTCCAGCGCGCACAGACTTGGCGAGATGTATTGGATCGGCCGTAAATATTTGGTTAAATCCTCAATCGCCTTGCCGCCTTGCTGAGCTAAAAACAAATCTTTCAAATGAATTACGCCCAGCACATCAATACCATTGGTGTCGAAATAAGGATAACGGCTAAACCGGGATTTATAAATAGTCTGCAGGTTTCCGTGCAATGACCTGGAGCGATGCAAGGCGACAACTTCGCGAATCGGACGCATCAGGTCTGATACTTCCAGTTCACTGAAATCGAGCGTTTTTGCCATAACATTCCATTCGTCCTGGGTAAATCGTTCGACTGAACTACTGGAGCGCAAGATAAGTTTGAGCTCGTCAGCCGAATAGTGTGCGTCGTGAGCATGGGCATTACCCAACCCCATCAAACGCAATATCAGGTTAGCGCTGGTGTTAAGAATCCAGATGGCGGGAAACATAAGCCAATAAAACCCATACAGAGGCGCTGCGCTCCATAAACCGATTACTTCAGGATTACGTATCGCCATTGATTTCGGCGCGAGCTCTCCAACTACGATGTGCAAAAACGAGATAATGGAAAATGCAAAAGTGAATGAGATGCCATGGATCAGTTCCGGCGAGGTAATGCCTATTCTTTCAAACCAGGGCTCCAAAGCCCCTGCAAATGCCGGCTCACCGACCCAGCCCAAACCGAGTGAGGCAAGCGTTATCCCTAATTGGCAGGCGGATAAATAGGCATCGATTTTTGCATGCACTTTCGCCAAAATGCGGCCACGCCAGCCTTTGGCTTTAGCAATTGCCCGGATACGCGTTTGCCGCAGTTTAACCAGTCCGAACTCTGCGGCTACAAAAAAACCATTGAGTGCAACCAGCGCCAGAGCAACAATGATCAGAAAAAGATTGTTCATATAGTTAAAGTAACCCGAAATTGATAAAAACTCACGCCAACCGTTGGCGTTTTGTCGTAGTATTGGGGGCTATTGAGTTTAGAAGTTCGTTAATTACTGTTAAATTAGTGATTAACGATTAAAAGCAGAAAAGATAGGCCCTGCATTTTGAAACTAATCATTAATTTTTAACTCCAGGATATAATCCAGGGAAATAATCAAAATACATGATTAATACTGAATCTGGCGAATTATATAGAGGCAAAAATAAATATTTTTTTCACCTTATTCCCTTAAATATATAATCATAACTCGGTAAAGCCCTTTTACTGAAGCTGAATTTTATTTTGCAGTCTCATCGGAGAATAAAAAGACACTCCGGTAATGGAGCAAAAATCCTTTAACAAGTAAGCCTCAGCCCGCAATTTTTCTTTTTGAGCCGCACCCAGTTAAGAATGTGGCTTTATCTGATTGCAGTAAACATTTTTCTTTATCCTGGCAAACTTCCCCGGAAGTGTCGATTTATATGTATGCCACTATCTGGACTTTGCCGGTTTTCATCTTGTCTTGACCGCTAAATAAACACTGAATTCGCTGACCGCGCAAGAGTTGACGGCCGATATTAAGTCTTTATTTACACAGCTCGTTACAACAGCGCCTCGTTGAAATGGCTATAATAAAATTAAGCAAATGCTTTTTACCGAACAACTATAAAGCGATTGCTGAAAAATAAAGTTTTACTAATGAATTTATTACAAATAGGATTCCAGATATGGGCTTTCGCCAATTTACTTATCTTCAATTAATTGTTTTTATTATCTTTAATACTGTTAGCCTATCTTGTGTTGCTAAAATCGAGCAAGAGAATGAAGTTAATCCGCCCAGTTCAAAAGCAGTCACAAGCATGGGGATAGGCGCTTTAGGCCGAATTGAGCCTCGGAGCCGCGTCATTCGTGTCTCCCATAATGCAGGCGCTGAAGGAACCAACCTTGAGAAACTTTTTTTTCAAGAAGGTGATCAAGTCAAAAACAAAGAGGTTTTAGCATTATTGGCCGATCATAATAAAAGAAAGGCGGATATCGAAGTTGTAAAAGCCAATATGCAGGTGCTTGAGTCGAAATTAGCTGTTGAAAAAATTATCCTTGCTTATAACGAGAAAGAGCATCTTCGTTATAAGACTCTCATCAAAACAGCAGCGGCCAGTGTTTCATTAGCCGATCAGAAGCATTTGATTTTTCAGCAATCGCAAGCAACCATAGCCCAGCTTCTGGCGGAAATTGTAAGCGCCAAGGCTGATCGATTGGTAGCGGAAGAAAATCTGGCTAAAACTGTCATCAAAGCCCCTATTGCCGGGACTATTATAAAAATACATGCGTGGCCGGGGGAACGACTTACTGACAACGGCTTGCTGGAAATGGCCGATTTAAGCCAGCTGGATATCGTTGCAGAAATTTATGAGGCGGATTTCCCGAAAGTGCATGTTGGCCAAACGGCAGAAATTCGGTTAATAGGTTTGCCTGCCACTTATACTGCTAAAGTGCGGGAGCTTGGTTTTCAGGTCAGGAAAAATGATTTAAATGATACCGATCCCTTGGCCGACAAAGATAACAGAATTATTGAGGTACGCCTGACTCTGGAAAAACAGGCAATCGCCGATCTACAGCACCAGATTTATCGCCAGGTTCAGGTACGGATTCTGCCATGAATCTGCATACAATATTCTCGTTTCCGGCGCGTTTGGCGTGGCGGCAATTGATTCATGACCGGACTAAACTCATTGCTGCAATATTTGGGGTACTGTTTGCCACGGTGCTGGTGTTTATGCAGCTTGGCTTTAAAGATGCTTTGTATACCAGCGCCGCTTCCGCGCCCATGAAAATGGATGGGGATTTGTTTCTTTTACACAAACAAAAAGAAGCCATGTTCCGTCCCGAGCAGTTTGACCGCAGCGAATTAATGCGCGTTCTTGGGCATCCTGAAGTTGTATCCGCCTATCCCATGTATATAGCCTTAGGCTCACTTAAAAATATAAAGACGAAGCACAAAAGAACGTTGATGGTCTACGGCTATGATCCCGATGCCAATCTTATTAATGTCCCGGAAATCAAGGCTAAACATGAGCAGCTTCGCCTGAAAGATACCATTCTCTTTGATGAATCCTCCCGGCCTGAGTTCGGCCCCATGCGTAAACTGCTTGCTGAAGGAAAAAATATCACCGAAGTTAATGATTATAAAGTCAAGATTGTTGGGCTTTTTCGGCTGGGCACAACATTTGCCGCGGATGGTAATGTTGTTTGCAGTGAATTGAATTTTTTACGGATTTTTCATCAGCGCAATGCCGATAAAATTGATCTGGGCATTATAAAACTTAAACCTGCAGCCCATACCAGGCAAGTACAATCCGAGTTAAGCGCATTTCTGAATGAGAATGTCAGTTTGCTCACCTATGAACAATTACTCTCTTTTGAACAACAGTATTGGGACAATATGACGCCTATCGGTTTTATCTTTGGCTTTGGAACTATCATGGGACTGGTGGTAGGTATGGTGATTGTTTACCAGATTCTATTTACCGATATTACTAATCATCTTAATGAGTTTTCCACGCTGAAAGCGATGGGTTATAAAAACAATTATTTTATCAGAGTGGTTTTTGCATCAGCCTTTTTCCTGGCTATTTTGGGTTTTATTCCAGGTTATATTTTATCCATAGGTCTCTACCGGTTAGCGGAGTCGGCAATTTATATGCCGATGCCAATGACGGTGATTAAAGTCTTCACTATTTTCATGTTTATTTTGACTATGTGCGCAGCATCAGGCGCACTGGCCATACGCAAGCTTAAAGAAGCCAATCCTGCGGATATGTTCTGATGGAAGCAATGATTAGTGTGCAGGATTTGAATTTCAGCTACGGCAGCGGCGAATTGCAAAACCGGGTATTAAAACGGATAAACCTCACTATATGCCGTGGGGAAATTGTCATTATGACCGGTCCTTCCGGTTCAGGAAAAACGACTTTATTAACTATTATTGGAGGCTTGCGGCAGGCTGCCGATGGCAGCGCCTTTGTATTAGGCCGGCAACTCGTTAACAGCATTGAGAAAACCAAAGTGCATATACGCCAGCAAACCGGCTATATTTTTCAGCAACACAACCTGCTCAAATCCCTGACTGCTTTGCAAAATGTCAGCATGACGCTTGAAATGCATGATGGCTTGACCGAACAGGAACGGCTCAAGCGTTCGTCCGAGATGCTGGCGGCTGTAGGTTTGGCTGACCGGCTTCACCATAAGCCGGATCAACTTTCAGGCGGTCAACGCCAACGTGTATCAATTGCCCGTGCTTTGGTCGGCAATCCCAAAATCATCCTTGCCGATGAACCCACTGCATCCCTGGATAAACAAAGCGGCCAGGAAGCGGTCAGCATTCTTAAAACCCTTGCAAGGGACTCAGGAACGACGATACTGCTGGTAACACATGATTATCGCATTCTCGATATTGCCGATCGGATAGTGGAACTTGAAGATGGCATCATAAAAAGTTAAGCTTCTATGGCACCGTTAAAATGAAATACACTTTAATGAGCTGAACCAAAGAGATTAAGTCTAATGAGGTTAAACTAATTATGAGTAAACAGAAGTTATCATTACAGGATCAATTATTAAAATCGGGTTTAGTGAGCGCTGCTCAAGCCAAAAGCGCCAGATCCGATAAACGCAAACAAACACAACAGCAGCGCAAAAATAATACTGAAGTCGTTGATGAAACCAAAGAGCTCTTACAAAAAACGCAGGCTGAAAAGCTCCAAAAGGACCGGGAACTCAATCAATTACGAAAGCAGCAGGAAGAACAAAAACAGATAGCCGCTCAGGTTAAACAACTGATTGAACTAAACCGGCAGCCTCGGAATGACCTGAGCGATGACAGCCTGGCATATAATTTTAATGATAATAATAAGATAAAAAGACTGTATGTTTCAGAAGCCATGCGTGAACAAATTGTTCGTGGCCGCTTGGCTATTGTAAAGCTCGGCCAGGACTATGAAGTAGTCCCGGCCGATGTAGCCAATAAAATAAAATCCCGGGATGAAACGAGTATTATGGTTTTTAATGAACCCGTCATTACTGCTATTGATAATAACGCAGATCCCTATGCCGACTATCAAATTCCCGATGATTTAATTTGGTGATCTGCGCCTGTTGAAATGTAAGCTTTCGATCCTGCGCTTTAGTTTGATAAAACCTTTAATGAGCGCCTGAAAATATTATTTTGCGCTGCTTTCCTGTTTAATCAAACGGTCCATGACTTCAATCATTTTTTCATGAGATCCTGCTAAAGGGCCGGTAGTTTTAAATTTACCGTTAATAATGACAGCAGGAACGCCGGTTACGCCATAACGCGACGCCATCGTTGTTGCCTGACGCATTTTGGCATCGACCAAAAATGAATTGTAGGCATTATGGAATTCATCCTCATTAACACCGTGATCGGCAAAGAATTTGGCTAATTCGTCCTCAGTCTCAAGTTTCTGCTTTTTGTTTTGCACCGCATCAAAAAAATCCGCATGAACTTTATCAACAACACCCAGCGCCTCAGCCGTGAAATAGGCTTTTGCATGCTTGCCCCAAAGATCGCTGAAGACAGCAGGCTGACGAATAAATTCAACGTTTGCAGGCAGACTCTTAACCCATTTTTCCAATATCGGCTCAAAGCTGTAGCAATGAGGACAACCGTACCAGAAGAACTCAATCACCTCAATTTTATCCGGATTATGGGTAGGCTGCGGCGGCGACAGGGTTTCATAACCGCTTTGGTCGGCTTTTAACAGCGCAGAACAGGAAAATAAGAGGATTAACCAGCCAATTTGAGTAATTTTTTTAAGCATTGTTTAAAGGTTCTCCTCGTGAGAGCTGTTCAGAAAAAAATAAAATATACATATAATAGTAAAATCCGCCAAAAAATCAGAGCTTGCGGATTTGTTAGCTTATTTCATCATGGAAATGCGATAAGCAACGGCTTTAATTTCTTCATCCGTCATTTTTTTTGCAATCATGTGCATCATGTTGTCAGGATTATTACTGCGCGCCCCGGATTTAAAATCGCTGAGCGCTTTTATTAAATAATCTGCATGCTGCGATTTTAAGGCTGGAAAGGCAGCGGGCTTGTTACCTTCACCTGATGGGCCATGACAGGCAATGCAGGCAGAAACTTCCCTTCCAATATCACCGTTACGATAAAGGTCGCTGCCCTGGGCAAGCAGTTTCTGCACAGTGTTTTCGGCATCGGTTGTTTTGCCGGTTCCGGCTTCTGAAGCGGGTTTTTCATCTTCATTACCAGCATCTGCGACAGGCAAGGCATTCGCTGAAATTTTTTGCGCCGCATAGTAGGCGGCAATATCAACGATATCATCGTCGGTTAATGCCATAGCCATAGGCGACATTATCGGGTTATTGCGGCTGCCGTCTTTAAAAGCATGCAACTGTTTTTGCAGATAGGATGAATGCTGCTGGGCAAGCTTGGGGAATGTGCCTACCATGCTATTACCGTTTTCTCCATGGCAACCCGCACATGAAGCTGCTTTTTCTTTTCCTGCGTTAATATTGCCTTCTGAATGTACAATACTTGAACTGCCGGCAAATGCCAGAGTTAGTGAAAGTGCCAGCAATTTCTTCTTCATCAGGTTCCCCTTTCGGAATATTGTAATTATTTATGGTAGTCTTTGAAAATATACGGGCTGATTATCATAGCCAAATTCTACTCTAATTAGTACCCTTAAGCGAGATCACGATGAACCCACTTTATCATCAGGCAAAATTTATTAATAGTGCGCCGTTACTTACTAATGCGCCTTCGGATCAAGGCCGGGAAGTAGCTTTTGCCGGACGTTCAAACGCCGGCAAATCCAGTGCAATTAATACATTAACAAGGCAAAACGCCTTGGCAAGGATAAGTAAAATACCCGGCAGAACGCAAATGCTGAACTTTTTCGAAATTAATGAACAGCTGCGGTTTGTTGATTTGCCGGGTTACGGCTATGCCAAGGTGCCGGTAGCGATAAAGAAAAAATGGCATGAGCTGATGGAAAATTATCTGACACAACGCAAATCATTATGCGGAATAATCCTGGTAATGGATGTCCGTCATCCCCTCACCGAATTTGACCAGCAAATGCTAGAGTGGTGCGAACATACCGGCTTACCGTTGCATGTATTGTTAACCAAGGCTGACAAGCTGACCTACGGGGCGGCCAAAAATACCTTATTACAGGTACAGCGGGAGCTTAACAATATGGCATTTCCATTAACAATACAGCTATTTTCGGCCTTGAAAAAAACCGGTATTGATGAAGTACACCTGGCGCTCGATCAATTATTTAACCCTGTTGACCCGGGTTAAAAAACAGGCATTTTTTCAATGAAAGCGAAGAACTTATCGTAATGTTGAGTTGCCGTTAAAATATGCTCAAAATAAATCATAATGAAACTGCATGATAGAGAAAGTTATTTTGACAGCGGCTGTAAAAAAGAAAGCCCCAAGGCATTAAAAAAGCGCCTTGGGGCTTAAGGAAGAATCAGCCGGTGAGCAGGGGGAGCTTCGGCTGATTGAACGCTGTATGAAGCGCACAAAACTAAGACTTCAATGAAACTTGAAAGTTCCGGGCACATTGAATATTTTAATGAGCTTCGTCCCAATTATTACCTATGCCGATATCGACAAGAAGCGACACATTGAGTTCCGCGGCATCACACATGATTCGCCTAATGTAAGCAGCACAATCGTCCAATTGATCTTCTGCCACTTCAAATACCAGCTCATCGTGGACTTGCATAATCATCCTGGCATCCGGCTTTTCCTGTTGCAGCCACTGGTCAGTAGCCAGCATTGCCCGCTTAATAATATCGGCGGCCGTACCTTGCATAGGCGCATTAATAGCAGTGCGTTCGGCATATTGACGGCTTGCCGCATTGCGGGAATTTATTTCCGGCAAATATAAGCGGCGGCCAAATAATGTTTCCACATAACCTTGTTCGCGGGCGAGCTTCCTGATGCTGTCCATATAGTTTTTAACGCCCGGATAGCGGGTAAAATACAAATCAATATAAGCCTGGGCCTGGCCGCGGGATAAACCCAATTGCTGCGCCAGGCCAAATGATGACATTCCGTAAATGAGGCCGAAATTAATAGCTTTGGCGGAGCGGCGTAAATCAGTTGTCACCCGGTCGGGAGCAACGCTGAATACTTCAGCCGCCGTTGCACGATGAACATCATGCCCTTCGGTAAAGGCTTTCAGCAACCCTTCATCGGCGGATAAATGCGCCATGATGCGCAGTTCAATTTGAGAATAATCGGCGGCGACGATTTTATAACCTTCGGGAGCAATAAACGCCTGACGGATTTTACGGCCTTCTTCACTGCGAATAGGAATATTTTGCAGATTGGGATCCGATGAAGAAAGCCTGCCAGTTGCAGCTATCGCCTGGTGATAAGAGGTATGGATGCGGCCGGTTTTCTCATCAAGCTGTTGCGGCAGCTTGTCGATATAAGTCGATTTTAACTTGCTCAAACTCCGGTATTCGAGAATCAGCTTTGGCAAGGGATAATTGAGGGCTAATTCCTGGAGTACGGATTCTTCAGTCGAAGGCTGGCCGGTAGGCGTTTTCTTTAAAATGGGCAGTTTTTGCCGATCGTAAAGAATCTCCTGAATTTGTTTGGGAGAGCCTAAATTAAAAGTCTGCCCGGCAAGATCATGAGTGTGTTGCTCAATCGCAATAATATGGCTGGCCAGTTCCAGACTTTGCTGAGCAAGCATTGCTGTGTCAATTAATACGCCGTTTCTTTCTATACGGGCCAGTACGCTAATCAAAGGAATTTCAATTTCCGTATACAGCTTGTGCAAGGTGGAATGTTGTCCCAGCTTTCCCATCAGAACTTGGTGCAACTGCAAAGTAATATCGGCATCTTCAGCCGCATAAGGGCCGGCCTGCTCAAGCGAAACTTCCTGAAACGGAATCTGTTTTGCGCCCTTGCCTGCCACCTCTTCATAGTGAATGGTTTTAACGCCCAGATACTCTTTGGCGAGGTCGTCCATATTATGCTTGGTTGCGGTACTGTTTAAAACATATGACTCAAGCATGGTGTCGTGGGCGATGCCGCGTAATGCTATGCCGTGATTAGCTAAGACATGCATATCGTATTTCAGGTTTTGCCCGAGCTTGGCTTTATGCGGGTTTTCCAGTAACGGACGTAGTTTTTCCAATACTTCAGACCGGTTAAGCTGGTCCGGGACGCCAGGATAATCATGAGCTAACGGCACATAGGCAGCTTTGCCCGGGGTAACCGCAAAGGAAACGCCCACTATGCTGGCTTTGCTGTAATCAAGACTAGTAGTTTCTGTGTCAAAGGCAAACAGCGGCGCCTTATCCAGCTGTTCAAACCAATGCTTAAACTGCTGCTCTGTTAGTATGATTTCGTAGTCGGGTTCGCAAACGCCGGGCGTTTTTTCAACCGCTGCGACTTCGGCATCGATAATGTTATCCAGCGATTTCAGCCAGGATAAAAATCCCAATCCGGTTAATAAATTTTTCAGTACAGCCTTGTCCACGGGCTGTCGTTTTAAGTGTTCCATGCCGTAAGGCAGATGGAGATCGCATTTAATAGCGGTGAGTTGTTTCGATAAAGGCAGTTGCGCTAAATTTGCCCGGAGATTTACACCATAATGTCCTTTAATATCATCGGCGCAGGCAATCAGATTTTCCACCGTATCATACTGGGCGAGCCATTTTGCCGCGGTTTTGGGGCCGACTTTAGGCACGCCGGGAATATTGTCTGAGGTATCGCCTATCAATGCCAGGTAGTCAATGATCTGTCCCGGCCTGACGCCAAATTTATCGATAACACCCTGGATATCGAGACGGGTATTTGACATGGTATTTTCCAGAATAATGTCTTCTGTCACCAGCTGGGCCATATCCTTGTCACACGTCGAAATAATAACGCTAAAGCCTTGCTGCTCTGCGTATTGAGCCAGTGCGCCCAGCACATCGTCGGCTTCCACGCCGGGTTCCATAATTAAGGGCAAACCCATGGCCCGGATCAGCTTGTGCAATGGCTCTATCTGGACGCGCAGATCATCCGGCATAGGCGGTCTGTGCGCTTTATAGGGCTCATAAAGATCATTGCGGAAAGTTTTACCGGGAGCATCAAACACTACGGCAATATAATCGCTTTGATACTCCGCAATGAGTTTGCGCAGCATATTGGAGACGCCATAAACAGCATTGGTGGGATCACCTTGAGGATTGCTCAGGGGTGGAAGAGCATGATAGGCACGGAATAAAAAGGAGGAACCGTCAACCAGAATCAGGCATTTTTTTGTTTGTTGAGACATAGATTTTAAAGATGAAAGACGAAAGTTTAGAGGCGCAAGCTAAAAGCTTACTTTCTCCTTTAGTTTGCGTCTGATTTATATTTTACGCTTAACGTCAACGATATTCGGTAATTGGTTTATTTTATTAAGAACCTGGCTTAATTGATGGGTATTTTCAATTTGAATAGTTAAATTAAGAATCGCCGAAAAATCAGGGTGCGTGTCAAGTGCTGCATTGGAAATATGAATTTTGGCCTGAGCCAGAATCTGGGTAACATCGTTTAACAAATTTTGAGCGCTAAATGCATGAATAACGATAGGAACAGAATGACCGGTTTTTCTCTCGCCCCACTTAACTTCAATCAGCTGAGCCTGTTTGTCCGAGCCAAGAGTTAGGATGTTTTTACATGATTTCCTGTGCACGGTAATGCCTTTTTTATGAGAAATATAGCCGATAATGTCATCATCCTGAACCGGATTGCAGCATTGCGCAAAAGAAGTGAGGACATTATTAATACCGTCCACATACACAATAGATTTAGCTACTTCTTTCTTCGGCTTGACTTTTGGTGATGGAGCCTCTAATTCAGGTATCTTGAAATAGGCCGAAAGCTGGCGGTTATTAATATCGCTACGGCCAATGGCTTCCAGTAAAGCATCTGCATTCGCTTGTTTAAAATGCCTGGCCAATTCATCCAGACTAACCGTTTTGAGCCCCAGGCGTTGGGTTTCTTTATCCAGGATGGTTTTGCCTGTGGCTATATTCTGAGCTTGATTCTGGTTCTTAAACCAGCTCTTTACTTTGCTGATGGCGCGCGAAGACTTTAAATAACCCAGATTAGGATCGATCCAGTTATGATTAGGCCCACCCGTCTTTGCGGTTAAAATTTCTACCTGGTCACCGGATTTTAACGTATAGGTCAGCGGAATAATGCGGCCATTGACTTTTGCCCCGCGGCAACGATGGCCTATCTCGGTATGGACGGCATACGCAAAGTCAAGCGGCGTTGAACCTCGAACCAGATCGATCAATTTACCGGCAGGCGTTAAAACATAGACCCGGTCGTAAAATAATTCGTTCCTGAAGTCTTCAACCAGGGCTTCGTCATTATCCTTTTCTTCCAGCAACTTGCGCAGCGATGCGATGCTTCTTTCTATAGCTGCATTATGCTTGCCGCCTTCTTTATAAGACCAATGCGCAGCAACCCCGAGCTCGGCAAAGTTATGCATATCACGGGTGCGTATCTGTACTTCAATACGGTTTCCCTGAGCATCTATAATGACGGTATGCAAAGATTGATAACCGTTTTCCTTAGGGTTGGCAATGTAATCATCAAATTCTTTGGGGATATACTGCCATAGCCCATGAACTGTGCCTAAAACAGCATAACAGTTGGCCAGACTATCGACAATTACCCGTACGGCCAGCAAATCGTAAAGTTCTTCTATACCCAACTGCTTACGCTGCATTTTTTTCCAGATACTGTAAAGATGTTTGGGACGACCGTAAACTTCCGCACTGATAGCTTCTTCGGCCAGCGTTCTCCGGAGCAGGGCAATAAAAGCATTAATACAGTTTTCCCTTTGGACACGGCTATTTGCCAAAGATTTGGCAATTTGCAGGTAAGCTTGCGGTTCCAGATACCGGAAAGCCATGTCTTCCAGTTCCCACTTTAACTGATGAATGCCCAACCGGTTCGCAATCGGGGCATAAATATCCAACGTTTCCAGGGAAATGAAGTGACGGACCTCATAAGGCTCTTTGGCCAGATTGCGCAATCGTTGAACCCGGTAAGCCAATTTTATTAAAACGGCACGTACATCCTGAGTCATGGACAGCAACATTCGGCGCAATGTTTCTGCCTGATCTGGTTGCCTGGTCACTTCCGGAGAATAGACCGTTAACTTATTCAGCCAATTTACATCCTTAACCAGCGCGGCGACCGTTTTACCAAACTGTTGGGTAATATCAGGCAGGGGATTTAAATCAGCCAAACGCGGATCACTTAAAATTGCGGCAAGTATGGTTTTCAGGTCAACATTAAAATCCATTAAAATGGCCGCCACATCAATTCCCTTTGGGCGCTGATAGAGGGGATCATCCGGGATTAGCCCAACAATTGTCAGCGCTCTGTCTATCTGTTCGATATCGGGCACAGAAAAGCTGCTGAAAAGTTGTTTATTCGGATCAGTGATTTTTTGCATCAAGCGATTGTAAACCATTCAAAAAACTTGGCAATCAGGAAAGTTCCTGTTTGTATAGGTTAATGCGATCAGGAAAATACATAACGAAAGTTTCAGTAGCCGTAAGGGATTTTTCTGCATTCCCAATTTGTATTATTAAAACAAATTACTAAACTTTTAATTGAATAGGTCAAAATTATTTTGGTTGGCAGTAACAAGACTATTCTTTAATCTATTCACTATCTTACTTGAGGCAAAATTATGAAAACATTACTTATTCTTTTATCTTTCTGCATCTTCAATGTTGAGGCTGCGCCCGTAAATATTAATACGGCCGATGCGAAAACCATATCGGAATCCTTATCGGGAATAGGCCAGAAAAAAGCCGAAGCCATTGTCAAATACAGAGAAAAAGAAGGACAATTCAAGACCATAGAAGATTTGACAAAAGTTTCCGGCATAGGCGAGAAAACAGTGGAGAAAAACAGAAAAGACATTTTGCTAATGGATTCCTCTGGCGCCGAATCAAAGGAAAGCAAAAAAGCAAAATAGATAACAAAATTTTTCCGACAATCTGAGATGGTCTGGTATCCGGTTTAGGATTTTTCTAATTTTGTGGCGTTTACTTTCCCTGCACTCGACCACTATCTAACCAAAACACGGGTTAGGTAAACTCCACACATTTAACATTTAATGAAGTTTTCATTTTTTTCGTGGCGATTCTGAATATCATCGTAATGAAATGGCTAATACTCCTCTTTATTCCAGGTTCAGCCGTCACCCGCCGAACGGAGGCAGCATGCAAAATCAAAATGAAGAACAGGCTATCAGGCAACTTGTTTCCACATGGCTTTCTGCTACGGAAGCAGGAAACGATGAGCAAGTCTTAAGCCTAATTGCCGATAATGCTGTCTTTCTGATGCCGGGTCAGCCACCCATGACAAAAGCTGATTTTGCAGCAAATCAGGCAGCGCATAAGCAATTTTATATTCATATTGACAGCGAGATTCAGGAAGTTCAGGTTGTAGGAGAATGGGCCTACTGCTGGAATAAACTCAACGTGGTTATGTCGCCACATGGCGATGGTACAACTTTCAGTCGTTCAGGTAATTCGCTTTCTATTTTTCAAAAACAGGCGGGGGCCTGGCTCATAGTTCGTGACGCTAATATGCTGGTAGCAGTTTAGCAAAACACGTTGGCTATTTATAAATCTTCCGGAACATTCTTTAATTACAAGCTTATAAGCTTGTAATTAAAGAATGTTTTATTGGCCTTAAATTTTAAGGTTAATTTGGTCAAAAGAAGTTACCTGCCGGTGTTCAGCCTGCGGATTGGGCGTACTGTCCCTGGTTAACCAGATGGTCTTCAAACCCGCTTCCCTGGCTGCATCCAGTTCTTCTTTAATATCAGATAAAAACAATAGCTTGTTGGGAGGGCAAAGCAGCTTTTGAGCTATCTTGTTATAAGAATCTTTTTCTTTCTTGCCGCCAATATGAGTATCAAAATAGCCTGAAAAAAGCGGTGTTAAATCACCGTATTCAGTATATCCGAATAAAAGTTTCTGGGCATATATAGAACCCGAAGAATAGATGTACAAGTTTAATCCCTTAGCTTTCCATGCTTTAAGGTTTTCTGCTGCATCTTGGTAAACATGGCCTTTAAAATCGCCCTGTTTATACCCCTTCTCCCATATTAGTCCTTGCAAGGACTTTAAAGGCGTTACTTTTTTATCCTCATCTACCCAGTGTATTAGCTGTTCGATTAACTGTTCGGTATTCAATTTAACACCGGCTTCCTCGCAAGTATCATTCAATAATGTTTTAACTTGCGGATCGGTTGCATGGCTGCGGACAAACTCTGCCAAGTGCGCTCTGGCATAAGGAAAAAGTGTCTGTTTAACAAAGGACAAAGAGGTGGTGGTGCCCTCAATGTCGGTGACGATCGCTTTAATCATCACAGCTGCGCAACATATTGATCAAATGTGGGAAAATATCTGGAAATATCACTGCCGGTAAAATCAGCTACCCAACCATCAGGCTTAGTGAATAGGCGTATGCATACAAACCGAGGATTTTCACCCATATCAAACCAATGAGTGGTATTGGCAGGTACACTGATTAAATCGCCTTTCTGGCACAGCGCTGCATATACCTTATCTTGGACATGTAAATAAAACAGTCCTGAGCCCTCGACAAAAAAGCGCACTTCAAAATCATCATGAATATGTTCAGCCAGAAACTTTTTCCGGAACGCGGCTTTTTCGGGGTGATTCGGGCTCAAACTGACCACGTCAACAGATTGGAAACCATATTGCTGTTTCAGTCTCTCTATGGAATCAAGGTAGGCTGCAATTACAGTTTCCTGAGCTGCATCGGCTGCTAGTTCGAAATTAGCAGTCCACCGCTCAAACTGTACATTTATGCTCTTAAGCTGGTCCCGGATAACGGTAAAATCGGTGTAGGGTTCCCCTAGCAGGGGCTGATTATCAGCATAAACGGTTAATACGCTCATTGGCCTTTTACTCCGTGCAGTCGTAGTTCACACTCAAATAAAAAATCCAGCGCCTCAAGATGGCGCAGGGTTTCGTTTACTGAATTCCCCCAGGTATATAGTCCATGCCCCGCAATCAAATAGGCATAACCCACTCCTTTTTTGACCATATACCTATCCACATGTTCAGCTAAACGGGAAATGTTTTGATCATTCGCAAAAATCGGTATGACAACCCGGCTTTCATGCGTATTAATATTACTTAACGCTTTTAACAATTCGTAATTTTCCAATACGATTTCAGTTTTAAAAATTCTTGAGATCAGCGTGGCATTGATCGGATGTGGATGCAGTATCGATTGGATTTGTGGAAAACGTTTATAAAGCGCTGTATGCAGCATGGTTTCAGCCGAAGGTTTTTTGCCATCCAGAGACTTGGCGTCGGCATCAATCAGCATGATATCGTCTATTTTTAAACAACCTTTATGTGTGCCTGAAACCGTAATGGCAATACTCCCATCAGACAGTCGCGCCGAAAAATTACCGCTGGTTGCAGGCACCCAGCCTTTGCTGTCTATAAAACGGCCGGCTTCAATTAACTGATTTGTCAGGATAAAAAATTCTTCGCTATAAGCCATGTCAGTAGATTATAAAAATTGATGCAAGTATTAAATGAAAGATCTTCCTGCATGGCTCGAATCCTAAGAAAGAAAGTTTTAGGATATCCAGGATTACTTATAGCGCAAAGAAATAGCTATGCATTGAAAAAAAATATTCCGGATATTATTCTCTATTCCACAGTAACTGATTTCGCAAGATTCCTGGGCTGGTCGACATCCGTACCCTTTAAAACTGCGACATGATAGGCCAACAGTTGTAGGGGAATAATGTAGACGATGGGCGCAATTTCTTTTTCAACTTGCGGCACTTTTACAATCTGTACATTAGCATCATTTGCCGATACTAATGTTTCATCCATAAAAACAATCAGTTGGCCGCCGCGCGCGCTCACTTCCTGAATGTTCGATTTAAGTTTTTCCAGTAAACTGTTATTCGGCGCCACGGTAATAACCGGCATATCTGCATCTATTAATGCCAGGGGTCCGTGCTTTAACTCGCCTGCAGGATACGCTTCTGCATGAATATAGGAAATTTCCTTTAATTTTAGCGCACCTTCCATTGCTATCGGGTAATGCGTTCCTCTACCGAGAAATAGGGCATTTTGTTTTTCTGCAAACTGCTCCGATAATGCTTTAATTTCATCGTCCAATTCTAATGCTTTTTCAATTTTTCCCGGTAAGCTGAATAATTCAGAAGTGATTTTATTTTCTAATTCTTCTGTCAGGTAAAATCTTCTACCGACAGCAATGACTAACAGCATTAATGTTGCGAGCTGTGTAGTGAATGCTTTTGTCGATGCTACGCCAATTTCAGGGCCTGCGCGCGTCATTAATACCAAGTCAGATTCTCTGACTAGTGAACTTTCAGGTACATTACAGACGGCCAAAGAATATTTGGCGCCTAATTTTTTAGCCTCTTGCAAAGCCGCCAGCGTATCGGCTGTTTCACCGGATTGCGAGATGGTTACAATTAAGGTATTCGCGGCCAACACAGGACTTCGGTAGCGAAATTCACTGGCCACTTCAATGTTGCATGGCACTCGGGCCAGTTTCTCAAACCAGTACCGTGCAACTAGACCGGCATGATAACTGGTACCGCAGGCTAAAATTTGAATCGATTGGATAGTATCGAAGACTTCAGAAGCATTGTGTCCGAACGAATTCTCCTGCAAGCGGTTATTGATAAACCTGCCTTCCAGGGTTTGGGAAATGGCAAACGGCTGTTCATAAATTTCTTTCAGCATGTAATGGCGATAGTCTCCTTTATCGACGGCATCTGCTTTTAATTGACTTTCTTTTACCGGGCGGGTAACAAGCTGGTCATCCTCATCATAAATAATCACCCCATTTATTGTTAATGCGGCTATATCACCTTCTTCCATAAAGATGAATCGTTGCGTAACCGGAAGCAACGCAGCCACATCCGAGGCAATAAAATATTCCTCAATCCCAACACCAATAACTAACGGGCTGCCTTTTCTACACGCTACCAGAAGATCGGGATCATCAGTACTAATTATTCCCAGTGCATAGGCGCCTTCAAGTTTTTTGATAGTCTTTTTAACGGCATTTAATAATCCATCCGTTGATTCCATCGCCTCAAAAATTTCATGCACAATGACTTCAGTATCGGTCTGCGACGTGAATTCGTAGCCATTCTGTAATTGCACGCCTCTTAATTGTTCATGGTTTTCAATGATGCCATTATGCACAACAGCTACTTTATTTCGACAGATATGGGGATGAGCATTAGCGGTACTGGGTTTTCCATGAGTGGCCCATCGTGTATGCGCGATTCCGATATTGCCGGAAACCGGATCGGCGTTCAGCAATATTTCAAGACCTTTTACTTTTCCCAATTCTCTTTTTCGGTATAGTATCCGCTCGTTTATTACCGCTAATCCCGCCGAATCATAACCGCGATATTCCAGCCGTCTCAAACCCTCCAGTAAAATCGGCACCACATTTCGCTGCGCTACCCCACCTACGATTCCACACATATTATTTTTCCTGTTTAACGGGTCGTTGCCATCCTGTAACAGAAACCTGACCCACCCTGCTTAGGGTTAACTGATCTTCAGGACTATCCCTGGTAATTGTTGATCCAGCGCCTATTGTGGCATTTTTTCCAATGGTCACCGGGGCCACTAACTGGGTATCCGAGCCGATAAAGGCCCCATCCTCAATTATAGTTCTGAACTTATTAACCCCGTCATAATTGCAGGTGATGGTTCCAGCACCGATATTGACTTTACTACCTACAGTAGTATCCCCAATATAGCTCAAATGATTTATTTTGCTGCCTTCCGCTACCGAGGAGTTTTTGATTTCTACAAAATTACCAATATGCACATTATTTGCTAAAACATTTCCCGGCCTTAATCTGGCAAAAGGGCCAATTCTACTACCTTGTCCTATGACGGCATCCTCTATTATGCAATTGGCCAGAATTTCTACGTTATTACCAATAGTGGAATTTTTTATATGGGTATTCGCGCCTATTTTGACGTTATTACCGATACTGTTTTTTCCTTCCAAAATCACATTAATATCAATTTCTATATCTTGGCCCAGTGATTCTATTGTGCCTCTGAGATCAAAACGCAACGGATCTTTTAAGGTGACCCCTTGCTCCATTAATTCATTAGCCTGCTCCATCTGATATACCCGCTCCAGATAGCTTAGTTGCAATCGATCATTAACTCCCAAAACCTCATCTTCAGTTTCCGGCTGGCTCGTTACAATAGCGACTTGCTCGGCAACGGCCATTTCAATAATATCAGTCAGATAATATTCGCCTTGCGCATTAATATTACTTAACCGCCCTAGCCATTTTTTTAATTTGTCGCCTTTAACAGCCATAATGCCGGTATTAACTTCATTAATTAATCGTTCACCATTGGAAGCATCTCTTTCTTCGACAATTTTTATAACATGACCTAGCGCATTCCGGATTATTCTGCCGTAACCTTTAGGATTTTGAAGATTCACTGTGAGGAGGGCAAGAGACTCATCGTTTACATTAGATATTAATAGTTTTACAGTTGATAATTTTAATAAAGGCACATCACCATACAGTATTAATACCGTATCTGTATCAGATACTTGATCATTAACCTGTAGCACGGCATGTCCTGTACCTAACTGCTGTTTTTGTTCAATCCAACTGACATCTAAATCCTTTAAGGTGTCTCTTACGAGTTCTGCACCGTGACCATAAACAATCTTGATGCTATTGTTTTCCAATTCACAGCTCATATCATAAACATGCTGCAGCAAAGATCTATTGGCAATTTTATGCAAAATTTTTGGCCTGTCTGAACGCATACGCGTTCCTTTACCTGCAGCAAGAATAATAGTCGTTATTTTCATTTCAATTTCCGTTAAACAAAAAAGCCCGATAACGCGGCGACACGTTACCGGGCTTTTTAAAAAGGCCTAAGCCCATCAGCTTTATCCGCCCCGCTTTCTAAGTCTTTCGAGAGTTCTTAATTGCATGACAGCTTGAGCTAATTGCGCCTGGGCTGTTGCGTAATCAATTTTTCCAGACTTATCTGCCAGAGCTTCTTCAGCTCTGATTTTAGCCTCCAGTGCTGCTGCTTCATCTATATCCTTTGCCCTAATCGCCGTATCTGCCAGAATAGTAACCAGATGAGGCTGTACTTCCAGTATACCTCCGGACACATAGAAAGGATAACTTTCCTTATCATTCACTTTTACTCTGACTTCACCGGGTATAAGTTTAGTTATTAATGGAGCATGGCGGGGAGATATCCCTACTTCACCCAGTTCAGCGGGAGCGAATACCATTTCCGCGAGTCCCGAAAATATCTCACGTTCTGCGCTTACAATGTCTACATGTACGGTCATGGTCATTTGGTTTCCAGTTCAATCTGCTCCCGCACAAAGGCAGGAAATATACGCATTAGCCTTTCAGTGTTTTTGCTTTTTCAAGCACTTCGTCGATAGTGCCTACCATGTAAAAAGCCTGTTCAGGAATAGCATCATACTCGCCATCGATAATGCCTTTAAATCCGGCGATAGTATCTTTCAGTGAAACGTATTTGCCGGGAGACCCGGTAAATACCTCAGCAACAAAGAAAGGCTGGGACAGGAACCGTTGCATTTTACGTGCTCTTGCTACGGTTAGCTTATCTTCTTCAGATAACTCATCCATACCCAGAATTGCAATAATATCGCGCAATTCCTTATAGCGTTGCAAAATACCTTGTACTTTGCGGGCCACGTCATAATGTTCCTGTCCAATCACTAAAGGATCCAATTGCCTGCTCGTCGAATCCAATGGATCAATGGCAGGATAGATGCCTAGTTCGGCTATCTGGCGTGATAAAACGACAGTTGCATCCAGGTGAGCAAACGTTGTGGCAGGCGATGGGTCAGTCAAATCATCGGCAGGAACATAAACCGCCTGGATAGAAGTGATAGAACCTGTTTTTGTTGAGGTAATGCGTTCCTGCAATACTCCCATTTCTTCCGCGAGCGTAGGCTGATATCCCACCGCAGAAGGCATACGACCTAATAACGCAGAAACTTCAGTGCCCGCAAGCGTGTAACGATAAATATTATCGACGAAGAATAAAACGTCACGGCCTTCATCACGGAAATACTCCGCCATAGTCAAACCTGTCAACGCAACACGCAGCCTATTTCCAGGCGGCTCATTCATCTGCCCGTAAACCAGTGATACTTTGTCGATAACATTTGAATCCGTCATTTCGTGATAAAAATCATTTCCTTCACGAGTACGTTCACCCACACCGGCAAATACTGAATAACCGCTGTGTTCAATCGCAATATTCCGAATTAGTTCCATCATGTTGACGGTTTTACCAACTCCAGCGCCGCCGAATAATCCGACCTTGCCCCCTTTGGTGAACGGACAGACTAGATCGATAACCTTGATACCGGTTTCCAGCAATTCATTTGCAGCAGCTTGTTCGGCATAACTAGGCGCTTCCCGGTGTATGCCCCATCTTACCTTCTCACCGATAGGGCCTTTCTCATCGATAGGCTGGCCCAGAACGTTCATAATACGGCCTAATGTTTCCTGTCCGACTGGCACTGCAATAGGCGCATTGGTATTACTGACAAGCAACCCTCTGCTTAAGCCATCGGTACTACCCATAGCAATAGTTCTGGCTACGCCGTCACCTAATTGCTGTTGTACTTCCAGCACCAGGTCTTTACCTTCTACATTTAACGCATCATATACGTTGGGCAGGTTTTCACGAGAAAATTCCACGTCTACGACCGCGCCAATAATCTGAACAATTTTACCCGAACTCATTGAGTTATCCTCTTTTGTTGTCTCACTTTACTCTGCCCAAATTATCTATTTGAAATTAACTATATCTATTTTTCCTAAGACTAATGAGGGACATAAGTAATGCCCCACATTATATAACTCACCGGTAACACACTTTTATCACACAGTAACAAATAACAAAAGGGCCGGCGCAGGGATAAGAAATTACTCCTGCATTTACCGTATAGAACTGAATTGATGCTAATTTACTCTCCGCCATTTGGAAATGCCTGGTAAGACACCTTAAAGCATAACTGCGATTCAGCTAAGCAAATTTAAATGTGTATGAACAGGCACATATAGTAAAATCTTCTTACGTGTCCATACCTCGTACATGTCATATTTACCATATAGACTCGTAACTTATGGTAATAACTCATCAACTATTTAAATTAAACCGCTGCGGCGCCGCCAACAATTTCGGAAATTTCCTGGGTAATAGCGGCTTGTCTGGCTTTGTTGTAAACCAACTGTAACTCTTTGATAAGGTTTCCGGCATTATCCGACGCACTTTTCATTGCCACCATTCTGGCTGCCTGTTCACTGGCATTGTTTTCAACAAGACCCTGATAAACTATGGATTCGATATAGCGAGTCAACAAATGATCCAGAACTTCTTTAGCATCAGGCTCATAAATATAATCCCAATGTCCACTTAGGTTTTCTTCAAGTTCACCGGCCACTATAGGAATCAACTTTTCAATGGTAGGACACTGAGTCATGGTGTTCACGAACTCATTGCTAACTACATACAGTTGATCGATTCTACCCGCCTCATAAGCATCCAGCATGATTTTAATGACGCCGACTATTTCATGGAGGTGCGGAACGTCACCTAATTTAGAAACTTGACCGACTAAATTCACTTTCAGGTTACTAAAGAAACCGGACGCTTTTGTGCCAATTGTACAAACATCTACTTCAATATTGGCTTTGTCCCATTGCATTAAATGGGTTAGCGTCTTTCTGAATAAATTTGAATTCAGTCCGCCGCATAAGCCCCTATCGGAGCTCACCACAATAATTCCTACTCGTTTAATATCTCGGGCAATAAGATAAGGATGCTTATACTCTGGTGCGGCATGAGACAAGTGCTTAATAATTCGGCCAATTTTTTTAGAATAGGGCCGTGTCGCCTGCATCCTGTCCTTTGTTTTACGCATTTTGCTTGCAGCAACCATCTCCATTGCGCGAGTAATCTTTTGTGTATTTTTTATACTCCCGATCTTCGTGCGTATTTCTTTACCAACAGCCATATGGAAACTCTCCTACCAACTATGAGTTTTAATGAAAGTTTCAATAGCAGTTCTTAAAGCACTGCTGATTTCATTACTGAAATCGCCAGTTGCATTAATATTGTTCATTAATTCAGAATGCTCTGACTTCATATACAACTGTAAAGCGGCTTCAAAAGCCAGTACTTTGTTAACTTCTATGCCATCAATAAAGCCTTCATTAGCGGCAAATAGTGAAACCGCCATTTGCGCAACCGACATGGGCGAATATTGATTCTGCTTCATTAATTCAGTAACACGCTGACCACGTTCAATCTGCTTGCGGGTATTTTCATCCAGGTCGGAAGCGAATTGCGCAAAAGCCGCCAGTTCTCGATATTGAGCCAAATCCAGACGTGTTCCCCCGCCTAATTTCTTGATAATCTTGGTCTGCGCTGCGCCACCTACTCGCGATACTGATAATCCGGCATTCACGGCCGGACGAATACCTGAGTTAAATAAATTGCTTTCCAGGAAGATTTGGCCGTCAGTAATAGAAATTACGTTGGTCGGTACGAATGCGGAGACATCTCCGCCTTGCGTTTCAATAATGGGTAATGCTGTTAACGAGCCTGTTTTGCCTTTAACTTTACCACCAGTCAGTTTTTCCACTTCAGCGGCGTTAATACGGGATGCTCTTTCCAGTAAACGCGAATGCAGATAGAACACGTCTCCGGGATAGGCTTCACGGCCAGGCGGACGGCGTAGTAATAATGAAACCTGACGATAAGCCCATGCCTGCTTAGTCAAATCATCATAAATAATGAGCGCATCTTCACCACGATCTCTAAAAAACTCACCCATCGAACAGCCTGTATAAGGAGCAATAAATTGTAATGCAGCTGATTCAGACGCGGATGCCACCACAATAATCGTATGTGCCATTGCACCATGTTCTTCTAATTTCCGAACCACATTAGCAATAGATGAGCGTTTTTGGCCAATAGCTACATAGATACATTTAATACCGGTACCTTTTTGATTGATGATTGCATCAATCGCGATAGCTGTTTTACCGGTTTGCCTGTCGCCAATAATCAATTCGCGTTGCCCGCGACCGATCGGAATCATTGCATCAATGGACTTCAGTCCGATTTGAACCGGCTGATCAACCGATTGCCTGGCTATTACACCGGGGGCAATTTTTTCAATAGGTGATGTTTCGGTAGTAGCTATGGCACCTTTGCCGTCAATAGGATTGCCCAGCGCGTCAACGACGCGGCCCAGTAAAGCTTCACCAACAGGTACTTCTAAAATCTTTCCGGTGCACTTTACGGTATCGCCTTCAGAAATGTGCTGGTATGGACCTAATATCACTGCACCAACCGAATCTCTTTCAAGATTAAGCGCCATCCCAAAGGTATTACCCGGAAATTCCAGCATCTCACCCTGCATAGCTTCCGAAAGACCATGTACTCTAACTATGCCGTCAGTTACACTGACTACGGTGCCTTCTGTATGCGCTTCAGCGCTCAGGTCGAAGTTTTCGATCTTCTTTCTAATGAGATCGCTTATTTCAGCTGGGTTTAATTGCATGTTCTTATTCTCACTCTCACTGTAGAACTTTTTGCATGTGTTGAAGCTGGCCTCTGATAGATCCGTCAATTACCCGATCGCCTGCTCGTACCAGGACGCCACCAATTAATGATTTATCCACGGTTATATTCATATGGACTTTTTTGCTTAATTTTTTTTCAAGTGTTAAAGCAAACTTAAGATTTTCTTCTTCAGAGAAGGTAAAAGCGGTAAATACTTCCACTTCGACATAGCCCTCATCTGTTGCTTTATATTCTTCAAAAATCTTCTCTACATAAGGTATCAAGGTAAGCCGGTTGTTCTGAACCATTAATTTCAGAAAATTCTCACCCTCTCTATCAAGCTGTCCCTGGCATATATCAAGCATTAATGCTAATAATCTGTCATTACTTATTTTTGGGTTATCAATTACCGCAGAAATGCCTTTATCACTCAGGACAGCCGACATAAACATCAAACTCTCAGACCACTTTACAGTAGACCCAGTCTCTTTGGCTCGTTTAAACACCGCTGCCGCATAGGGCCTTGCCAATGTCACCAGTTCGCTCATTACTGCTTTTCCTGTAACTAATTATAATTGATTAGAGACCTTGCTTATGATGTCCTGATGCCTGGCTTGATCAATTTCAGCATTCAGAATCTGCTCTGCCGCACTTAAGGCTAAAGCCGCCACTTCATGACGCAAGCTTTCCTTAGTTTGCTGAACTTCCTGCTCAATTTGTGCCTTTGCAGAGACAATCAGACGATCACCTTCTTTTTTAGCAATGTCTTTTGATTCTTCAATAATCTCATTCGCACGTTTTTGAGCTAGGTTTACAATTTCTGCCGATTGCTCTTTAGCCTCTTTTAAAACACCTTTGGCCTTTTTTTCAGCCAGACTTATTTCTTTCTGACCTTTTTCAGCCGCAGCTAAACCATCAGCAATTTTCTTTTTACGTTCTTCTAAAGAGTCAAATAAAGGAGGCCAGATGTACTTCATGGTAAACCATACCAGAAGTGCAAAGGTAATCATTTGTCCAATCAGAGTAGCATTGATACTCACGATGCGTTCCTCTTGTTGCTGTTAAAATATGGGCAGCGTTGGCTTAACCGGCTGCAGCAGCTTGTACAGCGGATAAGAATGGATTGGCAAAAGTAAAGAACAGCGCCAAACCAACACCGATCATTGTTACCGCGTCCAAAAGACCTGCAACAACAAACATTTTTACTTGCAGCATAGGCACCATTTCGGGTTGACGGGCAGCACCTTCCAGGAATTTCCCCCCTAACAGGCCGAAGCCTATAGCCGTTCCCAAAGCCCCCATACCCAGGACCAGACCCACTGCGATAGCAGTCATACCTTGCACATCAGCAATTAATGATGCAATTTCCATAATACCTCCAACGTATTGTTAAATTATAAAAAAGAATAAAAAAGTAATTAATGATCTTCGTGAGCCATACTCAGGTAAACGATAGTCAATACCATGAATATGAAAGCCTGAAGGGTAATAATTAAAATATGAAAAATTGCCCAGGGGAAACTTAGCACCGGCTGAATATAGCAAGGTAGTAAGGCAATCAAAATAAAAATCAATTCTCCGGCATAGAGGTTTCCGAATAAACGCAGTGCCAGTGAGATGGGTTTTGCTATTTCCTCTACTAATTTCAACAGCAAATTGAAAGGCAGCAGCCAGGGACCAAAAGGCTGAAACAGCAACTCCTTGGCAAAGCCCCACGGGCCTTTTACTTTGATGCTGTAGAAAATGATCAGACAGAACACTGATATGGACATGGCAAATGTTGCATTTAAATCAGTGCTTGGAACAACACGCAGATACTCAAGACCCATTAATGAACCAACAAGTGGCAAAATATCAACCGGGAATAAATCCATAAAATTCCACAGAAACACCCAGCAAAATATAGTTAATGCCAGAGGCGCGATTAATTTACTTTTACCGTGAAAACTGTCTTTAACCTGATTATCGACAAACTCAATCAGCATTTCGACGAAATTTTGCGCCATCCCGGGAATACCGGAAGTTGCTTTATCTGCCGCTCTCTTAAAAAACCAGATAAACAAACCACCTAAAACGGCCGAGAAAAACAAAGTATCAAGATGCAATGCCCAGAAACCATGGCCTACGCCTAGCGGAGTCAGATGGTGAATGATATAACCGGTTGCACCTTCGGCAGCATGAGCTTCAGTAGCCATTGTTCCCCTCATTAAGAAATAAATACTTCAGCGCATTAATAACGCAAACCAAAAAACAGATAATGCTGCTATATAACCAGCCAGCAGCGGTAATATTTGTATATCCGGAATTTGAAAAATTATAAGAAACAGCGCAGCTGTTAATAATAACTTACCTGATTCGCCAAGATAAAAAGATCTTAAAATCTTTCTTGCTTCCCACCCTGCGGTGTTGTTTATTCGAAAGGCAAAATAAAGATTAGGAATAAAAGCTGCTACGCCCCCTAATATTGACGATATGGCTTTTAGCCATCCGCCTGCAACTGCAAAGCCAGTTGTTATTATTATTATTATCAGAATTTGATAACTTAAGATTTTACTGACAGTAGATAATTTTCTATCTGTCATACTTAATACCCAGATAAGATAGCTTCCGAATTATATAGAGCAGTCTTAATTAAATCAAGGAGGATTAAAATCAAACTGCAAGTTTTATGGCTATTAAGGCATCGCCGCTTAATTGACCAAGCTATTTAATTTGCCCGAGAATTCCATCCAGTTCTTCCAAACTGGAATAGGCAATTACTAGTTTTCCGCCGCCGCTTTGTTTATGATCGATTAATACTTTTGCACCAAGCCTTGCTGTCAACTCTTCCTGTAAGCGCAATGTATCTCTATCAATTTCTTTTATTTTTGGTGTTTTCGATTCTACCTGGCTTTCTTTAACCAGGCGTTCTGTCGCTCTTACAGTTAAGCCATCCTTGACTATTTTATTGGCTGCCGTCAATTGCTTAAGCCCAGTTAACGATAGCAGCGCTCTGGCATGGCCCATTTCGATTTGCCCACTTAACAATAATTTTTTCACTTCCGGGTGCAAATCCATCAATCTTAATAAATTGGTAACCGTAACCCTTGACTTACCGACAGCATCTGCAACTTGCTGATGAGTCATCTCAAACTCATCCAGCAACCGTCTTAATGCTTCTGCTTCTTCCAGAGGATTAAGGTCTTCTCGTTGGATATTTTCAATCAGCGCAATTGCCATTGCCGCGCGGTCATCTATGTCCTTGATAATTACCGGCACCTCATGTAATCCTGCGGAAGCAGCTGCCCGCCAGCGACGTTCTCCGGCAACTATCTCATATTTTTCAGGGCCAATTTTTCGCACCACGACAGGCTGTATGATGCCCTGCGCTTTTATGGAATCCGCCAGTTCCTGCAATTTTTCCGGATTAATATCTTTTCGGGGTTGATACTTGCCGCGCTGCAAATATTCTATGGGCAGGGTTTGCAGATGATGATGCTTTTCTTCCTTGGCTGAAACATCACCTAATAATGCATCCAATCCACGACCCAGTCCGCGCTTTTTTAACGTCATGCTTTTAATTTTTTTCTTTTATGATCATAAAGCCGGCCAATACGATTAAGCCAAAACCCTGCAATAATTCACTTTAGGCCGGCCCGAATAATAGATTCAAGCTCATCAATCAGGCTTCGTAAATCCTCAGCTTCTTTCAAAAGATTATGGTTTTCTGTTTCAATACGATCAATTAATATCTGCGCCGATTGATCATCTATCTTTTTATCGCCTGCGGGCCCTTGCTGTAGCCCGGCTAAACCGGCAGCATCAGGTAATAAAGTTTCAAGACCCCTGCCTAATCCACGCTTTATTAATGCCATTATCTTATTTACTTTTCTCTTTTCTGAGCATTTCACCGGCCAAAGCAATATATGCCACAGCCCCGCGCGATGACTTATCATAGATTAGCACCGGCACGCCATGACTTGGCGCCTCAGCCAAGCGAATATTCCGGGGAATACAGGTTCTGAATACTTTGTCGCCAAAATATTCAATCAGTTGATCCGAGACATCAGTCGTTAAGCGGCTTCTATTGTCATACATTGTCCGCAGAATGCCTTCCAGATACAAATCCGGATTAACTGTGTCCTGAATACTTTTGAGAGTACTCATCAGCGCCGACAAACCTTCAAGGGCATAGTACTCGCATTGCATGGGAACCAGTATACTGTTAGCCGCCACCATTGCATTTAGAGTCAGCATATTTAAAGAAGGCGGACAATCGATCAGAATATAGTCGTATTGGGCTTTTATCGAAATTAATGCATCGGCAAGACGCCGTTCCCTGTGCTCGGACTGCATCAATTGAACTTCGGCTGCCGTAAGGTCTGAATTACCCGGAACTACTGAAAAACCGATTTCCGGCACATTAATAACGGTTTTTGCCGCAGGAACCTCTCCCAGCAATAAATGGTAGCTGGAATAGTCGACGGCTTCTTTATCCACCCCGCAACCCATCGCCGCATTACCTTGCGGATCAAGATCTATCAGCAGTATGCGCCGCTTGGCAGCAGCCAGCGAAGCGGCGAGATTTACGCTGGTAGTAGTTTTCCCTACCCCGCCTTTTTGATTGGTTACGGCAATTATTTTTCCCACTAACTTACCTTAGCTTCCGCTAGCGATTGTATTCGGATCAAACACCTTTCAGCTTCAATTCCAGGCACCCTGACCGGTATAACCGTTTTCATTTCTGATATTTGCTCCAACTCTGCATCGGGACGCCGTCCTTTCATAGCCAGTAGAATACCCCCCTTAGTAAGCAAATGCCCAGTCAATTCAACTATATCCGATAAACCGGCAAAGGCCCGTGTAATAACTGTATTAAAGTTTTTTTCCGGATGATATTTTTCCACGCGATTGTGACAAACTTCCACGTTGTTAAGCTTTAGTTCGAGCACAGCCTGCTGCACAAAACGGGTTTTCTTGGCATTACTATCCAGTAAGGTGAACCTGGTTTCAGGCAAACATATTGCCAATGGAATCCCGGGCAAACCAGCTCCGGTGCCAATATCGATGACATGTTTTCCTTCAATATAGGGAATAATAGTCAGGCTATCTAATAAATGTAACCGCACCATTTCCTCACTGTCCCGTACTGCCGTCAGATTATAAGCTTTATTCCATTTTTCAATCAGTTTAATAAAGGCCAGCAACAGCTCGATTTTATCTTCAGGAATATTCAAATTTATTGAATGGATGCCGGAAACTAATATCTCGCGACACTTTTCCATCAGGCACTTTTCTTTTTCAAATAAACCAGCAGCAAGGAAATAGCGGCGGGCGTCATTCCGGGAATTCGAGAGGCCTGGCCTAACGTTTCAGGCCGCTGAAGCTTAAGCTTTTCACTTACCTCATTGGAAAGACCCGGAACACCTTTATAATCAAGGGCATCAGGCAGTCGCAAATGATCATAACGCAATGCCTTATCGATTTCAGATTGCTGTCTTACAATATAACCCGCATACTTTGCCTGAATTTCAACCTGCTCCCCGACTTGTCCGGAAATATTTTCGCCGCCCTCTAAAAATGACAGAAGCCTCTGTACATCCACTTCCGGTCTACGCAATAACTCCATTAAACTGGCTTCCTTCAGCAAAGGCTTGCCCCAATATTCCTCAACACGATTGGCTTCTTCTGATTCGGTCCTGATCCAATTCTTTTTCAGGTCATCCTGCAAGACGGATATGGCCGTGCGCTTAGCCTCAAAAGCTCGCCAACGCTCATCATTAACCAGGCCTAATTCCCGGCCTTTTTCCGTTAACCGCAAATCGGCATTATCTTCACGCAACAACAATCTATATTCTGCGCGGCTGGTAAACATACGATACGGCTCTTGCGTACCGCGCGTAATGAGATCATCTATCATAACCCCGATATAAGCTTCATCCCGTCCCGGGCACCAGCTTTCAAGCTCCTGCACCAAACGCCCCGCATTAAGCCCGGCTATCAAACCTTGGGCCGCGGCTTCTTCATAACCGGTGGTGCCGTTAATTTGCCCTGCAAAAAACAGCCCCTGCATATGTTTGGTTTCAAGTGACGCTTTCAAATCCCGGGGATCAAAAAAATCATATTCGATAGCATAACCCGGACGCACAATTTCGGCATTCTCAAAACCCAGCATCGATCGTACGAACTCATACTGCACATCAAAAGGCAAGCTGGTTGAAATGCCGTTAGGATAGATTTCATGGGTATCCAAACCTTCAGGTTCCACAAAAATCTGGTGTGTATCACGGTCTGCAAAACGCACCACTTTATCTTCAATAGAGGGACAGTAACGCGGGCCGACGCCCTCAATAACTCCTGAATACAAAGGCGACCTGTCCAGACCGGAACGGATTATATCGTGAGTTTTACTGTTAGTGCGGGTAATATGGCAAGGTATTTGTCTGGGATGCTGTTCGCGTTTGCCCATAAACGAAAAAACCGGCACAGGATCATCGCCATGCTGTTTTTCCAGCTTGCTGAAATCAATGGTTCGGCCATCAATACGCGGCGGCGTTCCGGTTTTTAACCGGTCAATACGGAACGGCAATTCCCTTAAACGCTGAGACAAGCCAATGGATGCAGGATCACCGGCACGGCCACCGCTATAATTTTCCAATCCGATATGAATCTTACCGCCTAAAAAAGTACCGGTTGTCAGCACGACCGCTCTGGCCATAAAATCCAGGCCCATTTGAGTTTTAACGCCGGTAACTTTATTTCCTTCAACAATTAAATCAGCTACCGTTTGCTGAAATAAAGCCAGATTAGGCTGATTTTCAAGCGTGCTTCTTATCGCCTGCTTATAAAGTTTACGATCGGCCTGAGCGCGAGTCGCCCTGACCGCTGGGCCCTTGCTGGCATTCAGGGTACGAAACTGAATGCCGCCGAGGTCAATTGCCTGAGCCATGATGCCGCCTAACGCATCAATTTCTTTAACTAGATGGCCTTTGCCTATTCCGCCAATGGCAGGATTGCAGCTCATTTGGCCCAAGGTTTCAATATTTTGTGTCAGCAGCAGTGTTTTAGCTCCGCATCTGGCTGATGCCAGCGCGGCTTCCGTACCCGCATGCCCGCCCCCGACAATAATGACATCAAAATCTTTTTTGAATTTCACCAGCGCTATCTACTCTAAAAAAATGCTATAGTAATTGGTTGTGCCAAGTTATACAAACCCACCGCTATTATTAAGAGGTAAATGATGAAAAAACGTAAAAATCTGAAAGAAATAGAAATTATTTCTATTCAAAATCCGGTTGCAAAATACGCACACCGCTTCAATAAAGCTAAAATATTTAGCGATAAAAGCAAATACAGACGCAAAGGAAAACACATGAAGCAGGAGGTTTTGCCAATATTTCCATTAGATGTATTGGCAAAACCTTTTGTTTCGTCTCTTAGGGCATGGAATCTTTACCCAACATTTTGACTATATCCCTTGACCAATGTGATTTTCTAAACATTCCTCTGAAATCAGGGTAATATGATGAGAAACGGACTAGATTATAATTCGCTTCCGTTGGGTAATTTAGCCCTTTCAAATTGCAGGAAACTATAGCTGAATCCCGCCTCGGGATCGTCATGGATATCATTCCGTTCCACCTCAATCCAGTCCCCCCTATCAAACCGGGGGAAAAATGTATCACCTTGAAATTCCTTGTGGATTTGTGTTATATAAAGCCTATCCGCAAGCGGTAACATAGCTTCATACAGTGCTGAACCGCCGATAATAAAAACTTCTTCAGCACTTTGACAACCCCTTTTCAGAGCTGATTCTATGGTATTAAAAACTGAACACCCCCCTGGTTGAAATGAAGGGCTCCTGCTGATAATAATATTTGTGCGGCCCGGCAAAGACCTTCCTATGGACTCATAGGTTTTTCTTCCCATTAAAATAGGGAAGCCCATGGTAATTTGTTTAAATTTTTTAAGATCGGCTGATAAATGCCAGGGCATTTGGCCCTTGTTGCCAATCACTCGATTGCTGGCCATTGCGACGATAAGTGATATTTTCATTTTAATGGAGTAGTGTCAATAAATTGTTTACTTTGATATTCTTAACCGATTTTAACCTTCCGGCAGAGTCATACTATGAAAAATATTCTGGTTGTATTTACCGGTGGAACCATTGGTTCTACTGCGACTGAAGGAATAATTAATACAACCAATACGGCTCAGTTCAAATTGATTCAGCAGTTTCAACAGCACTACAAGAATCATCAACAAATCAGATTCCGTATTATCCAGCCACTTCAAATCTTAAGTGAAAATCTTGCGCCGGTTGCCTGGAATGCCATTATTACAGCCATTGAATCAGCAAATCCGGACCAATATGACGGCATTATCATCACACACGGCACAGATACGCTTAGCTTCACTGCGGCCGCATTAAGCTTTTATTTCAATGCAATAAACACCCCTCTTCTATTGGTTTCAAGTGATTATCCATTGGCTGACCCTGAAGCGAACGGGCTTGAAAATTTTATTTGCGCCGTTGAGTTTATTCTGCAAAAAAACCAGGCCGGCGTTTTTGTACCTTATCGAAATCAAGGGCAGTTGACTCAATTGCACAAAGGTACCCGCCTGGCTTCTTCCTTACAACTAAGCGGCGATTTTTTTAGTGTTCAGGGTAAAAGTTACATGCAATTTGAAAATCGGCAGTTTACTCTATTTAATTCCCCTGCAGCCCGATCACAAACACACATTCCTCAGTTAAACGCCAATTTTTCTGACCGCATTTTAATGATCAAGCCTTATCCCGGATTAAATTATGCCAACTTTATCCTGGAACACGTAGATGCTGTTTTACATGACTTATATCATTCCGGTACAGCATGCGCATCAGTTGAATGGGGCAAAAACTATTCGCTGCGTGAGTTTATCAAACGCTGCAAGGAACAGGGAATTGAAGTTTATCTCGCTCCCGCTATCGAATCGAATAATGCTTACCACAGCACCAGAACCCTGATTGAGGAGGGAGCCCGGATGATATGGGATATGTCGATTGAATCGGCTTATGTAAAATTGATGCTGGCTTACGGGAATTTTAATAATGAATCCGAAATAATGGATTTTATGAATAAGGATATTGCAGGTGAGCATGTCGGACAGAAAGAAGCTCGATATTGACTTAAGAAGTAAGCAGCAGGAAATAAAATTTAGTGAGTTAACAGGATTTACTTTAGATTCGATCCGGCACTCGCTTGAATAAGGAAGGATACTTAAATGAAGTGTATTTTTATTATCAAACCCGGTAATAATTCTTTCTAAAAGCGCTTATCCGGCATTGGCTTCCCGACCTTAGCAATAAATTGCATAAAATCGCATGCATGCCCAAGACGCTCGCCGTACCTGACTACGGCATCTCCCTTAATATTAACGGACTGAATAGAAATATCTTTCTGAAAATAATAATCGGTTTAGCTAAGGGTAATGGCTTTACCTTTGTAAGGATTTATTTTTAGCTAAAGTAATTAAAAGCCAAATTCAGATTCATCAAAATCATCGAACTCTTCTTTTAACCGCTTTTTTTCCCAATATATTTCGATCTTTCTTCGCGCATCTCTTTTTATCGTCTCTTTTTCAATACCATCAGACAGTGAAGTATATTCATTGTCTTCAAAAATATCACTATCATCTTGTTCTGATTCGGTATTATTTTGCGCACCGGTTTTAGCCACTGACTTGGAAGAACTTTTACCCATTTTTAAACCCACAATTAAGAATTTTTTGCAAATCCTATCATATCCAGAAATAAAGCAAAGAGTATATCTTTACCTTTAAGCTATATATTATCGTTGATTATAAAATTTTTATCTTAATCTTATCTTTGATAATTCCTATTACATTAGGCTTACAAGCATTACCGAACGAAACTGGACAAGATGAACCGTTATATGCCATCCTGAAATAAGAAAATATAGACAATTAAGCCATGAGCAAGGTCGGCGTCTCATTATTATAGAGGTTCGAAAGGTAAGTGGTTGACAGGTAATTATTCTGGGTCATTTCGCCTGCCTCGTGAGAAAGACTAAAAGCGATCAGGAATATGGAGTATTCAGTTTCTTATACTCAGATACATACATACAATAAAATACAGGATTATGCGGAAAAGAATTCATATGGAACCTTTTAGTAATGTTTGTGCGCTTATCATTGATATGGATGGGGTTTTATGGCATGGCGATCAGCCTCTGCCAGGGTTGACAGATTTTTTCCAAACGCTGAATGAGCTTGAAATCCGCTTCATCCTGGCAACCAACAATGCCAGCCTGACACCGGGACAATATGTGACCAAGCTCGCCCGAATGGGCGTAACCGTAAATCAAAATGATATTCTTACTTCAGGTATGGCTACGGCACTGTATCTGGCTGAGCATACAGATCCGGCAACTACACGGGTTTTCGTTGTAGGTGAGGACGGAGCCCGGCAGCCACTCAGCGAGCGCGGTTTTACGTTGACCGGCCTGTATGAAGTAAATAACAACAGTAATACTTCAAATAATGGTGCAGATATTGTTGTTTGCGGCAAGGATGAAACACTGACTTGGGATAAGTTAGCGACGGCTACACTAAATATCCGGGCAGGAGCCAAATTCATTGGCACCAATGCTGACGCCACACTTCCTACAGAGCATGGCGTCATTCACGGCAACGGCGCAATTCTGGCGGCATTGCAGGCGGCTACAGGCGTGGCGCCCCTTATAATCGGCAAGCCGGAGCCGCATATATTCCAACAAGCTCTCGCATTATTGGGCATTGCACGGGCACAAACTGTAGTCATCGGCGACCGGCTGGACACAGACATTCTAGGCGCCGTTCGTACCGGCATTCGCAGCCTCATGGTTTTAACCGGCATATCCACCAGAGAAGATTTGGAAACGTCGGATTACCAGCCAACGTGGGTCATGCAGGATTTATGTTCGATAACGCAAGCCTTAAGAAGTCAACAACTATCTATCAGCGATGAAACATCGAAACATCATTAAACAAATAATTGCCGATATTTTGTTCCCTCTTTTTCTTTCTAACTCTGCATTCCCATTGCCGGCAGTTGAAGAAGTGAATTGATCATATGGACAGCACACGCTACCATTAGAAAACTCAAACACCGCGGGGCCGCTACCATGAAAAAGTTCATCAACAGCATCGATACTCTGCTCGACGAAAGCTTGCGCGGCTTTTCCAAAGCTCATGCCGATATTATCCTGTTCAACGCCCAGCCGCACTTTGTCCAACGGCTAAAACCTGCCAAACCAGGCAAGGTCTCGCTGATTTCCGGCGGCGGTTCAGGGCATGAGCCTTTACATACCGGTTTTGTTGGTTCGGGTATGCTGGATGCCGCCTGTCCGGGCCAGATATTTACTTCTCCTACTCCTGATCAAATGTTAGCTGCTGCGCAAGCGGTTGGAAATGGCGGCGGCGTTTTATTTATCGTCAAGAATTATGCGGGCGATGTGATGAATTTTGAAATCGCTGCCGAAATGCTGGATTGTCCGCATGCAACAGTCCTGGTCAGCGATGATGTGTCCTTGCCGAAAACTCACAGCACCGGTCGGCGCGGTGTGGCAGGCACCCTGATTGTAGAGAAAATCGTCGGGGCGGCGGCGGAAAACGGCGCAAATCTGGAAGCCTGCAAAGCCCTGGGTGATCGGGTCAACCAGGCTACAGCCTCTATGGGTGTAGCACTTAACAGCTGCACAGTGCCGGCCTTGGGCAAACCTATGTTCGATCTCGGTGACAGCAAAATTGAAATGGGCGTAGGAATTCATGGCGAACACGGCCGTGAAACTATGAATTTAGTCAGCGCCACAGAGATTGTGGACCGGTTGGCCACTGCCATCGATGAAGAACTGAAGCCGCAAAAAGGCCAGTCGGTGTTATTGCATGTGAATGGGTTAGGCGCAACACCGCTGATGGAGCTGCATCTGATTTTTGATCTGGCTTCCCGGTTTTGGGAGCAACGAGGCGTCAACATCGTCCGCTCTCTGGTCGGAAACTTTACTACTTCACTGGATATGGCAGGTTGCTCGATTACTCTGAGCCTTCTCGACGAAGAGCTGATGCGTCTTTGGGATGCGCCAGTCCATACCGCCGCTCTACGGTGGGGTTGCTGAGTGCGAAGCCAGCACATCCGTGATTGTACAAATTATTAATTGAGCCGTTTTTGCACCGGCATCAATATGGCCCCGGGTACGCTCTCCCAGAAAAGAGGCCCGACCCTTAGTGGCTAACATATCGCAGGTAGATTCCATGCCTGTGACCGCAGCATGAGCAACTTTTTCCAGGACTTCCGGCAGCGCAGCAGAATTCGCTGCTGCCTGCTTCAGGCTTTCCGCTGCCGGAATTAATACGTCTAGCATGGTTTTTTCGCCTGCGTCCGCCTTCCCTCTCTGTTTGACTGCTGTTACACCCTGACTGAAAACCTCGGCAAATGTTGATTGATTTAAAGAGCGTCCGTGCGCAGCCTTGCTCATCGCTATGAATAATGTGCCATAAAGGGAGCCCGACGCACCGCCCATCGTCGTCATTAAGGTCATACCGATTTTCTGCCAAGCCACCGGCCAATCGAGCTTGCCTAATTCAGTGCTTTGCGCCATAAGTGCATGAATGCCGCGTTGCAAATTAATCACATGATCCCCGTCGCCGATAGCCTGATCCAGAGCAGTTACTTCTTCGGCGTTTTTTTCGATTGTTTCGGCTATTGCCTGGATCAAGCCCGGCAATAAGGTAGTAGTAAGTTGCATGGCAAATTTAAATTTAAACAATAATAATGTCTTAAAGATAACGTGAACTTTACCTATGTGTCCAGTGAATCATATCCTTGCCAGATCGGATGATTCAATTTACCAGCGATTTCGCCTCTATTTATTTTTTACCGAGAGGATAAAATCCGGATTAATCATGACGACCGGATGACTAAACCCTCATTAAATCTGTAAAATAGCCCTTTTATTTTTTCGTCTCTTAAAAACCATGCGCACCAGTCAATTTCCGCTCAATACCGTTAAAGAAACACCTGCTGATGCTGAAATAGCCAGCCATCAATTGATGATACGCGCCGGGCTCATCCGAAAACTGGCTGCCGGCCTGTATACTTGGTTGCCTTTAGGATTGCGGGTAATGCGCAGGGTAGAAAAAATCACCCGGGCAGAAATGGAAAAAGCCGGCGCGCTTGAAGTTCTGATGCCGGCTCTGCAACCTGCCGAACTCTGGCAGGAAACCGGGCGATGGGAGCAGTACGGGCCCGAATTGGCGCGCTTGAAAGATCGTCACGACCGCGATTTCTGCCTGGGCCCGACTCATGAAGAGATTATTACCGATCTGGCGCGTAATGAAATCAAAAGTTATAAGCAATTGCCTATCACTTATTATCAGATACAAACCAAATTCCGCGATGAAATCCGTCCCCGCTTCGGCATCATGCGATCGCGCGAATTTATTATGAAAGATGCCTATTCCTTTCATTTGAATCAGGCATCGTTGCAGGAAACCTATGAGGTCATGTACCAGGCTTACAGCAACATTTTTAATCACTTGGGACTGAAATTTCGCGCGGTTATTGCCGACTCCGGTTCAATCGGCGGAGCCGTATCGCATGAATTTCACGTATTGGCGGAGTCCGGCGAGGATGCGATTGCTTTCTCAACAGTGAGCGATTACGCGGCCAATATCGAAAAAGCCGAAGCCGTTATGCCTGGAGGATCCCCTAAGGCAGCGAGCGCTGAATTAACGTTAATTGATACGCCAAATCAGCACAGTATTGAAGAAGTCTGCCGTTTTTTAAATATTGCGCCTGCCCAATGTCTTAAGACATTGATTGTCAAAGGCGAGGAAGACGCCCTGGTCGCTTTGTTATTAAGAGGCGATCATGAGCTTAATACCATTAAAGCGGAAAAAATCGACGGCATTGCCTCCCCGTTAGCCTTTGCCAATGATGAAGAGATAAGCCTCGCCTGTAACTGCAAACCCGGTTCCATCGGGCCGATAGGCTTAACCATAAGAATTATTGCCGATCGCAGCGTCGCGTTAATGTCTGATTTCGTCTGCGGCGCCAACCAGGATGGCAAGCATTACACCGGCGTCAACTGGGAACGCGATTTGCCCTTACCGGCACAAATTGAAGACATAAGAACTGTCGTTGAAGGCGACATCTGCCCGGACGGACAGGGTAAAATTACCCTTGCCCGAGGCATAGAGGTCGGCCATATTTTCCAGTTAGGCACCAAATACAGTGCGGCGATGAAAGCCGGGGTTGTCAATGAAGCCGGTAAAAACCAGATCATAATTATGGGTTGTTACGGCATCGGTATTTCCCGCGTTGTCGCGGCCGCGATCGAACAAAACCATGATGAAAAAGGCATCATCTGGCCATCCAATCTTGCCCCTTTCCAGGTTGCCATCTGCCCCATGAATATGCATAAATCCGCCCGCCTGAAAGACGCATCGGAAAAATTGTATCAGGATATGCTCAATGCGGGCATTGATGTGCTGTTTGATGACAGAAAAGTCCGGGCCGGCTTCATGTTTTCCGATATGGAACTGATCGGTATTCCGCACTGCATAGTCATTGGTGACCGCGGCCTGGATTCTGGTACTGTCGAATACAAAGCCCGAACAGCGCAAGGCAATGAGGAAGTTGCGTTTGCGGATATTATTGATTTTCTGAAGGCAAAGCTAATTTAAATCTAACAATCGCAGTAGAGCATTAAAAAATACCGTTCGTGCTAAGCCAGTCTCCGCTCAGGAGAGCCCTGGCTAAGCCTGTCATGAACTTGTCGAATGGGGTGAGCGGGATTTTGTAATGCTCGCCAAGTAACTGAGCGTGTGAAAGCCGTCCATGCTTCGACAAGCTCAGCACGAACGGCCTTGCCATTTTTCATCTGCGTTTTTTAGGTTAAAGAGTTAAACTCCCATAAGCATCAATTTACGCCAAATTGGAGAGTAGCGGCAGCGCTTACGCGCTGCCGCCCTCGTAGAACCGTACTTGGAGCGTTACACCATACGGCTCCCAGCTTGAGTCATCCACAGTGGTTTAGGATAGAGGTTGTGCCTGATTCGAAGGGATGGCATCCAGGCTGACAAGACTTTATTAAATCGTTCCCAGTTTACACTACGCCTTTGACTACGCCGGTTTAGCCATTTGAACAACAATCGGCCAATAAGATAGGCATAGGTGCGGATTTGTCGGCTGTTGCCGCTGACGGCATAATACCCGACATGTCCTTGCAGATGGCGCTTTGCATAATCCATCATAGCCCGGCCACCTTCCCCACGCAGTTTCGATAACCGGACACCGGCTTCCTTCAACTTCTTGGCGATTCGCTCGCGCTGACTTTTACGCCCGAGTACGAAGTACCCTTTACGGCTTTTGCCGACGTAGTGCGTAAAGCCTAGGAAGTTAAAGGTGGGTGGTCGTTTGCAGCCATCCTTGTGGCAGTCTTGCGCCGCTCTGTTGCCAAAGCGTAGTAAACACGTTTTGCTGGGTTCAACTTCGAGTCCAAATTTCGCCAGCCGTTCTGCCATTTCATCCATGACCCGCCGTGCATCTTCTTCTGTCGTGAAGCACGCGACATAGTCGTCCGCATAGCGCACCAGATAGGACCTGCCTTTGCAGGTTCGGGCATAGCGTTTCTCACACCATAAATCCAGCACATAATGCAGGTAAATATTTGAAAGGACGGGCGAAACCAGTCCCCCTTGCGGAGTCCTGTTTCGCTGGCGGTGAATACCCCGTCTTCCATCACCCCCGCTTTGAGAAATCGCCTGATAATCCGCAGTAGCACAGGGTCTTTTATCCTGTGCTCCAGAAATCGCATCATCCAGTCGTGGCTGACATGATCAAAGAATCCTTTGATGTCGGCCTCAACTATCCATTGCGTTCCGTAATTCGTGACAATCTCGCCGACTCTCGCTAGCGCTTGATGCGCGTTGCGATGAGGGCGAAATCCATACGAACAGTTGCGAAATTCCGGCTCCCAGATAGCTTGCAGTATCCTTGACAGGCGATGCTGTACTATCCGGTCTTCAAAGCTGGGTATGCCTAATGGCCGTTTCTTTCCGTTGCTCTTGGGTATGTAAGCTCGCCGTGCCGGTTGCGGCCGGTAGCTGAGGCTGCGCAGTTTGGCTGAAAGCGATTTGATTCGCTCCTCTACACCGATTGCGTAGTCTGCTTTACTGACCTTGTCGACGCCAACGGCCTTCCTGCCCGAGTGAGCTTCGAAGCTGTCCATCAAGTCTTCCTGATTGCTGAGCAACCCCATTAGCGCGTTGTAACGCGCTTGTAGCTGCCCTCGCGCCACTGTGTGAAACGAATAAGATCAATTGTCATACGCATAGTCCGCTCAGTGTCGGGGCATGTTTCCCCTATTCGTTATCTCAAACCGGCCCCCCTTCGCTCCCGCAGCATTACCCGCGTTCATCGCTACTATAGGGACCTCCGACTTCCCCCGGCCACTGCTTCCGTCCTCGCTGTTTAGACTTGTTGGGAAGCGCACCTATTCGGTGCCGACGAGAGGATCTCCCTGGTTACCACATTAACTCAATGTAAAGCTCGATACGGACTAAGATCCCGGGATGTTTGTCATAGCTCGCCTAAGCGCTATGACAACTATTGCCTGCTAGCATAACCAAACTATCGGCCATATCCAATGCGGTTATTTCGGGACTTTATCCTTCAGGGTCAGCCTCACCTGTTACCTTTGCACCTCGCTTCCTTTCGTGCCTACGCATCAAGCACATCGTTACCGATATGCCTCTCGATACCAGGCTCGTGGCTAGCGATTACCTGGACGGGATTCCCCCCGCTAGTTTATGCAGCATTGCCAAGCCGCAACGGTTAATTAACCCCAGAAAAATTACGAAGAAAAGCCAAGGTAATTACTTCGAGTTTTTCATAATTTATGCATTAAATTGATACATATTGTAAAAAGTTCTCCTGCTTAGCAAGATTCTTGAGCTGATCGAAGCCAAGCATTTGAGTACGGTTCGACACCGATGGCAGCCACAAGAAGACGCGTCGGAAGCGTACCTCTGTTGAAGCGATAGGCGAATGCCGCCAAATAACGCGAAGCGACATGCCCGCTTGGAACTGAATGCGAGTCATCGATATGACAAGCCCCTCTTTAATGACGTAAAACTCAGTAGACTTCCTCTGACGTAATGAATGAGCTTGGCTGAAGCATTTTGCTAATCAAAAATGGAAATGCCTTGGTCATTAAATGCGAAGGATCGTCGGCAATATCCCGGTTTGCAGTAAGACGGCGAACGCCTCTGCCACCATCGGACGGCCAAAATAGTAGCCTTGGCCTTCGTCGCACTGCTGGGCCAGAAGAAATGCGTACTGCTCCGGTGTTTCCACGCCCTTGGCCACGACGCGGAGCTTGAGGCATTTACCCATGTGGATCATGGCGCTGACGAGGGTGGCATCGTCAGTGTTGCCGGGTATCCGGCTCACGAACGATTGGTCGATTTTCAGGGTGTGGATCGGAAACTGCCTTAGATAACTGAGACTGGAATAGCCGGTGCCGAAATCATCGATCGCAAGCTTTATTCCCAACTCCGACAACGCCTTTAATAAGGTATTAGTAGGCTCGGCATCCTGCATCAGGACGCTTTCGGTCAATTCGAGCTCCAGACAGTGCGGTTCCAAACCCGTGTCTTCAAGGGTTGCACGTATATTTTTGAGAAAATCCCGGGCGCCGAACTCGAGCGCGGAGATATTGACTGCGACGGAAATTGGCGGCAAACCGGCCTGCAACCAGGCACGGGCCTGAAGACAGGCTTCGCGCAACATCCAGCGGCCCATTGGCAGTATCAGGCCGCTGTCTTCGGCAATGGGCACAAATTGCCCTGGCTGCACCAGCCCTCGTTTCGGATGCTGCCAGCGAATGAGCGCCTCGGCCCCGACAATCACGCCGCTATGAAGATTTATTTTCGGCTGGTAGTGCAGCACAAAATCCTGCCGCTCCAGTGCACGGCGCAGGCCGTCTTCGATCGAGTGTCGCTGGATGGCCCGGGCATTCATGGCCGGCTCGAAGAACTTGTAAGTGTTGCGTCCGTTTTCCTTGGCATAGTACATGGCGGTGTCCGCACTCTTGATCAGGGTTTCTCCATCCTGGCCATCGCGGGGATATATGCTGATGCCGATGCTTACGCTGATATGGAGATCGTGCCCGCCGATGCGGTGTGGCAATGCAAGCGCTGCGAGCATTTTTTGCGCACATAGCGCCACATCTTCGGCATGCTTAATGGTGGGAAGCAGCAGCATGAATTCATCGCCACCCTGCCGGCTGATGGTATCGGAACGACGCACGCAATCCCTCAGGCGTCTGGCAACCGACTGCAGCAGTTGGTCGCCCATCGCGTGCCCCAGGGAGTCGTTGATGTATTTAAACCGATCCAGGTCCATAAACATCACCGAAAGCTGCCTGCCATGACGGCGAGCCAACTCAATCGCTTGGCCAAGCCTATCTTGCAACAGCAGCCGATTAGGCAAAGCGGTAAGAATATCGTGATGGGCCAAATGAGCCAGATGTTCTTTGGCTACCTGCACTTGTTCGGCCATTTTTTGTGCTTCAATCGTAGCGATGACCAGGTGAGCGTTTGCTTCCTGCAACATACTCAGGTGATCGTCTGACACGGCTTGCAGTCTTTCTGCCGCGTGAATTTCCCGCCCGCGCGAAGTAGCGGCTACTTCGCGTCCATGAGCGTCTACTTCCCGTGCAACCTGAACCGCTGTCTCGCGCAAATGGGCAATGTCTTCCCGTGCCTGCACCGCTTTCTCGCGCGGATAGACCGAATATTCACGCAAAGTGCTAGCATTTTCACGTAAATGCACTGCTTCTTCTCGTGCTGTAGTCAATTTTTCGCGGCTTAAAATAGCCGTCTCAGCATCAATAACAGCGTTTTCCTTGTAAGCGATAGCATTTTCCAATTCCGCCGGCAAACTGTCTTTATGCGGGCCTGAGCCATCCGGTTGAAGCGGATCATGGGCATCAGAAGCGCCACCATTACCAGTCTTCTTCATTTCAGCCTCCCGGCGTTAAATATGTCCTGATTGCTAATCATCGTGTTTGTCGGGTGTCATGGATGTCCGCTAATCCATTGATCAAGCTATTTCAGAAAATTTCAGCGCATCTCCCAAGGCATTCATAAGTTCTTTAATCTTGATTGGCTTGGTGAGATACTGGAAAAATCCGGCTTCCAGTCCCTTCTCGATATCGCGGGGCATTGCGTTGGCACTGAGGGCGACGACCGGGATGTGTCTCGTTTCCGGATCTTCGCGCAGGATTTTCATTGCCTTGATGCCGCTGATGCCGGTCAGATTAATGTCCATCAGGATCACATCAGGGAGATGCGCTCGCGCAAGCGCAATGCCGAGATTACCATCGGCAGCGCTTAGCATGCGTAAATAGGGATAGCACTCGATTATTTGCTCGACCAGCATCAGGTTGGCAGGATTGTCTTCCACATAAAGCAGGGTGCGCAGCCGTGCATGTTCTTGAGCTGGCGGCACAAGTTCCGCAGGTAATAAATTGCCAACGGCAAGTGGCGGTGTGACGTCCCGGATCAATTCACTCCAGAATTCGCTACCCACTCCTACGGTGCTTTCGACGCCAATTGCGCCGCCCATCAGTTCAAGCAGCTGCTTGGTGACTACCAAACCGATGCCCGTCCCTTCCTCAGCCCCGTTCTCCTGCCCGAGACGATTGAACGGCTGAAATAACTGCGCCAGTTTCTCCGGGGACAATCCTGCACCGCTATCTTTGATGCTGATGCGTATGCGTTCCGGGCTGCTTGAGGTGCACTTCACCTCGACCGTTCCATGCTCGCGGTTGTATTTGATTGCATTGGAAAGCAGGTTGATCAGAACCTGCTTTACCCGCGTTCGATCGGCATACGCAAACCAGGTGGTGTCGAACGGGATAAAGTTCAGTTTAATGTCATGCTGTTGCGCCTGCGGTTCAATCATGGCATGGCATTCGCGCATAACATCGCTCAGCGATACCGGTTCTTGCGACAGCGATATCTTGCCGGACTCGATCAACGCGAGATCGAGGATTTGGTTAATCAGATCCAGCAGATACCATCCTGCCTTGATAATCTGGTGCAGCCTTACAGTCTGGACGGCGGTTGGCGGCGGGGTACCTGCCTCCAGTAATTGCGCGAAACCGAGGATAGCGTTAAGCGGTGTGCGCAGTTCATGACTCATGCTGGAAAGAAAATCCGATTTGGCAAGGCTGGCTTTCTCCGCCATTGACTTGGCAGTTTCCAACTGGGCAGTGGCCGTTTCGACTTGTTCGGCCAGTTTTTGGGCTTCAATGGTAGCGATGACCAGCTGGGCGTTCGCCTGCTGCAATATAATTATGTGATCGTCGGAGGCTGTTTGCAGTGTCTCCGCTGCTTGAATTTCCCGCTCGTGCGAGGTAGCTTCTACTTCGTGCAGATGAATAGTATCTTCCAGTGCAGCAATTAATTTCTCGCGGCTTTGAATAGCCGCCTTACTCTCAATGACAGCCTTGTCTTTACTGGAAATATTTTTTCCAAGCAGCTCTGGCGGTCTATCTTTGGGCGTGCTTGACTCCCCGCCTGCTTCATCGGTATCGGAATCGCCGTCATCGTCAGCTTTGTTCATTACCGCTCCTCATCATGTCTGGCTTCGGCTAAGGGCTGGTCGTGGGCCGACCCGACAAGATTCCTGTATACCCCGATAAGACCTCGCCAATAATGATGCCTTCATCGGTAATGTCAAACAATCGAATGTCCTTGCTGTGCTCGCTGCCGCGGACTTTAATGACTGATAAGACTCGGTTAAACCGGCCCGCGATTTCGATATAGCGCTGCACAATAATCGCGTCAGCGAGAAAAGCGCTCCCAAAAGGGCTAAAGCGCAAATCGGTGTAGCGGTCTTCCAGTTCCGAGGTCATTAATATAGTGACGCCCATGCTGGTCAGCTCGGCAATCATCCTGTACAGCGATCCGCGAAAATCCTCGTGAAATTCAGGCGCCAGCGCCAGCTCAAATCCCGACAGGGAGTCAATGACGAGGCGTTTGGCCTGCATTCGATTAATCATTTCGATTAAATCATGCAAGATTTCATCGATCGATAAATCCAGGGAACGCGTGTCGATTACCCCCACGTGTCCGGACTTGACCAGCGCATTCAATTTACTGCTCAGCAGTTGGCTGGGGCTCTTCTCAAACGCCGCAATCACGCCGGGTTCGCCCCTCAGTGCGCCTTCAGCGAGAAATTCCGTCGCTACGATGGTTTTTCCGGAACCGGTTGGGCCGACCACGAGCAGCGAATAGCCAACCGGCAAGCCGCCGCCTAGCATGTCATCCAGGCCCGGCACGCCCATTGGAACACGTTGTTCGCTATCGCTTACCTTCAAGGTTGAACCAGACTCTGTGCTCCGATTGACAATTGCGCGCGGGAAAATCTTGATGCCTTCATCGCTAATACGGAAGGTATGCAAACCCGGGGCATGGGCTTGACCCCGCATTTTGACTACTTGTATCTTGCGCACCATGGAATTGCGATGCAAATTTTGCGAAAGCCACAAGATGCCATCGGCTACTGTAAAGACAGGGCTTGACTCTGATTCCGACGTCAAATATTCACCGATTAAAAATGTGGTCGCCTGCCAGCTCGTCATTTGCATGCCCAATTGCTGGACAAACCGCTGCAGCTTCGATACGCCCTGTTCATCATGCGTCTTGGCTGACTGTACAACTGATCGAAACGAATCAACAAAGACAAGACTGGGCGCATAGTTTTTTACTTCGTCGGCAATGCGTGACAATACGCCGTCAAAATTTCCTTCCATGAGGTCTGCGGACAGGTTGACGAAACGGATCGATTCAATGATTTTATTGCTATCAAAAAACAGGAATTGCTGTTGATAACGAAGCATCTTCAACGCGGATTCGCCAAGCACCGTGAAGAATAGCGCCCGATTATCCGGGGTTGCCAGCGAGAACATGATCTGGTGAGCAAGCGTGGTTTTTCCGCTGCCCGGCGCGCCGGCTATCAGGTTAAACGAGAACTCCGGCAGGCCTCCGCCCAGCAGATTGTCCAGACCAGGTACGCCCGTTTTCAGACGATGTATGATTACATTTTTACTCATTTTTTAACTCCATGCCGGCCATATTCGAAATCTCATCGCCCCAAGCCGAATGTAAAATTCTGGTCGTTAACGACTCGCCAATTAACGAGGCCAGGATATCGGTGAAAGTGATTAATAGCAGACAGTTTGCTTCTAAGGCAAGCGCCGGCGTTTGTCCTTCAAAGCTCATTTTCAATTCCGTAAAGCGCTGATCAGTCTGTGGTGGCGAAGGCCCTGCCGCGAGCCAGGGAAATGTGGACTGGGCGAGGAATAAGCTTCTCGCGTAAAGTGAATTGAAACCGCCCTCGCCGACGATCGAATTGATTTGGGCAGCCAGCCGCTCCCACAGGTCAATCGCAACTCCCGCAGCTTTTTCTGTGGACTGCGGTATAAGGCTTTGGATTATCGTATGCCGCACCAAGTTGCTGGTTTCCATAAGTAAAGATCAATAATCGGTCGATATAACGACATGGGCGGAGATAGCCGTGTTTAAAACTAACTAACAAGCTGATTCATTAAAGTATTAAGGATAGTCTCTTTTCTTATTAGTTCATAGAGAGAGAGAGAGAAAATTAATTTAACCGGCGGCGCACCACCTTTCTTTTTTAAAATCAACTGAATTTATTTCATCGTTTAAAGAGAAGCTCTAAAAATAAGTTGCACTCTTGCTTCGACAAGCTCAGCAAGAACGGGTCTACTATTATCAATACCTTACGTTCGTGCTGAGTCCTTCGGCTAAGCTCAGGATAGCCTTGTCGAAGCATTGTACTATTAGAGGTTACCTTAAATATTAAACCTTTAAATAAAATACTCTCACGCTTAAATCATCATGCTCAAAATCAGGGAAGCAGGCGGGTCGCCTATGAGTTCCATTAGGGTATTGGAATACGTTGCAACCTTTCATTCGCCGTCTATTGCACGGTGACATAACTACTTTGGCACAAAGATGTCCGGACGATGAGAATTTATACACATATGCTTAATTATGCGGTTCAACACATCCTTTCGATTCGTAAAGCTTCCGTGTACATATAAAAAAAGCCCCGGCTGTTTTAAAGCAGCCGGGGCTTTTTAAGAGCTTAAAGCAACAAGGGCTTTAAGACAACACGATTACATCATGCCGCCCATGCCGCCCATACCGCCCATGCCGCCCATATCCGGCATGCCGTGACCGCCTTTATCATCGCTAGGCGCATCAGCAACCATGACTTCTGTAGTCAGCATTAATCCGGCAACGGAAGCCGCGTTTTGCAGCGCTGTACGCGTTACTTTCGCAGGATCCAGAATTCCCATTTCAATCATATCGCCATATTGGCCGGTTGCTGCGTTGTAACCAAAGCTGCCTTTGCCTTTTTGCACTTCGTTAAATATTACAGAAGGCTCATCACCTGCGTTTGAAACGATTTGACGCAAAGGCTCTTCCATCGCACGACGGAGAATGTTAATGCCGACGGTTTGATCGTGATTAGCGCCTTCAAGCCCAACCAGTGCGGAAAGAGCGCGAACCAGGGCGGTGCCGCCTCCTGCGACAACGCCCTCTTCAACCGCTGCGCGAGTTGAATGTAGCGCATCTTCCACGCGGGCTTTCTTTTCTTTCATCTCGATTTCAGTTGCCGCGCCGACTTTAATCACCGCAACACCGCCTGCCAGTTTAGCCAGACGTTCTTGCAGTTTTTCTTTGTCGTAGTCAGACGTTGCATCTTCGGCTTGTGCGCGAATTTGTGCAACCCGGCCTTTAATTTGCGTTTCTGAACCCGCGCCATCGATGATAGTGGTGTTTTCTTTAGTGATCTGTACTTTTTTCGCGGTACCCAGTTGAGCTAATTCAGCTTTTTCCAGGCTCAAACCGACTTCTTCAGAAATAACCGTACCGCCGGTTAACACTGCGATATCTTCCAGCATCGCTTTACGGCGATCACCAAAACCGGGCGCTTTAACTGCTGCAACTTTAACGATGCCGCGGATGGTGTTAACAACCAGAGTCGCCAGGGCTTCGCCTTCAACATCTTCTGCAACAATTAATAAAGGACGTCCGGATTTAGCAACGGCTTCCAGAATTGGCAGCATTTCGCGGATATTGGAAATCTTCTTTTCATAAATCAGGATGAGTGGGTCTTCCAACTCAACACTCATGTTTTCTTGTTTGTTGATGAAGTAAGGAGACAAATAACCGCGGTCAAACTGCATGCCTTCAACAACGTCTAACTGGTTGTCCAGGCCTGAACCTTCTTCAACGGTAATAACGCCTTCCTTGCCCACTTTTTCCATTGCTTCAGCAATGATTTTACCGACTGATTCGTCAGAGTTTGCTGAAATTGTCCCTACCTGGGCAATCGCTTTGTTATCTGTGCAAGGTGTTGCGGAAGCAACTATTGCATTAACCGCTTTGGTAACCGCCAAATCGATGCCGCGTTTCAAATCCATTGGATTCATACCGGCCGCAACCGCTTTCAACCCTTCATTTACGATAGATTGAGCCAGTACAGTCGCAGTCGTGGTGCCGTCACCGGCAACGTCAGAAGTTTTTGAGGCTACTTCCTTAACCATCTGTGCGCCCATGTTTTCGAATTTGTCCTTTAATTCGATTTCTTTTGCAACAGATACACCGTCTTTAGTAATAGTGGGCGCGCCGAAGCTTTTGTCGAGAATTGCGTTGCGGCCTTTAGGACCTAAAGTTACTTTCACTGCATTTGCTAAAATATTAACGCCTCTAGCCATGCGGCTACGTGCGTCATCACCAAATAATACGTCTTTTGCTGCCATTTTTATTTCCTAATTCGTTAGTTAAATGATTATGATTAACTTAAAGCACCGGGTTTAATTTAATCCCAGGCTTAACCTAAAATACCCATGATATCTTCTTCACGCATCACGATAATCTCTTCGCCTTCAACCTTGACTTCGTTACCGGAATACTTACCAAACAGCACTTTGTCGCCGACTTTAACTTCCAGTGCGCGAGTATCGCCATTATCCAGTACCTTGCCGGTACCTACCGCTAAGATTATTCCCTGACTTGGCTTTTCAGCAGCAGAGCCAGGCAGTACGATACCACCGGCAGAAGTTGTTTCTTCTTCAACACGTTTGACTATCACTCTGTCGTGTAACGGACGTATTTTCATCAATATCTCCTAAACATTAAAATTAAAGAAAAACTAAGTTATTAGCACTCGCTAGTAATGAGTGCTAATAATAAACGGGTTTTGCAGTCTGTCAAGTTCTTTGGCATCATCTCTCCCATAAATTATCTAATTAAGATGACTCATGAATGACAATCAATTACTACGCTACAGCCGCCAAATCATGCTGCCTCAGATCGATATCGAGGGACAACAAAAACTCCTTGCCGCTAATGTATTGATTGTCGGCGCAGGCGGCCTTGGTTCTCCCGCAGCTATCTATCTTGCTGCAGGAGGTGTCGGCAACCTGACCATTTATGATGATGACGAAGTGGATTTATCCAATTTACAAAGACAGATCGCTCACCATACAAATGATATAGGGACTGATAAAGTAATTTCAACTCGTCAGACACTTAACAGATTAAATCCCGAAGTAAAAGTAAGAGCGATTAAGCAAAGACTGGCGAACGAACAACTTGAAAGCGAGGTGATTCAAGCAGATGTTGTTCTTGACTGCAGCGATAATTTTGCAACCCGGTTCGCTATTAATAATGCTTGCGTAAAATATCAAACACCGCTGGTTTCAGGCGCAGCTATTCGTTTTGAAGGCCAGCTATCGGTATTTACTCCGGGCAAAAACACCAGCCCTTGCTATAACTGTTTATATAGTAATGATGGCGACGAACAACTCAATTGTTCAACAAATGGCGTTATGGCTCCTATCACGGGGATTATTGGCAGCCTTCAGGCATTGGAAGCGATGAAACTACTTACTAGTGTTGGAAAAACATTAACCGGACGGCTTTTATTGCTGGATGGATTAACGATGGAATGGAATATGATGAAGCTGGGGAAAAACCCTAACTGCCCGACTTGCGGCAGCCGGTAGACTTTTAATATTTTTAGTGGAGAAATTCCAGGCGGTTAAACCGCCTGGAAGTCCCACCGCAATCCATCTTATTTTTTGCCTAAAAGACCTTTAATAAAACTAATGGCTTTTTCCGCCATGTCATTAACGAAAGACGGGCTATCACCGTGCGGTTCAATATCACCAAAAGGCTTACCGTCTTTTTGCGTAAATTTATAAATGAAATAGCCTAATGGCGCAAACGAAAACGCCGCAAGACCCATCATTCCCAAAAATAGTAAAATAACAGCAGTACTCATAACACCTCCCCATGATTTTCATCACTTGTAATTATTATTTTTTGAACCTGGATGGTACTCCATTCCCGTTCAAAAAACATATAACTTATCTCTATAGACAACTCAAAGTTAAAGATTCTCCACGTTTTATCGCGGCTCTTATTAAATTATTTACATCAACAATAGCTTTTGGCAGATCGCAAATTAATAAAGGCCTGGAATCAGTTATTCAGCCGTATCGAAAGTTGCGAAAAAAAATAGTTCGTCGTATACTTTAAATTAGCTTACTTGATCAAGCTGGCACACATAAAAACTTTTGGAGGTTTTACGATGAAATGGGAAACACCAAGCTATACAGATCTGCGGTTCGGGTTTGAAGTAACAATGTATATCTATAACCGTTAATAATTATCGGTCTGGATAATAAAGAGGGCTCATCAAGAGCCCTTTTTTTTGCCTCCTATCCTTTGTTCCCGTATCATTCAGGCCCTCTATCTATTCAAGTTATATTCTCAACCATGAAGATCAGAGTTCTCGGTTCAGGCGCAGGCGGCGGCTTCCCCCAATGGAACTGCAACTGCCATAATTGCCGCCGCTTGCGTCATAATGAAATGAAAGGTAAAGCCCGTACCCAGTCATCCATTGCCGTCAGCACGGACAACAAAAACTGGCTGCTGTTCAATACCTCACCCGATATTCGTGCGCAATTGGAAGCATTCCCTGCTATCCAGCCCAAAGAAGGCGTTCGCGACACGGGCATTAAAGCCATCATGCTGATCGACAGCCAGATTGACCATACTACCGGACTGCTCATGCTTAGGGAAGGCAAACCGCTGGAGGTCTATTGCACCGACATGGTCAAACAAGACCTGACCACAGGCTTCCCCTTATTTAAAATGCTTGAAGATTACTGTACCGTCAATCATCATCCGATTCCCGTCGACGGCAGCAGCTTCACCATTCCGGGCATTGATGATTTACGCTTTTATACCCAGGCCTTAAAAAGCAAAGCGCCGCCTTATTCGCCGCATCGGCATGACCCGCATGACGGCGACAATATCGGCGTCATCATCGAACAAATCTCTACCGGCAAAAAAGTATTTTATTCTCCGGGTTTAGGCGAAATAGAGCCCCATGTCATGGCCGCCATGCAGACTGTAGACTGCTTACTGGTAGACGGCACCTTCTGGACGGATGACGAAATGTGTACCCAGAACATCAGCCATAAAAAAGCGCGCGAAATCGGCCACTTGCCGCAATCCGGCAAAGGCGGCATGATAGAAATTCTGAACGAAGTTACAAAAGCACGCAAAATATTGATCCATATCAATAACACCAACCCGATTCTGGACGATGATTCCGAACAGCGTAAAATCCTCGATGCCGCCGGCATTGAAGTCTCATATGACGGTTTAGAAATTGATTTATAGAAGGTACATATGAATAGCCCTGACAATCAAGCGTGGACTAAAGAAGAGTTTGAAGCCCAACTGCGCGCTATGGAAAAGTATTACCATATCCATCATCCGTATCATACGCTGATGAACGAAGGTAAACTCAGCAAAAAACAACTACAGGGCTGGGTTGCCAACCGTTTTTACTATCAGGTCAGCATTCCCATTAAAGACGCCAATATTTTAGCCAACTGCCCGGACCGTAAAACACGCGCCCTCTGGATTCAGCGTATTCTCGACCATGACGGCCATCCCGGCGATCCCGGCGGAATTGAAGCATGGATACAGTTGGGTATAGCAGTTGGCTTGAGCCGCGAAGAAATGACCTCATTGCAGCATGTATTGCCGGGGGTGCGGTTTGCCGTTGATGCTTATGTAAATTTCGCCCGCAGAGCCGAATGGCATGAAGCGGCAAGCTCTTCCTTAACCGAGCTGTTTGCGCCTAAAATTCACAAGCAGCGGCTCGATAACTGGCCGGAACACTACCCTTGGGTTGATTTGGAAGGTTATACCTATTTCCGCAAACGTTTGACTGAAGCCCGGCGCGATGTGGAACACGGCCTGGCGATTACCCTGGATTGGTATCTTACCCGCGAGCAACAAAATCGCATGATACAAATTCTCAAGTTCAAACTGGATGTGCTTTGGACCATGGCGGATGCGATGTATATGGCTTATATTAATAACATGCCGCCTTATTTTAATATTGAATCGTAATTGGTTTTCCCGACTATTGTCGTGCAGGGGCAAAAAAGCCCTGCCCACCGTATGTATATAGCGCAACACAGCAGGAGGTCATGCGATGCAATGGTCTGAAGTAATAGATAATCCCTATTTTAAAAATTTACCTTTTAAAATTGAATTAAACCGCTATGGGAAAGTTGAAATGACTCCTGCCTCCAATAAGCACGGCCGTTTGCAATTCCATATCGGCACATTACTTGAGCGTAAACTCAAAAAAGGCGAAGTACTCACTGAATGTTCAGTTCAAACCACTGAAGGAGTAAAAGTCGCCGATGTCGCCTGGTGTTCCAAGACATTTATCAAGCAACACGGTTATGAAACCCCTTATTCTCATGCACCTGAAATTTGCGTTGAAATCGTCTCGCCTTCCAATTCAAAAGAAGAAATGACCAATAAGGCTCAGCTCTATTTGCAAGCAGGCGCAGAAGAAGTTTGGATTATTTGGGAAAATGGAATTATGGATTATTATGGCAAAATGGGAGAATTAGCTGAGTCTGGCTATGGCATTAGTATAAAACTATGAACTGTTGAGCGGATAAAACAGCAGCATTAACCCGTAACCCGTAACCCGTAACCCGTAACCCGTAACCCGTAACCCGTAACCCGTAAGGCGGATTCGCATTAGCAATCCGCCATTTTCGATAATAATATTTGGCGGATTGCTACGACTACTACTACGACCAAAAACACAAGATGACACTTAACCTGAATAAGCCCATTAAATTTTCTCCCCTGCACCGCCTGCAATGGGAAGAAGCACAGCAGAAAGACGTGATTCTTTACCCTGAAGGCATGGTAGAACTTAACCAAAGTTCAGCTGAAATCCTGAAATGTTGCGATGGCACGCGTAACCTTGATCAAATCGTCAGCGCACTGGAACTGAAGTTTGAAACTACCGGTCTGAAAAACGATATTACCGCTTTCCTTGAGGTCGCTTTAAAAAATGGCTGGATTCAACAAAATTAAAAGCACCCCTCCGCGCTGGTTATTGGCGGAACTTACCTATGCCTGTCCGTTACAGTGCCCTTACTGCTCCAATCCGGTTGATTATGCAAAATATCAATCCGAATTAAGCACGGAAGACTGGAAACGCGTACTTACGCAAGCGCGTAAAATGGGCGCGGTGCAACTCGGTTTTTCTGGCGGTGAGCCTTTAACCCGTAAAGACCTGGCCGAATTGGTAAAACATGCCGGAGACCTGGGCTATTATTCCAATCTGATCACCTCAGGCTACGGGCTGACTGAAGAAAGAATTGTCCAGCTTAAGGACGCCGGGCTCGATCATATTCAGATCAGCATTCAGGCCAGCACTCAGGAATTGAGCGATCATTTAGCCGGCACGGAGTCCTATCAGCGCAAAAGAGAAGTCGCCCATCTGATCAAAAAACACGGCTACCCGATGGTGTTATGCGTAGTTATCCACCGTGAAAATATCCACGAAATGCCGCACATACTGGAAATGGCCGAAGAGCTGGGCGCCGATTATCTGGAACTGGCAAACGCCCAGTATTACGGCTGGGCGCATCTCAACCGCGATTTATTATTGCCGACTAAAGAACAGTTTGAACAAGCCGAACAAATAGCTCAGGCGTTTAAAGAAAAAGTTGCCGGCAAAATGAAAATCTATTATGTCGTGCCTGATTTTTATGAAGACCGTCCCAAAGCCTGCATGAACGGCTGGGGAACCACGTTTCTTACCATTGCGCCGGACGGTGTAGCCTTGCCCTGCCATTCCGCGCGCGATTTGCCAGGCCTGGATTGCCCTAATATCAAGGACTACAGCATTGATGAAATCTGGAATGAATCCAAGGCCTTCAACTTTTTCCGCGGCTTTGAATGGATGAAAGAGCCTTGCAGCAGTTGCGATGAAAAAGAAAAAGACTTCGGCGGCTGCCGCTGCCAGGCTTATCTGTTAACCGGCGATATGTACAATGCCGATCCTGTGTGCAGCAAATCATTGAATCATTCGGTCATCCAAAAAGCAATAGACTCTGCAAAGGTAAGCGCCGCTTTATCTGACAACGAAAAACCGCTGATATTTCGCAATAGCAAAAACTCCCGCGACATGGCTTAAGCCCAAACAGCACGAGACTCGTCTTCGAGCATTATGTGCTTAATTCTACTTTGTCAGATTATACATAAGCGCGTCATACTCGCAGCGGGTATTCAGTGCCATGGATGGCAAGCTTAAACCTATCCCTGGAACCTGGATTCACAATATACATCCTTGTACATTTACCCGAAGGGCTACGGGCAGGAAAGCCCGGAGTGAATCGCTGCCGGAATGACGATCTTGAAAATTACAGGACATGTAATCTGACAAAGTAGAATTAAAGCCATTGAATACCATTTTCCGCTACATAAAAAATATAAATGGCGGCATGAATAAAGAGAATTTAACAGGCGTCATTTGTTCACGTAATGTGTAATGAAGTAAATCATTCATTTTCATTACTGGAGCAAGTCATGAATATTCTCGTTAAGTTTTCAGCTGTTCTACTTGCGCTGGCTTTAAACGTTTCAGCCAGTCCTGGTTCAAAATTCGATATTATCGCGCAGTTCGATACAGGGCCGGGTAATTTTACTGTTCTTGATAACGGCCGGATTATTATGAGCATGCATCAATTTTACAACCCGACGTATAGCGTTGTTGAAGTTAAAAAAGATCACGCCCTCGTCCCGTTTCCTACCAAAGAATTAAGCACTCACGTTTCACAATTAGCTTTAAAACTCGATTCTGTGTTGGGAATAAGATCTGATGCTAAAGGCATGGTTTGGATGCTTGATAATGGCATGCGCAGCGGCGTGACGCCTAAACTGGTGGGCTGGGATACAAAAACGGGTAAGCTCCATCAAGTCATCTATTTGCCTGCACCGATAACGGCTCCCGATACATTTGTAAACGATTTTGCAGTTGACCTTAGCCGTAACCATATTTACATCAGCGACCCGGCAGGCGGAGCAAATGCCGCATTGATTGTGATCGACCTGAAATCAGAAACGGCAAGGCGTGTGCTTGAGGGACATAGCAGTGTTATCCCGGAAGATATCGATCTGATTATTGACAATATACCGATTCAGGTTAAAGACAAATCAGGAAAATTAGCTCGGCCTCATATAGAAGTAAATCCGATTACGGAAGATTTGAATAACGAATGGGTTTATTTTGGTCCCATGCACGGCCACAGCCTGTACCGGATAAAAGCGGACGATCTTGCAGATGAAAAATTAGCAGCCGAAGAGTTGGCAAACCGGGTCCAGCGCTATAGCGACAAGCCCATATCGGATGGCATTACGATTGATAAGGATAATAATATTTATCTGGGTGAATTGGCGGAAAACGCTATCGGCGTGATTACTGCCGATAGGAAATATCATCGGCTCGCCCAATCTCCCCAGTTGTCCTGGGTGGACTCCCTGAGTTTCGGACCGGGTGGAAAATTATATGCCGTTGTCAACAGGCTGCATCAATCCGCAACTCTCAATGGCGGCGTGTCGCAATCGAAGGCGCCTTATTACCTGCTGGAAGTTAAACCATCGGCGGCGGGCTTACCGGGACGATAAAACAAAGCCTCTGTTTGTTCTTTACTTTTCCTGGAGGGATTTAAACAATTTCCCTGAAAATTAATTTTTCCTTTTCAAAAGAAAAACTATGCTCTGCAAGTATTTTTTATCCTGCCCAGCAGGTCGGAGCTCCTCATTATTTCTGCGTTTTTACAAGGCTCGGTCGACTATTGTCGCCGCTGGCGGGAAACATCGACCTTACAGCCTAAAACACGGGAGTCGAACTATCGTTTTATTTTACGGGCCGGGTTATGGCTTGCCAAAAATCATCCGGCTATCACTAATCCGTGGCAGTGGGCAATGGAAACCTGCGCGGATTTTCTTGCGGCATTAAATCAGCTTAAGGTTGGCTAATGGCGGTTACAGTCGTTTGACTATGCCGGCCGAAATAACCTTGAGGACCACTTAACGCCATTTCTAAACGTTCTGTGCGGTATGCGGCTTTTTTTCCGCGATATTCAACACTGAGGTTGGATTCAACTCAAGTTTAATGCGAACTTTAGGCCAAAATAGCCCGCCGCGCTTTTAAAAACACTTACATTTTATGCAGCCATAGGAATCCAAATAAGCTCGGCACGGCTATAACAAAACTGCTTTATGCGAACACTTGAACGCCAGGAGAAGCGGAAATACCCAAGCCTGGGGTTTTATAAAATAAGGTTGACAGCCCTCCTGTTTATAGGCATGGGATAGAATCACAAATAATGTGATATGAAAAAGCCGGATAAATGCAAGAAATGGCGTTTATGAAATCAAGAAGCTACAGTTAGCGGCAAAATTGCCGAGAAAAACTGAAAACGGTCGCAAGCCGACCAGATTCTACCATTAATCCATTCTGCCAAATCTTGTTCATATCAACCTAAAGTCTGGGTGCATTTCAGCCGCTGTCGAACCAGAAATTCTAGAAACAATAGTTTTCATCAATTTTTTGCACTGAAATTAGGTGCGATTACCTTTCTGGAGTGCCGGGAAAAGCTGTAAATTTAACACATTCGAAATATAAGAAAAATGGCATGCGAATTGCTTTATCTAACTTTATTCACCTTCCCAAGAGACAGAATTTATAGGTTGGTTAATCCAATTTTTGTGTAGTTCCAATCTAAAGCGCCATAAAAAATGATCACTAAAGCATCCGTAGTTCTAAGCTTAATCGCTATCCTAATCAGTGGTTGCAATCCAGCAGAAACCGAGAAACAGGAAGAACCCCCTAAACTGGAGGCAACCACACCACTCCGTAAAGACACTTCTGTCACGAAAGAATATGTTTGTCAGATTCATGCTATTAGACATATCGAAATCCGGGCATTGGAAAGGGGGTATTTGCAAAATATCTTTGTTGATGAAGGGCAATGGGTGCATAAGGGACAACCCATGTTCAAAATCATGCCCAACATATATCAGGCAGAGCTTTTAAAAGCAAAAGCCGAAGCGAATAACATGAATATCGAATACCTTAATACAAAAAATTTGTCTGATCAACAAGTGGTGTCGATCAATGAATTGGCTTTGGCAAAAGCAAAATTAGATAAGGCTAATGCGGAAGTGAAAATGGCGGAAACCCACTTGGGCTTTACCGATATCCATGCGCCTTTTGATGGGATTATGGATCATTTGAATGCTAGAATCGGCAGCCTTCTCGATGAGGGCGCGTTGCTGACTACACTCTCTGACATCAGCAAATTGTGGGTATATTTTAACGTCCCGGAAGCCGAATATCTGGATCTCAAGATGCACAAGCCTGACGATGACCGCACTGAAGTGCGGCTAAAAATGGCGAATGGCAAGATTTTCAATCAAACTGGCGTCATTGAAACGATTGAAGCTGATTTTGATAATACCTCCGGAAATATCGAATTTCGCGCCACATTCTCAAATCCGGATAAACTTCTCAGGCATGGAGAGACGGGGACAATTCAAATGTCCAAGCCTTATAAAAACGCGTTGCTTATCCCTCAAAAAGCGGTATTCGAAGTCATGGATAAATCCTATGTCTACATCGTCAACAAAGAAGGCAAGCTGGAGCAGCGGCTTATCAAGATCGAAACCGATTTACCGCATCTGTTTATCGTAAAAGAGGGGTTGAAGGACGATGACAAGATCTTGCTGGAAGGCTTGCGTAAAGTGCATTCGGGAGAAGAGGTGAAAATCGATTTGAAGCCGCCCGAAAAGGTTCGCTCAGAGTTGGAATTATATACCGAGTAACCTTTTAACCAGTGATTAATTATGTTTAATATATTTATCAAAAGACCCGTGATGGCGATCGTGTTATCACTGCTCTTTCTGTTCATGGGTCTCTTGGCTATCAAATCATTGCCCATTTCGCAGTTTCCGGATATTGCACCGCCCCGTGTCATGATTTCATTGGCGTTTCCCGGGGCCAGCGCCGATGTCCTGGTGCAATCGTCCCTTATTACGATCGAACGCGCCATTAATGGCGTTCCCGGGATGAAATACATTGTCTCGGATGCGACCAGCGCCGGTGAAGCCGTCATTCAAGTACTGTTCGACTTGAGCGTTGATCCTAACATCGCGATGGTCAACGTGAAAACGCGCCTGGATCAGGTCATGAGCCGGCTGCCAAAGCTGGTTCAACTGGAAGGGGTAATCGTCGAACGGGTGCAGCCCAGCATGCTCATGTACATCAACCTGTACAGCAAAGACAAAAACGCCGATCAGAAGTTATTATTCAACTATGCGTTGGCCTATGTTATCCCGGAAGTTCAACGGGTCTATGGTATTGCCCAAGCAAAAATATTAGGCAGCCGCCAATATGCGATGCGGATTTGGCTGAATCCGGACCGGATGAGGGCCTATAGCGTCTCGGTAGAAGAGGTGATGGATGCGATCGCCAATCAAAGCATTATCGGCCGGCCAGGCCGAATAGGGCAAAGCACGGGCATTGCCGCCCAGTCCAAAGAATATGTGCTGGTCTATCAAGGGCGGTACAGCAAGCCGGAACAATACGAAGACATTATCATCCGGGCCAACTCGGAAGGCGAGTTACTACACCTTAAAGACATTGCCAAAGTCGATTTAAGCAGCGAATTTTATGATATTTATTCTGATAAAGATTCCTTTCCTTCTGCTTCTATCGTGCTTAAGCAAAACTACGGCAGTAACGCCAGCAAGGTCATCGAGGACGTAAAAGTAAAATTGAAAGAGTTGAAAAAGTCCTTCCCGGAAGACATGGACTACGAAATCAACTACGATGTATCCAGATTCGTTGATGCGTCCATTGAAAAAGTTCTGCACACCCTGGGTGAGGCATTCGTACTGGTATCCTTGGTGGTCTTTATTTTCCTGGGGGACTGGCGGTCTACCTTGATCCCAATCCTCGCTGTACCGGTTTCGCTGATCGGGGCATTCGCCGTTATGCAGGCGTTCGGGCTCTCCATCAATCTCATCACCCTGTTTGCCCTGGTGCTGGCCATCGGTATCGTAGTCGATGACGCCATTGTGGTGGTCGAAGCGGTGCATGCGAAAATGGAGGCTGAAAATGTTTCCCCTTATGCCGCTTCGAAAAAAGTATTGGCAGAAATCGGCGGGGCCATTGTTGCGATCACCTTGGTCATGACTTCGGTATTCGTCCCCCTTGCCTTCATGACCGGCCCGGTTGGCGTGTTCTATCGGCAATTCGCTATAGCCATGGCCTCGTCGATCGTGATTTCGGCGATCGTCGCTTTATCGCTTGCCCCTGTCCTGTGCGCGATGATACTTAAAAATACCCATGGCCAATCGAAACGGAAAACGCCGGTAAGTTTTTTCATAGATGCATTCAACTCCATCTTTGAAAAAATAACGGGCCGATACGTTAAATTTCTTAATGTCGTCGTCATGAGACGGCTGCTAACGTTTTTGATTTTGGGCGGGTTTTGTTTTGGTATTTATTCGGTCAGTCTAACCCTGCCTTCCGGTTTTATTCCCGGTGAAGACCAAGGCATGATTTATGCCATTATCCAAACACCGCCCGGTTCAACGCTGGAAGTGACCAACAAGGTGGCGCGGGAAATAGAAGGCATAGCCAGCAAAATTGACGGCGTGCAATCGATTTCTTCCTTGGCCGGCTATGAAGTGCTCACCGAAGGACGCGGTTCCAACGCCGGCACGGTTATTGTCAACCTGAAAGATTGGTCGCAGCGTAAACATTCCGTCCAGGATGTTATCCGCGAGCTGGAAGAAAAAACCCATGACTTAGGCGCCATGATCGAGTTTTTCGAACCCCCGGCAGTTCCCGGTTATGGAGCGGCATCCGGCTTGGCATTGCGCTTATTGGACAAGACCTTAGACACGGATTACCACGAGTTTGACAAACTTAACCAGACCTTCATGGCGGCGCTGCGCAAGCGCAAGGAGTTAACCGGATTGTTTACCTTTTATGCGGCTAATTACCCGCAATACGAACTGATCATAGACAATAAACTGGCCATGCAAAAAGGGGTATCCATCAACAAAGCCATGGATAACCTGGATATCATGATCGGCAGCACCTACGAGCAGGGCTTTATTCGCTTCAATAACTTTTTTAAGGTCTACGCCCAAGCCAGTCCTGAATTCCGGCGCTTCCCTTCGGATGTGTTGAAGTACTATGTAAAAAATGAAAAGGGAGAGATGGTGCCGTACTCCGCCTTCATGACCATGAAGAAACGGCAAGGCCCCAACGAGATTACCCGTTATAACCTCTACAATTCCGCCGCTATCCGGGCCGAGCCTGCCGCCGGCTATACCAGCGGCGATGCCATCAAGGCGGTACAGGAAGTCGCAGCCGCCACTTTGCCGCGAGGTTTTGACATTGCGTGGGAAGGCCTATCATTTGACGAAGCCGCCCGTGGCAATGAAGCGCAGGTGATCTTCGCAGTCGTGTTAGTGTTTGTATACCTGGTGTTAGCCGCGCAGTACGAAAGCTTTATCTTGCCGTTAGCGGTGTTATTTTCTCTTCCCCCCGGTATTTTCGGCGCTTTCTTCCTGCTGAAAACATTGGGCCTTGCCAACGATGTCTATGCGCAACTCGGACTGGTCATGCTAATTGGCTTGTTGGGCAAAAACGCGGTATTGATTATCGAGTTTGCGGTTCAGAAGCAAGCCCAGGGAATGTCCGTTAAAGAGGCGGCGATTGCGGGCGCACAAGCGCGGTTCCGTCCGATTTTGATGACCTCCTTTGCGTTTATAGCCGGGTTGATACCCTTGGCGGTGGCAACAGGGGCGGGAGCAGTCGGTAACAGAACAATTGGCACCTCTTCCCTGGGCGGGATGCTTTTCGGCACCGTGTTTGGCGTCATCCTTATTCCAGGACTTTATTATACATTTGCCAAAATGATAGAAGGAAAAGACTTAATTAGAAACGAAGACCTTGACCCTTTAACAGAAAAATATCACTACGGTACGGATGATGACAAAGAGTAAAGTTTTTCATCTTATGGTTTTAGGTATGGCGGGACTGATGCTGCAAGCTTGCGGCATTCCGGCGATGACCAGCAAAAAGGCCGATTCTAATCTTCCTGACAGCTTTAATCAGGGGCCCTCACAAAGAACAAATAAAGCCACGGTGAAATGGAAGGAGTTTTTCGAAGATCCGAATTTATTAAGTTTGATAGACACTGCGGTCGCCAACAACAAAGAAGTAAACATCTTGATGCAGCGTATTAGCGTTGCGCAAAATGAGGTTCAATCACGTACAGGCGCTTATTTACCGTTTGTTAATTTTGGCGCCGGGGCGGATGGAGACAAAGTCGGAAAATTTACCCGAAACGGGGCGGTGGAAGAAAACCTTGATATAGCAAATGGCCAGGCTTTCCCTACGTTGTTAGGCAATTATCAATTTGGGCTATTTTCAACCTGGGAGCTTGATATTTGGAAAAAGCTGAGAAATGCGACACAGGTGGCTAGGCTGGAATACATGGCGTCAATAGAAGGCAAACACTTTTTAGTGACGAATCTTGTTGCTGAAGTAGCACGCTCCTATTACGAACTTCTTACATTAGACAACCAGCTTGAGAATTTAGAGCAAAATATTGCTATTCAGCAAAATGGTTTGAAAATGGTAAAACTATTACAGCTTTATGCGAGAACCACTTCACTTGCGGTCAAACGTTACGAAGCGGAAGTAACTAAAAATCAAAGTAAAAGGTATGAAATCCAGCAGCAAATTACTGTGGTTGAAAATCGAATCAACCTTCTGTTAGGTAGAACACATCAACCTATTCGGCGTAAGTCAGCTGGCTTTATGGATATCAAGCCTAAAATGCTTAACGCGGGTATTCCATCACAAATGCTGCAAAACAGACCCGATATCCGGAAAGCGGAGTTTGAGCTAGCGGCAGCGGAATTAAATATAAAGGTGGCTAGAGCTAATTTCTATCCATCCTTCGGCATACGAGCCGGAGTCGGATTTGAGGCTTTCGCTCTTAAATTTCTGATCAATACGCCAGAGTCATTAGCGGCTACTATCGCAGGGGAGATGGTCGCGCCGCTGGTGAACAGGAACGCCATCATAGCCGAATATAAAAACTCAAATGCCAGGCAGATTCAGGCGGCTTATGAGTACGAGCAAAGTATTATCAAAGCTTATGCTGAAGTGTCCAATCAACTTTCAAATATAGATAATCTGGGTAAAAACTATCAGCTTAAGCGAAAGCAGGTTGATTTTCTCATTCAATCAATTGGTGTTTCAACTCTATTATTTAAATCTGCCCGTGCAGATTATTTGGACGTGTTATTAACTCAAAGAGATGCATTGGAAGCCAAAAAAGATCTAATTGAAACGAAGCAAAAGCAAATTATTGCTATGGTGGATCTGTATAAATCGCTTGGCGGAGGTTGGCAGTAGTTGTAGAAACGATCTTGCCGGTTCGATCTTACAGATTTAGGGATTTGTTGGGAGTTCTAAGCCAAAAACCAAATTAAGATCGAAAAAACAGTGCTTTTCATTGTTGAAAGCAGCCAGTAAAAATGAACGTTTTTAATGTTGGTTTTGAATATACGGGAAACAAAATAAAAAAAGAATGCAGGGCTATTTTATTTTTCATGATTTCCTCCAAGGTGAATTTTCAATCAGCATTAAGCAATGTAAGATGAATAGTAAGCCGTTATAAAAATCAACCACCTCAAGAGAGCGATTGCCGGTTATTATCGCGGCAAGGATAAAGACAATGATACATAACCGGGCTTAACAGCAATGCGTTGCCCTTCCGGCGAGAGAGCGAAATCTATAAACCTAAACAGAGCACTTACTCTTGCTAAGCAGGAACCGGTAGGCAGTTTGGGGGCTGCAATTGACGACCACGAAGATATTTTACCAGTGCCAAACTCAGGATGCGGCACCAACGTTGCCAGGGCGTCAACTGCTCCGCAGTTACCCACAATTCTTTGAAGAAGGCGGCGATGTTACGGTAGCGCTGTTCCACTTTTTCTGCCTCTGCGTGGGGACTGCTGATAGTCAAACGAGTTTGTCCGGCATGGCGTGTTTGTTTAGCAATGCCGTAGAGCATTAACGGACGGCTGGTAATGGCTTCGGTATGTTGGTGGGGATCGGCGAGCCGGACGAATAAACTCCACCAGTTGTAGATTAAGGCCGTGATTCGGGACATGAACCGGCAGCGTTTAATATCTTGGGTGGTAAATCCTCCCCATCCCCAGTGGTTTTTGAGTTCATCAAAGTTGTTTTCGGCATCGGCACGGTCGCGGTACAGTTGGCCGATACTGAGCATTTCATTGTCCAGGGAGGTCACTAAAACGCTGTATTCGTAGACGGTCACGTCATCATCCGTCAATTCGGCAAAACTGAGCTTTAGCGGCCCTGGCTCGCTTTGCCTGAGAACGGCCAAGTCTTTCCGTAGTTGCCGTCGAAGCACGACAATTCGCCGTGCCCGGCTCCAGCAGGTTAGACGCAGTTCCGATTCCGCGGCTTGTCAACCTTGCCCTGACTTCACCCAGTGACTACCCTGCATGAGGCTTTCGACCAGTTTCGGGGGGTTTTTGGTCAGCCGGAGTTTGAACAAATAGGGTAACTCCGCTTGTTCAGCGGCTTGCAGGTTGGCTTCGGCGCCCCAGTCCCGGTCGCCACGGATGAGTGCCGGCCAGTGTTCACGGGGCAGCCGGTTCAGTAACGACCAGAGTCCGGGGGGGCTGTGCTTGGAGGCCATTTGTTTGCCGCCGTGCACTTCAACCTCCAAGATAAGGCGCAGGTTGGCTATCATCCTATTCGGGGCGTTTGGCAAGAAGCACAAAAAACGTATCGATGGCGATGAGTCTCGGGGCCGCCGAGAGTCCGCCGCCCTCCTATAGTCGCAAGGTGCAGTTGCTACGGTTGCTGGGGTTGTCTGTCATGGTCGGCATACTCGGCGCGATGGCGGTGATAGCGTTTCATCAATTGCTGCTTTCGCTTGAAGCCGCGTTGTATGGCTCGAACCAAGGGCTGGTAGCCGATGCCAGGCATTTGCCATATGAAATACGGATCGTCATTCCCGCGTTAGATGGTTTGATTGCAGGATTGGTACTGCATTGCTTTCTGCGAAACGGCAAAGGCGGAGGCCGGAGCGGACTACATGGAAGCCATCAGTGCGGGTAGCGAAACTCCCTTAGATCTTCCTTAATTAAATCGGTAGCATCCGCCGCTACGGTAGCCTCTGGCGGATCCATCGGGCGCGAAGGTTCGATGGGGCAATTTGCGGCATTGTCCGGCGGCATACTGGGGAAAGTCCTGTACCTGTCGCCTGACGAGCGGCGCTTTGCCATTGCTTGCGGGGCGGCTGCGGGGCTCGCCGGGGCATACAATACGCCGATTGCAGGTGCGCTGTTTGTCGCCGAGATTGTGCTCGGCGGTATCAGCGTAGGAAGCTTCGGCCCGTTATTGCTGGCTGCGGCAATATCCGTTTCGGTAGTACGCCACATCAGCCGTATTGGTCCCATTTTCGCCATTGCGCCGGGCGATTTGCAAAGTTTGTTAGATTTACTACTAGTGGTGGTTACGGGTATTATGGCCGGACTATTGGGGCCGTTATTTATTGGCGCCCTCAATCGCGCGCACCGAAGGTTCGCTGCATTACACATGCCTCTATGGCTCAAAATGGCCATAGCTGGGGCTGCTGTCGGAGGGCTTTCGGTCATCCGCCCGGAAGTGTGGGGTAATGGCTACTCGGTGGTAAATTCACTGCTCCACCAGTCGTGGCTATGGCAAAACGTGTTGCTTATCCTGCTGCTGAAAATTATTGCCACAGTTTTGACCTCAGGCTCTGGTGCCGTCGGAGGTGTGTTTACGCCCACGCTATTTATCGGCGCTGCACTGGGTACATTGGCGGGCAGTATAGCGCAGCTTGCATTGCCCAATACGTCAATAACATCGTTCACGCTTGTCGGTATGAGCGCTTTCCTTGCTGCCGTCACCCATGCACCGTTTACGGCAGCGATTATGGCGAGTGAAATGACCTCTGGCTATGACCTAATGCCAGCGTTAGTACTGGCAAGCCTGGCTGGCTATTACGTCTCGTCGGTGCTGCATCCTGCCTCGATTTATGCACTCTCGATTCCTAACACTCACCCTACGCAAAACCCGCCGTTGCCGGGCTTTTAATCAAGTTTCCGAGTTAGACAAAAATGCCTCATGGTCTGTTATGTGGCTGAAGCCCTGTGTATGACGATGAGTGACGTTAGTCACTCGCAAGTCATGACCTGCGGCACGTCCAAGTCATGACTTTTGGGCGCTTACATGAGATAGTCTTAGGCCTAAAGTTTAAGCCGTGGACGCACTGACTAGAGATATCACCGCGACGTTCTATCCCAATAAATCAATCTAAAGAGGACTAGATCATGAACAAAAAAATATCGCTGTTGCAGTGTATGACAACCATACCGAGGCAGAATCAGGTGTAAAAACTCTGCAAAAAGCAGGTTTCGATATGAAGAAGATTTCCATTCTCGGCAAGGATTACCACTCGGAGGAGGACGCAATCGGCTACTTCAATGCCGGCGTTGGCGCCATGTTTTCCGGCAAGTTCGGTGCCTTTTGGGGCGGCTTGACGGGTATTTTGTTTAGTGCGGTAATGGAATAGATTTATCGTAAAGTTAAATTAACAGAATAGACTCATCATGAGTAACAAAACTGATCAATATTAGTGGAATTGGGTGATAATTAAGCTGAATAAAAAACAAGACGATGACGACTAAACACTGAGGGCGATATGAAAAAAATAATTGTTGCCATTTTTCTGGTTTCTATAACCAGGGTCGAAGCACAAAGCATGACTGAGGCTTTAAAACCTTTATATGCGTGCGAGCAGGCTGTAGTTAGAGAAAATGTGTTTCTTAAAAATTATAAAGCGGAATTGTGGCCGTTGATATCCGATGATTGCGCCAAACAAATGAAAGCAGCACAGATCGCTTGTGGCGTGGAAAGCAATCAAAACGCAGATGCATGTGTGGACATAATAAACGATAAACTGGATCGCCATTACCTCGACATAGTGAACAGTAAGACACAGGATGATTAATTCTTATTTTATCATCACCAATCCTGTCTTATAAAATAATTAAGCCAAATATTGGTCTTCAGTAAGCTTTGATGACCATTTGTCTACATTTCAACCGGAAATGTCTCAAGTTACATTCAAGTTAGTTTCGGCAGGTGTCGTCCTTCTTCTGACTGCTGGCTGGAGCTACCTTCAACTTGGTGATACGGTATTCATCAGTTGATTGGCTGGTATGAAATAACCGGTAAAGCTCGTGCTCAAATTGTCAAAATCACTACCTCTATAAGGCTCTCGCATGCCTTGATGCAATCCTGATCTATAGATTTACACCACATATTTTAGGAATATTTCCAGCTTTGCGTAGATCTGATATAATTTAGCTAAATAATTAGCTAAGGTATTTTTAGATGACTCAAACTATCAACATCCATGAAGCCAAGACCCGGCTATCACAGTTACTTCAACAGGTAGAAGAAGGTGATGAAATTATTATTTCAAGGGCGAATAAACCCATCGCCCGATTGGTGGCTTACCGGGAAAAAGCCCAGCAGCGCCGTTTAGGGGAAGCCAAAGGAATGGTCGAGATACTGCCCGATTTTGACCAATTGCCGGAAGATTTTCTGGAACATTTTCAATGAAGGTATTGCTGGATACCTGCGCTTTTTTATGGCTTGTTACTGATGACCCTAAACTGTCTCTGTTAGCTAAAGAAATATTCTTAGATTCTGGGAATGAACTGTTGCTGAGCGCAGTCGTCGGATTCGAAATTACTGTAAAATACAGTTTAGGAAAATTGCACCTGACAGAACCGCCAAAAGAATTCATTTCTAATCGTATTCAGGCCAATGCTCTTACAGAATTGCCAATATCAATGAACCATACATTCGCTTTGCAGAATCTACCTTTGCATCATAAAGATCCATTTGACAGGCTTCTTATTGCCCAATCGATTGTAACCCAAATACCTTTATTAAGCCCTGACGAACAACTTTCAGCGTATGACATTACCCGGCTGTGGTAAACACGAGTTACGACTAGATTTTTATAAATTAGGTGAATTATATAGTTAAATGTCCACATCCGTCGCCATGGCCACTGAAAATTCTGACTATATCATCCTCGTGCAGGACATCAATAAGACGTATGGCACCGGTTTCCAAGCGCTTAAAAACATCAACCTGGAGATAAAACGCGGCGAGATATTCGCTTTGCTCGGGCCTAATGGTGCGGGTAAGACGACACTAATTAGCATCATCTGCGGCATCGTCAAGGCCACGTCAGGAATCATAATCGCCGATGGTTTTAACACTGTGCGAGACTATCGAGCGGCACGGGCAATCATCGGGTTGGTGCCACAGGAACTGCATACGGACTCGTTTGAGTCGGTATGGGCCACGGTCAAATTCAGCCGGGGGCTGTTCGGTAAAGCGCCCAACTCGGCCTACCTGGAAAAAGTGCTGCGCGATTTGTCACTCTGGGACAGACGCGACATGAAAATCAAGGAGCTATCCGGCGGCATGAAACGCCGGCTATTGATTGCCAAAGCCCTTGCACATGAACCCAAGATACTGTTCCTTGATGAGCCTAGCGCCGGCGTGGACGTGGAGTTACGGCACGACATGTGGCGCATGGTGCGCGATCTTCGCGCGCAGGGCGCTACCATCATTCTGACTACGCATTACATCGAGGAAGCCGAAGACATGGCAGACCGCATCGGCGTCATCAGCAACGGTGAACTTATTATTGTTGAAGACAAAGAGGTACTGATGCGCAAGCTTGGCAAAAAACAGCTCACTCTGACATTGCGACAGCCTCTAGGCAGTATTCCGGCCGGGCTAAGCGCTTGGCCGTTAGCGCTCACTGAGGATGGGCAATCCTTGGTATATAGCTTCGATACCCAGAAAGAAGAAACCGGCATTGCCGAGCTATTGCGTACGCTAAGTGATCATAGTATAGAATTTAAAGACTTACGTTCCAGCGAGAGTTCTTTGGAAGATATCTTCGTCAGCCTGGTACATCAGCCCAAGGAGAATGCGTCATGAACATCCACGGCATCCGCGCCATTTACCACTTTGAAATGGCCCGCACCTTCCGTACCCTCTGGGAAAGCATTGCTGCACCGGTCCTTACCACTTCGCTGTACTTCATCGTATTTGGCAAAGCCATCGGTTCGCGCATGGGCGAGATTGACAGCGTCAGTTACGGCGCCTTCATTATCCCGGGATTGGTCATGCTTAATCTTTTAAATGAAAGCATTTCCAATGCTTCTTTCGGCATTTACATGCCCAGGTGGGCGGGCACCATTTATGAGCTGCTTTCAGCACCGGTTTCGTGGGTCGAAGTGGTGATGGGTTATGTGGGGGCGGCGGCAACCAAGTCGGTGATTTTGGGCATCCTTATTCTGTGCACCGCCCGCGTTTTCGTGCCCTACGAGATCGTACATCCGGGGTGGATGGTGGGCTTTCTTTTGCTCACGGCTATAACTTTCAGCCTGTTTGGCTTCATTATCGGCCTTTGGGCTGATAATTTCCAGAAACTACAGGTGGTTCCGATGTTAATTGTCACCCCGCTTACCTTCCTGGGCGGCGCATTCTATTCAATCAAAATGCTGCCTCCATTATGGCAAAAGATCACCTTATTCAATCCTGTAGCGTATTTGATCAGTGGCTTTCGCTGGAGTTTCTATGGCGTTGCGGATGTGAATGTGGTCATGAGTATTGGCATGACATTTGGCTTTCTCACCATCTGTCTGATCTTTGTGTGGCGGGTGTTTAAGAGTGGGTACAAGATTAGAAACTGAGGTGACGATTATGAACCAAATAGCTTAAGGCTCATGCCAATATTGTTCTCTATAAGATAATTTTCAGATTTACGTCAAAATAACTACTGATTGTTTGAATTGAAAAGCTTTCATCCAAATCAAGACAACCCATATTATTCATTATAAAACATACTGTTATAGTTTCCTCAAAAGGAGACTGTGGCTCATATTAACCATCGCAAACACTGTCGGCCATGAGCAGTCCGTCGAAGTTTCCAGCAACAGACTTTCAAACTGTCAAAAACAGACGCTCATTATTAAAAAATCTGGCTCAAATTCAATAGACATGAATATGAGGTCGTAATTGCAAACGGCACCAAGAAGGGTGCCCACTATATTTATGACTACAAAGAATTTGACGGCATCGACAATAACAGCCACTTCTTATTATCCGTTTTAGCGGTCGCGGAATTGTTTTCGGCGTTGCCTAAGCACTTTATGGCAGCGCTAAGCAGGACGATAGAAATCGATTTAAGGGAAATGCTGGACGAAACAGAATTGCCAGAACCACTTAGCCCAATCGATCCCATTTTAATGTAACCGCACACTGAACAGAAAAGATACGGAAATCCTTCCTTATCCACTTCAACGGCAGCTGGTTCGTCATCTATCTATTCCTGCCGAGAAGTCCGGACATAGTGAATTTCTACCGCTGTGGGCTGGACAAAGCGCTGGTCTTTCTGGCGGTGAGGACGTGAATGTCCTCCTCAGCAATCTTGTTGCACAAGTGTCTGCGATCAGTGGACGCGTTCAACACTGGAGTGACGATTATTCTTCTCACAAGCGGAACTAACAAGAAGGAGATTACCAAGCTGTCGTCGAAATCAACGGTTATGGCAAACAACTATTTGTTATTAGTATCCCCAGCTATATCGTTCTGCAAAATGCGCTCCAACTCTGCGAGTTACGTTCGCATAAAATTCACCAATTCCGGTTCATCATCGAAGAAATCAAACGATGCCTTAAGCGTTGTCTCGTCATGTTGTTTAAACTTTATCGCCTTAGCGTGAATTTCGGATTCATCTTTGCCCAACGACACCATAATTGCGTATTCCAGTGAATGCTGCCACTCAAACCACGGGAATGCTGCCACCTAAACCGGTGAAAGCTGCCACCCAATCGAAGCGGAGCGACGCGGGGATTTTTATTTTTACTCTATCTTGTTAGTTGT
>JAQUOU010000002.1:114840-428985 GCA_028716975.1 Methylobacter sp. | reverse complement strand
CCGGAGCCAATATCGGCAAGGAAGCGGCCTTGTTTGAAGCCGTGCACGGCAGCGCGCCGGACATCGCCGGCAAGAACCTGGCCAATCCGACCGCCGTGATCATGGCGGGCGTGATGATGCTGGATCACCTCGGCGAACACGAAGCGGCTGCTAAAATAAAAACCGCGGTGGAAGCCGTGGTTAAGGACGGCAGGTTCGTAACCACCGACCTGAATCCGCACTCGGCCTGCGGCACGGTCGAGATGGGCAATGCGATTGTTGAGGCGATGGGATAGTGTAGGTTGTGACGGTAAGAACGGTAAGAAATGAGCATCGATACTTTTTTGAACGGTGTTGTTGGGATTCCTGCGTCATCCCAACCTACAACCTTGTTTCGTAATACCTTTCCATCGCTGCGAGACAGGAGTCGAGTAGTCCCCAGAAGCGATAGGGCCTGTGTTTTCACGAAGCGTCTTTTTGCGCAGTGAAAATGCAGGCTTTCCGATATCGCGTCGAGTCATTGCGAGAACGAGGTTGGATACCCCTGGTTGGGTATCCAACGAGTGAAGCAGAGCCTGTCCTCAGCGCAGTCGTAAGGAACGGCTGGGGCCGCGCCGCAGGCATGAGCGGTCGCGTGATTTTTGCCGCTGGTTGGGCAGGGATGCCCATAAAAGCTTTCGCAAAAATAGCGACTCCCCGCGTATTTACAAGGTTAGTCTAGATACCGTAAAAACATTGAAAAATGTTAGTTCACAAGAAGATAAAAGAGATACAATTGAAGCGCTTCAAGAATTTAAAAAATTTACATTTGAGCATCCCATGATGCGAGAGATGTTTATGCCGGACAAAGAAATATGGAGGAATGGTAGCGAGTTAACCCCTATACTGAGGCGTATCCTTAAGCGGTATTTGTAACCGCTGACGAACCAACACGAAACACCCCATTTAAGATTATTCCTAAGGAATTCCCCATGCTAGAACAATACCGTAAACACATAGCAGAACGCGCTGCCGAAGGCATAGTCCCCAAGCCGCTTGATGCGGAACAGGTCGCCGCTTTGGTTGAGCTGATTAAACAACCACCTCCAGGCGAGGAGCAATTCATTCTGGATTTGCTGGCTTACCGGGTGCCGGCAGGGGTTGATGAAGCGGCTTATGTTAAAGCAGGATTTCTGGCGGCCATCGCAAAAGGCGAGGTCAGTTCGCCGATTTTAGATGCGACACGCGCCACTGAATTGCTGGGTACGATGCTGGGTGGTTATAACATCGCGCCGTTAATCGATTTGCTGGATAACAAAGCGCTGGCTCCGATTGTTGTCAAGGCGCTTTCTCATACCTTGCTGATATTTGATGCTTTCCACGATGTGCAGGAAAAAGCCGATGCCGGTAATGATTTTGCCAAGCAGATTATCAGTTCCTGGGCGGAAGCTGAATGGTTTACCGGCAAGCCGGAAGTGCCTGAAAAACTTACGGTTACTGTCCTTAAAGTAACCGGCGAAACCAATACGGATGACTTGTCGCCCGCTCCCGATGCCTGGTCGCGGCCCGATATTCCGTTGCATGCCAAAGCCATGCTGAAAATGCCGCGTGAGGGCATTACCAATGCTGAGCAGCAAATTACTGAACTGAAACAAAAAGGGTTTCCCGTTGCTTATGTTGGGGATGTGGTGGGAACCGGCTCTTCCAGGAAATCCGCGACCAATTCAGTGTTGTGGTATATGGGCAATGATATTCCCTATATTCCTAATAAACGCGAAGGCGGTGTGTGCATTGGCGGTAAAATCGCACCAATTTTCTTTAACACGATGGAAGATTCAGGCGCCCTCCCCTTCGAGTGTGACGTCACTGCCATGCATATGAGCGATGTGATTGATATTTATCCGTACGAAGGCGTGGTCAAGTATCACGACCGGGATGAAGTAATCTGTAAATTCGAACTGAAAACCCCGGTGATTCTTGATGAAGTGCGCGCCGGCGGCCGCATTCCGCTCATTATCGGCCGGGGCTTGACCGACCGTGCCCGCAAAGCGCTTGGCTTAACGCCCTCCACTGTTTTTTGCCGTCCTGATGACGTTAAAGACAGCGGCAAAGGTTTTACGCTGGCGCAAAAAATAGTCGGCGAAGCCTGTGGGGTGAAAGGCGTTCGCCCGGAAACTTATTGCGAACCGCACATGACTACCGTTGGCTCCCAGGACACCACCGGCCCGATGACCCGGGACGAATTGAAAGACCTTGCCTGCCTGGGTTTTTCAGCAGATCTAGTATTGCAATCCTTCTGCCATACTGCCGCTTACCCCAAGCCGATTGATGTCACTATGCAGCATACGCTGCCTGATTTTATTATGAATCGCGGCGGCGTATCGTTACGCCCGGGCGACGGCATTATTCATTCCTGGTTAAACCGCATGCTGTTGCCGGATACCGTCGGCACGGGCGGCGATTCGCATACCCGTTTTCCTATCGGCATTTCCTTTCCTGCAGGATCCGGTCTGGTGGCGTTTGCCGCAGCAACAGGCGTAATGCCGCTGGATATGCCGGAATCTGTCCTGGTTCGTTTTAAAGGCGAAATGCAGCCGGGGATCACCTTGCGGGATATGGTGAATGCCATTCCTTATGCAGCGCTGAAACGCGGTTTGCTTACAGTAGAGAAGAAAGGCAAGAAAAATGTTTTTTCAGGCCGCATCCTGGAAATTGAAGGCTTGCCGGATTTAAAAGTGGAACAGGCGTTTGAATTATCCGACGCGTCAGCGGAACGTTCGGCCGGGGGCTGTACCATTCGCTTGAATGAAGCGCCGATTCGTGAATATCTGAATTCAAATATTACCCTGCTGAAATGGATGATTACTGAAGGTTACGGCGATGCGCGTACGCTGGAACGGCGGATTAAAGCTATGGAAGAATGGCTGGCTGATCCGGTATTGCTGGAACCGGATGCGGATGCCGAATATTTTGAAGTCATTGAAATCGATATGAGTGAAATCAAGGAGCCGCTGCTGGCATGCCCTAATGATCCTGATGATATAAAAACCCTATCAGATGTCGCTGGAACAAAAATTGACGAAGTTTTTCTGGGTTCATGCATGACCAATATCGGTCACTTCCGGGCTGCCGGCAAGTTGCTGGAAAAACAAAAAGGGGAATTGCCCACCCGTTTATGGGTCGCTCCACCCACCAAAATGGATCAGACCCAATTAACCGAGGAAGGCTATTACAGTACTTTCGGTAAAGCCGGCGCACGAATGGAAATGCCGGGCTGTTCTTTATGCATGGGCAACCAGGCTCGCGTTGCCGAAAACTCTACCGTTGTTTCCACATCAACCCGAAACTTCCCCAACCGTTTGGGTAATGGCGCTAATGTTTATCTGTCATCGGCTGAATTGGCGGCAGTCTGTTCAATTCTGGGTAAAATCCCCACTGTCGATGAATATATGCATTATGCGGGACAAATTAACGAGTCAGCCGATGATACCTATCGTTATCTTAATTTTAATCAGATGGATTTTTATAAGAAAAAGACTGACGCTTTAAGCGCCTGAGATGAGGTTGTCTAAGCTTTAAGTACCCAGGAGTATGGAGATGAATTTTCTTGTATCGGGAAAACAGGCGCCTTTGGTTCTGCATGGGTAATTTTCTCTATGAAAGATATAATTTCCTCCAGCGCAGAAATTCCATCAATCGCCGACCGGTCAGCTGCCTATGCCAATCGGACTATAGCTTTTTTGTTTGATCTTCTGATTGACGTTATCCGGAATAGACTACCCGAACTTGAACCTGTTATCCGAAACGAATCTGTGGTTCCGGCCGGTAATCCGAGTCTGCTGTTAAGGTTCTTGCAGGCTCAAGGTATCTGGTTTCAACTGCTGCAAATTGTTGAAGAAAATGCCGGCATGCTGCGCAGGCGCACCATAGAAACAGAGCAAGGCGCAGACCAGGTAATGGGCACCTTTGATTGGGTATTCAGCGAGGCGGCGCGAGCCAATATTTCTGCCGACGAAATTCAGGTGCTCTTGAATAACGCGAAAATCATACCGGTAATGACGGCACACCCGACTGAAGCAAAGCGGGTATCAGTCCTGGAAATACATCGGCGCATTTATTTACTTCTGGTCGATCTTCAGTCCAGTCGCTGGACACGCGGCGAGCATAAAGCATTAGTTAATAAATTAAAAAACGAAATCGACTTGCTTTGGCTGACGGGTGAACTGCGTCTGGAAAAACCTACTGTCGCCCAGGAAGTAGCCTGGGGGTTGCATTTTTTTAATGAAGCATTGTTTGAACAGTCTGCGGAATTACTGAATAAACTGGATCTCGCCTTAAACCAATATTATCCCGAATCAGACTTTACCATTCCGCCATTGTTTCAATTCGGTTCCTGGATAGGCGGAGACCGGGATGGTAATCCATTCGTTACTAATGAAGTAACCCGAAATACCTTGTTTAACAATCGTCTAGCCTGTTTGTATCGATATAGACAGCGCCTGCAACATCTTATCCATAACCTGAGCATTGCCCGGCACAATATCAAGATTCCTGATTCTTTTCTGGCTGTTCTGGATCAGGAGCTCAAAACTATTGAAAATGGGCAGGCAATCGCCGCAAGAAATCCGGGCGAGCTATTCCGGCAATTTACTGTCTGTATGTCGCATAAGCTGGCCCAGACTATTGAGGCTTCGGAACAGGGGAGTGTCCCTGAAGGCAATCAGTATGCCTACCATTCCGCAGCCGAATTGATTAATGATTTGAGAATATTGGAAACGGCGTTATTAGAAAGCAAAAGCGCCGGTATAACCAAAATGCTGGTAACACCGCTAAAACGAGAGGCCGAAATCTTTCGTTTCAGGACAGCAAATCTTGATTTTCGTCAAAATTCAACCGTAATCACGCAGACGCTTAGATCACTGTGGGCTACAATTAATCAGAAGGACGCAGCTGATAGCCCGGTAGAAAGCAGTCTTGAATGGAAAAGCTGGATTATGGAGCAACTGGGCCATCCTTTGCCGGTAGCTATAACGTCCGATAAATTATCGGAAGTGGCACGGGAAACCTTTGAGCTGATGCAGTTGGTGGGTGAAAGCCGTGAAAAATTCGATGAACGGGCTTTCGGCAATTTCATACTCAGCATGACGAGAACTGCCGTAGATGTTCTGGACGTTTATCTTATAGCCAAATTCGCCGGTCTATTTATAAAAGAGGGTGACACTGAGTATTGTTTTTTACCTATCGTGCCTTTGTTCGAAACCATCGAAGATTTAAGAATGGCTCCTGCAGTAATGCGGGAATTGTTGACGATTCCCCTAATACGCCGCTCTATAATAAAGCAGGGAGGCATCCAGGAAGTAATGCTGGGTTATTCTGATTCCAATAAAGATGGCGGCTACCTGACTTCAAATTGGGAACTCAGCAAGGCGCAAACCAGGCTAATGGCAGTCGCCGGAGAATGTAAAATTTCTATTTCTTTTTTTCATGGCCGTGGCGGCTCGGTAAGTCGCGGCGGCGCGCCAGCAGGCCGGGCGATTGCAGCCCAGCCCGCAGGTTCTGTGCATGGACAGCTTCGAGTTACCGAACAGGGCGAAGTTATTTCCAGTAAATTCGCCAACCGCGGCAGTGCCTTATATAACCTGCAACTTTTGGCCGCCAGTGTGTTGGAGCATACCCTTAAATCGACCACGGAAGCAGAATTACGGCCTCGCAAGGATCATGATGAGGCGCTTGAAGAATTATCGCAGTCATCTTATGAAGCTTACCGGCTACTCATTGAACAGCCGGGGCTCATTGAATATTATGCATCAGCCAGCCCGGTTGAAGAATTAGCCTTGCTCAATATCGGCTCACGTCCGGCACGCCGGTTTGGCGCCTCTTCATTATCGGATCTCAGAGCCATTCCCTGGGTATTTGCCTGGACTCAGAACCGGCACTTGATACCCGGCTGGTATGGGCTTGGCAGCGCACTGGAAAAATTTTGCATAACTCATGGGCAAGCCGGACGTGATTTACTTCAGCAATTATTTGAGCAATCCCGTGTTTTTAGGCTGGTAGTTGATGAAGTTGAAAAAACGCTTTGCCAGGTGGATTTAATCATAGGCAGGGATTATTCTGAACTGGTAACAGACCTTGCTATCAGGGAGCAGATTTTTTCTATGGTTCATGATGAATATCACCGTACGGCCCAACAAGTTTTAGCCATATCCGGAAGCACTATCCTGGCTGAAAGATTTCCGCGTTTTCATCGTAAATTAGCCAGGCGGTTACCCTCAATCAATCAAGTTGGTCGCGAACAAGTAAAGCTGGTTAAGTTTTTTCGCGGAATAAATAAGGAAAATCAGGAAAAAAAACAGAAGAAACTAGTTTCTCTCTTATTGTCAATAAACTGTATTGCTACCGGGCTAGGCTGGACGGGATAGGGCTAAATGACCACCGTATGCCACAATTCATTATCACTTTAATTCCATGAGCACATGCTAAAAAGGTTTTTTCAGCCAACTACTGCGACATCTTTAGAACAACTCCCTGATCTTACCGGAGTATTGGAAAAGCAATATAAAGAGCAGGTGGCGCAAAGGCATATTGAGTTCGATGAGGCGCAATTCATGGCCTTAAGACCTCTGCAATCCATGCTCGATAAATTGCCTGCAGCTGTTGATTATGACCTCAAATCAGCGGCCTATAAATTGCTGTCCAATCGCCCTGAAAAATGTCGCAGTTTGTATATTTTTGGCGGAGTTGGGCGTGGTAAAACCATGTTGATGGATTTATTTTATGAGGCTTGTCCCATTATCCCAAAACGACGCGTACATTTTAATGCGTTTATGCTGGAGGTTCATCTATTCATTCATCAATGGCGGCAACAAAATAGTACCGATGCAATTTCTGCCCTGGCAAAAAAAATCAGAGACTCAGCCCTGCTTCTGTGCTTTGATGAGTTTCATGTCACCGATATTGCCGATGCCATGATTTTGGGAAGACTGTTCACTAAGTTCTTCGATTTAGATATTACTATCGTTATAACCTCTAACCGCCATCCTAATGATTTATATCAGGGAGGATTACAAAGAGAGTTATTTTTACCCTTTGTCAAGCACCTTCAGGAAGCTTCTGAAATTATTGAACTGGTTGCGAAAGAAGATTACCGGTTCAGTCGCTTGCAGGCACTGGATGCTACTTATTATTTTCCGCTTGATAAAAATGCCGGTGAATTTATGCAGCAAAGTTATAACAAATTTACTAATTTTGCTCCCCAGCAACCGGGAGTTTTGAATGTATTAGGAAGAAAGATCATTTTAGCAGCCGTGCATGGAGATATTGTCCTCACCTCTTTTAATGAGCTGTGTGCACAACCGCTAGGTCCTGCGGATTACCTGGAAATTGCCAGTGAATTCAGCACCGTGATTATGGCTGAAATTCCAAAATTAACGGCGGAAAAACGCAACGAAGCCAGGCGTTTTGTAACATTGATCGATGCGCTTTATGAGCATAAGGTAAAACTGATTTGCACTGCTGCCGTACCGGCTCAGGAGCTTTATACTCATGGTGATGGTGCGTTTGAATTTGAGCGCACGGTATCAAGGCTAATAGAGATGCAGTCTGAAAATTATTTACATACTGAGCATATGGGCCGTTGATAACTAATTCGAATAGCCTGATTTAAGGGATTTTTATTAATCGAGGCATAGGCTTCATTACCTGAGATCCTGTTGGTAATTATTCACCTGGCAGATAAATCAATTCCGGTATTTATACATTAATGAAACTAAATTTTGAGAAAAATATAATGCAGCCGGATTCATTTGCTTAACTTGAACAAAGCGTTCCGGGGATAAAAGAAATATTGAGTGCAGCTCCGGCCCTTCAGCAACCATCAGTATTGGACGGCTTGACGGGAAGACTGTCTTCAATAACCGGTGCTTCTGGTGGAACGATAGGCAGTTTAGTTTCAGTGGCCTCAGCTTTTCAGCAGCAGGGCATGTGTCCGGCGATGGTTCAACAATTTATCCCCGTGATGGTTAACTATGTCAAAACCACTGAGTGAAGTTTTGGCTAATACCTTAAGTGCAACATTAATCGGGCGTTAATTCTTGTTTAGAGAATTTTTCATTAATTGACTTAATTCTGTCTTGCCAATTAAAATCGCAAACTTAACCGATTTACTCTAAAACTAGGTTGAAGGCTGGCTATTATCAACCAGTACTTTCAATTTTTGGCCAGGTTGAAGGCCCTTAATGAGAGTATTCGCATTAGATTTACGCAAGTCTGTAAGGGGAACATTAAATTTCCTGGAAATCTGTAGTAGTGAATCCCCCTTATGAACTGTGTAATGTATCAAGCGAATTGTGGAAGAGGCAGTAGCAAGCTGCGGATCAAGTGCTTTAATGGAAAGTTTTCGACCTGGAACCAATGCAGTTTTTAAACTGATTTTATTCCAGTCTGCGATATTTTTACTGCTAACTGAAAATTTTTGGGCGATTTTCCAGAATGTATCGCCTTTCTTGACAACATAAATCTGAGCATTTCCGGATTTATTTCTAGACGCTCTGGCAATAGATGAAATATCAGCTGATTTTTTTAGGGACGGAACCTCTAAAAGCATACCTGTACGGACAGTATTGCCGGCTAAATGATTTGCTTGCCGTAACGATTTAATCGTTGTGCGATTTCTAGTGGCAATGGATAACAAACTTTCTCCCGATTTAACTTTGTAGTAGCTTGGCCTTGCAACGGCTTTATTATTTGTAATTACGTCGACTTTATCTTCTTTCTGAACCTGAGCTACGCTCTCTTTATAATATCGGTCTGGGTTCAACCTATCCGCATAGGAAAGTTGTGCCAAATTTGTTTTAAAAAACTGCGCCTGTTGAACAGGAATTAATAGACGATGCGGTCCTTCCGGTGCTGTACACCAGCGGTTAAAGCCAGGGTTCAGCTTTAAAAAATCTTTCAGCGGAATGTTAGCCATTGCTGCTGCTTTGTTCAGGTCCAGTGGCGCTTTAATGTCAACGACTTCAAAATAAGGCTTATTCGGAATATGCTGCAAAGGAATATTGTATTGTTCAGCATTGGCAAATAGTTTGGCAATGGCCAATAAGCGGGGAACATAGTTAAACGTTTCCTCAGGCAAACTTAATGACCAGTAATCTGTTGGAAGGTCAAGATCCTCGTTTTTTTCAATGCATTTTCTAATATTGCCCTTACCGAAATTATAGGATGCCAGGGCAAGCAACCAATCGCCGTCAAAAGTTTCACTGAGTTGCTTAAGGTAAGTGGTTGCAGCTTTTGTTGAAGCATAAACATCACGCCGGCCATCGTACCATGAGTTTTGTTGCAACCCGAACAGGCGGCCGGTAGCGGGTATAAATTGCCAAAGCCCTGAAGCTTGGCTTTTTGAGTAAGCATCGGGTATAAAAGAGCTTTCAATTACCGGTAATAAGGCCAGTTCACCTGGAATATTTTTTGCTTCAATTTCATCAAGAATCAGGTGTAGATAAGGTTCTGCCCGCTGCTGAAGGGCAATCAGCGCATCGGGGTTTTGTAAATACCAGTTGAGTTCACGATCAATTCGCTCGTTTTCAATGGGAGGTAGAGAGTATAAAGATAAAAGCCTATCCCAAACTGTGTCGTTATGTGTTAATTTGGCTTTTAATTTTTGTTTGGGAAATGGCCGGTAGGGATGGCGTGCATAGCTGCTATCTTGCTTCGATATAATCGGGGGTCTATCATTAAGCTTCAGGGGCGCCCTGTTAGTTTCCGAGCAACCGGAAGCAATTAATGATATCAGAATGAATAGAAGATTAACTGATTTGCTAAAATTAACATTCATGTCTAATCCCCCTTATAGTGAAGTGTATTATTACAATAATTTTATTATAGCCTGTTTTTATTGAAAATCACTAAAGTCTTGTATTGTTGAGCCTATTAATGAAGCGCAATTTTCTGTTTGCCTGGTATCAAACTCCCCGAGGCAAGCTGTTGCAACAGCTTGAAGCCGACTATTTACAACGATCCATTACTGTAAGTTGTCAGCAAATTGTTTTGCAGATTGGCGGATTAGGCTGGGAAAATGACTTTATTGATTGCTCTTTATATAAAAATTATACCGTACTTGACGCCAAATGTGTGGGTTGCGATGAGGCGCGAAAAATCCAGGCAAAATCATATAACCTGCCCTTAAAAAGTGAAAGTGTTGATATGGTTATAGTGCCGCATTTACTGGAGTTTGATGTCAACCGGTTTCAGACGATAAGAGAAGTTGAACGGGTGTTGAAGCCGGAAGGAATAGTATTGGTGTTAAATTTTAATCCGTGGAGCATCTGGGTTAGATATCAATATATATGGGATAAAAAAATGGCTGATACATGGCGCGGACAATTTATTTCCCGTTCGAGAATTTTGGACTGGTTAAAAGTGCTGAATTTTGAGGTAACCGTATCATCACAATTTAATTTTAATTCCGTTACCTCCACACAGGGAGGCTTTATCGCCAATAAAAATTCCTTTACAGCGACAGCTTATGCCGTTAAAGCGATAAAACGCCGTTATAATTTAATCCCCTTAACACCAGTGATGAAACTAAATCCTCGTTTAGTACTCGTAAATTCTCTCAATTCATCAACCTCGTTAAACAGACATGAGTGATCCTGTCATTGTATATACCGATGGCGCCTGTCGTGGCAACCCCGGCCCTGGTGGCTGGGGCGTTATCCTAAAATATAAAGATAAAGCTAAAGAGCTTTATGGCGGCGAGCAGAATACAACCAATAACCGTATGGAGTTGATAGCGGCAATAAAAGCTCTGGAAGCGTTAACTAGACCCTGTTCAGTGCAGATCAATACCGATTCCCAATACGTGCTGCAAGGCATCACAGACTGGATAACTAACTGGAAAAAGCGAGGTTGGAAAAATGCAGCTAAAAAGCCGGTTAAAAATGACGATTTATGGCGTAGGCTGGATGCGGCAATCCAACCGCACAATATCGAATGGTTGTGGGTAAGAGGCCACTCCGGAGATGAAGGAAATGAGAGGGCGGATGCTCTAGCTAACCTTGGAATAGATTCCTTGAAAGAAGAACCTTCTCCACCCCTGGGAAAGCATGTCATTATTTAGTTTTTAAAAAGACAGTGCGGTTACATGTTTACTTTTTATTGCCTAATAAGGTTTTCAGGTCAGCAAATGGATTATGGGTTGCGGCAAGCGTAGTGGCTTTGCCGGTTTGCAGATTGCTGTCAAAGCGGGTCTGCTCATATTTTGAATGTTCATTGTCATGACAGTACAGGCACAATAATTCCCAATTACTACCATTAGCAGGGTTGTTGTCGTGGTTATGATCTTTATGATGAACAGTTAATTCATTCAGATTTTTGTGTGTAAATTCGCGGGCGCACCGGCCGCATATCCAGGGATAAAGTTTTAATGCCTGACCACGATATGACTGCTCTCTCAGTTCCTGGCTACGTCGTGCATCAGTAACAATCCTGTCCAGTTTTTCTTGATCAGGTTTTGATTTTTTTTGAGTCATATAAAAAATTCCTCTTAAGCTATAAGGCGATAATAATCAGACTGCCTCAAGTCAGATTTGGCCTTCTTAATGCATAAATCTATATCAGCCCAATGAACCGACACCCGGCAAATATCATTTCATATTAAGCCGGAACGATTTAGTTTAGCAAAAGCTAAGAAAATAACCCATCATAATCATGCTTGATTGGGTGTTGATAATGTATCATTAAAATGTGATTAATAATAAACCCTTCAGGTGCTGCATTGGATAATCGAACACATACAAATCGTCAAGTGGTTCTGGATACTGAAACCACCGGCCTTAATCCGCAGGAAGGCCATAGAATTATTGAAATTGGCTGTGTAGAGCTGATTAACCGCCGCCTAACCGGCAAGCGGTTCCATGTCTATATTAACCCTGATCGATTATGTGATGATGGGGCGATTGAAGTTCACGGCATCACCAATCAGTTTTTAGAAGATAAACCGCGTTTTAAGGATATTTTTGAGGATTTTATTGCATTTATTCGCGGGGCTGAATTAATAATCCATAATGCTCCATTCGATATAGGTTTTATTAATCACGAGCTTTCATTATTGAATAATGGAGCTGGAACAGTTGCAGAATATAGCCCCGTATTTGATACGCTGGCTTATGCCAGAAAGGAGCACCCCGGCCAGAGAAACAGCCTGGATGCGCTATGTAAACGCTATGGCATTGATAATAGCCACAGGGATTTGCACGGCGCATTATTAGATGCCGAAATCCTGGCCGATGTGTTTTTGCTAATGAGCGGAGGACAATTTTCGCTCTTGGATGAACCTTCGCACTCGGAAAACACAAAAATGCATGCGGTGATTAATCGTCTATCCCTAGATCGCCCCGCCTTAAAAATAATTCGTTGTAATGAAACGGAATTAATAGCTCATCAACAGCGGTTGGAGATCATTGAAAAAACCAGCGGGATCTGTCTGTGGAACAAAAAAAATTAAGGTTAAAATTCACGGCGCAAGCTTCGGCTTTGCCCGTCTTGACGGTGAGCTCAATCTTTTTTTGCTTTTGTCTGTCTTTCTAGCATCCACATCGGATATTGACTTTCTACCACTCTCATCTATTTTCGATATATTAAGCTGCTGGCCTGCCACCCGGATTTTTTTCAGCTCCTGAAGCAGTTCCTTCGGCATACCGGCAGGTAGTTCCACTGTACTGTAATCATCTTCAATTCTAATACGGGCAATGTGGTCGCCATCGATTCCCGTCTCATTGGCTATGGCTCCGACGATATTGCCGGGCTTTACACCGTGATTATGGCCGACTTCTATGCGAAATAATTCCATTTCGATATCTGAACCGCTACCGAAAGCGCGTTTTGGTTTACGATCCCTCGATGGCCGGTCATCCCTTTGCGATCTGTCGGATCTTGGTGGCCGGTCTTCTTTTGTATCTCTGGATTTTTTGGGCAGATTTTGCATCAGCAAAGGAGTTTCCCCCTGCACTAGTTTGGCTAGGGCGGAGGCTATTTCCAATGCGGTTACATTATGCTCCTGCTGATATTGATCTACCAGTTGGCTGAAAAAGCCAAGCTCTTCCGCTGCCAAGGTATCGGTAATGTTCTGCTTAAAGCGGGCGATACGTTTATTATTAATGACCTCGGTTGAGGGCAAACCCATTTCCTCAACTTTTTGCTTGGTCGCTTTTTCGATATTATCCAGCAGTTTTCTTTCCCTGGGGGCAATAAACAAAATGGCATCACCCGTACGGCCGGCACGACCGGTTCTGCCAATACGGTGAATATAGGATTCGGTATCATAAGGAATGTCATAGTTGACGACATGGGTAATGCGGTCTACATCCAGTCCCCGCGCAGCCACATCAGTAGCTATTAAGATATCTAGTTTGCCGTTTTTAAGATGCGCGATGGTGCGTTCCCTTAATGCCTGCGACATATCACCGTTAATCGCTGACGCAGAATAGCCTCTAGCCTCCAGCTTTTCCGCGAGCTCAACGGTTGCCGTTTTGGTTCTGACAAAGATAATCATGCCGTCAAATGTTTCAGCTTCAAGAATGCGGGTTATTGCATCCAGTTTATGTACGCCACTAACGAGCCAGTATCGCTGACGAATATTTTCCGCCGACGCAGTAGTGACTTTAATGGTGATTTGTTCAGGCATGTTTAAATATTGCTGGGCAATTTTCCGTATGGCAGGCGGCATGGTCGCAGAAAACAATGCAATTTGTCTGCCTTCGGGCGTTTGTTCAAGTATCCATTCCACATCATCAATAAAACCCATGCGCAGCATTTCATCGGCTTCATCAAGAACCAAAACACTGAGCCCATCCAGTTTCAGCGTGCCTTTACGCATATGATCCATCACCCGGCCCGGCGTACCGACTACTACATGAGCGCCGCGCTTTAACTGGCGTAACTGGGTACTATAATCCTGTCCCCCATAAATGGGTAAAACATGAAAGCCTTTTAAATGCGCCGCGTAACGTTGAAACGCCTCGGCCACTTGAATAGCCAGCTCGCGGGTTGGGGCCAAAACCAGAACCTGAGGATCTCTTTGGTTGAGGTTAATACGCGTTAGAATGGGCAATGCGAAGGCGGCCGTTTTACCGGTTCCTGTTTGCGCCTGACCCAGAACATCTTTGCCTTGCAGCATATGAGGGATTACTTGTGCCTGAATAGGCGAAGGTGTTTCATAACCGACATCATCCAGGGCTCTTAGCAGGGGTTCAATCAGTGCTAAATCACGGAAAGAGGGTAATGGTGAAACATCATTGGACATTGATTTACCTGTTGGAAATAAGGAAGGCGGGGAAGTAATTGTTTATACAAATATTATAACGCATTACACTAGGATTTGCAGTAAATCGATGGCCAAGTAACGGACAGATATAACTCTTGACTTACTGGCTGATGGGAATAGGCGCTCTAAATTCAGTTTACTAAAGTTGAATATTCCTTATAGGTTTCCGCTGTTTCTTACATGTTATTCCCATCGTAGTTTCAAAACATAAATTATTCCTCAATGAGGTTTTATTCCTTTCAATCAGGTATTTCCATATGTCTCGTGTATTTATTGGCACATATCCATTCTGTTTCAAATATAATATCGTCGTAATCGATCTGAGCACCTTCCCGTCACGCCATCCTGGATATTTTTATGGGCCTCGAATGAATGTTGAATTGTTTATATGCGTTTTTACTTCAATTTTAGTTATATCAAGTAATGATTTAATGGTCTCTAAATTACGGCTATCTCATACCGTGATGGATGGGTATCAAAAAACGCCTATCTCTATAGAATTCAAAGCCCAGGCTCTATTCCGGACTTACCCGCCAGCCAAATTATTAAAGCTGTTGTCCTTGTTGAAATATAGTTCGATTCTGCTTTTTCTGCTTTTGCCTACATTGTCAATAGCGGCTGAAGAAGGGGCCGTTGCTGCGACGCCTCCATCCTTGGATTTGACCCGGCATTGGGCCGGATACCTGGCTTTAGCTTTGTTTACTGCTGCTTACTTCCTGGCCATGGTAGAGGAAGTTACCGAGCTTCGAAAGTCCAAACCGATGGTATTTGCAGCCAGTTTAATCTGGAGTTTTATAGCCATCGTTTATGTCAACGGAGGCATGAGCGAGCAAGCGGGAATGGCTTTCCGTACTAGTCTTGAAGGCTATGCGGAGTTGTTTCTGTTCATTATGGTTTCAATGACTTACCTGAATGCTATGGAGGATAGGGGCGTGTTTGAAAGCCTGCGGGTTTGGCTATTAAGTAAAAATTTCAGTTATCGCCAGCTATTCTGGATTACCGGCTTTCAGGCTTTCTTCATTTCGTCAGTATGCAACAATCTGACTACAGCCCTGCTTATGGGTTCGGTCATTGTCGCCATGGGTAAAGGCAGCCCTCGCTTTGTGACCTTGTCCTGTATCAATGTCGTAGTAGCGGCAAATGCCGGCGGGTCATTCAGCCCATTCGGCGATATTACTACGTTATTGGTATGGCAAAAAGGCGTTGTTCCCTTTGCGGATTTCTTTTCCCTGTTAATCCCGGCCATAGTCAACTTCGTTTTGCCTGCCGCCATTATGCATTTCGGAATCCCGAAGGAAAGGCCTGCGGCAGTATCGGAAGCGCAAGAGATGAAACGTGGCGGCTTGATAATTATTGCGTTGTTCCTATTGACCATCATCACTGCAACCAGCTTTGAAAATCTTCTGAACCTGCCTCCCGCCGCCGGCATGATGCTTGGTCTGACTTACTTAAAATTTTTCAGCTATTATCTGCAAAAAACGACAACAAATATTGTCGAACCGGAGGAGGGGGAAGCCCAAGAGCAGCAAGTAACGAGCCGAACCTCAAATCAAGGCAGAATCGATTATTTCGCCCCCATGAAGAATATGAACAGGCTGCGGGCATTTGCAGAAAATCAAAGGGAATTGGACGAACCTTTTGATGTATTTCATAAAGTTGCTGATCTGGAATGGGATACCCTGCTGTTTTTCTACGGCATCATGGTCGGCGTTGGAGGCTTGAGTTTTATGGGCTATTTAAATATTGCCTCCCATTATTTATATGGGGAGATTGACCCCACGGTCGCTAACATGCTGGTTGGCGTCGCCTCAGCCTTCATTGACAATGGTACGATTATGCTGGCTGTGTTAACAATGGCCCCTGATATTTCTCAGGGCCAGTGGCTATTAGTGACTTTGACCGCCGGCGTGGGAGGCAGCTTATTGGCAGTAGGATCAGCGGCCGGCGTGGGTTTGATGGGACAAGCGAAGGGTATTTATACCTTTGCCAGTCATTTAAAATGGACTCCGGCCATTGCTTTGGGCTATCTCGGCAGTATTGCTACTCATTTTCTTATTAATGGGCGCTATTTCTAGGCCCAGGAAAAACGAATTCCAATTTATCAATAAAGATCAGGCCGGAGTTACAGATAATATGGCAGCAATTGCGTTTTCTTTTGAATATATTCGAATCTCCTGATCAGGTTTTGCAAAAAATCGACTGCCCTATTACAGCTTCGCCTCGTATGATGCTCAGTAAAAGTATAGTTGGGCTTATTTGATAGCTACTGCTTTACCACTGCGGCGTAATAATATTCATCTGATGCGCTTTAATCTCGCTGCTGTTAGACTCATGATTAAGAGCGTGTTTTTATTATCATTATTAGTAAAAAGATACAATAATGATACATATAACAAAACTAAAGATAGAAAATAAGCGTTGGCTTTGCAAACCTGCATTTCCCGTATTGCTTGTAATCAATGAATATCCCTATGGCTGAAATCCAAACGAATCCGGTTTTGCCGCCGCTGCTGGAAATCAGTAAGCAAGATAATGGCCAGTCCTGTATTAAGCTTTCAGGCAGTTGGAATCTTCGAAGTCTCGCAACAACTCCTGAATTGCACCAGAAGATCAAGGCCGTTGCTGCTAATAAAGCCAATGCATGGGATATGCAATCGGTTGATATGCTCGATAGTGCTACTGCTTTAATTCTATGGCAGGCATGGGGAGAACAGATGCCGGCAACACTGAATATAAAACCTGAACACCAGCGTTTATTTGAACGCTGGCAATCACAGATTATACCTGCTGCTGAACCTACTGCTTCCCGCTCAAGCTTGTTTTTAAACTCTTTACTGCAACTGGTTTGGAGTTTTTGGGTGCAGTTAGTAAATCTGGCGACATTATTAGGTCAACTGGTACTGGATTTGGGCTATCTTCTGGTTCATCCGGCTGATATTCCCCGGGCGGAAATTTCCATCACTATTTATGAGGCCGGTGTCAGGGCTTTAGGCATTACGGCGCTGGTAGGTTTTTTGATCGGCATAGTGCTGAGTTACCTGTCAGCATTGCAATTAAAAACTTTCGGCGCGGAGATTTATATTATTGATATTCTGGGCTTGAGTATCATCCGTGAATTAGGGCCTTTATTAGCCGCCATTCTGGTTGCGGGCCGCTCCGGTTCAGCAATGACTGCGCAAATCGGCATCATGCGCGTCACTGAAGAGCTGGATGCGTTATCCGCAATGGGCATTTCTCATTCTTTGCGCCTGATTCTGCCAAAAGTGATGGCGCTAACTATAGTCATGCCTCTTTTAAGCGCATGGACTAGCGCGGCGGCACTTATAGGCGGGATGTTTTCCGCACAAAATACACTGGATATCAGCTATCAGCAATTTTTTCTTAAGCTGCCTGATGTAGTGCCGCTAATTAATGTTTTTATTGGTTTGGGAAAGAGCGCAGTATTCGGGCTGATGATTGCCCTAATTGCCTGTCATTTTGGCTTCAGAATCAAACCGAATACTGAAAGCCTGGGAAGTGAAACAACTAACTCCGTGGTTGCAGCGATTACTGTGGTGATTATGATCGATGCGATGTTTGCCATTTTGTTTATGGGCGTAGGTATGCCATGACCGGCACCTGTGCTATACAGTTGGAGCATGTCTGGACGAGTTTTGGCGATAAAGTTGTCCATCAGGATATTAATCTTTGTGTGGAACATGGCGAAATATTGGGGCTGGTGGGGGCATCAGGCTCCGGCAAGACGACTTTGCTACGCGAAATCATTGGCTTGCAAACGCCCACTCAGGGTGAAGTATTCGTTTTGGGGCAATCATTAAAAAAGGTTTCAGCCGGTCATGGGCAAAGACTCCGTAATAATTGCGGTGTGCTATTTCAGAAAGGAGCATTGTTCAGTGTTCTGAATGTTTTTGATAATATTGCCTTTCCACTACGGGAACTGGGATTTAAGGATGAAGAATTAATTAAGCGGATAGTGTTTATGAAACTGTCAATGGCAGGGCTATCTGATCATGATGCCTGGCTAAGGCCGGCAGACCTTTCAGGAGGTATGACCAAGCGGGTAGCACTGGCTCGCGCGATGGCTCTGGAGCCTAGTCTTTTATTGCTCGATGAGCCGACATCTGGCCTGGATCCTATTTCGAGTGAGGATTTTGTCAGTCTGTTATCCGAACTGCATAAAACTCTAAATTTTACCGTGGTCATGGTTACTCATGACCTGGATATACTGAGAGACTTGTGCACCAAGGTAGCGGTGCTGGCGGATAATCAATTAATTGCTTTTGGACCGCTGGCTTCGGTCCTAAGCTCCAAACATCCGTTTATTGAAAAATTTTTTTACAATAAACGCGCCCGTCGGGTATTTCAATATCAAGAGGCTACCCATGGGTAGAGATAAGCACGCACTGATTACCGGTTTATTTTTAATTATCTTAGTGACAGCGGTGACGGCAATCATTTACTGGATTGGCCATTTTGAACGGGAGCGCAATGTCTATGTTATTTCAACCCGCGAATCCGTTTCCGGCCTTAATCCTGAGTCAACGGTTTTTTACCGGGGCATTGCCGTAGGAAAAGTAATCAATATTTTATTTGACCCGAATGATTCCAGCACTATTCTTGTGCCTATTGAAGTCGATAAACAGATCGTGCTGACTAAAGGAGTTTACGCCACCTTACAATTGAAAGGAGTAACCGGTTTAACCCAGATTGAACTGGAAGATGAGGGCGGTATCTCGATAGCTTTACCTCCAGGAGATGAACCGCTAAATCGCATTCCTTTGAAACCATCATTGACAGATAGATTAATGAGCTCGGGGGAAGATATTTTAAATAAGGCCAACCATTTGATGATTAGGCTTGGCATATTGTTATCTGATGAAAACACCAAAAGTATCAGTGTTATTTTAAATAATCTGAAGCTATTAAGTGATAAGCTTTTTGATTTGCAAAAGGCTGTGGATAAGGCCCTGGCCGGTGTCCCCGCCTTAAGCAAAGACGCTCGCAAAACCTTAACTAATATTGATGCTTTGACTAACGAGTTAAAAAGCTTAACCCGAGAAGTGAAGGTCCTCAGCAAAAAAGCCAATAAGCTTGCTGATACCGGCAAAACAGCAGGCGATATAGTAATGGAGACCACCTTGCCAAAAGTTAATGAACTACTGGCAGAACTACAAGCCATAACTACCCAGGTCAGCCGCGTTGCCACCTTACTGGAAAACGACCCTCGCGCATTACTGCTGGGACCTAGCCAGCAGGATCCAGGGCCAGGCGAACCTGGTTATAAGGAGCCACAATGAAATATTTATCAATCGGTTTGGCGGCATTTATTTTATTATTTGCCGGCACGGGCTGTAGCATTACTTCCCAACAACCGGCTGTACATGATTTTGGCTGGGCTATCCCAACGTCTGTTAACAGGATAAAAAACAATCCAATTGTCACCGTAGAAGCGCCTAAATGGCTCTGGGACAATCGCATCCGTTACCGGCTGCTTTTTTCATCCCCCACTAATGTCCGCTTCTATACACTTGATAAGTGGATAGCCCCCCCGCCTGAATTGTTTGAGCAGCAACTGATTTCCAGTGGCTTAACCTTGAATTACCCATTGAGTATTCAGCTATTGGACTTTGAGCAGCAATTCGATGCTCCGGATCGATCTCGTGTAGTCATGCGATTTTATGTAAATGCTTATCCTTCCGGCAACAAGCAGAAGGGCGGCACACAGGAATTCCTTATAGAACGACCAACTAAAACCCCGGACGCTGCCGGTGCAGTGAGCGGTTTTGCTGATTTAACGCGGCAAGCTGTAGGTAGAATTCAGGATTGGCTTACAACATTGTCTAATAAATAACTTTTGCACGATGATTAAAGGGGGGATAAATCCTGGGCAGATACAGTCTTATTTTTATAAAAAAGACCTCCCATTGCCAAAGCAAAGGGAGGAAAGAAAATACAGATACTATTAGGATCTGAATTTCACACTACGAGGAGGTGTATGAAACTATTGGAGATAAAGCGCTAAGCATTGATCTCAAGACAGAAGTATTGAAAATAGCAATACTTGCTGGTTTGGATTGAAAACTAGGGATAAACTTAAACCATCTATTTATACAAATAATAAACCTGCAATCATGTGATTTACAATACCCATAAATATTTATAGATTGTTTCTTATATATTAACAGTATTAATTAGAATGCGCCCAAGTCCGCGTCCTAGTGTCCTTAAAATGAAATATATTCAATATTGATTTTGACAAAAACCATTATTGAATTAGGTTTATTCGCAACACTATTCTGAAATAAGGAAAATCATGAAAAAATCTTTTTTTGCATTGATTATTGCTAACACTTTATGCTTTTCCGCCACAGCTGCAGATACTTATACGGTAGATCCCAGACATACTTTTCCCAGCTTTGAGATTAATCACCTGGGTTTTTCAATTCAACGGGGCCGCTTTAACCACACCAGCGGCAAAATAATTCTTGACCCTGAAGCAGATACGGGTCATGTTAATATCGTTATCGATACGGCTTCGATCAGTACAGGTCTTCCTGAATTGGAAGAGAACTTGCGTAGCAAGGAGTTTTTTGATGCCGCTCGTTTTCCACACCTTACCTTTTTATCCGACAAGCTCAGCTTTAAAAAAGGACAACTCATAGCTGTCGACGGCAACCTGACCTTGCATGGTGTCACTAAGCCAGTGCACTTGGCGGTAGATCACTTTCATTGTGGCATAAATCTGATTGCCATGAAAAATACCTGTGGCGCCAATGCCACGACCACAATTAAACGAACGGATTTCGGCGTTAGTAAATATGCTCCGGCACTTGCCGATGAAGTCAAAATTATTATTCAAATTGAAGCGGTCAAAGACTAATTAAATTCGTTAATTATTACCACAGAGAGGAGAAAATTATGAAACTCTATTACAGCCCCGGGGCCTGTTCCCTGTCCCCCCATATCGTAGCCAAGGAAGCTGAACTTCCGCTTGAACTAATTAAAGTGGATTTACAAGGCAAGCATACTGCAACCGGGGAAGATTTCAGGAAGATCAATCCTAACGGTTATGTACCGGTTTTAATACTTGACAATGGTAATAAACTCATTGAAGGACCCGCTATAGTCCAGTATCTTGCCGATCTGGCGCCTGATAAAAAATTAGTTCCTCAGGCAGGTTCATTTGATCGTTACAAGCTACAACAATGGCTGAATTTTATTTCAACTGAAATCCATAAAGGTTTTTCAGCCTTATTTAAGCCTGCCACACCGGAAGCCGCCAAACAACAGGCTATTGAAACATTAACTGCGCGTTTTGAAACTGTCTCGGAACACCTTTTAACACAAGAATTTTTGCTCGGCGAGCATTTCAGCGTAGCGGATGCCTATTTATTCGTGACGCTGAGATGGAGCCCCTATTTGAAATTTGACCTTTCCCGCTGGCCTCGACTGATACGCTATGTCGATAAAATTTCAGAGCGCCCTGCCGTACAAAAGGCGATGCAGGAAGAAGGGCTTATTTAATCGCGGCCCTAAAAGGCATACAAGTGAATTTTTGAAATCATGGTGCCCAGGGGCGGAATCGAACCGTCGACACGAGGATTTTCAGTCCTCTGCTCTACCGACTGAGCTACCTGGGCATTTTGAGGTATTGCTTGCTGTGGTCAATCTTTACAATGGTGCCCAGGGGCGGAATCGAACCGTCGACACGAGGATTTTCAGTCCTCTGCTCTACCGACTGAGCTACCTGGGCGGAACTGCAAAAGAGCGCTATTAGACTTGATTATGTAGCACTAGTCAATATTATATCTAATTTAGTGAGGCGGGTTTGAGCCGGAAGGACTGTGCTCATTTTGGAATAAGCCAAGAATAAAACGAAAGACTTTTTTCACGCCCATCCATATTCTTGGCAATAACCAGATCATTAACAGGATAAAAAATACCAGCGCGATTAAAAACAGGGCCGGATGGTTAATACAGGCCCAAACTCCGCCCACAACAGCTATATCTTCCCCTATCGAGGCTAACCAGTTGCTAAAGGGTTCGGGAGAGGTATTGATCAATACGCGGGTACCGGCTTTGGTCGCGTGTGTTCCCGCAGCCAAACCGCCACCCAATATCGCCGCGGCTATTTCCACTGCGGGATTTAAGTCTCCCACTGCTCCAGCAGCCAGCATGGCACCGGCAGGAATACGGATAAAAGTATGGATAGTATCCCAACCGGTGTCCACTCCGGGCATTTTATCGGCAAAAAATTCGATACAATACATGAGTCCGGCCGCGCCCATAACAAGCGGATTTGCGACAATTTGTAAATCCGCCGGTAAATCGATATTGCCGGTATTGGCAAGATAACCCAACGTAAACAGCGTAGCGTAAAGATTAATACCGCTGGCCCATGCCAATCCCATGGTCAAGGCCAGGGTTGTTGATATTTGATTCAGTGCTTCCATAAGTGTCCTGTTTTGACTCTATAGTTCAGCGTAGCATATTTTCCTGAACTTCCGCTAAACGCTACAATCTAATTTTGTTGACCGTAAACTCAGGTTCATTTTTTCGCACATTTATCTTCAGACCATGTAAAATTGTCAACTATGTTACATAATTTTAGGATTTTAAAGTGAGTTTTAGAGGAACAACGATACTTTCTGTTCGCCGGGGCGATAAAGTTGTGATTGGCGGCGATGGCCAGGTCACTTTAGGCAATACGGTAATGAAGGCCAATGCACGCAAAGTACGGCGTTTATACCATGACAAGGTCATTGCCGGTTTTGCCGGTGCAACAGCCGATGCTTTCACGTTATTTGAGCATTTCGAAGGGAAACTGGAAAAACACCGTGGCAATTTAACCCGTGCCGCTGTCGAGATGGCTAAAGATTGGCGCACGGATCGCACTTTGCGCAGACTGGAAGCATTGTTAACGATTGCTGATGCAAAAACGTCATTGATTATTTCCGGCACCGGTGATGTGATTGAACCTGAATTTGACTTAATGGCAATAGGTTCGGGCGGCGCTTTTGCTCAAGCTGCGGCGCGTGCGTTACTGGAAAATACCGCTCTTAGCGCTCGCGAGATTGTTGAAAGGTCTTTAAATATAGCCGCTGATATCTGTATTTATACCAATCATAATTTGCGTATAGAAGAACTGGATACAGAACCTAACGAGTAAACGAATGTCACAGATGACCCCTAAAGAAATTGTAAGCGAGCTGGATAAACACATTATTGGTCAAGCCAGCGCTAAACGTTCTGTCGCTATTGCGCTACGAAACCGCTGGCGCCGTCAGCATGTTGATGCGGCTTTACGCGAAGAAATTACGCCGAAAAATATTTTAATGATCGGACCCACCGGCGTAGGTAAAACCGAAATTGCGCGCCGTCTGGCGCGCCTCGCCAATGCGCCTTTTATTAAAATAGAAGCCACTAAATTTACCGAAGTCGGCTATGTAGGCCGTGATGTTGACTCCATTATTCGGGACTTGGTCGATACAGCAGTTAAGATGACCCGCATGGCGGAAATGGAAAAGGTTCAGGCCAGAGCTTTTGATGCCGCTGAGGACAGGATTCTGGATATCCTGCTACCTAGCGCAAGCGGAGGGACCTTCCAGGAAACAGGAGAATCCACGCGTCAAAAAATGCGTAAAAAATTACGTGAAGGCAGTCTGGATGATAAGGAAATAGAAATTGATGTTCATGTTGCTCCGATGGGTGTTGAAATCATGGCCCCTCCCGGTATGGAAGAAATGACCAGTCAGTTGCAGGGCATGTTCCAGAATCTGGGTTCAAACAGAACAAAACCCCGCAAGATGACGATCAAAAAGGCTTTAAAGGTTTTGCAGGAAGATGAAGCCGCCAAGCTGGTTAATGAGGATGAGATTAAATTACGCGCCGTAGAATCCGTAGAACAGAACGGTATCGTATTCCTGGATGAAATCGATAAAATTTGCAAACGTTCCGAGCTGGGTGGCGGCGGCGGTGAAGTTTCACGCGAAGGCGTTCAACGCGACTTATTGCCCTTAGTTGAAGGCAGTACTGTCAGCACTAAATACGGCGCTATCAAAACCGATCATATTCTGTTTATCGCATCGGGGGCGTTCCACCTGACCAAGCCGTCGGATCTGATTCCCGAACTGCAAGGCCGGTTTCCTATACGCGTTGAACTGAGTGCGCTTTCAGCTGAGGACTTCGTCCGAATTCTGACCGAGCCTCATGCCTCCTTGACCCAACAGTATGTTGCATTATTGGCGACCGAAGGCGTTTCGTTATCCTTCACCGCAGACGGTATTCAGCGGATCGCCGAACTGGGCTGGCAAGTCAATGAAAGAACCGAAAACATAGGCGCCAGAAGACTCCATACTATTCTGGAGCGATTACTGGAAGACGTGTCTTATACCGCTCCCGACCTTATTGAAAAAACTATTGTCATTGATGCTGCTTATGTTGATAAACAATTGACTGAGTTTGTTGAAGATGAAGATTTGAGCCGTTATATCTTATAAATCCTATGCGATTAACCGTGGAACCTGTAAATTCTAGGCCAACTGAAATCAAGCTGCATCAAGTTTCCAATGTGCTTGAAATCAGTTTTGATGACGGCAGTATTTTTAAATTGCCGTGCGAATATTTACGCGTCTATACCCCTTCAGCAGAAGCGCTGGGGCATGCGCCCGGCCAGGAAGTTCTTCAGGTTGGCAAAGAAGATGTTACATTCAAAGAGATCAAGCCGGTAGGCAATTACGCCATAACTCCGGTATTTAGTGATGGTCATAACACCGGCATTTATACCTGGGATTTGCTTTATAAACTGGGTGCCGAATATCAGACTTTATGGGCTGACTACTTGAACAGGCTGGTTGCGGCCGGATATGAACATAAAGAACCCCCGCCAAACTGACTGGCTCTAAAAATACTTTTAACAGAGGATTGATTTCAGGTTTGATGCTAGGATGACTTTGATAAACCGCAGTATCTAAACTCAATCAACGCTAAAAAACAGAGACATTTTCATGACCAATGACAACACTACGCATTTCGGTTTTAAACAGGTAGCCATGGAAGATAAAGTCAACCTGGTTCGCGGCGTATTTGATTCTGTTGCCGCACAATATGACATTATGAATGACTTGATGTCCTTGGGCATCCACCGCATCTGGAAACGCATTGCCGTGCAATTGAGCAATGTTCGTAAAGGTGAGCAAGTGCTTGATCTGGCTGGTGGAACGGGCGACTTAACCACATTGTTCGAGCAACGCGTCGGTAAAGAAGGTCAGGTTGTTTTAGCCGATATTAACTCCGAAATGTTGCGTAAAGGACGCAATCGACTGATAGACAAAGGTTTGGCCGGCAATATCCGCTATGCACAAGTCAATGCCGAACGCCTGCCTTTTGAAGATAATTCATTTGATTGCGTCTGCATAGCTTTCGGTTTACGTAACGTAACCGACAAAGACGCCGCTTTGCGTTCAATGCATAGAGTCCTGAAACCAGGCGGCCGTATTATCGTGCTTGAGTTTTCACAACCGACCAATAAAGTGACCGAAAAAGTTTATGACTTTTATTCATTTAAACTGTTGCCCAAAATCGGCAAGATTGTAGCCAAGGATGAAGACAGCTATCGCTATCTGGCTGAATCCATACGGATGCACCCAAAACAGAATGAATTGAAAAAAATGATGGAAAACGCAGGCTTTGAGCGCTGCGAATATTTCAATATGACACAAGGCATTGTTGCTGTTCATAGAGGTTATAAAATTTAGCATGACCTTCAAACCGTTGCTGATAGGCGCATTAGAGGCCACGCTCAACAAATATCTCAGTCTTGACGAAGACATCGGTTTTTTTTTAGCGCCGTTAGCCGGTAAAGTCATTGCGGTTACTATTCAACCGTTTGCTGAAACCATTTACCTCTGCCCTACCCGGGAATCCATCCAGATACTGGATAACATCCCTGATCAACCCGACACTCATTTAACCGGCTCTGTATTTGCGTTGGGATTGATGGGGCTGAGTTCAAAACCCATGCGTTCGATTTTCTCCGGCGAAGTAAAAATTGAAGGCGATATGAATACCGGCCGGCGCTTTCAGGAACTCTTCGCCAAACTGGAGATTGATCCTGAAGAAAAACTGTCGCATGTTACCGGTGACCTCATCGCACACCAGATAGGCCAATTTGTCCGCGCAGGTCAAAACTGGGCAGAAAATTCAATCGAAACCTTTCGACTGAACGTCTCGGAGTTCCTGCAGGAAGAAACCCGCGATTTACCGGCGGGCCCGGAAATGGATATTTTTTATCATCAGGTGGATGAACTCCGCACCCGTTTTGACCGGCTGCAAAGCAGAGTTGAACGGTTGGAAGATACTCAAGGTCAAGAAATCAAGGCACAAGACTAAAAACTTATTTTTCCGCCTTGTGCCTTGCGCCTTTGGCTTTCTTCTACATCTAAAGGTAACCCGTGATCCGCCCTAAATTATTATTGCGTTTGATCCATATTAATTGGGTTCTGGTCTTTCATGGGTTGGACGAGATTATTTTAAATACCCATTTATTCCGCCCGATTCGTTTTTTAGCGATTTTTTCCCCTTATTACTGGCTCAAGCGTCAATCTGAACCCCGAGGCGTCAGAATCCGGCACGTACTGGAAGAACTTGGACCTATCTATGTTAAATTCGGTCAAGCGTTATCTACCCGCAAAGATATCCTCGCCGATGATATTGCTGATGAACTGGTAAAACTGCAAGACAGAGTCCCGCCATTTGCCAATGATATTGCACGCAATATTATTGAAAAAGAGCTTGGCATGTCCATTGCTGAGGCTTTTGCCGAGTTTGATACGGAACCGATGGCTTCCGCTTCTATCGCTCAAGTCCATGGAGCCGTATTACACAGCGGTGAAAGCGTTGTTGTTAAAGTGCTGCGCCCCGATATTGAGGATCGGATTCATTCCGATATAGGACTGCTTTATGAATTGGCCCGTTTTGCCGAAAGATTTTGGGCTGACGCACGCAGACTACGCCCGGTGGAAGTAGTTGCGGAATTTGAAAAAACCACACTGGATGAACTTGACCTGGTCAGGGAAGCCGCTAATGCCAGCAAACTGCGCCGCAATTTCGATAATTCCGATCTCATCTATATCCCCGAAATACACTGGTCGTTAACGCGGCAGAAAGTGCTGGTAATGGAGAGAATTTACGGCATACCGGTAGGTGAAATCGATCAGCTCAAAACTGGCGGAGCTGATTTTAAATTACTGGCCGAACGCGGAGTGGAAATTTTTTTTACGCAGGTGTTTCGGGACAACTTCTTTCATGCCGACATGCATCCCGGCAATATTTTTGTCGATTTACCCGCCAAATATATAGCGGTTGACTTTGGTATAGTCGGTTCTTTGTCATTGTCCGATCAGCATTATCTTGCCGAAAATTTCCTGGCTTTTTTCAATCGCGATTACCGTAAAGTCGCAGAAATGCATGTTGAATCCGGTTGGATCTCTGCCTCTACTCGAATAGAAGAGTTTGAATCCGCCATACGCAGCGTTTGCGAACCCATCTTTGAAAAACCACTCAAAGATATTTCATTCGGCCAATTGTTACTGCGCTTATTCCAGACTGCACGCCGGTTTGATATGCATGTTCAACCGCAACTGGTATTGCTCCAAAAAACCCTCCTCAATATTGAAGGCTTGGGGCGTCAGCTCTATCCTGAACTGGACTTATGGCAGACCGCCAAACCTTTTCTGGAAAAATGGTTTCATGAGCGTATGGGACCTAAAGCCAAATTCAAGAAAATACTGAAGCAGTTTCCGGAGTTTGCCGAACAATTTCCAGAAATCCCGGCGTTAATCTATAAAGCGCTGGATAACGCCGCGTACGCAAAACAGCATGCAGAAACCCAAAACAAGGAGCTTGCCCTGTTGCGGGAGCAAATAGATAACAATCACCGCACAACCATATGGGCTTTGCTTATTAGCGCCGTACTCATCAGCGCGGCGGTTTTATTTCAATAAATCTGATAATTCTTATATCCCTGAGTTAAAATTCAGGTTAAAGGCAAACAAGGCTAACCTGAACCTAAACTTTTACCTGATTACGTATAAGCTTCAGCCAAAATAGAAGTAAAACGACCTTGGCGATGCTAAAGCTGCGTCACCCCGGCATGGAGTCACGTCAGGCACTCCTGCCTGACGCCCTTCGGGTAAATGCTAATCCGTTCCCGACGGATTAGTCACTACGGGCTTTCCTGCCCGGAGCCGGTCGGGTAACTGCAAATCTGTTCCAGACAGATTTGTGCCGGGGTCCAGGTTACATGGAAGTAGACTTTGGTGGTGAATCACATCCCTGTATTCTGGATTCATGCGGGGCTTTCCTGCCCCGCACCCCAATGGGGTAAATGCCCATCCGCTCCGGGCGGATGGGTCCGGCGCCAATCTGTCTGGAACAGATTGGCATTTACCCGAAGGGTGGCAGGCAGGAGTGCCTGACATGAGTCCATGCCGGTATGGCGTTAAATTGAGACATTGCTGCTTTAGCTGAAAGCTCTACGTAATCAGGAACTTTTATAATAACTTTTCGTAACTATTCCATTAATTACTACCAAAGGAGAATGCAATATGACAATTAAGCGCATGGTCGACCTGGACTTATCAGGCAAACGGGTATTAATTCGCCAGGATCTGAATGTACCTGTAAAAAACGGCAAAGTTACCAGTGATATCCGTATACAAGCGAGCGTGCCGACTATTGAAAAAGCGTTGGCGGCAGGCGCCGCAGTAATTCTTTTATCGCATCTGGGCCGCCCTGTTGAGGGCCAGTATGACGAAGAATCCTCGCTTAAACCGGTTGCCGAACGCTTATCCGATTTACTCGGTAAACCGGTCAGATTAGAAAAAAACTGGCTGGACGGCGTTTCTATTAGTCCGGGTGAAGTCGTCCTTTGCGAGAATGTGCGATTTAATGCCGGCGAAGAAAAAAACAGCGATGAGTTAGGCAAAAAAATGGCGGCTCTTTGTGATGTATTTGTCATGGATGCTTTTGGCACGGCTCATAGAGCACAGGCATCTACGCATAGTGTGGCGAAATTTGCCCCGGTTGTTTGCGCAGGTCCGTTATTGGCCAGTGAACTGGACGCCTTGGGCAAAGCCCTGGAAACTCCAGCTAAACCCCTGGTTGCTATTGTCGGCGGATCCAAGGTTTCCACTAAATTGACCGTGCTGAAATCATTATCGGAAAAAGTGGATCAACTCATCGTCGGCGGCGGAATTGCCAACACGTTTATTGCTGCGGCCGGCTTTCCGGTTGGCAAGTCGCTTTATGAAGCTGATCTTCTCGAAGAAACCAGGCAATTAATTGAAGCTGCCAAACAGAATGGTTCTGACATCCCCATACCGGTTGATGTTGTGTGTGCAAAGGAATTTTCAGAAAATGCAGCCGCCACCGTTAAAAAAGTAGCCGATGTTGAAGCGGATGATTTAATTATGGATATAGGGCCTGATACTGCAAAACAATATGCCGAAATCTTAAAATCGGCTGGGACTATTGTCTGGAATGGACCTGTCGGTGTATTTGAAATAGACCAATTCGGCAACGGCACAAAATCACTGGCGGCAGCCATTGCCGAAAGCCCCGCCTTCTCGATTGCAGGTGGCGGAGATACGCTGGCGGCTATTGACAAATACGGCATCAGCGATAAAGTGTCGTATACATCTACCGGGGGTGGCGCATTCCTCGAGTTTCTTGAAGGCAAAGAACTTCCTGCCGTTGCTATATTAAAATCACGAGGTTAGTAGTTTAAATCGGCTATTGTTCTTATAATGATCGATTACGCTAAAACAGCCTGAATGAAACATATTTCCATTAGCCTGGTCAAACAGGCTCAAATATTTAACTGACGAGATTAAAAATGGCCAGAGTCACTATCGAAGATTGCTTGGAACATGTAGAAAACCGCTTTAAACTGGTTTTATTAGCCGGTGCGAGAGCGCGTCAACTAAGCCACGGTGCTACCGAGTTTGTCACGCGAGGTAAAGATAAAGACACCGTTGTCGCTTTGCGCGAAATTGCAGCCGGTCATGTTACGACTGAAAATATCAACCTTCTGCACCGGGTAGGCGAAAATAATGAACACAATTCCATGTTCTGATCGCTAACGTCCATGTTGGAAATAGCTGACACTCTCGAGCTGGAACGCCCTCAGGATAAACTGATCCGGCGTTTATGCGCGACCTTGTCCGGCTATCTGGATCAAAGCCAGATTGATGATTGCATCCATGCCTACGAATTTGGCGCTGCGGCGCATTCAGGCCAGTTTCGTAAAAGTGGTGAAGCCTATATTTGCCATCCTGTTTCCGTCGCCATCAGTCTTGCTGAAATGCGCATGGATGTTAACGGCATTATGGCCGCCATTCTGCATGATGTCATTGAAGATACGCCGGTCACCAAAAAGGAACTGACCAAGCAATTCAGCGCGGAAGTTGCCGAACTGGTTGACGGCGTTACCAAATTAACCCAGATTGACAGCAAGTCACATGCAGAAACCCAAGCGGAGAATGTCCGTAAAATGTTTCTGGCTATGGCCAAGGACCTACGCGTCATTATGGTCAAACTGGCAGATCGGCTACATAATATGCAGACTTTGGGAGCCATGCCTGCGGAAGCGAAACGCCGCATTGCCCGCGAAACTCTGGATATTTATGCCCCGATAGCCAATCGGCTTGGCATGAGCAATATCCGTCATAAACTTGAGGCTTTGAGTTTTGAGACGATGTACCCGCGTCGTCACGCCGTGTTAAAAAATGCCGTCAGGAAAGCGCGCGGCAATCGCCGCAAAATTGTTGATACTATCGAGAGCTCCATCAAAAATCGTATGGAACAAGCCGGTCTGCCGTGTGAAGTCGTCGGACGGGAAAAAGATATTTACAGCATTTACCAGAAAATGCTGAATAAAAAAATTTCTCTGGACGATGTTTTTGATGTCTACGCTTTCAGGATTTTTTGCGACAATGTCGATGCCTGCTATCGTATACTTGGCGCTGTGCATAACCTGTATAAGCCTATTCCCGGCCGCTTTAAGGACTACATCGCCCTGCCTAAAGCCAATGGCTATCAATCCCTGCATACCATCTTAATGGGACCCTACGGCGTCCCGATTGAGATACAGATCAGAACTCACGAAATGCACCGCATGGCCGAATCGGGCATCGCTGCGCACTGGCTGTATAAATCCGAAGATGATAAAACCGAAAAGTTTCAAGCCCGCGCCAATGAGTGGCTAAGGGATTTACTTGAAATCCAGAAGTCAGCCGGTGATTCGCTGGAGTTTATCGATAACCTGAAGGTAGACCTGTTTCCGCAGGAAGTTTTCGTCTTCACTCCGAAAGGCGGCATTATTAAAATCCCGCGCGGCGGAACGGTTATCGATTTTGCCTATGCGGTGCATACTGATATCGGTAATGCCTGTGTTTCCGCCCGAATTGACAAACAGCTGGTGCCGCTGCAAACCAAACTGGAAAACGGCGTAACCGTGGAAGTCATCACGGCATCCTGGGCACGGCCAAACCCCCTTTGGCTCAACTATGTAGTTACCGCCAAAGCCCGTTCCAGTATTCGCAACTACCTTAAGCATTTTAAACAAAAGGAAGCCATCAGTTTAGGCCGCCGCTTATTGGAAAAAGAACTGCAAACCATGCATCTGCATCTGGAAAACATTGACGAAGAGCGGATACAGGCCGTGCTTAAAGTAACTTCCATGCATTCGCTGGATGAATTGCTGGAAGATATCGGACTGGGAAATAAAATGCCGTTTTTGATTGCCAAACGCCTTACCCAGGATAATGTCCATGGCGCAATCAAACTTGATGATAATGTCCAGTCCCAAAAAACGCCGCTGATCATCAAGGGCACGGAAGGCATGGTTATTAACCTTGCAAAATGTTGCCGGCCGATCCCGGGAGATTCCATCATAGGCTTTTTTAACCCCGGCAAAGGGATTGTCGTCCATCATTGCGAATGCCGCAACAGCACTGAAGTCAGGAAAAAACCCATTAATTGGCTGGATGTGGAATGGAGTCAAGATGCAGTCGGCGATTTTCCGGCTGAACTCCGTATAGAGATACTTAATCAGCGCGGTTCGCTGGCAACCATAGCATCCACTATTTCCGAGCTGGATTCAAATATTGAAAATGTCACTGTCGTGGACCAGGATGATCGGGTGAGTGTGGATTTAATCACTTTAACGGTTAAAGACCGTGTGCATTTAGCCCAGATCATGCGGCGCCTGAAGGAATTATCAGTTGTTATAAAAATCACGCGCGTAAAAGCTTAATTTTCTAAAAACTTCCCTGCTGAAAAACTTGGATACTGGAGCAAAAATGACAAAAACGATTATTCGGACTGATCAAGCACCGCAAGCTATTGGAACCTATTCGCAAGCTGTCAAGGTTGGACAAACTGTTTATCTTTCAGGACAAATTCCGTTGGTTCCTGAATCCATGACGATTATTGAAGGCGATATTTCGGCTCAGATCACTCAAGTCTTTAGTAACTTGAAAGCTGTTGCTGTAGCCGCGGGAGGTGACCTTTCCGATATCGTTAAACTGAATGTTTTTTTAACCGATTTATCACACTTTCCTATCGTCAATGAAATCATGGGCAACTATTTTCATGAGCCCTACCCTGCCCGCGCAGCTATAGGCGTGGCCGCCTTGCCTAAAGCCGCAGCGGTGGAAATGGATGCGATTATGTACCTGAAACCGCAGGATTATCCCCTTTAATCCCTGACTCCGGAGATTTAAGAAACCATCCTGCTAAAAGCAATGGCTCCCGCTAATGAAAAATCCGGATTATCTCAATCAATCGGTAAGTTCATTGACAGGAATAGGCTCACAAACTGCACATCGCCTGGAAAAGCTTGGTATCCGCATTATTCAGGATCTTGTTTTTCACCTGCCTCACCGCTATGAAGATCGAACCCGAGTCTATCCTATTAACTCCCTGACTGCGGGAATGACGGTTTTAATATGCGCCAGAGTGGAATTCACCGATATTTTACCCCGAGGACGCAAAAGCCTGATTTGCAGAGTGAGCGATAGCACAGGCTTTATCTCGTTACGATTCTTTCACTTCGCCGCCGCTCAACACAACCTGCTAAAGCCCGGCGCGCTAATCAGTTGTTTTGGGGAAGTTCGCCACGGTTTTGCGGGACTTGAAATAGTTCATCCGGAATACAATATCATCCCAAACCCGGATTCCTGTATTACAGAAACATGCCTGACGCCCGTTTATCCCCTGACTGAAGGTTTGAAACAAGCTACTTTAAGGAAGGCAATAAAACAGGCCTTAAGTCTTTGCAACGAAGAAAATCAGCTTTTATCAGACTGGATTCCTCAATCCGTTTTAAAACAGTATCGCTATCCTTCTTTAAATGAGGCCCTTAAAACCTTACATGCACCGGATGAATCCGTCTCAATCGAGGCATTACAAAACGGTAGCGTACCCGCACTAAAAAGGCTCGCATTTGAAGAGCTTCTCGCTCATCACCTGAGTCTTCGAAAAGCCAGGAATAAAATTAAGGCTTGGCAGGCACCGGAATTTAGCAGCGATAAAAGCATAACCGAGCATTTCCTTCGCTCCCTGCCATTTAAATTGACCGGCGCGCAACAACGGGTAATTGCGGAAATTGAAGCGGATTGCCGTCGTCACCATCCGATGATGAGACTAATTCAGGGTGATGTCGGCTCAGGTAAGACAGTGGTCTCTGCCTATGCCGCTTTACTGGCTTTAAAAGCCGGCTATCAGGTCGCTGTGATGGCTCCGACAGAACTACTGGCTGATCAGCATTTCCGCAATTTTAGCGCATGGTTTGAGAATTTTCAGACAAAAGTCGTTTTCTTGACCGGACAGCTTAAAAACAGTCAGCGAAAAGACGTGCTGGAGTCAATGGCTGAGGGCTCGGCCGGAATTATTATTGGCACTCATGCTTTATTTCAGGAAAGTGTTAATTTTCATCGCCTGGGGCTCATTATTATTGATGAACAGCACCGTTTCGGAGTTCATCAACGACTGGCGCTGAGGGAAAAAGGCCAGCAGGATAATATCAGGCCGCATCAATTAGTCATGACCGCTACCCCGATTCCCCGTACTCTGGCGATGCTGCAATATTCCGATCTGGATATTTCCATTATTGATGAACTGCCGCCCGGCAGGAAACCAATCGTAACCAGCATTATTCCAGCCGAACGGCGGGGCGATGTGATTCATAAAATTAACAGCTGGGTAGATAAAAAAAGGCAAGCTTATTGGGTTTGCACATTAATTGAAGAATCGGAAGCGCTTCAGTGCGAGGCTGCGGAAAAAACGGCGGAACTATTAACTGAATTTTTGCCCTCTGTGCGTGTGGCGCTAATTCATGGCCGCATGAAATCCGCCGACAAGGAAGCTATCATGCGGGCCTTTAAAAATCATCAAATTGATTTACTGGTTGCAACCACCGTTATCGAAGTCGGCGTTGATGTGCCCAATGCCGGTTTAATGATTATAGAAAATCCGGAACGGCTCGGTCTTTCCCAACTCCACCAGTTACGCGGACGTGTCGGCCGGGGAGAAGGCGACAGTTATTGTCTGCTGATGTATCAATCGCCTTTATCGGATACCGCCCGCCATAGGCTAGGAATACTGAGAGACAGTAATGATGGCTTCGTCATCGCCGAAAAGGATCTGCAATTACGCGGTCCCGGTGAAGTGATGGGCACACGGCAAACCGGGCAAATGCATTTTAAAATTGCTGATTTAGCCAGGGATGCAGATTTGCTAAATAATATCCAGCAAATTGGGGACATACTCTTCCAGGAGTCGCCGCAAGCCATACAACCTTTATGTGATCGCTGGCTGGGCGCTTCGACAGAGTATTCAGAGGTTTAGCCCGGATTTGTCTACTAAAAGCTTTTTATTTAGCTGTGAACCCTTGTGGATAGAAAACCGCCAAGGTATTCGCCGCACTCTCCCTGAATCAGTTCAATCATGGACTTATGAGCCTGGCTCTTTGACAAAGCGCCTTCGCAGCTATTACGGCAGCTCCATCGCAGTCAAGATTCTATTTCATCAATGGCGTACGCCATTTTTAAGTGAACGCAGGCTGCTCAAATTACCTGAAAACAAATTCAGCTTAATCCGTGAAGTTTTACTTCACGCTGACGGCAAACCGCTAATTATGGCAAGAACTATTATTCCGCCAAAAACTATAAAAGTTGCCCGCAACAATTTGTCCCATCTGGGCAATCGGCCCTTGGGAGAAGTGATTTTCTCTTACCCCAAACTGGAACGCATGGAAATGGATGTGACCTTAATTCATCAACCCACATGGACTCAGGCGGCAATCGATGAAGCCAAAATTCACCAACCGGTTTGGGGCAGAAGAACCGTCTATTCAATCAGGCACGGACAAATGCTGGTGAGTGAGTTCTTCCTGCCGGAAGTTTTGGAGATTGTGTAAATGCAAATTCATTCGCAGTAAGTAAATAATGTCTCGCTTACAGCGGAAATTTAATAGCGCTCGGATGGCGAATTAACATGGAAAAGCTCCCCCTGCTCTTGTTCAGCCAGCCGCGAACTTCAATATTTTTCCCCAAATAGCCATTAATATCCGGAAACAGGGACAGCCATTTGCGTTCAATGCGCGCGTCAAATTGAGGAGAAAATTCGAGATAAATAAACTTTCGGGTATTGCGAATGCCAACAACCTTTCCCGCCATGCGCGTCCAGCCGGTATGTCCTTCTCCATTGAGATGGCTAACAGGCAGGATGGCGTATTCCGGTCTTTGCCAAATGCCGAGCCTGGCTTTTTCCGCTACATTCTGGGCTTTAACCAGCTCATCTACATAAAATAGATTAGGCGGATAAATACTGATTTCCGCCAAGCCGGCCGCAACAAGAGACACATTAATGTGCTCTTTTTTTTCAGTAAAAACATGGGCTAAGGTTCTACCATATTTATCTGTTTTTTCCGCATCAGTCACCAATCGCACTTTACTATTTTGAAGTTTATTAATTAACCAATGCTTGGCTTCCTCTCCGCCTGCATCCGCCATTTTATCCCGGTGTTGAACTTCCGGCGTATTAATGCCCAACAACCTGATTTTACGGCCATCCTCCAGCACGACCGTATCGCCATCGTAAACCGTTTTAACCCGGTAAAAGCCATAGCCGGGCTTTATATTTATTATTTTTGCTTCTGGATAAGAACGGTCAGAGAAATGCCTGTTGCCGCTTTTATCCTGCCATTCATAAATTTGCGCGCTTACCCATGACGGCAAACATAACAATAAAATTAATAAAAACTTCATTACCCTGCCTGTGTGATTTCTAAAACAATAATTACTCAACTGTTCTCGCGCTATTGCCCCCTTTGATTAAGCTCTAAGAGATAGAAAGTAGTAGAGACGTTTGCAATTGTTGTACGATGGAACACTATAGATGAAAAAATTAAAATACATTAAGACTTATACCTAATATTATGCTCACTATTATCCAACGAGTAACCACCGCCAAAGTCACAATCAACAATCAGGACATAGGCAAAATCGATACAGGCATTATGGCGCTGGTGGCTATTGAAAAAGATGATACGCCAAACGACGCCGAACGCTTGCTGGAACGCATCCTCAACTACCGGATATTTGCAGATGACAATGACCGCATGAATCTGAGTTTAAGAGATATCAACGGCGGCTTGCTACTGGTGCCGCAATTCACGCTTGCAGCAGATACGCAAAAAGCCAATCGCCCGGGCTTTACTTCGGCCGCACCGCCGGAAAAAGGTCGGCAACTGTTCGAATATCTGCAACATATTGCCAAAACCACTTATGCTAATGTTGAATTCGGCCGGTTTGGAGCCGACATGCAGGTTTCCCTTGTTAATGACGGCCCGGTTACCTTTATCCTGAGAACCTGACGTTATAAGCTATCCGTGGTTCTCTCCAGGGTATTTAAATAAGGCACATAAATCCACAGCAGCATTATTACGAAATTATTACCAATCACTGGAATTCTTTTCATCGTAAGGCTGTGCTTTCACATTATCAGGAATTTTCGGTTTTTTTGCCGTTCGCAGAAGAATCAAGGCATTTCCCAGAACGAACATCATGGCAATTATAAATATCACTATCCACATTTAAATTCTGCTTTTTTTGGCTTGAACAAGAAGGTTACTATAGAATACTTATACAGACCATTTATTAATCTAAACATTCATTTTCGAGCCTTGAATCATGACTTTTACTACTGCCGATCTTTGCGATGCACATTCAGGAGAAGAAAACTTTCAGATTGCCGAGCCGCTGTTCAAGTCTTACGGAGCTAATATCGCCTTTTGCGGACAAATCACAACGCTGAAAGTTTTTGAGGATAATATTTTGGTCAGAGCAGTTCTGGAAGAAAAAGTGGAGAATAGAGTGCTCGTTATTGATGGCGGAGGTTCGCACCGATGCGCTCTGGTCGGAGATAACCTGGCAAAGACCGCCATTGATAATGGTTGGCAAGGTATAGTGATTTATGGCTGTATTAGGGATTCTGCTATAATTGATAAACTTCCCATTGGCATCCGTGCATTGCATACGCATCCATTAAAAAGTCATAAAACGGGCCATGGCGACCGCGACCCATTAATTACTTTTGCCGGAATCAATTTCCGAAAAGATCATTATTTATATGCCGATACTGATGGAATCATCGTATCAGGAACTATGTTGAGTTAAAATATCTTAATATTCCACTTAAAGAAGCAAAAATATGCAAATCGTACTCGCTAACCCGCGTGGATTCTGTGCCGGCGTAGACCGGGCCATTGAAATTGTTGATCAAGCCATCGAAGCTTTCGGGGCTCCAATTTATGTAAGGCACGAGGTTGTGCACAACCGGACGGTTGTTGACGGCCTTAAAGAAAAAGGGGCTATCTTTATTGAAGATTTAAACGATGTGCCAATCGGATCTTATCTGATATTTAGCGCCCACGGTGTTTCCAAACAAGTACAGCAAGAAGCTAAAGAACGAAATTTAACGGTTTTTGATGCTACCTGTCCGCTAGTCACCAAAGTCCATTTGCAGGTGGCCAAACATGCAAAATCGGATCGGGAAGTGATTCTTATCGGTCATGCCGGACATCCTGAAGTTGAAGGCACCATGGGGCAATATGAAAAAGCTACAAAAAATGGCGGCATTTATTTGGTGGAAACGCCGGAAGATGTTAAAAACCTGATGGTAAACAACCCGGAAAATCTGGCTTATGTAACGCAAACCACCTTATCGATGACTGATACCAAAATTATGGTAGATGCCTTAAGAGCACGCTTTACGGCCATTCAGGAACAGAAAAAAGACGATATTTGTTACGCAACGCAAAACCGTCAGGATGCTGTTTATGAACTAGCCAAAACGGCTGATACAATCCTTGTAGTCGGTTCACCTAACAGCTCTAATTCCAACCGTTTACGCGAAATCGCTGAACAACTCGGCAAACGAGCCTATCTGATAGATACCGCCCATGATATGCAGCAGAGCTGGTTCGAAGGCATTGCCGTGGTCGGTGTTACCGCCGGAGCTTCCGCACCGGAAGTACTGGTGCAGGAAGTTATCAATCAATTAAAGCAATGGGGCGGCAAATCGACTATTGAAATTCAGGGCATAGAAGAAAAAGTCGTATTTTCGCTGCCCAAAGAATTAAAGAAACAGTTGGAGCATTAATTTCTGCCCGGATATCAGCTATAAGTCCGGATGCAGAAAATAATAAAAGAAATATCCTATGCTTGAACTGGAATCAATCCGGCTGGATAAATGGTTATGGACTGCGCGTTTTTTTAAGACGCGTAAGTTAGCGGCCGATGCTGTCTCAGGCGGGAAAGTGCACGTTAACGGCCAACGCGCCAAGCCAGGCAGGGAAGTTAAACCGGACGCCGCCCTTTCTATTACCAAGGATAACTACCGCTGGGATATTACGATTACCGCTATCTCAGGCCAACGGCGCTCGGCTAAAGAAGCGGTTTTACTCTATCAAGAAAGCACTGAAAGTCTTGCCAAGCGTGAGCAACAAATCATTCAGCACCGTGAACAGCGGGAATTATTTGATTTCAGTGGCAGCAATCATAAGCCGAACAAGAAGGAAAGACGGCTGATTCATAGTTTCAAGCAAAGCTAAAAACGCGATACTCGCATCTCTACAAACAGGTTGGCGGTTTAGGCAATCCAGCCAGCTTGCATGCATATTTCAATGGGCCGTCAGGAAATAATTTAAGCAAATACCGGCTATTGCCTTTGTTATCGCCCAGTTTCCCGGCAACCGCTTTAGTGAATACGCGGGTATTGGGCAAGTACTTAAATTGCTTGTAAAAATCACGCATAAACAAAATAATTTCCCAGCGCGCATCATTCAACGGAATATTATTTAACTCGGCAAGCAGCTTCGCGACCTCTTCATTCCAATCAGCCGGGTTCACTAAAAAGCCTTGCTCGGTTGTCCCTATACACAGGTTATTAACCATCAAGACCACGATTGAATTACCGGATTTTTAACAGTCAATTCAACCAACTCAGCATAATCGATTACTTCTATCCCCTTAACCAGCTCATCAGCCCTTATTCCACGAACAGTTATGTCATCCAATAAGACGCAAAGACGGTTAATTTTGAGTTGCTGTGTTAACCTGTCATTTAATATTCCATTTTGGAGGATGCGCAAAACCGAGTTTTCAAGGAAAATTGCTACATCCCCGGCATCAATTCGTTCCAGGATTGCCGTATCAATAGGTGACTGAAAAACCAGGTGCAACACGTTAATTATTATCAGTTAATTTAAGGCCAATGATGCCGATAACGACTAAAGCTATCGACAGCAATCGGTATACATCCGATGATTCCTTAAATAGAAGGATCCCTACTAAGGCCACTCCTACTGCTCCCATACCGGTCCAAACAGCATAGGCGGTTCCCAGCGGCAAGGTTTTTATTGCCAGCATCAACAAATAGAAACTGACAGCCCCTGATAACAAAGTGATTATGCTAGGCCAAAGTTTGGTAAAACCTTGGTTATACTTAAGGCTTAAAGCAAATACTATTTCTGCGAACCCCGCAGAAAATAAAAGAAACCACGCCACGAATACCCCTTTCTTTGTGCATATACTTTAAGTATTTTACAATAGTCTGATGATATATACTCGAAAACAACTTATTACTATAAATGGAAAACGAAACGTCGTTCTTAATTCGTAATCAAGCGCAAATAGTTAATCATTTATCATTATTATTTAATAGTAAATGCCTACTCAGCGCTAACTTTGGCGATAATAATGATTCTTTTATTACTACAATAATAGAGATTAATAAAAAAAATAATTCGTTAATCTTAGATTATGCCCCAAAAGAGTATTTAAGCCAGCAGGCCCTAAATTCTCCTAATATATTTTTTAAAACCGTATACCTTGGCATCGAGGTTACTTTCCAGACAAGCCGGCTTGCAAAAATTCAGCATAAAGGGCGTCCGGCATTTATAATGCCTATCCCCGAAGCAATTCTTTGGTTGCAGCGCCGGGAATTCTATCGGATAAAATCTCCTCTATCAAAGTCCAGTTATTGCCGGTTAATTCTGGAAGATCGAGAGTCTATTGAGCTTAAGCTGTATGATATCAGCCTTTCCGGCTTCTCAATGCTTAATGAATCGGCCGACATTTCTTCTCTGCTAGCTCTTGAGGCACAACTTGAACACTGCAAACTGTTTCTCACAGATACAGGCGAAGACACTATTTCTTTTGAAATACGTAACAAATGCATTGTTAATCCGGAAAAGTTGAATAAAATCGAAAAGATCGGCTGCAAATTTACCCGCATAGCGCCGGCCTTTGAATCCGCTATCCAGCGCTATATGCAGCAGATTGAAAGGGAAAACAAACTAAAATCCTGAATTTTTTACTCTTAAACCGGACTGTTGCCTTTGCTTGATTTAGAGTAGTTTGAATCCTGTTTGTTATAAAAGCCCCTGTTATTAATTCATGATTATTTCCTCGTACCCTACGGCACAACCCAAAATACTTACTGTCACCCAACTCAACCGTGAAGTCAGTCAACTGCTTAACGATCATTTCCTGACTGTTCTGGTTGAAGGTGAAATATCCAATTTAAGCACACCCTCTTCAGGACACATTTATTTTTCTTTAAAAGATGCAAATGCCCAAATACGCTGTGCAATGTTTCGCATCCAGCAGCGCAGACTGGATTTCAAGCCTGAAAACGGCAAACAAGTCATTGTAAAAGCACAAGTTAGCCTGTACGAGCCCAGAGGCGACTTTCAACTTATTGTCGAGCATATTGAAGAAGCCGGCGATGGAGCGTTACGTAAAGCATTTGATGCTTTAAAACTTAAGCTGTTAGAAGAAGGTTTATTTGATGTCACCATCAAACAAAGTCTGCCGGCATTACCCAAAGCCATAGGAATAATAACGTCACCCTCCGGCGCTGCAATCAGGGACATACTGACTGTATTAAATAGACGATTTACGGCTGTGCCCATTATTATTTATCCCGTTGCAGTACAGGGAGAAAGCTCAAAAAATGAAATTGCCAATGCGCTGGCCATCGCTAATCAGCACAATCTATGCGATGTTATTATTCTTGCGCGAGGTGGCGGATCGCTGGAAGATCTCTGGGCCTTCAATGAAGAAATTGTTGCCCGGGCCATTTTTGCCAGCAAAATTCCGGTCATTTCCGGCGTGGGGCACGAAACCGACGTCACCATTGCCGATTTTGTGGCGGACTTACGGGCGGCTACACCCTCGGCAGCAGCTGAGCACGCAACTCCCGATCAGCGGGAATGGCTATCCAAATTCATTAATTTGGAAGCTCGATTGCTACAGCAACTACAACAAAAACTAGGCCAAAAGCAACAATTATTAGACTGGTTAACCAAAAGATTACAGCAACTGCACCCTGGCAAGAAAATGGCAAGAAATGCGCAGCGCATGGACGAACTTGAGTTAAGACTTAACCAGGCCATTTATATAAGGCTTCGCCAGAATATCAGCAAACTAGAAACAAAAACGGCTAATTTATGGCAATTTAATCCGGCCATAATCATAAAAAATCATGAACAGCGACAGCTTTATTTAAGCAAGTGCCTGATCAACATCACTCAACACAAACTGGATCAGCTTAATCAGCAATTATTAAACGCAAGCCAGACATTGCAGGCCGTCAGTCCTTTGGCAACTTTAAATCGTGGTTATGCAATGGCTATTCATCTGCCTTCCAGGCAACTTATTCGCTCTAGCGAACAGCTGGCTCCAGGCGACATAATACAAACCCGCGTTGCCCAAGGTCAGTTTACGAGCCAGATTCACACTATTGAAAATAATTAACGGCGAGCTTAAGTAGCAATTAGGATCTCGCTTCCCGCTTACTGACTACGATAAACAAGATTCAGCTTTAAAAGGCCATTGCCGGATCACCTTATAAAAAACACCATCAGGCTTGTTATAGGATTCAACAAGACAAAATGAACTTGCGCGCCAAACGATTGGCTCATAATCCCGTTCAGTAAATGCCCTGCCATGTCTGGCCAGAGTAATATGAGGATTATAAGGCTTGGTATCAACTTGAAGACCGCAATTTTCGACAGCTAAACTCAATGCTTCAACCAACATGCCCAACTCACATGGAGGTTGTTGGCGGGAAGTAAGGCATAAAACTTTAGGTTTACTCCAGTAAGTAAGCCTATCAAAGGTCACTACAAATGGTTCAACAGAAATAACAGCGGCACTCTGGGCAATCATCAATTCAGCGATTTTGTCAATATTACCTAGGAACACCAAAGTTACATGAAAATTTTGCGGCGACACCCATTTGAATTCTTTAGCCTGGATAGATTGGCATAACAGTCTCAACTTTTCTCTGATGGCTTCGTCAGGCCATAAAGCAAAAAACAGTCTGGAAAGATTGGCCATTGATTAAGTCCTGATTGGTCAATATCTTGAATATTATCGCTTTAAATAATTTTTGACAAATTTCCATACAATCAGAATTTATTTTTTCCAAAACTCAGGAATGAATAGAATCACGATGGAGAATATTTGCACCCGACCCAAAAGCATGGCAAAGGTACAGACATTGGTTTGAAAATTACTCAAAATTGAGTAATTTGCCGCAGGGCCTACTAGGTTAAGTCCTGGGCCAGCGTTGTTAAAACAGGCAATAATGGCGGTGAAAGCAGTTATAAAATCCAGCCCACTCAACAGCAGTGTGAATACCAGAATAACAATACACATAAAATACAGAAAAATAAATCCCATCACCGAGGCAATAATGTCATTGTTTATGACAGCGCCACCAATTTTCATTGGTTTAACAGCATAAGGGTGAATAGATTTGAACATCTCCAGGCGCGCCTGCTTCATGAGAATGATGGTTCGAATCATTCGGATACCGCCCCCCGTAGAACCGGAAGAAACAGCAATACTACTCAGGAACAGCATCCACATCGGAACGAAAACAGGCCATAGATTAAAGTCCTGGGTCATGTAGCCGGAAGTCGTGGCAACAGAAACTACATTAAACGTCGCATGTCGTAAGGCAGTAAAAAAGCCTGGATAAGTGCCGTCATGCCACAAAACAATTGCCGCCACGATACAACTTCCGAGCACTACAGTCAGCATGCCGCGCACTTCCATATCTTTGACATATGGCTTGAACGAGCGTTTATGGAGGGCCAGGAAATGGGTAGCGAAGCTCATAGCTGCCAACAATTGAAAGACAATCAGCACTATTTCGATGGGCAGCGAATTGAAAAAACCAATACTGGCATCATGGGTGGAAAATCCTCCCAAACTCATTGCGGAAAAGGCATGGCAAACGGCATCAAACCAGTTCATTCCAGCCATGTATAACGAAATGACGCAAACAAAGGTAATGACCACGTAAGCTATCCATAAAGCTTTGGCCGTCTGCGTTATGCGAGGCGGCAAGTCGGATTCCTTGACAGATCCGGGTGATTCCGACTTAAGCAACTGCATGCCGCCAATACCTAATACAGGCAAAATAGCCACCGCAAAAACAATGATGCCTATCCCGCCAAACCAAGTCAATTCATGACGCCACAAGTTAATCGACATTGGCATATAATCCAGGCCGCTAAGTACCGTCGCGCCTGTCGTCGTGAGGCCGGAGATGACCTCAAAATAAGCATCAACAAAACTTAATCCAGGCAAATATAGTAGTAACGGCAGAGTACAAAACACCGAAGCCAGTGACCAGCACAACGTTACCAATAAAAATCCCGCTTTCCTGGACACTTTCTTAGGGGATCGTCTCGTCAATAAAAACATTAAGGCGCCAGACAATAAAGTAATCATGGTACCTTGGGAAAAAGCTATAGTGGCTCCGTCTTCAGCAATTTTTGAAGTCACCAGGCAGGTGGACATCAAGCCGCTGAAGACCATGATAACAACGCCGAAAATATGGATGATTGTAAAAATGATGTTCATGAGCACTTAAATCTATGCTGTATCAAATAAGTAAAAATCATCAAGTGAAACACAAGCTTTGCCCATATCGATCTTCTATAAGGCGACTTTGATGAGTTTATGTGAGAGGTTGAAAGAGTTTCTCTATATTACTGACCAGCTTTTTATCCATTGCAAACATTACGACATGATCTCCTTCCTCAAAGACTGTGTCATGATGAATGGGAATAACTTGTTGTTTGCGAATCAGCGCGCCCATCACTATGCCGGCAGGGAATTTTATACTGTCTACCCGATGCCCAACCACTGAATGAGGACCATTAGTTCGGTGTGCTATGGCCTCAATAGCTTCAGCAGTCCCTCCACATAACGAATTGACTTGCGCGACGTCACCTCTGCGCACATGCTTTAAAATACTGCCCAGGGTTTCCTGATTGGGAAGCACAGCCACATCGATACCTGTCCCTGGCAATAATTTGCTGTATGAAACATGATTAAGTAAGCAGATGGCCTTGCGGGCGCCCAAACTTTTGGCCAGTGAAGCGGAGATAATGTTTACGCCGTCATTATCAGTAATGGCGCAAAACAGATCAGTATTGTCGATGGACTCATCAAGCAACAAAGTATCATCGGCGCAATCACCATTCAACACTATAGTATGCTCAAGATCGTTGGCGATTTTTTTTGCTCGAATAGGGTCTTTTTCGATGATTATTACATGATGATCGTTTTCCAGAGCCAGGGCCAGCCTTTTGCCGATATGCCCGCCCCCGGCAATAATAATCCGCTTTAAGGGGGCCTCCATCTTGTGTAGCGCTTTCAATACACGACGCACTTCATTGCGGGGCGCAACGAAGAAAACCTCATCATCCGTAACAATAACTGCCTCTCCATCCACGGCTAAAGGCAACCCTTGCCGAAAAATTGCTGCTACGCGAATTTTGCCATCAGCCAGCGTTTCCTTCACCGCATTAATTTTTTTCCCTGTTAAAAAGCCGTCGGCCACCACTTTAACTGAGAACAGCCGTACCAATCCCCCTGCAAAATCGGAAATATGCAAAACGCCGGGAAACTCGATTAAATTGCGTATGGACTCCATAACCATCTGTTCGGGACTGATGACAATATCCACCGGAATACCATTTGGACCGAATAATTTCGGATTTTTAAGATAATCAATAGCCCGTACCCGCGCAATAGTTTTGGGACGACTGTACAGCGTATGAATGATCATGCAGGCCAGCATATTAGTCTCGTCACGGTCGGTTACCGCAATGACCATATCGGTATTTTCTAACCCTGCCTGCTCCAAAACGGTAGGATGAGCAGCATTGCCCGTGACCGTCGCTATATCTAACCTTTCTTTTAAAGCATCGAGAAGTTCCTGTTTGAAATCAATAACAACAATATCATTCTCTTCACTCGCTAATGCGCTCGCTACCGACGACCCGGTAACGCCAGCCCCAAGGATCACTATTTTCATTGAACCAATATGCCAACATTGATAAAAGTGTCGTAATTTTGACACAAAATTTTATATTTTACAGAAATAACTGGTATTTAACACTGTTGAAGGCAAGCGTCTACAGAGCAATCTCGCTCAGGACTATCTCATTAAGAAATAGCTATTGAACAAACAGAGTTTAGGATAATGACAATATAGCCACGATTAAGGAACAGGAAGAAATGGATTTTTTAGATATTTTTGGACAGCTCGACGATCCCCATATTGATAGGAAAAAGCGGCCCCCCATGATCTTGCCCCGAATTAGCAGACACAGGGTTAGAGAGTAATTTCTAAAACCGAGCTCAATTATGAAAACCAAAAAAGAAGAAACAACATCACGATCTTTCCGCAACAAATAGCGCATAGTTTAAAGAGCCAGCATTAGAATTGGCAGATCGAGATATTGCCAAGGTGGCGATGGATGTAGGACTTGCAGAGGCGCCCTTGCATGCCTGGCGAGCGAAATGTCGTTAAGCTGGGTAGGCGTTTTAAGACCCAAAGCTCCAGCAAGCCGAGTTGTCTCGTCTTAAAAGAGACAATGCCCGCTTGGAAAAGGAAGTGGCTCTCCTAAAAAAAGCGGCGGCGTCCTTCGCGAAACTGCCCAAGTGAAATACGCTATGATTAAGCTCAACGAAAACCAATTCTCAATGATCATGATGTGTCGCTTGCTGTCGGTGTCGCGTAGTGTAGCGGTTATTACGTACGCCTGGAGGCGACGGCCGCTTTTCAGAGAGGGCTGAAGCGAACCAGCTACTGGCGGTTGAAATCAAGCGTGTGTTTGACGAAGAAAAAGGACAGCCTGACGCACCTAGGATCGCAAGGCGCCTATGAATAGCAAGCTTTCATTACCGGTTGCGCCTCATTTATTTGGAGCAGAATTTTATGGCGGACAAGCCTGACCAAAAGTGAGTAGCGGATATCACTTATATCCGGGCGGACGAAGGTTGGCTGTACTTAGCGGTCGTGCTTGAGCTTTATTCAAGGGGGGTACGGCTGGGCGATTGCTGAGCGGATGACGGCAACGCTGGTAGGTGATGCCCTCATTATGGCGTTATGGTGCAGGAAGATGCTAACAGGCGTAATCGTCCATTCTGACCAGGCAGCCAGTATTGTTCAGCCGCCTATCAGAAACTTTTCCGAAAACATCATTTGATTTGCAGCATGAGCAAAAAAGGCGACTGTTATGATAATGCCGCTATGGAAATTTGGGAAAGTTGGCGCCACAGTTTCAAGTCGAAGCTATTCATGGGGAACGCTTCAAGACTCGTTCTGATGCCAAGTTCCAGGTGTTCGAATATAGCGAAGTGTATGACAATCGCAAACGGCTTCACTCAAAACTGGATTATCTTAGCCCAGAAGCTTTTGAAGCTAAAAAAGTCGCTTAACGGGGTGTCCGTGAAATCAGGGCTAGATCACCTATGACTCCGTCACTTTTTAGATCTGCGCATTCAAGATCCGATAACATTAAAAAAGTAAATGTAGCTGCTCAACTGACGGAGCGACGATTTACTTAGTTAAAAGTCATGCCAAATTTTTATTGGAAAGAATAATGTGCTGAAGACTGAAGAATTTAATATATCCAACAGTCTTCATAAAATAAAAATCCGCTTTATATCTCGCCTGCAGGTCAGGAAAGTTCCGCTTACAAAGAATTAACTGCGTTTAATTCCCGGAAGGCTTGCTCTAAACGAGCTACCATACCTAACTCTCCTGCACGCTGCCAAACTCGTGGGTCATAGTATTTTTTATTCGGCTTATCGTCACCTTCCGGATTGCCGATCTGGCCTTGTAGATAGCCCTCATTTTTCTTATAATATTCCATTACACCTTCCCATGTAGCCCATTGGGTATCCGTATCAATATTCATCTTAACCACGCCGTAACTTATTGATTCCTTGATTTCGTCAGCTGTGGAGCCGGAGCCGCCGTGAAAAACAAAGTTCAATGTGTTATCAGCCACGCCGTATTTTTCAGACACATGTTTTTGTGAGTTGGCTAAAATGGTTGGCGTCAATTTAACGTTACCCGGCTTGTAAACCCCGTGGACATTACCAAAAGAAGCAGCGATTGTGAACCGGGGGCTGATTTTGCTCAGTTCTTCATACGCATAAGCCACGTCTTCAGGCTGAGTATATAGCAAAGAGTGATCCATACCGGTGTTATCGACCCCATCTTCTTCACCTCCAGTAACACCCAATTCTATTTCAAGTGTCATTTCCATTTTGGACATACGAGCTAGGTATTTAGCGCAAATTTCAATGTTTTCTTTCAGGCTTTCTTCAGATAAATCCAGCATATGTGAGCTGAATAAAGGCTTACCGGTTTCTGCAAAACGTTTTTCGCCAGCATCCAGCAGACCATCAATCCACGGCAATAGCTTCTTCGCGGCATGATCAGTATGCAAAATCACTGGCACACCATAGGCTTCAGCAACCGTGTGTACATGTTGAGCCGCAGAGATAGCACCCAAAATAGCCGTTTGTTGACCTTCTAATTTAAGGCCTTTACCGGCAAAAAATTGAGCCCCACCGTTAGAAACCTGGATAAATACCGGAGATTTTACCTTGGCTGCTGCTTCCAATACCGCGTTGATTGAATCGGTATTAATTACATTTACGGCCGGCAATGCGAATTTATTTTCTTTACAAATAGCAAATATCTTCTGCACGCCCTCACCGATTACAACACCGGATTTTACTACGTCTAAAATTTTTTGTGACATATTAGATTTTCATTAGTAATTATATTATTTTCACATTATGCGCGATAACCATAAAACTCTTGGGTAAAAATAAATACCCCCGTCATTCAGGCTGGAACACTATGTTTTTTATGCTGTATGACTTATTTTTTCCTTTGATTCCAGGCTTGCCAGTCGGGCTGCAAGAACGTCTTCCAGGGACTCTAATGCCTTCTCAAAACCAGTAATGCCTTCGGATAATTTGTCGTTAGCCATTCTGTTCTCTTTGTGCATACGGTCAAAAGTTGCCTTATCCATAGATATTTTTTCAATAGATGCCTTTACAGCTTTTTCAGGATCCAGTTTACGCGGCAAATCAGCCTCGGTAGACTGTAATTCCGCCAAAAGAGATGGAGCAATTGTCAATAGATCGCAACCGGCCAATTCCATAATTTCACCGATATTACGGAAGCTTGCACCCATAACCTCAGTTTTATAACCAAATTTTTTATAATAATTATAAACTTCGGTTACAGATAAAACGCCTGGATCTTCAGCGGCTGGGTAAGAATCGCGGCCGGTATCTTTCTTATACCAATCCAGAATGCGCCCAACGAAAGGAGATATCAAGGTAATACCATTTTCGGCACATGCTATTGCCTGATGCAAGCCAAACAGCAGAGTCAAATTGCAATGAATACCTTCTTTTTCCAGAACAGCTGCTGCCTGAATGCCTTCCCAGGTTGAAGCAATCTTGATAAGCACCCGCTCGCGAGAAACCCCTTGCGCCTCGTATTGCGAAATCAGTTCGCGGCCCTTAGAAATAGTGGCCTCAGTATCATAGGAAAGACGCGCATCCACCTCGGTGGAAACCCGACCTGGAATTATCTCAAGTATTTTTAGCCCGAAAGAAACGGCTAAACGGTCAAAAGCAAGTGAAGCAACCTGCGCCGCCGGCGCATCTTCACCCAGTGTCTCTCTGGCATTTTTTAAAGTATCATCGACAATACCTTGATATTGCGGCATTTGCGCGGCAGCGGTAATTAATGAAGGATTAGTAGTAGCATCATGAGGTTTGAAAGTCTCAATAGCTTGGATATCGCCTGTATCAGCCACTACTACAGTCATCTCACGGAGTTGTTCAAGTAAATTCTTTGCCATAATTAGTACCTTTTTATTTTAAAATAAAAAATCGACATTTAAATGCGTCATGTTCTGAAGTAATAACGAACGTCGAATTAAATCGAGAACTGAACATTAATCATCGAAACAAGTTCTGTTCAATTCTACCAGAATTTGAGCTAAAATGCACAGTTGACGGTAAGAGAGCTTTCCCGCACTCTGGGAAAATCCATCCTGTTTATGAACAATTCATAAATGCTTCACCAACTTACTCATTGAATTACGTGCTTTTTTGCCTCGATTTGTATAAGCCTTAGTGTCTTAAGAAGCTTATTTCCTATTACAGTCTATTATAATTAGTCTTGACTTCCTACTTAATTGGAAGTCAGCAATTAAAACCTAAATTCCATTTTCGGTTTCAACATAAATATCCCTAATAAATTGGGCCTCGATTAATTATTAAGCTCTTTTGAGTAAATATCTGTCGACTCCGGTTTGAGCAGCGGAAGCTAAATTTTTATTTACAGAAACATGCTCATCCAGATATCTTGAAACCCCGGTTATCCTCTCTTTTGCTAACATAACCTGCGTTTCCAAATATTTGGAAACGCCGGTAGCTGTTGCAATTTCTTTCGCCGAAATAAACTCACCTTCAAGAAACTCTTCAACTTCGGTTGCCGTTGCAGCTAATGATTCTTTTACAGACAAAACCTGCTTCTCCAGGTATCTGGAAACACCTGATAATGCCTTGGTTTCAATAGATGCAGCCGAACCAGCTTGAGATCCTTTAGCTATAACGGCAACTGGCTTTTCTTTAACGGCTAGAGATTGCTCAGCCAGGTATTTTGAAACTCCGCTTGCAATTGATCTTACTCTTGGATTTGCATATTGTTTTGCCAAATATTTAGTAACGCCGGAATGAACCGGACTTTTGTTTACTAGGGTAGATTGCTCTTCCAGATATTTGGCAACGCCGCTTAAAACGGGTTTTACTTTTGGAGTTACATATTTTTTAGACAAATATTTAGTCACACTGGATTGTAGCGGTCTTTTACTCTCCAATATTATTTGCCTTGCCAGATACTTAGTAACTCCGCTTACGGGTTGTTGATTTCGTGCCCATATCATTTGAATTTGTATATACCTGCCAACTCCAGTTGCGGCTGGCTCTTCTATTACTGGTATGGATTGTTCTAGAAATCTTGCCTCTCCTTCTAAGGCTATAGCTTCCTCTTCTTTGGCTTTAGCGGCAGTCTTTGCTTCCTCTTCCAAATATCGGGCTATTAAAGCCTTAGCTGCCTTTTTTCTTGCAGATATAGCTTGTTCTTCCTGATATTTAGCTACCCCAGTCAATAAAGTGATTTCACTTGCAACTCTAAGCTGTTTTGCAATATATCTTTCAACCCCACTTAATACAGGCCTATCTTTTGCAATAAGGGCCTGCTTCGCCAAGTACTTATCCACTCCGCTGGCTATCGAACCTTCACGCTCTGATTTTGCCATATACTTGGCTACGCCAGTTACCGGGAGCGTTTCTCTGGCCGCTATTGACTGCTTTATTATATATTTCGTCACTCCAGTTATGGGAGATATTTCTTTTTTTTTCAGGTACTTGGCAACGCCTGTTGCAGAAGGTCTAGTAGACAGGTATCTGGCGACTCCCGTAGGCTCACTTGCAACATTAGAATAAACAGGAGATCTCTGTAATTCCTGAGCTTTAGGTCTTTTCCCAAACCAAAATAATCCAGCCATCGCAGGAAAAACAATGTCCTTCGTGTAATCCCGGCCCATGATCAGCCCCGGTCACGCATGTATTTTTCAACTCCGGTTGCAGGTCCTTTTCCAGATATGACTTTTCTTGCTATGTATTTGGCAACTCCTGTCGCTCCTGTGCCTGATTTAACCTGTTTTTCCAAATATTTAGCCACTCCAGTACCTGAAGACCGGTTTAAGTATTTGGCAACTCCAGTAAGACTACTCGAGTCTCTCGAAGATACTGAAGGCTTACTCTCAGCTTCCTTAGCTTTAGATTGCTTTTTAAAGTAGACTACGCCAGCCAAGGCCAAAATAACTATCCCAGGCCAAAACTCACTCAAGCTACCGGCAGCTTTTTCAGTTGTTGACTGGGAAGAAGCTTCGGGTGAAGCTTTCCCATCAGTTACTGCTGTTTCCGTTAGTGACTGGCTGTGCTTATAATCGGCATCTTTATAAAGTACCTTTGGCTGGAAATGGGCTGCCGGGTACTGCGGATCTGCCTGGGTAGCTGATTCGGATTCGGATTGTTCGCTTGTTGTGTCTGCTGCTGTCGCAGATTTACTGTGCTTGTAGCTCTCATCCTGGTAAATAATCTTTGGCTGAAAATCCGCGGCAGGATATTGTTCTGCACCTGCAATAGGACTTGCCAATAGCAGCCCTGCAAATAACCCGTTCATTAAATTATTTTTTTTCACATTGTTCACCTAATTAATCGTAAAAAGCTGATTTAGACCTCGACGTACAGGATAAGAAGATCACATATTCCTCTACAATGATCTCCCCTTTCTCCAGAAGGAATATTAATTATTCCACATCTCTTATTGTTTATATTTTAAGTATTGCTTCTACGTTATTCACTACATTTTCAACGGTGAAGCCGAACTCTTTAAACAACTGACCGGCAGGCGCTGATTCCCCAAAGCGATTTAGTCCTACTATCCTTCCTTGGGTGCCCACGTACTTCCACCAACCATCCGTCACGCCAGCCTCTACCGCTACCCGTATAGTCACAGATGAGGGCAGGACAGACTCACGATATTCTGCATCTTGAGTATCGAAGATATTTGTAGACGGCATTGAGACCACTCTAATTTTCTTACCTTTAGATGTTAGCGCCTCAGCCGCTTTCATGGCCAGTTCGACTTCCGATCCAGTAGCAATAATAATAGCTTCCGGCTGCCCGTCGCAATTACTCAAAATATAGCCTCCGCGGTAAATAGCTTTGACTTGTTCCGGAGTTCGAGGCATATGGGGCAAATTCTGACGCGAAAAGATCAGGATAGAAGGCCCATCCTTGCGTTCGATAGCCGCGCGCCAAGCGACTGCTGTTTCCACAGCATCGCAAGGCCGCCAAACTTGCATGAAGGGAATCAATCGCAGAGTCGCAGTCTGCTCTATAGGTTGATGCGTCGGACCGTCTTCGCCTAAACCAATCGAATCATGGGTATAGACGAAAATCGAACGAATTTTCATCAAAGATGCCATTCGTAATGCATTACGGGCATATTCGGAAAACATCAGAAAAGTCGCGCCAAAAGGAATTACGCCGCCATGAAGTGCAAGACCATTTAAAATAGCAGACATGCCAAATTCACGTACACCATAATTAATATAGTTTGCATCCGGCTTGTCGGCGCGCATAGGCCGGTAAGCCGACCATTCGGTCATATTGGAGCCGCCCAAATCGGCGGAACCTCCAAAAAATTCCGGTAATAACTTTGCGTATCCTTCAATTGAAGCCAATGAAGAAAGCCTCGTAGCTGTGGTTTTAGCTTCGTCATTAACAGCACTGATAAATTTGTCTGCGTCTGCAGCCCAGTTTTTGGGCAGATCGCCGACCACACGGCGCTCATATTCAGCTGCCAATTCGGGATATGCTGATTTATAAGCTGTGAATTTATCATTCCATTCGTTTTCGAATTTGGCTCCTTTAGCTTTGGCGTCCCAACCAGCATATACTTCTGCCGGAACTTCAAATGCTCCATGATCCCAACCGAGCGCCGCCTTGGTCAAATTAATTTCGTCCTGGCCTAGAGCCGCACCATGACAGGCATGAGTACCGGCTTTATTGGGCGAACCAAAACCAATAGTCGTCTTACAACAAATCAGGGTAGGCTTATCTGTCATAGCTTTCGCAAATTCAAGTGCTTTATGCAGTGCATTAGCATCATGACCATCAACATCCGCAATGACATGCCAGCCATAAGCTTCAAAACGCTTAGGCGTATCATCGGTAAACCAGCCCTCAACATGACCATCAATGGAAATGCCGTTATCGTCCCAGAATGCAATTAGATTGCCCAATCCTAACGTGCCTGCTAACGAGCAAGCTTCGTGGGAAATTCCTTCCATGAGGCAACCATCGCCCATGAATACATAGGTTTTATGATCGACAATTTTATGGCCGTCTTTATTGAAATGAGCTGCCAACGCTTTTTCAGCAATTGCCATCCCCACTGCATTGGTAATCCCCTGCCCGAGTGGGCCGGTAGTGGTTTCTATACCAGGTGCATAGCCATATTCCGGATGACCGGGTGTCTTGGAATGAAGCTGACGAAAATTTTTCAGTTCTTCAATCGGAAGGTCATAACCCGTCAAGTGTAATAAGGAATACACCAGCATTGACCCGTGACCGTTTGAAAGAACGAAGCGGTCACGATTTGACCATTTCGGATTAGAAGGATTGTGGCGCATAAAGTCGTTCCACAAAACTTCGGCAATATCCGCCATTCCCATGGGTGCGCCTGGATGTCCAGAATTTGCCTTCTGAACGGCATCCATGCTCAAAGCGCGTATGGCATTCGCTAATTCACGGCGCGAAGTCATATTCTTCTCCTTAATTGGTTAATTATTATAATTAGTTTAAAGCTTAATCAACGAAATTTTTTCGATGCTTAATATTCTGCACAAATTTAGAACGAGTGACCATTGCCACTCGTTCCGCTTGCTTATTCCAAATTAGCGTGTCTTGACCTCATCACTTCTTCAGAAATGCCTTTTTCGTGTATGATGTGCGAAATAATTGCTTCCAAAAAAATCAATGTCGACAGCTCAAATACTGTCCCCATAGGCATGCCTACCACTTTACTGTACTGCTCCGAACGGCCAATCTGGAACACTGCATCTGACATATCGCCAATAGTCGAGTCATTTTTCGCAGAAATCAAAATAATGTCAGCGCCTATTTCTTTAGCGCGCTTAGTGAATGCTATTAATTGCTCAGTCTCTCCTGAACCGGAAATAATGATCAACAAGTCACCCTTTTTAATACTCGGCGTAACAATCTCACCCACGACACTTACATCATAACCGCCGTGCACCAATCTCATCGCAAAAAAGTTACCGACCAGCTTGGAGCGCCCCGCACCTGCGATAAATATACGCTTGGCGTTATCAAGCATTTGGGTAAGCCTTACATCATAGGAATCATCTGTAGCTTCAAGAATACTTGAAATCTTTTCTGTTATAAGTTGCTGATGCATATTATGAGGCTTCAACTAGTTCGCGGATTTCACGAGCAGCTTCAGCAGGTGAAGGAGCGCCATATATTGCAGCACCACAAACAACAATGTTCGCGCCTGCATGCACAACATCCTGTACTGTAGCTTGTTTAATACCGCCAGCTACTGAAATTCTGACGTTTAAGCCTAATCTGGCTATATCATTCAAGTCAACAAATGGGGTATGCCCGGCAGCTTGAGCGTCAAGACCCGTGTGAACGCCAATAATATGGGCACCGGCTTTAGCGGATTCTCTGGCGCATTCTATTTTATCCGGAACATTAATAAGGTCGACCTGTGCTTCTGCACCATGAGCGTTTGCCGCTTTGACAACGCCCGCAATGGTTGCAATACCGGACACACCGAGTACCGTACAGATATCGGCGCCTGCTGCATAAAAAGGCGTGGCTTCATATTCGCCGGCGTCCATGGTTTTAAGATCGACTAAAACCAGTTTATCTGGAAATCTTGCTTTCAATTCTTTGACTAGATTGACGCCATTATGTTTTATACATGGCGTTCCGATTTCAAAAATATCAACATACGGTGCTGCTTGTGTTGCAAGCCCTATTGTTTGATCGAAATCTAGAGAATCTAATGCCAATTGTATTAATGGTTTTGCCATGATACGTGCTCCGAAGGGTTATAGTAATTGTTATAGTTGGTTACATACTTGTTTTGCGATCATAACTGTAAAGTACAAAGGGGACGAATGTCAATGCCCAATCCTTAATGCTTAATGTCCAAGATTGGCGCATTAAGAAGAAGCTGATAAAAATTAATGTCTCAATCAGCGTGTTATGGATGTTTTTTAAGGTACGGATGAGAAAGAGACATTTCTATACAGGCTCTAAGTTAAGCCTTTACCATAAATGCTATAGCCTTGTTAATTAAGGCATATATCTTTTACGCAAAGAACAATGAATTTGCCGGAAAAAGATCTGAGACCATGTCTAATTTAAATAGAACGAGGGAAACTTATGATTAATGCCGCTCATGCGCAGTTTCCCATATGGGCTGCAATAATGACTGGCAATACTGCTCAAAAGACTCCCCCAAGACAAGCCCCATATCCGATACATTATTATAAAGCCGCCTGAGTTCCAGCTCATAAGATTGCTCAACAGATTTTGCCAGATGCTCTCTCGCGGCATCAAGCGCGGATGTAATTGCTCTTGATCCGGACTTTAATTTATGGGCCTGCTTGATATAAGCCAAAGCCGGTTCCACAAAAAAAGCGTCAGGCTGTTTTTGACCTAACCTGTATATTTTTATAAACTCTATTAAATGATCGGACTGGCAATATTCCGGCAATAAGACCAAATCCTTATCAGTACTGAGCAAAAAAGTGGACTGCTCCTGAAGCTGATTAATAATGATGTGATGAAGTAAAGCGCAGACAAAATCCTTGCCTTTCAGATCCGCATAACGATAAAAAAAACTGCCGTTTTTATAACGATTGCCCAACTTGCCTACCAGACGATAGCCGCTAATATTCAGGTCAATAGACAAGACGTCCAAAGGCTCACCGAGATTCTTGGCCCGTATAACCTCGATAAATTCATTAACTGCTTTTTGCTGCCGCTCAAACTCCAGTTCTCCCAATACGCCTGACAGCCATCGCCCCTGCGCCTGAAGTTTCTTCATCGATATTATTCCTCCGTTTAAACTCTCACGCACCCATTCCTGACACATTGAGTAACTGTCAAGCTTATCTATATTAAACAGCTCCCGCTCATCAGCTTCTGTCGGAATGCCGTTAAATCGCACACCCATTTGCCGCTGCATAAAATAGCGCTGGGGATGCCGGAAGAAGCTGAATAGCTCGTTTAGGTCAATAATTTCTTGCGGTTCGGAGGAAATGCCGCCTTGCCACCAAATACCAGCTTGTGGTTTAGGCGCAGATAATGCTTCGGCGGTTTCGCAATCGGCTTGGGAAAAACTGAATAATCCCGCTTTGCCGTCAAAATAACGTGAACTGAAAGACTGCAAAGGATGTTGAGTAATAAGACTTGAGAGCTGATAACTGTCTTGTAAAACTCCCAGCAACTCACTAATGACAACGGACGGGGGAATAATCTTATTGGTTGAGTTCGATCGTCCGATATAAGTCATTATCAGCTGCTGTCTGGCAGACAGCAGAATTTCCAGAAACTGATAACGGTCATCCGCTCTGCGTGAACGGTCACCTTTACGGAAGTTTTTAGCCAGCAAGTCAAATGTCGGGGTTGTGGCCGTATTGGGATATTCGCCGTCATTCATTCCCAATAGCGCGATGACTTTAAAAGGAATAGAGCGCATCGGCAGCATCGAGCAAAAGGTCAACTGTCCGCGCATAAAGCCGACCGATGATTTATGCTCCTCAACTGTTCCTTCCAGCCAGGTAATAATCACCTGTAACTCAACATCATCGTTGTGTACAGCAGCCAGATCATCGGATAGCTCCACCAACAGTTCATTAAGTTGCTGGCGCTCAACGGGATCGGCATCAACCAATAACTGGTCTGCATAATAATAGAGTTGCTCACCCCAGGCCTTTAGAGTTTTCGCCTGTTTTAACTCCGTACCGGCTTTGAACAATAAGTGCATAAAATCATGTAATCCACCTAAAGCCAGAGCGGATGAGCCTTCAATTTCTCTATAGGGAAGCACATCATCAACAAAATCATCATTGCCTACGGCATAACCCATCAGCAATCTATTCAGCATCGCCTGCCACGTATTTTCATTAAGCCCGGGCAGTCCCAGTTCCTGTCTGTGTTCGGCCGATTTCCCCCAGCGCACACCAGTATCTTGTACCCAGTGCCTGACTAACTCCAAATCAGTCTTAGACAAGCCAAAGCAGGGGTAAACTGCCGGCTGCTCCAGTAAATCCAGCACGCTTTGCCAGCCAAAACGGCTTTGACTTAAATTAAGAAACCGGATAAAAGCATCTAGCGCGCTATTGTTCAAACGCAAGCTGCGATCGGCAATTGCATGCTGGATATCGTCAAAAACCGATGAAATAAACGGTTCATATACCTGAATGTCGGGCGCCATGACCACAATATTGCGTAATTCCAGAGCCGGATCATTTTCCAGCGCTTCTAACAAGTGATTTCTTAAGACTTCGACTTCGCGCATCCTGGAATGACAAGAGTGGATACTGATAGAATCATCTTTTTGCAAGCTCCGTCCATCCAGACAATTATTCAAAATATCGTTTTGTAACTGCTGAAGATTATTCCGGGCTTCGTTCATTTCAAAACTTTCAGGCTCAAAATCAAACTGCGCCTGCTCCAGTAGCATTTCCTGAAATTCACGCCCTTGCTGGCCCAGGGTTGACAACAACGGATGACCTGAAAAGCCTCCAGCATTCGCCTGTGGCCGCTTTGTTTCGAGATCAGCCCAGAAGGTCTGGGCGGGGTTGAGCAAAAAAAGATGTACTTGGCAATGTTTAGCCAATGCCTGTAAGTAACTTAAAAATAGCGGCGGCATGGTGCTAAGCCCGAAAATAAAAATCCTTTCAGGCAGTTGCCGACTAAAAGCGTCTTCATTTGCAGAATTTAACTTATTAATAACATCCAGCCATAACTCGCCTCGATGCTTATTGCCGATTTGCACGGTTATTAGCTGCCATAGCGCCTTTTGCCAGCGTTCGGTTTCTGTTTGATATAGGTCACGGCCGCGTTCCCACTCTGTCAGCATATCAGGGCGCATCATCTGATACTGATCAAAAATCTGCGCCAGCTTTTGCGCTAGTTGAAAGCGTTTTAAGGCAATATTTTCACCCGTAAGATATCGTCTTAATGGCAAAAACTCATCACCCTCCAAGCGGCGCAATAAGGCTTCAAATCGCCAAAGCAACAGACTGCGCTCAAACGCTCCATCACCCACCGGCAGGCCTACTTTCTGAGCCTGGGAGCTGAAAAACTTACTGGGAAATAAGAAATCGTAATTGCCCCATACCTTAAACCGGCTGGCCAGTTGCTGTGATAACCAACGCTCCATGCCCTGGCTTTGAATCAGGAAAACTTCTTTTTTAAAAGGCGATGCTAACGGTGAGCTTTCAATGACCGCAACCAGATGAGCAACTAAATTTTCAGTTTTATTGGAGCTGTGCAGAATAAACATTTGTAATTAAGGTAATCTCTAAAAATACAGTACTTCGGCAGGGTTCTCCTGAGCGTAGCCGAAGGGCTCGGCACGAACGACTTTAATATTATTAATAAGTTACATTCATGCTTCGACAAGGCTCTCCTGAGCATGGCCGAAGGAGCTCTCCTGAGCATGGCCGAAGGAGCTCTCCTGAGTTTATCGATGGGTTCAGCACGAACGGATAAGTCACTGATTTTAATGAACCACCGTTCGTCCTGAGCCCTTCGATAAACTCAGGAGAGCCCTGTCGAAGGAAGCTTGTCGAAGGAAGCTTGTCGACGTGCACTTGTTAAAGCTTCACTTAAGGAAAAAATCACAAACCAAGATCAGACAGTCCCGGGTAATCATCAGGCCGGGGACCTGATGGCCAATAATACTGGCGCTCTGAATCCTTAATAGGCAAATCGTTTATACTGGCTATGCGGAATTTCATCAGCCCGTTCTCATCAAACTCCCAATTTTCATTACCGTAAGAACGAAACCAGTTGCCTGAGTCATCGTGCCATTCATAGGCAAAACGCACAGCGATGCGTGCGTTATTAAAAGCCCATAGTTCTTTGATAAGGCGGTAATCCAGTTCCCTGATCCATTTGCGCTGCAGAAATTTTACGATCTCGCCGCGGCCTGAAAGGAATTCAGCGCGATTACGCCACTTACTATCAATAGTATAGGCTAATGCTATTTTTTCCGGATTACGTGAATTCCAGGCGTTTTCGGCTGCGCGTACTTTTTGGACTGCAGTTTCACAAGTGAACGGCGGCAGCGGGGGGCGGCTATTCTCAGTCATTTATATTTTCCTTTTTGTTTCTTCCTGATTAGTAACATGCCTCAGCTAACTCGTCCTACCGGCAGGGAGCGCCGGTATCCAGTCCACAAGGATGTGGCCGGGTTGCCCTCCATGCCGGCTTCCGGTACTCTGCCAGAACGACGTTTTAAAGTTGGCTAAAGCTCCTTGATAATCAAATGTTTTTTGGAGATCACCACAAATTGCTTTAGCAACCTATTCCAGGTGCGATAAGTGAGGCGCTTAACTTTTCTAAATCAGCCTTCAAGTCATAAACACCCTACTCTTTCATGTTAGCCAGGGCTTCAACCAGCAACCGTACTTTATTCTGGATGATACGGGTATTTTCAGGGCCCATGCGTATCATCTGTTTGCTTACAGGACTTAAGGCTTCAAGTTTTTTATCGGCAAACTTATAGCGAACCGATGGCCTTACCAGGGCAACCGGCTCTTCAATAACCGGCGCCGCCAGAATTTCCGCGGCAGCCTTTACCATGACATCTTCCAACTGGTGTTCTGAAGGATAGCTAAACTCGGCAAAAACCTGCACCAATAAGGGTCTGAATTTTTTATATACCGCCAATGCTGATTGCACATCCATTGCATTTATCGCCGCCGCCAATGCGTCATAGCGCTGATAGCCTGTATTGGAAATGAACATGCCGCGATCAGTCAGTTCAACTTTAAACGGTTGGGCTTGTTTAAGAAAGCGCATGTGCTTTTCAAGCCACAATCCTTGGGAAAAATCATTCGCAATTAAAACGAATTTCCTAATCAACTGGTCTGTGCTCAGCCAGGGCGAAAGTCCCGGAGAAACCCCGAGCATGGCTTCACGAAACGATCCGTCGCTACCGAGAAGCTCCGGCAGAACAAATGGCTGTTCCTGCTGCGTCTGGGTCTCTTCACCTGCATTTTCAACATTAGGCGCCGCTTCATCAGATGCACTTTCCGGCACAGGTTTATCTTTACTGATTTCGCTTGAAGCCGGCGGAAGACTTAGCGCTTTCGTTTCAGTAAGCGGCGCTGATCCTTCTTCCTGTTTCAGTTTATCAAAATAAAACCAGCCGCCTGGCACGAGTATAATCAAAACTATCGCTATAAGTATCATAGCTCCGGCAGGTTTTTTTTCTATATTCTGATCGTATCGTCCCATATGTTTTAGCCCCTTCATATCGTCTTTCTAAATAAAGAATAACGTAACACATTTTGCTGTGGCAGGGGCAAGCAAAAAAAGAGCAATTGGTTTGTTATTGATTTGAAACGGTTCAAGCATTGGATTAGTAAATGGTGGGCAAAAAGCCTGCCCACCCTACTTGGCCTGGCTTGGCTTGGCTAACCATTCATCCTGAGCCTGTCGAAGGATTAAATCAGGGTTTCCTTAAACAATTGCTGGATTTTTTCTGTCAGGATAAATTATTTTTGCCAGCATGTTGCGCTAGCGTATCCAGTATAGTAAGGACCATCGTTAGTAGGAGATTTTTTAACAGCAAAAGTACCACAGCTATCTCCTATCTGGGATCCGGCTGGCGTAGCAGTAACTGTGTAATTTGTACCATCCAGCGTGCCTACTGTGGCAATTGTGTAATAACCATCCGGTGAGGTGCTACTAGTACCTATTTGTACAAGTGTGCCATAAGAAACATTATTAGCTCTATATTTTTCCTGTGCCATTTGCGCTTGTAAAAGTGCTGTCTTTGCATCAGCGCGTTTAGCTCGCTTTACATATTCCTGATAGGCCGGATAAGCAATGGACGCAAGAATCGCAATAATGGCCACTACAATCATCAGTTCAATTAAAGTAAAACCCGCGGGCCGTTTGAATCTATACATCGCTTCACCTCTGTAAGGTTATTTTGTTCGTCTAAGCTTAGCATAACCTGCTCTATTTACACGGCATTCAGAATGGTAGTTCCCTTAAATACCGCAATCAATCAATGAACTGGCGATTAGCTAATAAAATAAGTTACGAGAGTAATCTATAGTTAACTCATACAGAAAAAGGTAGATAGATATGAACATACAAGGGAACACCGGCTTTACTCTGCTTGAACTGATGATAGTGGTGGCCATCATCGGCATTATTGCGGCAATGGCTGTGCCTTCTTATCAGGACATGATTGAGCGAAATCGGTTAAAACAGGCGGTTGAATCATTAAAATCAGATTTGCAATACGCCCGCACAGAAGCGATCAAACAAAGCCAAACTGTCCTTGTTACACGCACTCCCGGTAATGCTGGAACGTGGTGTTATGGTTTAAGCATTAAAGCCGCTTGTAGTTGCGCACAAGGAACAACTTCAGCCGCTGATTATTGTGAGATAAAACGTATTTTAGGCGCTGATTTTAGCACTACGAATATGAATGCAGCCGTTGGTAATAATAGTAGCTTTGATCCCAGACGTGGCACCATCGGTGCAGATAGCGTGACTTTTAGTACAACCAATTATACCGCTAACGTTGCTTTTAATAATGTTGGCCGAGTAAAAATTTGCACTCCTACAGGCGCTACAGGCTTGTCTGGGTATCCTGGTTGTTAAACGTGAGTAATAGAGAATTAAAATGAAAAAACAATCCGGTTTAACGCTTATCGAAATCATGATTGCCTTGTTGATAGGCTTAATCATTATTGCGGCCACTATCACTATCTATATCACCACCATAAAAGGAAGTTCAGATACGCTTAAATCAGCGCGTTTAAATCATGATCTTGAATCAGCCATGGCGCTGATGGTTAATGATATTAGAAGAGCGGGCTATTGGGGCGGAGCGATTGCTGGGGCGGACAGCACGAAAAATCCATTCACGATCGGTACTGCCGATATACAAATTCCAACGGCTTCGTGCATTTTATACACCTATGACGCAGATCCGGACGGCCCCGCCAACATCACCGGCATAAATACGCCTACTGACTTAACCGACGATGTCGATGCCAATGAATATTATGGTTTTAAGCTTGATGGAACCACTATCAGAATGCGACTTACAGGAACCACAACGGCAGATTGTACAGATGGCTCTTGGGGTACGGGGGAAATGATTGAGGGTAACAAGATCAGCATAACTGCATTAACATTCACTTCTGCTTATAAATGCCTGAATGTAACAACTGCTCTTTCCTATAACACAACATGTCAAGTCGTCACCGCAGCAAATCTTGTTACGGGGCAAAAGGCTGTTGAATCACGTCAGATTAATATTACCTTGAACGGTAGCTTGGTTAGCGACCCCACAGTTACAAAAACCTTAACCAGCACCGTAAAGGTAAGAAACGATCGTATTTTTACTCAACCGTAACCTGCTGAATTTTAAAGGTACGACATGATGAACACCCTAAAACAATCGACTTTAAACAGCCAGCGCGGCGCCGCTACGTTACTAACGGCGGTCATATTGCTGATCAGTATAACTCTGGTCACACTATTCACTTCAAAAACGGTTCTGGTTGAAACCCAGATGGCGGCTGATAATTACAGAACCAGCCAGGCCGTTGCCGCTGCAAATGCTGCTATGGATTATGGCGTTGCCTACTTTAACGCGGGTGGGCTCGATCATAATGCTGATTTAGTTGTGGATTACACAACTGCCTCCCGTTGTAATTTAAAACTAAGCTCGGCCACTCAAACAAATGCACAAACGCTCTGTAACCCTGCAACTGCTGCAAGCGGCGTTCAGGCAACCAGTGCGCAAATGTTTTACAACAATAACATTGCCAGTTGTACCACTGAAAATAACATGAAGAGCGCATTAATAACCGCAATTGGTTTTAGTGATGATGGCCTTGGGCAAAGGACTATTACTCAATGCGTGGGTACCATTGATGTTTTTGGCGGAAATACTCCCAAGCAACCACTTGTGTCTAGAGGCGCAGTAGGTTTAACTGGAAATTATAATATTATCAATCGCTATACTGATATCTCTATTTGGTCTGGTAGTACTGTTGGCATAGGCAGTTCCAACAGCGCAGCGACTTATATCAGGCCTGTGGGCACGGCAGTGACTGCATTTACAACGGCGCAGCTTGAAGATACGACTACAAACAATGCCTGGACGGCCTCCGCAATTTCCAATAAGGATGTAGGAAATGGCGTTGATATTATTGCCAGCGATCCTAACCTGGGCAATTTAACCGGAGACGCTTTTTTTGAGAACTTCTTTTCTGGCACGCGGACGGACATGAAGAACATGGCCATTGCTGCAGGCCAGTACTATACAAATATTGCAAGCGCCGCTGGACAATCAGGCGTTATCTGGATCGAAGGCGATACCTCATTAAGCGGCATAACAATTGGTTCCCAAACAAACCCTGCTATTGTCATTGTTAACGGTAATTTAGACGTGGCGAGTGGGCCTAATATCTATGGAATGCTTTATGTGGCCGGTCAGATGGATGCGGCTGGAACGCCTAGTGTTTTTGGTTCTTCGGTGGTTGAAGGAAATTCGGCCATTATGGCTGCTGGTGGAAAAACCGGAGCTAACGTAATTGGTCATGGTACGGTTAATTTGGTTTATACACCTTCTACATTAGATCAATCACCTGCTCCTATTCTGGGAACGACAACCATCGTGAGCGGTTCCTGGCGAGACTGGTAATGGTAATTCTTGCAGACGTCCATAATCAGAGGGTAGTGTTATGAATTATATAAATAAATATGGCAAGCAAAAGGGAATAGGTCTTATAGAAGTTCTGGTTTCGACAGTCGTCGTCGCCGTTGGACTGCTTGCAGTTAGCTCCCTGCAAGGACAATTTATGTCAAGCAGCGGTCAAACAAAAACATCTGCAGAAGCTATCAAGTTGGCCGAAGCGAAAATAGAAGAGTTTAGGAATAGCAGCGAGTTAAAAAACACTACCACTTTAAGCGGATTCTTTTATATATCAAGCGGAGCCGATACCAAAACCCGTAGCAACGCTACCTTTACAAGAACGTGGACGGTGACTGATCTCACCAATCCCATTCGAAAAGACATTGTTGTCAAAGTGACTTGGCCACCGGCTAGCGCCAATGAGAGTGTGAATGTCATATCGCAAATCGCCTGGTTAAATCCTGGCAATTCAGCCTATTATGCTAATGCAGCTGCGAGCGCCGGCGTAATGGCTAAAGCGCCTGATCCCAATCAAAATTCATCAACGCCCGGAGCTGCGCCTGGGCAGCCATCCAGCTATGCCGCAGGAACAGGCACAGCATTAACGGATGGAAGCAACCTGAGAACCAGCACCGATGCCGCGGGGAATTTATTGTTGCTTAATGCCGGTGGGTCAGTCTTGCAAACCTTTTTTGGCGGTAAAATTAATACTTTTAAGGGAACGGTTTATACGGTAAATGATTTTACTACCCTCAATATGGTCGTCTCAGAAAACGGCGGGTATTGTGTCTACACCAGTAGCGAGATCACAATCACAGGCGGTAAAAAGAGAGATTATATCTGTTACACGGGCGGCAATTGTAAAAATTCAGCAGGATCAAATGGCTGTCCAGCATCCCCTACGGCGCAACAGCAAGCTGCTCAAAACAGCGTTGGTCCGGGTGGCTGGTATGGGAACATAGGTTTTGCGGGTCTTGGTATTTCAGGCCGTACCCAGGAAAAAGTGTGTTTTCCCAATGTTACCGGCTTCGCCGCACGGGAATATTTAACGCACAGAACAACAAATGGTGTTGTTACGTCAGCAGAAGGGATTAATCAGTCTTTTGCCTGCCATGATTTTTTGATTGTTGATCAAACTGGTGCAAATAGTGATTGTGGTACGGTATCAACTAGTTTTGTCATGGCAGCAGAACCACAAAAAATAACCAGACTGTTAACGGGTAATTCAACGGATGCACCTAATACTGTTCTGGCTGAAGATACAACATATTGTCCAGCTACTACATACTCAATCACGGTAGCATCAAATAGCTCAGGCTGGAGTATATCCAGTAGTGATTGTGGTTCAGGGGCATCGTGTAGGGGATTATCGGCAGGCACTTATAATGTAACAGCGACTATTACGTCCATCAGCAGCAATAGCACATATACGTGTAGCAAATCCTACGCGATCGCAAGTGCAAATATTGCAGTAGCCGTCACTGCGGGAAGCGGATCATGTTCAATGACTCCTTAGCCAGGTAGGGTGGACACCGCTTTCCTGCCCACCATTTTTACCGGCAAACGGTGGGCAAACGATAAAGCTGTTTGCCCACCCTACCTCCTGAATGTTGACGATGTATGCAGGGGTTTAATCACCCGGACGATTAACCCGTAAGGCGGATTCGCCGCGAGTCAATCCGTCATCCCGAAGCCAACCCCCCCAACCTTTGCGCGGATATTTCCGGGCGAAGGTTTATCGGATTTGATTTTCGATTGTTTAATCCTGATAAAAGCGCATGAGCAGGCCTTTTTGCCCTTCCGGCTTATGTCAATACAGTTGCAGATTTATATCCGTACAAATATACTTGATATCCATGTCAATATACTTGCAAAGTATGAAATCATTAAAATTTCCAGGCGACTCGCTTAAATGCTTGCGTTCATTTCCTGAAGATGTCCGCCATGACGCGGGCTATCAACTGGATAAAGTTCAGCGCGGCGAGCGGCCTGATGACTTTAAACCCATGCCATCCATTGGCAAAGGTGTTGAAGAGATTCGCATAGGGGACGAATCAGGCGCTTTTCGAGTTATCTATACCGCCAGGCTTGATGATGCTGTTTATGTGCTCCATGCTTTCAGGAAAAAATCACAGGCAACAGCGAAGCGAAATATTGAGCTTGCCAAAATCCGATTTAATGACTTAATGCGAGGCGTCTAATGATTAATATTGAAACCTATAACAGCGTATGGGACGCAATTTCCGATACCCCCGAACAAGCGGCTAACTTGCGCGCGAGAGCCGAATTGATGCAGCAGATTGCCGCGCTAATTAAAGCCAATGAGTGGACTCAGATTGAAGCAGCAAACCGTTGCGGCGTTACCCAGCCTCGCATGAGCGATCTTTTACGCGGACGAGTCTCGCGCTTCTCTCTTGATGCTTTGGTAAACATCGCCACGGCTCTTGGCCGGCGCGTGCATTTCGAATTGGAAGTTGCTTAACTTTTAGGAGATAGCCCGCCATTTTTACCGGCAAATGGTGGGCAAACAATAAAGCTGTTTGCCCACCCTGCACGCTGAATGCAAACGAAAACCAATGGGACTAAGCAATTGATACAACCATCCCGCATAGCTCATCCACCCATTTAACAAAAGGCTTAACTATTCAGTTTTTGTCATCCCGAATGGAGCGGGGAATCTTAAGCTTTTTTCCTGCTCTGATATTTAAAATTTCTCAGTAACGGCAGAAGTACAGTATCTAAAATGAATGCAGCAAACCCTCCAGCAGTTTGTTCTCCCGCGTTATTAAATAGAAAAAAAACTGGCTATTATCTTTGTTATACTGAAATACAATTAGATTTGCTGATTCTTAGCCGGATAACCCACGCGACAGGTAATTTTTAACGCAGAAGGAATATTTAAAGATGTTAAGAGAAATAACAGTGCCGCATTCTGAATTTTTGACCATCAGAATACCTAAAGATTATCTTGAGCAGGAAGTTGAGATATTAGTTTTTCCTATAAGAAAAAATGCAGTTAATGAAGAAGCCGAAATTCAAGCTTTCTCCAGCCACAGCGCAGCAATCATTGAAGACTGGAAAGACGAAAATGAAGACCAGAGATGGATATAAACGTCGGCGATATTTTGTTGTGTAAATTCTATTTCAGTGATCTTCAGACAAGTAAGAATAGACCTGTTTTAGTATTTAAGGATAATCTGCCGTTTAATGATTTTGTCGGGCTTCCGGTAAGCAGTAAAACTTAAAGCTTCAAAGTGATGAAATTATCATTACAAACAAAAATTTGTCGGATGGTGTTTTACCTGTTGAATCAAAGATTATGATTCGTAAAGCTTTTGTGATTTCTAAAAACAATCCGGTCAAAAAATACGGTTCACTCAACGAAGAATGCTTGATAGAAGTTAAAAGAACTTTTTGCGAGTACTTTGAATGCAGCAATCGGTAAAAAACGCGGCATCTATTTTGAGGATGTTGTGTTCTGTTTACAAAGCGGTGGGTTGTTGAATGACATTTCTCACCCGAATGATGAAAAGTATGCTCATCAGCGAGTCTTTGTAATTACTATTGATAATTATGGCTCAAGCCAGATCCCGTTTGCATCGGAATGGCATCAATGCATGCAGCGTTTCCCCTAAGCACTTCAGTAAAAAGATTGTAAATTTATGCTGTTTATGGAATATTTTAGCACGATAAGTGCATCAATCGCGAACGATGGGCTTGTTATATAAACGGGTTTATCGGTTAAGAAGACGCTACGCGACGAGTGCCATTAACGATTCACAAGACGCAGTCAAACCCGTTCACTTTGAGAAATTGAGAAAGCCCATGATTATTGATTATCGCAACATCATTACCCTAGAACCCGGCAAGCGTAGCGGCAAGCCTTGCATCCGAGGTTTGCGGATTACTGTTTATGATATTCTCGAATACTTTGCTTCCGGCATGACCGAGCAGGAAATACTCGAAGATTTTGATTATTTGACCCAGGACGATATTAGAGCCTGCTTTGCCTATGCCGCCGACAGGGAAAAGCATTCGATGATTATCAGCTCATGAGGCTGTTATTTGACGAAAACCTGTCGCCGAAACTGGTCGCTGTTTTGGCTGATGTTTTCCCTGATTCCGCACATGTTGACCGCGTGGGACTAGGCAGCGGGTCCGATAACGAGGTGTGGAAATACGCCAAAGACAACGGCTTCATTTTGGTAAGCAAGGATTCTGACTTCTATGACAAAAGCGCCCTATACGGACACCCGCCAAAAGTGGTTTGGATTAGACGCGGCAACTGCTCAAATTGGCAAATTCAAATGCTGCTCAGAAATAAAGCCGATGCCATCCAAACATTTGACTACAATTCGGAATTGTCTTGTATCAGGATAATATAGCCGTGTAGACATGAGTAACTTATCCGTCCGGGATAATTCCACTTTTTTACGGCTCCAGGCCAAATATTTCCCATAGCGGCAATTCAACTTCCGGCAGGCTTTGTAAGGCCAGTACTTCAGATGGCCCGAAAATATCGCTGGCGCCATAATGCCCATCAATTTGCAGCCAGAAGCGCTGCACGTATTCTTCCAGTGGATCGATTACTACATACTCACGCACACCGGATCGTTCGTATAACGATTTCTTTTCGCGCATGTCTTTGAGCGCAGTGCGGGGTGACAAAACTTCGACAATCAAATCCGGAGCGCCCTGGATATTTTTTTCAGTGATTTTGGCAGAATCGCACACTACCAGCACATCCGGCTGCACGACATCTTTAGCGGATAACACCACATCCACGGGCGCGATAAAAGGAATGCAGGACTTGCCTTTTAATTTTTGTTTCAGTTGGCTATAAAATTCTCCTGTAATACTCTGGTGTTTAATAGTAGGAGCAGGACTCATGTCAAATATCCGGCCCCCAATTAATTCCAGCCGTTCATCGTCCGGCCAGCTCATATAATCGGCTACGGTATAACGGGTTTCATATTTTTTAACCAGGCTGTTCATGGTCATCTCCGCGGTTTATAAGCTTTAAAGGAAAACAGGAGTAGTAATGCTTAGGACTCAGTTGGAGCTTCATCAAGAAATTTTCTATAATTGATTGAGACTTTAAGCCCTGCAAAACGCCCGGCCATTTTAATCAATTCCTGGGTCGATTTATCAAACGTGAGCTTAACCTCGCTCAATGCCCGGTCTTCATAACCTTCCTCTATAGCCGGGGTTTCCAGCAGAAAATGATAAATATAGACTTCCTGTTCCTTTTCATCCTGGATTTCCAAAGGCGCGCCCAATTGCGCCAGAACGGCTGATTTTTTCGGCAAATCCGCAGAAATTTTATCTATCAATGCGGTATCGGCCCGTAGCTGCATTTTTTCTTTATCAATTTCAGCACCGCCAAGCGAGCGTAAGGAAACCTCTAAAAATTTTGGCGGAGCGATCTGCAAAAATAAGGAGGAAAAAGCCCAGGCGGTTATGCGATCTTCCTTATTAAAGTTAAGATCAGAATAAAATTTGACCTCGGGAATGATCAATTTTTTATTGGCGTCGACCTTGCGAAACCAGTATCGCCAATGCTTGCCTTCAGCGGTAGGACTATTCAGGCTGGGTTGCAGTTTGGAGAGCGAAATAAAATCCTTGCTGTAAAGAATCGGTTCTTTAAATTGCAAGGTAAAATTATCGGTTACCAGAATGCTAAAATAGCGGTCAAATTCATCCATCTGCAAATAGGTCTGGTAAGCCCGCCACCAATAAATACAGCCGGATAATGAGATGGCCAGCCCTATTATGCAAACAAAGCGAAAGCCTCGTTTAATCGATCCGGTTTTCATACTTTAGGGAACCTCTAAAAATTGCACGTCGACAAGCTTCCTTCGACAAGCTTCCTTCGACAGGCTCAGGACGAACGGTGGTTCATTAAAATCAGTGACTTATCCGTTCGTGCTGAGCCCTTCGATAAACTCAGGAGAGCCCCTTCGGCTATGCTCAGGAGAGCCCCTTCGGCTATGCTCAGGAGAGCCCCTTCGGCCATGCTCAGGAGAGCCTTGTCGAAGCATGAACGGATAATTTTTAGAGATTCCCTTTAATCTAATGCCGGGTTGTAGATTCATTAACCACGATCTCCTGAGATAAGATATTTTCAACATCAATTTTATCAAAGCAGTACTGTTCATTGCAGAATTCGCAGTCTACTTGAATAATACCCTGCTCATGCAGAATATCTTCCACTTCCGAGCGTCCTAACAGACGTAAAGTCTGCTCGATTTTTAGCCTGGAACAGGCACACTCAAATTCAACCGGCTCAAGGCCGAATAATCTGACTTTTTCTTCATTAAACAGCCTGTACAGCATTTTTTCACAATCCAGCTCCAGCAATTCCCGCTCGGTGACTGTATCCGCCAGTGCTTCAATACGCTTCCAATCCGCTTTATAACCTGTGTGCTCCGGCAATTCCTGCAGTAATAATCCGGCAGCCTGCGTATCATTGGAAAACAGCCACAAACGGGTTTTAAGCTGCTCGGATTGTACAAAATAAGTCTGCAGGGCGGCAGCTAAATTACTTCCCTGGAGTGGAACAATGCCCTGATAAGGCTCGGTATTGTCTGACTCTATTGTTAAAACCAAGCAGCCTTGCCCGAACATTTTCGTTAATGACCCTGCAGGTACATTTTCGCTGCTTCTAATCAATCCTCTTATTTTCCGGTCATGAGTTGACTGTGCCACCAGGGTTTTAAAATCACCGTCTCCTTGAGCCTGAAGAATGATAGAGCCTTTAAATTTGATGGTCGCCGACAACATAACAACAGCGGCCAGCGCCTGTCCTAACTGCTGCTGCACTATTTGAGGCCCGCGCTGATGTTGCTTAGCCGCTTGCCAACTGGCTCCTAATTTGACCCATTCACCTCGAACGCCAAGTTCTTCGAATAAGAAACGGCGTAATAAATCTTGCTCTTTCATCACTCTCCTGTTAAAGATTTATATTTTAGAAAGGCTCTAAAAATTAAGTTACATTCATGCTTCGACCCTTCGGCAAGCTCACGACTTAGCACGAACGTAACTTATTGATAAGGTTACAGCCGTTCATGCTGAATTTGTCGAAGCATTATATTATTTTATTATGACTAATAATCGTAGTAACCTTGAGCCAGTAAGCGGGCCTTTAATTAATACACAAAATAGCACAGACGCCATGACTTTATCATCAAAAAAACTTATTTTACCGGACCCGGCACAAGCCTTGCCGGGCAGAGATACGCCTATGCCTGTTTCAAACAGGCACTTTGTGACCGGCAACCCGATTGTCCCGCCGTTTCCTGAAACAATGGCACAGGCTTTGTTTGGCTTGGGATGTTTTTGGGGTGCTGAACGGAAATTCTGGCAATATCCGAATATTTTCAGTACGGCGGTCGGTTATAGCGGCGGCTATACGCCGAACCCGACTTATGAAGAATTATGTACGGGCTTAACCGGACATAGCGAAGTAGTAAAGGTTATTTTTGATCCCGCGTTAACTTCCTATCACGATTTACTTGAGCTTTTCTGGATATCGCACAATCCCACTCAAGGGATGAGGCAAGGCAACGACCTTGGCACACAGTACAGATCCGGAATTTATACGTACACTGAAGAGCAATTGCAGGAAGCACTTGAATCAAGGCAACAATACCAGCAGCGGCTCACTCAGGCAGGTTTCGGCCAAATAACCACGGAGATAATGCCGGCAAGCGAATTTTATTATGCTGAAGATTACCATCAACAATATTTAGCCAAACAACCGCAAGGTTACTGCGGCATAGGAGGACTGGGCGTTGCTTTTGATTAGGATGGGATTGCAACAGGCAAAAAAAAGGCAGTTAATAAAACTGCCTCAAATATTAGGAAGGATATAACGCAACTTTCAGCTATGGAACTCTTTCGAGCCCTAAAAGTTAGGTTAATAATAGCAACAGCTATTGCAAATAAAAATGTGACATATTGTCGCAGCTTATCCCGCACGTATGAAATGAGAACAAGTTCAACTAAATGTTAATTATTTTCATCGGGGATTTGCCCGCGAATCTCTTCTGACAGCAGCATTTGCCCTCCCACGGTGACCAGTTGATCACCGGGTTTAAGTTCGTTACCGACAAAGTAGCCGTCAGCTGTTGCTGAAAAATGAACTATATTACGGCGGCTAAACTTTTCCTTATCCGTTTTAAGATAGACAAATGCCTGATCCAGGTACCAGATTAATGTAGATTTGGGAATGATCACGCCGGGGCGGTCTTCGTTTCCTTCAGGTATCCATGCAGCGACTCGCATGCCGGTTCTTATGTGTGTGCCTGTGGTCCGGAAAAAATAGCTTTCACCTTGTGTTGAAATGTCTGTTTGCGGAGCAGCTGAAATCAGGCTGGCTTTATTGGCTGAACCGCGGAAGCCTGAAGGCTCAATATAAATAGTGCGGATATCTTCCGGTAAATATTTATTGACCGGCAAGGTAATTTGCAACAGCGTTTGGCGGCCGGATAAAAAATCATCCAGCTTATGCGAATCGGGAGCAATTACCCATTCGGCCAGCGTTTTACCCCAATTAAGCAGAACTTCATTAACAATAGCCTGACCCTGAAAATGCACGGCATCCAGTTGGGATTTATCAGTTTGCCATTGCGATTGCTGACTTTGCAAGCTGTGCTTTGAGGTAACTCCATGACGGTATAAATCCTGCTGGCGCTTGATGTTCTGCTCGGCATGGTTGAACTTTGCCGTGGCGCTTCTGCGTTCGGCTAACGCCAGCAAATATTGATTACGCAGCGCCAATAACGGCTGTATATTGATAGCCCTTCCATTAGCCGTAAACTCAGCATGATAGTTGACAGGCTGGAGCGTAGTAACTTGTATTCCCGAAATTGACTGCATTTTATCGTCAAGGTAAATAATCGGCTGACCCGCTATAAAATGTACTTTAGACTGTTGTTTATCGTCATCATTTGCAAAGGTTATGAAAGTTGAAATCAGACCGAATACAAAAATACAGGGCTTTAGTAGAATACTAATGTGGGCAGGAAAAAGCATGCTGTCAATAAGCCGTTTATTAGAAGGATATAAATTATAATGTCCGTCTGACAGTTAAATGAATTTTTTTGTTGTTTTTAAAAAATACCACGTTATCCTTTGAGGCAGAATTGAGCAGGGTAACCAAGATAATTTTTTTGAGAGATTAACATGAGTGATTTACCGGAAAATTTAAAATACGCGAAAACCCATGAATGGGCGCATCTTGAGGATGATAATATTGTTCGTGTCGGCATAACCGATTTTGCCCAGGAACAGCTGGGAGATTTGGTTTATATTGAGCTTCCTGAAATGGGCCGCAAAGTCTATGCTGAAGAGCAATGCGCGGTAGTGGAATCGGTTAAAACAGCATCGGACTTGTTCAGTCCGGTAGCCGGTGAAATTGTTGCCGTCAATGTGGCATTGGTGGATGAGCCGGAACAGATAAATGAAGATGCTTATCACGCCTGGCTTTTTTGTATAAAAGCGGATGATTTATCGGGTCTGGATCAACTGATGGATGCGCCTGACTATGCCCAAATGATAGAACAGTAATTAAATCAAGAGCAATAATTAAGTCACAAGGCCGAAAATGCATGGTTTTCCGCTTTGAGCCAAGTCCTTCCTCGCTTAATTTTCTATAAAACGATAATCGTAACAAACAATGGCAAATCAAAATGTAAAAGGTTTTAAGCGCCTGATAAACGCGTGTATCTTCTCAGTTGCCGGCTTTAAAGCAACGTGGACGCATGAAGAAGCCTTCAGGCAGGAAGTACTGTTGTTTGTAGTGACTACCCCCATAGCAATCTGGTTGGGGCATACAAATATTGAAAAAACTCTATTGATAGGTACTATGGTTTTGGTACTGCTGGTTGAGTTGTTAAATTCAGCAATAGAGGCTGTCGTTGACAGAGTCGGTTTTGAACATCATGAATTATCCGGCAGGGCCAAAGATATTGGTTCTGCTGCGGTTATGATGTCACTGGTTTGGGCAGCCATAACCTGGGCATTGATTTTACTTTAAGGAGGAACACAATGAGCGCATTGATATGTGGGTCTATAGCTTACGATACTATTATGGTCTTTCACGACAAATTTAAAAATCATATTTTGCCGGAAAAAGTCCATATCCTGAATGTATCATTTCTGGTTCCGGTTATGCGCCGTGAATTCGGCGGTTGTGCGGGCAATATTGCTTATAACCTGAAACTGCTGGGCGAAGAACCTTTAATGATGGCCACTGTGGGTCATGATTTTGAGCCCTACGCGCAATGGTTGTGTCAAAACGGTTTATCCAGCGAATTCATTCATATTCTGGATAATAACTATACCGGTCAGGCCTACATTACCACGGATGAAGATGATAACCAGATTACTGCATTTCATCCCGGAGCCATGAATTACTCGCATCTGAATTCAGTGCCTACAGACCGGGACATCAGCATAGGCATCGTCTCACCCGACGGCAAGGAAGGCATGCAATTGCATGCCCAGCAGTTCGAGGAATTGGAGATTCCTTTTATTTTTGATCCCGGCCAGGGTATGCCGATGTTCAATGGCGAGGAACTGCTTAAATTCCTGGACCAGGCAACGTGGGTGACCTTGAACGATTATGAATCGGAGTTAATGCAGGAGCGCACCGGCTTATCATTAACACAAATGGCTGAGCGTGTAGAAGCATTAATTATTACTCTGGGTAGTAAGGGTTCTAAAATTTACACGCAGGGGCAATGTATCACTATTCCTCCTGCAAAACCCAAAGCTTTGCTTGACCCCACAGGCTGCGGCGATGCCCATAGAGCCGGCCTTTTATATGGCTTGATGAATGAGTTGGGATGGGAAATTACCGGTAGAATTGCATCTTTAATGGGCGCAATTAAAATAGAACATAACGGCACACAGAACCACTCCTTTGACCTGGACAGTTTAAAACAACGCTACCGCGAAAACTTTGGTTCCTCATTTTAATAGTTCGAAACTAATGAGCTATTTATGCTGAAAAACACACAGAATCTATTGGCTATCATGGCCAGACTACGCCACCCCGAAAACGGGTGTGCGTGGGATGTCAAGCAGGATTTTACCAGCCTGATACCCTACCTTATAGAAGAAGCTTATGAAGTCGCAGACGCTATCGAGCGTAATGATCCGGATGATTTGCGTTCGGAATTAGGCGATCTACTCTTACAGGTAGTTTTCCATTCCCGTATTGCCGAAGAGCGGGGACTATTTAATTTCGAACAGGTTTCAGCAACCATTTGCGAAAAACTGGTGCATCGGCATCCGCATGTTTTTTCGGATACTGTTTTTAATACTGATGAGGAACGTCATCAAGCCTGGGAACACGCTAAAGCAATAGAGCGGCAACGGAAAAATAAAACCGTTGCACCGGACAGTGTTTTATCAGGCGTTGCCGGCAATCTTCCAGCCCTGATTGAATGTGAAAAAATCCAGGATCGCGCGGCAAATTACGGGTTTGACTGGCCTGATGTTTTGCCGGTTTTTGATAAAGTCATGGAAGAACTGGATGAAGTCAAGGAAGCCTGGGAATCCGGCGATCAGGCTCATATCAAGGAAGAAATCGGCGACTTATTGCTGGTCGTTGTTAACCTGGCACGTCATTTAAAAGTTAACCCTGAAATAGCGCTCAAGGAAAGTACTAAAAAATTTTCCAGGCGATTTCAATATGTAGAACGGCAGGCTGAAGCGTCGGGCCGAAATTTAAGAGACTGTGAACTGGCGGAGCTGGATGCCTTCTGGAATGCAGCTAAAGCGGCTTTAATGAAACAGTAAATAAATCATGCATTTCGACGTATCCATTATGGTTTTGAAAACGGTAAGGAGAAATAATCATGCGTGAAGATAATGGACGGGAAAGTAGCAATATTGAAGATCGCCGCGGTATGCGCATCGGCGGTAGAGGAGTAATTGGAGGCGGTCTGGGAGCAGTGGCCATGGCTGTCATCGCGCTGCTGCTGGGAGTCGACCCCTCCGTTGTGTTGAATGAAATCGTTAATTTGGCACCCACTGAACAGCAGCCTCAGCCCGTATCTTCCAGTCCGGAAGAAGAGCGGCTTAAAAAATTCATTTCTATCGTATTGGCGGACACCGAAGACACCTGGGGTGAAATATTCCGGAAATCAGGCGGTCATTATGAACAGCCCAAACTGGTGCTTTTCAGCGGCCAGGTAGAATCAGCCTGCGGCTTTGCGCAAGCGGCTATGGGTCCATTCTACTGCCCGGGCGACCGCAAACTCTATCTGGACATGAGTTTCTTCAACGATCTGGCCAACCGCCATAACGCACCCGGGGACTTCGCCCAAGCCTATGTTATCGCTCACGAGGTAGGGCACCATGTACAAAATCTGCTCGGCATTGCCGACAGAGTGTATAAGGCGCGTCAGCGGGGCAACGAAGCCAAAAATAACCAATTACAGGTCCATATGGAATTGCAAGCCGATTGTTTTGCCGGAATATGGGCGAATCACGCGGATAAGTCCCGGCAAATTCTCGAACCGGGCGATGTTGAAGAAGCGCTGGCCGCCGCCAGTGCAGTAGGTGATGATCGCCTGCAAAAACAGGCGCGCGGTTATGTAGTCCCGGAATCTTTCACCCACGGATCTTCGGAGCAACGCATGCGCTGGTTCAGCATCGGCATAAAAAGCGGTGATCCGAAACAGTGCGATACCTTTAAGACGGGCAAATTATAATGTCTTGCAGGTAGATAAAAAATTAACCGGCCAGCTTGACATTTTTACTCCCTCACCGGTTTTTTATCCAGTTTTCGTTGCAAAGTGCGCCTGTGCATATTCAGCGCCCTGGCTGCAGCCGAAATATTGCCATAATGCTGCATCAATACTTTTTGTAAATGCTCCCATTCCAGACGTTTTACCGATAAGGGATTTTCGTTAATCAGCACCGATGGGTCGCCTTCATTCTTATTTAAGGCCGTAACGATTTCATCAGCATTAGCCGGTTTGGTTAAATAATGTATTGCTCCGAGCTTTATTGCTTCAACGGCTGTGGCAATACTGGCAAACCCTGTCAGCATAATAATTTGCGTATTGTCATCCAGCGAGATGAGTTTTTTTACCAGTTCCAATCCTGACTCATGGCCGATGCGCAAATCAATCACGGCATATTCAGGCACATTTTGCTCAGCAAGCATCATTCCGCTTTTTACATTGTTAGCAACCAGCACTTCATAATTTCTTTTTTCCAGGGCGGTTTTCAATACTCTGCAAAACGTTTCATCATCATCAACCAGCAATAATCGCGGTTTATCCATTTCCTGAATTGTCATCATTAGTCTCTGCATTTAATAGAGGTAGAGTGATTTCTGCACAAGCCCCACCTGATTCTACATTTGAAATGATAATTTTACCGCCTAAGCGACTAATTGTGGAATAGGTTAAAAATAACCCTACGCCCAATCCGCGTTTCTTGCTGGCTACGGGTTGTTTGCCCGCTAATTCGGCTACTTCAGGCGGAAGCCCTGAGCCAAAATCCCTGATTTTAATGGTAATGTAATCTAAATCCCATGACGCATGCAATTCAATACCCTGTTCAGCCGGTGACGCTTCTACGGCATTATTTAAAATATTGATAATTGAGTGAGTCAAGGTGCGTTCGGCAATGATTTTCGCTTCTGCCGCCACGCAGGGATTTATGAAGAAGTTCAGTTTTGCCGAAGGCTGATGAGCGCGCCATTGATTGAGTACCGCATCAATATAATTCGTCACCAGCGTGACTTTACCTGATTCAGCACGCAGTTCGCCGGCAGAGGCTGACATTACCGAAAGAGCTTCTTTACATCGATTAATTTGTTGCTGCATGATGAGCGTTTTCTCGTACAGATCGGGAAAACGATGAATGGGGTATTCCTGTTCCAGTTCGTGAGCTACTATGGCGATGGTTCCTAACGGCGTGCCCATGTCATGGGCAGCACTGGCCGCTAAGGTACCCAATGCTACAACACGCTCGTCTCTTAAGGCATTTTCCCGCGCTTCAGCCAGATTTCGCTCCTGGTGCCTGAGGGTCTTCGCCAGTTCAGCAACAAAAAATGCAACTAACCCCGCACTGAATACAAAACCAAACCACATGCCGAACAAATGCAGGCTAAAGTAGCTTTTATCACTCATGGTATGAGCTTGTTGGAGCATTTGATAATGCGCCATATCTTCATGCAGCAGCGCCGGATCGGGCATGTGCGGCTCTATAGAGGGTAAGGGAATATTGAACGCAATCAATGCGGTATACAGCGAAGTAGTCAATATCACCATATACCATGAATAGGATTGGGGTAACATGATAGTGGTAATAATGACAGGTAACAGGAATACCCAGGTAATCGGATTTGACGCTCCGCCAGTCAAGTACAATAAGGCGGCGATGGAAAGAACATCTATTGTTATTTGCGAAAAAATTTCAAGCTCGGTAACCGGCTCGTCTGTCTTCAAGCGCATCGAGGTATAAATATTGACTGAGCCTATAGATAATATTACCAGCCAAAGCTGCTGCTCTGGCAGCTGAAAATTAAGACCATGCACCGATAAAAAAATCAGTAAGGCCTCAATGAGCATCATCAGGTTTCTGAGGATATAAATCCATTTCAGGTTTTGCCGGGCTGCGGCTTCTGATTTGGGAGATACATGTGAAAGCATTTTATTATTAAAGTATGGGCTTGATAGAATTTAACTCACCTAGAAAAAACTTTCGAAGCAACCTTAAACGCAGCTGTAAATGGCGACTGAATAGATTTTTTATCCGGGCCGGCTTGACGGATTGTTCTGGGTAAATGTCGGCGCCTTAAGGTCACAGTAGCCATTTTTTCCGAAGATTTACTGTTTGAGAAGCTCATGCCTGCATCCATGCAGACATGGAAGTTTATTATTGCGACAATTTTTTATATTTTAGCCGGTGCGGATTATCTGCATCACTACCCAAGCGGCGATGGCGATCGGCTTCGTACTCTTCATAATTGCCCTCAAACCAGACGACGTTACTGTCCCCTTCAAATGCCAGCATGTGAGTGGCGATTCTATCCAGAAACCAGCGATCATGCGAAATAACCACGGCACAGCCGGGGAAGGCCAGTAATGCTTCTTCCAATGCCCGCAAGGTTTCCACATCCAGGTCGTTAGTCGGTTCGTCCAGCAATAGCACATTACCGCCGCTTTTAAGCAGTTTGGCTAAATGCACTCTGTTACGCTCACCGCCGGAAAGATCGCCGATGCGTTTTTGCTGGTCCGCGCCTTTAAAGTTAAAGCGCCCCACATAGGCGCGGGAAGGCGTTTCATATTTGCCTACAGTAATCATATCCAAACCATCCGAGATTTCTTCAAAGACGGTTTTTTTCGCATCCATGTCGTCACGCAACTGGTCAACATAGGCCAGCTGAACCGTTTGCCCCAGTATTAAAGAGCCGGAATCAGGCTGGTCAATACCCGCCATCATGCGGAACAATGTCGTTTTACCGGCGCCGTTAGGGCCGATAATGCCGACGATGCCGCCGGGCGGCAGTTTAAAGCTTAGGTTGTTAATTAACAGTCTGTCGCCAAAACCTTTGCTAATATTGTCCGCTTCAATAACGACGTCGCCCAGGCGCGGTCCGGGTGGAATATAGATTTCCTGGGTTTCATTGCGCTTTTGCACATCGGATGAAGACAGCTCTTCAAAGCGTGCCAGCCGCGCCTTGCTTTTTGCATGGCGGCCTTTGGGATTGGAGCGCACCCATTCCAGCTCAGCTTTCATGGCTTTTTGGCGGGAAGATTCCTGTTTTTCTTCCTGTAACAGACGGTTGCCTTTTTGCTCCAGCCAGCTTGAATAGTTGCCTTCCCACGGAATACCGGAGCCTCTATCTAGCTCCAGAATCCAGCCTGCGACATTATCCAGGAAGTAACGATCATGGGTAACGGCAACAACCGTTCCGGGATAATCGTGCAGGAATCTTTCCAGCCAGGCCACAGATTCTGCGTCCAGATGGTTGGTGGGCTCATCCAATAACAGCATATCGGGATTGGACAATAATAAGCGGCATAAGGCTACGCGGCGTTTTTCACCGCCAGATAGGGTCGTGACATTGGCATCCCAATCGGGTAGCCGTAATGCATCAGCCGCAACTTCAAGTTTGCGTTCCAGATTATGGCCATCACAGGCATTAACAATATCTTCCAGCCGCGCCTGTTCTACCGCTAATTTATCAAAATCGGCATCGGGTTGGGCGTAAGCTGCATAGACCCCATCCAGTTGCTCCAAAACGGCTTTAATCTCCGCAACAGCTTCTTCCACATTGCCGCGTACGTTTTTATTGGGATCAAGTTGCGGTTCTTGCGGCAGATAACCGATATTAATACCTTTTTGTGGAATGGCTTCGCCTTCAATATCCTTATCTATACCCGCCATGATTCTCAGCAGAGTCGATTTACCCGAACCATTTAATCCCAGTACTCCGATTTTTGCGCCGGGAAAAAAAGACAGAGAGATGTCTTTAAGTATATATTTCTTGGGCGGGACAATCTTGCCAACCCGATTCATTGAATAAATGTATTGCGCCATAAATTTTGTCACTAAAGTTGTAAATTGGAACAGGTTAACTCGATGGAGATTATAATTCCATGATATTTATGAATTTTTAATAGTCGTCAGGTGCTGAATCAAACTTTGCTCGCCTGCTTTCATGACCTGGGTATGGTTCCAGGCGAAAATTGGCCGAGTTAGGGCGGTAAACCAGTTCATCCAAGGTTTACAGGTATTTACATGCCATTTAAATTCAACTTCAGTTTGGTCGGGAGACGTAACGGAAGTTAATTGACAGCTACCATCCCCTTGTAAATCACCGTTTACTTCAACATCAATAAGATGATAAGGCTGTATTTGCGTTACCCGCAAGTTCAGCATCAGGCTATAGGGTAAACAGGTACGCCAATAATATTGCCTGACATTATTGATTCCGCTCGAATCACCCTCTGCCATTTGTTCGACTGCAACAACGTATTTCCACCAGGATGGCCATGCTTCAGTATCGACCAGACAAGACCAAACCGTTTTAATAGGCGCTGGAATCAGCCAAATTGTAGTTAAGTAAAACTTGGGCATGTCATGAGAGGCACCGGCCTTATTTAATACATGCAGGTATAGTATTGTTTTTTGCTGATAAAACAAGTGCAGAGGCTGAGAATATTGCTCAATTGGCTTTGCCCATTTTTATATTCCAAGCGGTAATCTTCGAAAAGCAACGATGGGGGTTGTTACCAGACCTTTTTTATTACTGGCAAGTATTAATCTAGTCGCACTTTGTACTTTTATTAATCGAAAATACATCGAGGATGTAGCAGGACGAATTGCTTCGGCACAATTTCCGAAAGGCCGGGGCATTAAAACAAGGATGGGATGCGGCGGATACCGTCGACATTTAAATTGGATGAAACGCTGCTAATAGCTAGTTAACGGAAATAGAAAATCATACTCGATTCCGCTTAATACAGCGGACTGAGCATTTAATACATGGTACACATAGATAAAATGCCTTTAAGGCTTTACTGAACCGATTCGCACAAATGTATTTTTAGCAATTTCCAGCCAATAAGCAGTGGCAGGATGATTGCCCGGAATCATAACATTCAAATAGAACGAACCCAAAAGTCAGCTGACTGTTGGGTTCGTTTATAAGTTTGTTACGATGGAGTTACATTTTCTGCTTGCGGGCCTTTTTGACCTTGAGTTACCTGCATGGTAACTCTTTGGCCTTCCCGCAAGGTTTTGCGGCCAGCTCCGTTAATTGCGCTATGATGAACAAAAACATCTTTGCCACCCTCTTGCTCAATAAATCCAAAACCTTTTTCATCATTGAACCACTTAACGGTACCTACAACTTGATCTGACATATCACACTCTTACTTAAAAAAACGCCAATTTTGGTCGGCTTTACAAATCCCAGCTTCACTAAATATAAAGCCGGCTCAAACTTTTACTGCAGGCAATGGTAGCACTAAAAATACACCTTGAGCAAAAACATTTTAACTAACTAATTGATTATTTTTTATCTAACAGTTTATCTATGCCTCTTCCTTGCAGACACTTCCTTGCCTGGAGAGACTCAATCGATCAAAAAATTCATGCATAATAAGTGCCGCCAGTATTAAAAGAGTACCGGCTACAACTTTCAAAGTCAGCGGTTCGTTATTTATCGTATTTCCAATAATTAGAGCCAAAACCGGTGAAATCATGGTAATCAGCGCAACTCGCGTTGCCGCAAGCCGGGTAAGTAAATAGTAATAAAGCACAAAGCCTATTGTAGTAGCGATTACCCCCAAATAAACAATTGCTATTATGTTGATGGATGATATTACAGCAGGCCAATGACCATCTATTATCGCCCAAGTGAGCAAATACAGCGGCAATGCCACTATTAGCCCTCCGCCCACCTGGGATAAAGCCGGTATTTTTGCATTAATCCGTTTTATCCAAACCGCACTGGCCGATTGTAACAACGCAGCGATTAACACGCTCATAATGCCCAGCACCGCATCATGACCCAGTTGCAGTGCCGAACCGAACATAGTAGCCAGGCCGCTAATACCCAGAACGTACGATAACAGCTTGCCCGGCTTCAAACTGCGCTCTCCCAACCAGATCGCTGCCAGTAAAGCCGTGAGCAGAGGTGAAAGACCGAATATCACTGAAATCCAGCCTGAAGGAATAAATTGCGCAGCCCAATAGACCGCTAGCATTGAGCCATAGATTTGCACAGCCACGGCCAGATAAGTCAATCGTGCTTTATGATGCCAGACCAGGCGTTGCCGCTTCAGTCCCATCACGAATAATACGCAGGCGGCGCCGATAGCCATTCGCCCTGTGACGCTAAATAGAAAGCCTGGGCCTTCACCGCTCCATTTAATAGCCAGCGGTGTTGTAGCCCAAAGCAAAATGACGCTGATATAAGCCAGAACTATACGCATCAGATTAAAAATATCCGCGCAATAAGGGATAAGCGCATAGCAGTATTCAGTTGTTTAAAATGTGTCATTTATGTAACGTTGCATCAAGCTATGAGAGAAATTTCAAAAACAGTTCTAATCATCGACAGACTATGAACTTGATGATCAAGTGTAACTCCAAAGCTTGACCAAAAATTGATTGCTAATACGAAAAAAACCGTTAAAACGAATGGTTTTTCAGGACTCATTTATTAGCCTAACCGATTAAAGAGAGGGAAAAGCACACTATGAAGATAACCGAATCAGAATTTGCAGCAGCTCGTGATTATTTACAAAAACAACTGGAAGGACATTCCTGGTGGCCTAAAGAACAACCGGGACAAGCTCGCCAGGAATTTAATGTGATGAAAGCCAACGCTACCGCGCTTAATGTTTGGTGCAAGAAATGGCTGGATTCAGGACAGTTGCGACAGCTTGAAAAAGCCATAAAGCACTAAGTTCTTCAATTTCGCTACGCTCATCATAATGACGGTCAGCTTGTCTTTTTACGCGCGACAATTACTCCGTCCCTGGTCGGGTTTATAAACGCGTCAAATTCAGGATCATTAAATATGAGCTGATTATGCTCCATAATTGCTTCGGTCCAGCCGATGAATACATCCACATAATTTTCCACCGCGACGCGTCCATGCCAAAGCACATTATCGGCAATATAAAGGCCGCCCGGCCGAATCCGGTTTTTAGCCATTTGCCAAACTTCCGGGTACTCATTCTTATCGACATCATTGTAACAGATGTCAAATTGACCATCAGTCCGGGCAAAAACTTCCTGGGCGATTCCTGACTGGAAATCAATTCTGTCCCATAAATCCGCAAACTCAAGGTAATGCTTCGCCTTTTCTTTATTGGCAGGATCGCCATCGGTGCAAATCACTTGCCCATCCGCTCTGACTGCCTTGGCAAACCAGTAAGCAGAATAGCCATAGCCGCTGCCAAATTCAAACACGCGCTTGGCATTGACGGTCTTGGCCAGGGTTTCGAGAAAAATGCCGACTAATCGGCCAACAATAGGAAAACTTTTTTCTTCCGCCAAAGTTTCCATTTGCGTCAATACCGGATGATCAGTTTGACTCGTTAAAGTGCGCATATACTTTTCAATGGCGGGATTGACCGGAATTAAAACGCTAGGGTTATTTGGAGATTGCATATCGGCCATTATCTGTTCCTCTTGGTTTATTAACGAAAGTTATTTGCAGCAATAAAGTTAAGTCACTGAAATATAAGACTGCTTAACATTAGGGAACCTCTAAAAATTGCACTTCGACAAACTTCCTTCGACAAACTTCCTTCGACAAGGCTCTCCTGAGCATGGCCGAAGCATTAATGGATAATTTTTAGAGGTTCCCGTTAACTAATAGCATGTATTAACCATACAAATATTTTAATGGCTATCCAGATGACAAGCGCCAGCGCACTAATCAGAAAAATTGATATGATCAGGATAGAAATTGTATTTCTCTTGACGGCTTCCCGGGGAGAATTGTAGTATTCAGTTATTAATCCAATATTTCTTTGATTAGCTTTAAAAGCAATATCAAAAATATCTCCTGCCAAGGGAATCATGCCTATCAGCGTATCAAGCACTATATTTACAGCCATGCGGGCAACAACAACAGGAGGAATTCCGGTGCTGACAGCTTGCAGCAGGATATAGCTGGATAAAGCCCCGCCTGTTATATCACCGATTCCCGGAATCAGACCTATCAGACTATCGAGCCCCATTTTAATAGAGGTGCCCGGAATACGAATTGAATTATCAAGCAGCCACGCCCAGCGCTCCAATTGTTTAATATTCTTCATGGTTTTATAGATTTCCTGTAAAAAAAAGAATAAAGCAAGGCTAAGAAATCCAGCCAATATCTTAATATCAGGCAAAATAAAGACGATATTTTATCGAATTAAGATTTGGCCTGGCTAATTACATACATACCCATTAATACCAAAACAGTTCCGATCAACTGAGCAAATGTCAATTGCTCGCCTAGCAATAAAAAAGCTAATCCCAAAGTGCCAATGGGGCCTATTGAACTAATAATAGATGCAGAACCGGCGCCGATGCGCCGTATACCCGCATTCATCAGAAATGCCGGCAAGACAGTAGAGAATATCGCCATAATTAGCGCCAACCGATAAACGCTGGCAGGTAAATTCATAGGACTTAATCCATGTCGAATTACAAAATGCAAACCCGTCGCTAAACAGGCAATTGTCATCGAATAGGCAGTAAAACGCGTAGAGCCCATCCGTTTAACCATCATACCGCTGCCCATCAAGAAAAAGGCAAACGTAATCGCACTGAAGAAAACCAATGTCGAGCCCAAATACAACTTTGGAACCTCATCTGGCGTCATGTTCTCAACAAAGACCAAAATCATTCCTGCATAGCTTAAGACCAGCGCCAGCGCCTGATGGCGATTAATGGCCTTGCGTTGAATTCCCGCTGAAAATAGCACCACGAAAGTCGGATAAAGAAATAAAATCAGGCGCTCAAGACTTGCCGAAATATATTGGAGACCTTCAAAATCCAGAAGACTGGCAATGTAATAGCCCAATATTCCCAAACCGAAAATCATTAAATGATCCTTCCTGTTCAACATCAGAGCATCTCTTGTTGTTGGCGGGGCATTAGCCGTCCACAGCGAAACCGCAAGAAAAAACGGCAGGGAAATCGCCATGCGCAGCATCATTAAGGTAATGGCATCAAGTTGGTGGCTATCGTCGTAAGCTAGTTTGATCAGTACCGCTTTGGCTGAAAAGCCCAGCGCTCCCAGCACAACAAAAAAGCAACCGATAATAGCGTGCCGATTGTGAGATTTAACTGATTCGGGTTGTTGCACAAGATTCTCCAGTAGGTAGGAAACTGCGAATCTTGTCGGAGAAAAAATCAAGGCAACCGGGGCAAGACCCGCAGTCGCTTTGGTGTAGTGAAATTAATAACTCAAAAAAGCAAACTCGGGCGAAAGCATAATAGTTTTCGCAGCCATCGTGCATTGGGTTTTAGAGAAAAGAATGAATGAGTGTGGTTCATGGTTTATTTTATGAATCCTGCTACATGTAGTCAATTTTAATTTGCCTGGGTGGTAAATAGGTAAAAATTACTCGCCATATTTGAAATCTAATGTAACAATTAAAACCCCGCTAAACCTTAATTATTAAAATAAATATTTTTAGGAGTTCTGATGAAGAAGCGACTTTTTATGCAGTTTCTAGGTGTTTCCCTAGCGCTTAACCTGTTAACAGCAGGCGCAGAGATATTGGGCCATGTTGATACAAAATTCAAATGGATGGGGCCTGATGACAAGATTTTGGTTGAAGCTTTCGATGATCCTGAAGTCGCCGGGGTGACCTGTTATTTGAGCCGGGCCAAGACTGGCGGACTTTCGGGAGGAATCGGTTTAGCCGAAGATACCTCGGATGCGTCCATTTCTTGCCAGCAGACCGGCCCTATAAATCTTCCTGAAGATGTCAAAAGCGGCAAGCGGGATAATGAGCAGGTTTTCAAGCAACGCACTTCGTTAATATTTAAAACCATGCAGGTCGTCCGCTTTTATGATCAAAAACGAAATGCCCTGGTTTATCTGGTCTATAGCGATAGAGTTATTGAAGGGTCTCCGAAAAACAGTATCACTGCCGTACCCATTCGGCCTTAAAAACTTGGCTAGCGCCTGATGGCAGGAATGGTAAGAATAACTGAATCAGGTTTTATGCGGGCTTTTATGCCTTGAAATAAATAATAACTTACTCTAACGTAACACTAGGAATTGGCGACTGTTCTTTCAATAATATTGAGTTTCTCCGACTCAATGCCAAGCATCAGTTCGCCTTTTAATAAACCTACCAATTCCCTGCCCGCCATGCTAAAGCGCCAGCCGTGCAGCAATGAACATTCCTCTTCATCATTAAACAGCAGTGCTTCCAGATCTTTACGATCTGCGAGAATTACAGGATTTAATGCATTTTCTTCAGCTCGTATTCTGACTAAGGCCGTTAAAATATCCAGTATGGCTTCCTGTTGCTGGGTTTTTTTAGCCGGCCGCCCGGTTACATTTAAAGAAAGCGGCGCACGCTGCTTGGCCGCGGTGATTAATTGGCACAGTTTCTGCCCATAACGATTAATGACGCGCTCATTAATACCCCGTACGTTGGTTAACTGGCTAACCGTTTCAGGTTGCAGCTTGGCCAAGTCAAACAGCAACTCATCCTTTAGCAGCCAGCTCTTGGGCCGATTCTCAGACTGCGCCGCCTTTTCCCGCCATTCCGCCAAGGCCTGGACAATTGATAACTGCTTCCCTGTCAGTTTGTTTTTGCCCCTGATTTTCAACCAAGCGTTTTCGGGCGTGACTTCATAAAGATTTGGATTCGCCAGCTCTGCAAAGTCCTGCATAAGCCAATCAATCCTTCCAAGTTCGGTTAACTTACCTAACATTATTTGATAAATCTTGCACAGATAGATCACATCATCTGCCGCATATTGGATCTGCTCATCGGTTAATGGCCGTTTACTCCAGTCCGCCCTGGTATGGGCTTTATTCAAATTAATATTCAATAAACTGGAAACCAACATTGCATAGCCGGGATTTTCTTGAAAGCCCAACAACGGCGCGGCTATCTGAGTATCAAACACAGGCGTCGGCAATTTACCGGTCAGTTGATAAAAAATTTCCAAATCCTGCCGACACGAATGAAATATCTTAACAATTGAAGGATCGTATAATGCCTCAAAAAGACTATCCAGTTCAGGCAATACCAGTGGATCAATACAGGCCACCCACTCCGGTGTGGCTATTTGCAGCAGGCAAAACTTCGGATAATAGGTTTTTTCCCTTAAAAACTCTGTATCAAGAGCCAGCCAGGGCTCTTTTTTTATCAGCGCACACAACTCAGCCAGTTGATCGGGAGTATTTATATATTGGATGTGTGTCATTAGCTTAAACGGGTTGTCATTAAAATTGACCGGAATCATGCGTCAACTGATTAATAGATTCCAGCCTGGAATTGCAATCATTCATATTTAGGCAATAGGCATATAGTCAGCGCTTTAACAGCCAGATATTTAGCTGGATTTAATAGAATGTTATCCGAGATGAGTTATTCAACCCTAACTTTCTCATTATGATCATTGCTTAATTTAGGATTATGCTGCCGCGCCTGTTTGGGGCGAAAATTCCCGCGTTTTCTATTATTGCGGGATTTTACCCGTTTTATATTAAGTTTATGATGATTAATTTCGACAGATTTTAAATGCTGGAAAATATCCGGAGGCATCTCATCGGGCAAATCAATAAGCGTGTAGTCCACCTGAATGTTAACATTATGAATATTATTTTTGTCGACGCCCGACTCCTCAATCAGCACTTTCTTAAGCTCTTCCAGGGTGACTTGATTTTTACGCCCCACATCCAGACGGTAGCGAACCATTCTGGTAACCGGCTGGCTACTTTCAAAGAGTGCAGGTTTGTCCGCTTTTTGCGCGTGGTAACAGGAAGATGCCTGCTTGGAATCAGGGCTTTCCTGGGTTAAATATGCCAATAAAGCAGCGGCGCAATCCAGCATGTCAGTTTGCAGTTCAGCCGCTATTTCCTTGATTAGAGCACGCTCAGTATCGATATTCTTAACCTGAAGAATCGGTTGCAAAAGATTTTTCAACTGATTTTTCTTGCTCTGCTGAGATGCCGCGGCTTTATTGCTGGTGTTCATCCTGTATTCCACGCTCTTTAAACGGTTAACCGTCGTTGCGTTGCTCAGAGTCTATCCTGATAAATTTCTACAAAAGCTTCATCGCGCAATCTGCGCAGCCAAAGCTCTGTTTCTTCCTCAATTTTTCGTTTGCGGATTGCATCCCTGACCAGATTTTTTTTGAACTCCACGCTGTTATCTTTATTTTCCCGATCCAATACTTGAATCAAGTGCCAGCCAAACTGGGTTTGTACAGGATCACTGATTTCATTGATGCCGAGTTTTTCCATCGCCTCTTCAAACGGCTTTACAAGATCTCCAGGCCCAACCCAATCGAGTGATCCGCCTTTTAATGCCGAACCTTTATCATCCGAATGCGCGCGCGCGAGTGCTGCAAAATCATCGCCGTCGGCAATACGCGCTTTTAATGCGAGCAAGCGTTTTTTTGCCTCTGCATCATCAATCAGCTCGTTGGTTTTTATTAAGATATGCCGTACCTTGGTCTTGGTAACCATGTGTGCATCAATGCCTTTTACTTCCAGCATTTTGATAATATGAAAGCCGCTTGGACTGCGAATAGGCTCAGCCACCTCGCCTTGAGCCAGGTTACTGACCACATCAACAAACAGGGTAGGTATATCTCCCTTTGTACGCCAACCCAAATCGCCTCCTTTCAAGGCATTCGCGTCATCTGACTCACTAATTGCTGTTTGCGTGAAATCCTGTCCTGCCCTTAATTTTTTAGCAATATCTTCAGCTTTACTCTGGGCTTTTTGTATCTCCGCTGCGGATGCAGCTTCTTTTACTGCAATCAGGATATGACCTAAATGATATTGAACAGCTTCTTCACCGATTTTATCCTGGGTTTCCATGTAGTGATCGACTTCCCGATCCGTCACTTTAATACGTCCGCCAATTTCCCTGCCCCGTAACTGATTGATGATAATTTCATTGCGCATATTATCTAAAAAACTTTGATAGCTAATGCCCTGACTTTGCAGCTCTGCCCTGAATTCCTGCAAATTCATGTTATTTCTTCTGGCAATATCACTTGCTGAACTATTGAGCATTTCCTCGGTAACATTTATTCCGGCTTTTTCCGCTAACTGCCGCTGCAGCTTATCGACAATCATTCTTTCCAGCACTTGCTTGCGCAGCACGGCAGCAGGCGGCATCGCAGCCTTACTGGCTTGAATTCTTTGCTCAATTGCCGCTACCTCGCGCTGTAACTCGCGCTCAAGAATAACATCATCTTCAACTACGGCAATAATGGTATCCAGGACTTCAGCTTTAACCCAAAAACTGCTGCATAAAAAACCGCATAACAGAATACATGCAATGGCTTTGGTCATTTTTTTCTCATCTATCATTTTTGAGGCTTCCGGTAACCATAAATACTCTGTTCAAAGAATTGATCCAGTTGCTGGCCGATGCCGGTCAAGCCTTTGAGCTCTATCTGGAAAAATACCCCGGTCTGGCTTGTGCCGCTGACGGTGGTATTGATGCTGTTGAGGTCACCGGTGGTGTTGAACGCAGTATTATTGGTGATACTGTTAATGTAGCGCCGGCCAATGACGCGAAAGCGCCAGCAGCAATTTTCTTTTTCCAGGCCGATAAAACTGTCCTGAGTAGTATTATAAAGCAGTGAATATTGCCAACGCCCCACCGCATACCAATTATTGTAAACCGGCCAGCGAAACGACACATCAGTCTGAATAATATCATTACTCCTTATAAAGCTGGTGGCTCTTAACGGATCATTAAGAGGAATATTATTGCTGTCCAGGGTATCTTTTATAAGAGTGCTCTTTCTATAGAGATAGCCCAGGTTGATAATTTGATCAGGCTGATTGATATAGTGAAGCACGGCTTTGCCCCGGACAATATCATTGATATGCGGATCCCACTGCAAACCGGATTCAACCGAAAGATGATCGGTCAATTGGGCATTAAGTTCAGTCACCAACGGCGACAGGGTACTTGTTTCTACCGGGCTTTCCAGGAAGTTGCCATTTTTGCTTATGGTATTTAGTGGCGCCGTGACTTCCCTATTTCGGAAATATAAAATTTCACCAATATTCAGCCTTAACCTTTCCCTGCCGGTTGCAGAGTCCTGCAGTCGCGAAGTCAAGGCAAATGTCACTTGGTTAGCATCCTGTACCCGATCCGTGCCGCTAAAGCGGTTTTCCCTGAATAAACTGTTGTACCAAAAGTCATACAAAGCCGAATCGAAGATGGGAATATCGCTTTGATCTTTTTTAGGAATATATAAATAAAACAGCCTGGGCTCCAGCGTATGCAACATTGCCTTACCGGCGAGAGTTATATCCCGATCTAAAAATAAACCGCTATCCACCGACAGAATAGGCAAAGTTCTGGCAATACTGTCAGGCTTGCCGGCTATTTGATCCTGCAATAAATACTGGGTATGCTGCAATGAAAGCTTGGGGGTTAAAAACGTACTGGCGGTTTTCAATGGAAAACTCATGGACGGTTTAATATTTAATCTTTGTCCCGTGGGCAAACCATTATCATGCTGAAAATACACGAGTTCATTCTCCATTGCCGTGTCAAGCGGCATGAAACTGAATGAATGATTCAAGTTCAGGTTAATCTGCGGCAAACGGCGATAAGGAATTTGCCTGCCCCTTAAAGTCGGGTCAACTGTCTGGTAATTTTCGACCCGGCTGATGAATGCAACGCCTTCTCTGATATAACTGACATCAGCCGCGCTTCTGATGAAACTGAAATTAGGAAAACTGAGCGCATTGCCCAACTCGGCAAAATAATCTTTATCAGAAACAAAATTCAAATCCAGGTTTGAGGATAACTCCGGGGTAAAACGGCTGCTGTTTTTAATCGAACCCAGATAACGGGGCTTTTGTCTCAGTTCGTCATTCGGCATATATTCGCCGCTTATGATTCCTTTTGACATCTCGGTCAGATAACGGAAATTGCCGCCCAGCAAAATCCCTCTTTTGGTATAATAGTGAGGTCTTAATGTGGCATCGAAGTTTGGCGCTATATTCCAGTAATAAGGGGTTGACAAATTAAATCCGCCGGTTCGTGTAGTGCCAAATGCCGGAGCCAGAAAACCGGAAAGCCTTCTGTCATCGGTCGGAAAAGAAAGATAGGGCGAATAAAAAACAGGCACTCCTTTAAACTCAACCCAGGCATTTTTGGCCGCGCCTTTACCGGTGGCTTTATTCAGTTTTAAATCGGAAGCATGCACTACCCAATCCTGGTTACCGGGTTGGCAACTGGTATAAGCCACATCTTTATACCGGGATAAGGTTTTACTATCACGATAAGCCGCCTTTGCGCGGCCTCTGAGCGGAGTTGCCGGAGAAATAAATATCGTATCCCGCAGCTTGGCCTGGTCAGAAGCCAATTTGAGCGTCGCTGTATCACTGTATAAACTCAATTCATCCTCAGTGTAATAGACATTCCCCTCCAGATTCAATGTCTCCGAAACACTGTCATAATTAGCCGTATCCGAGGATGAACTCTGATCGGCACGGTTTATCTGGACATTCCCATAATAACTGCCGATTTCATTATCGAATATTTCGGAATAATCCGACTTTACATCCAACGGTGAAACGTTTCTCAGCTCTTTACCCGGCATAAAACTGTGCTGTGTTCCAAGCTGTATGGTGCAATTTTCCCACGGGTCATATTTCAGCCGTGACTTTAAAGTATTAAAAACCTGCTCCTGTTTATAATCAAACGCCGGATTCAGTAGACTGAATTGAGCTTCTTCCGTTCCAATAATCCGAGCCTCGCCTTTTGGATCCGTGCCAACCAGATTACAATTCCAGCCTTTGTTTTCATCATTCGCATCGCAATGCCAGCCCGGACGTTTAGTTTCAGCTTGAGGCTGTTTGCGGGCAGCAGCTATCAAGGGCTGATTGGTTTGAGGCAGCTCTTCACCAGTTGATGGCAGGCTTTGAGCAGGAGAAACCTTGTCCGTATCAACCTTTTTCTCCGATTCAGGCAACACAGCTTTTTCAGCCTGCGCAGGTTCAACTGCTACGGGTTGAGCATTAACAGGTTGAGATATGGCCGGTTGGGCTTGTTTATTAGCCTCATGTTCAGTAGGAGGCGGGGTCTCAGGAGTTTTATTTGCAGGTTTTTTATCGCCTACACACACCCATTCCTTGCTATTTTTGTCTTGTTCACAATTCCAGGAGGCTTCATTGGCAAAATTAATAGGTGTGTAAAGTGAGGATAAAAAAACCAGAAATAAACGGCGGAGCATAGATGATAAGTTTATTAGCTTAATGAATCGTAAATCGAATAAAATGCCTAATGTTCATTTTACCTTATATTTACGGCAGCATAATAACTAATCAACCCTTACTCATGATGATGCCTGAAGACTTAAGAGCGATAGCCATGCTCGATTGGCTTGAAAACGATCTGTTGCTGACTATTAATTGCTGTGAGCCGGCTTCCAGCGATGCCAGCTTCCGGCGTTACTTCAGAATTAAGACGCCGCAAGGACAATTTATTGTCATGGATGCGCCGCCGGTACAGGAAAACGTTGAGCCTTTCATAAAAATCGATAAATTGCTGGCCCACTCTCAAGTCAATGTGCCGGTCATTTTTCATCAAAACCTGAGCGAAGGTTTTTTACTGCTTGAGGATTTCGGCACGGAATGCTTTTTAGATCAGCTCACTGCCAATAACGCTACGGAATTATATCAAAGCGCTCTCGACAGTTTATTCAGGCTGCAAACTCAAACGCCCATACAAAACAGCGGCCTACCCAGCTACAATGAGCCGCTTCTCAAAAGAGAATTGGCTATCTTTGACGAATGGTTTCTGAATGGGCTGATGGAAATTGACCTTCCCGATCGGATACGAAACTCAAGCCATGCCGTTCTTATTGCATCGGCGCTGGAGCAACCCCGGATATGCGTACACCGGGATTTTCATTCACGCAATCTTATGGTATTGAATGAAGATTCTCCAGGCGTTCTGGATTTCCAGGATGCGGTTATCGGCCCGATTACCTATGATCTGGTGTCTCTGTTGAGAGATTGTTATATAGCATGGCCCGAACAGCAGGTTGAGGCATGGATGACCGGCTATTTTCAACGCCTTGATCATGCAGGTCTTGTCGAATGCAGTCCGGCCCAGTTTAAACGCTGGTTTGACCTGATGGGACTGCAACGCCACCTTAAAGCCATCGGCATTTTTTCCCGCCTGCATTTAAGGGACGGCAAATCCCATTACCTTAACGACATACCGCGCACCCTCCACTATGTCACGGCACAGGCGCAGGCTTATCCTGAGCTTTCCGGTTTTAGTGATTTCCTGCGCAGCCAGGTTTTACCCGTATACGGCGTTCCAGCATGAAAGCGATGATTTTAGCCGCAGGGCGCGGCGAAAGAATGCGGCCTTTAACTGACCGCATTCCAAAACCCTTATTGTCAGTTGCTGGAAAACCTGTTATCGAGCATACGATTAAACAACTGGTCTCGGCCGGCTTTAATGATATAGTCATTAATCATGCCCATCTGGGCAGGCAAATAGAAGAAAAGCTGGGCGATGGCCACCGGTTCGGCGCAAGCATTAGCTATTCTGCCGAAGGCGAACAGGCGCTGGAAACTGCCGGCGGCATTATTAAGGCATTACATTTATTGGGTGACGATGTGTTTCTGGTTGTCAATGGCGATATAGCCACAGACTTCCCTTTTGCCCTGCTTAAAAATGTGGCGGTTGATTTAGCCCATATAGTGCTGGTCAACAACCCTATGCATCATGTTCAGGGAGATTTTGGCCTGGATAGCAACGGCATAATCCTGGACAATACCAGTGATAAATTCACTTTTAGCGGTATTGGCTTGTACCGCCCGGAACTGTTCAGCAGAATACCCGCAGGGAAAAGCAAACTGGGACTTTTGTTGCGCCAGGCAATACCGCAGCGAAGGATTTCAGGGCAAAAATTTAACGGCTTCTGGATGGATATTGGAACTCCTGAACGCTTGCAGGAACTAAATTTTTATTACACTCAGCGAGAACGAGACTATGAATGATCATATATACAAAAAAATAGAACTGACCGGCTCATCAACAGCCGGTATACAGGAAGCCATTGAAAACGCCGTCAGTAAAGCATCAAAAACCATCCATGACATGCGTTGGTTTGAAGTCGTCGAAACCCGCGGGCACATAACCGATGGCAAGATTTCCCATTGGCAGGTCACTATTAAAATCGGGTTTGCTTTGGTTGAATAAAGCGAGAACTTTGCGCAAAGCCATCAAATTACCCCACAACAGTGGCTGGCGCATTTTTTAATTGTCGCCGACTTTGTTGTTTCGGGACCGATTTCTCCGAGCTTGGGAAAGACCTGTTAGGGACAGGTGTTCCTTAATAGGTGCACGTTACAACGGCCATCGACAAGCCTCATGCTTCAGCTAAATCGTGCTGAGATCAGTTTGAGCTGGATTTTCCAGGCCATTCACATCAAGGGTCGTTAATTTTTAAGATGGCTAAAGTTTATCAATTTTTATGCAATCTCCGTGCATTGGTCTCAATGCAAGTTTTTTCATCTTTCCGGCTCATCCAACGTAGTGACCAATAGCCCGGAAGCCATAAGGGTATCAAGTTCGGCTTCTATTTCAGCTATCAATAGCTCCAGATAGCTCAGCTTAATTTCGGTTCTGGAACGGGAGGAATCCAACAATTCCAACAGTCCTGTTTTGCCTAATCGATAGGCATCCTCAGCCATTCGCTTCAGCGCAGGTAAGGGTTCGAGCACATTATGCTCAAATTTTGAGAGCGTTTTACGACGAAGTGCCAATACCTCAACGGCGCGTTCCAACTCCTGTTTCGTTGAGGCCAGGAGTAACTCACGTTTCAGCACAGACGCATGCTTTTCGGCGGATGCTCGCGCCATACCCCCCTGGCCGCGATCAAATATCGGCAAATCCACGGACACGCCGGCGAACGTGGTATTGCCGTACGGTTGATCGGTAAAAGCTGTGCCAAGCAACAGCGAGGGAACCGGCCAACGTTCACGACGCGCGCGTTCGAGGCCTGAATCGGCGGCAATGGTTTCACTGCGCGCGCTTTCAAGCTCAGGGTTGTTTTGTTCTGCCTGCAACCATAGCGCGTTGATATTTGCCGTTATTCCGATTGGCGCCAATACGCCTTTGGCTTGTGGCTTCCAGTCCGGAAATCCCAATAACACACCGAGTTCGCCAACAACATTGGCATTATCACTCTGCGCGCTTGCCAGCCGTGCTTTCAGACTATTAACTTCCTGAGTGATACGCATGACATCGTAACGGCTGGCAGTACCTGCGTTTTCTTTACCGCTAATAATGGCTTGCAACCGTTCCAGTTCCCGATTGGCTGTTTCCAGTGCAGCCACACGTTGCTGTCCGGCCAGCAATTGTATAAATAGCCGCCAGGTTTCGCGGATCAATCGATTGTATTGAGTTTCGACATTAGCTTCGGCCACCTCAACTCGACGTTCCGCCGCCTTCTTGCGCGCACCGCGCTGACCTGCCAGCAACAGGGGCACTTCCATGGTGATATTCTGCTGCGAAGGACCATCGAACTGGGTATTTCTGCGTCCACCGGCTTGATCACAACGGCCATAGCAGACTTTGGGATTGGGCAGCACCTCTGCTGCAACAACTTCTGCTTGCGCCGCCTCGATTTGACTATACGCAACGGCGTAACGTGGACTTTTTTCCCTAACAATCTGTAACAATTAGCGAATCGATACCCCATTCGGCAAATCCTGATTTTTCGCTGGCTCTTCAGAGAAAGCGAGCGGACTGTTCAACAGCAACAGCATGAATATTGCAGCTGTTTTTGCGCTCGCCCGGCTTATTTCAATTTTCAAAACATGCTTATTCACACGTGTGTATCCGCTAATTCATCGGCTTCTTCGGGCGTTAACATTTGTTTCGAGGTCACCAGTGTATAGATAACCGGTAATATGAACATGGCCACCAGAAAGGTGGTCAACATGCCCCCGACGATCACGACCGCAAACGGGCGTTGCGTTTCACTGCCGATGCTGGTCGATAGCGCCATGGGCAACAAACCCAGCAACGCCAGCAATGAGGCCATCAACACTGGGCGCAAGCGCAGTGTCGCGCCTTCCCTGACCGCTACCAGCAATTCGAAACCGCTACGGCGCATGTCTTCCGTCGCGCTGAGCACCAGCAGCCCCATTAAACAAACCTGCCCCAGCAAGGCAATAAAGCCAATTGCGGCGCTGACTGATAGCGGGATGCCGGTCAGCAATAAAGCGAACACGCCGCCGGTCATCGCAAACGGTGTGGCAATTAATATCGCCGCCGCGCTGCGCGCTGATTGCAAGGCGCTATACAGCAAGCCCAGAACAATTAGCACCGCGATGGGTATAACCACGCCAAGTCGCGCCATGGCCCGCTGCTGGTTTTCAAACTCACCGCCCCAGACCAGGAAATGACCTTCGGGCACTGTGACTTTTTCCGTCACCAAGTCCATTGCTTCATGCACCACGGAGCCTAAATCACGGCCGTCGACATTAAATTTGAGGGCTTTATATCGGCTGTTGGCTTCGCGTTCAATCGAGGTGCGTCCTTGGGCAATGCCGATATCGGCCAAATCATGCAAGGGTATGTACGCTGCCGATGGACTGGCCACATTGAGATTGCCGATTTTTTCGATGTCGCCACGCTCGGTTGCCGGGAGTATCAAGCGAATAGGCACCGGCCGCTCTGCCTGCCACAATTTCGAGACAACTCTTCCCGTCATGCCGATTTCAATGGTGTCTTGCACGCTATCGACATTAAGACCGTTGCGAGCCAAGGTCGAGCGATCCAGTTTGATCTGTAGCTGCGGCACCCGCGATTCCCTGTAAAGGTCCAGATCAATGACGCCGGCAACATTGGCCAGCACTGCTTTGACCTCTTCCAGCGTGTCGCGCATTATTTCAAGATCGGGGCCATAAATTTTCAGCACCACTTTACCTCGCACGCCGCTGACCGCTTCTTCAACGTTATCTTTGATCGGTTGCGAAAAATTGAAACGCACACCCGGTATTTCTTCCAGCGAAGTGCGCATGGCATCAACCAGCTTTTCTTTGTGCCAGTCTGGCCGCCATTGTTCATGAGGTTTGAGATGGACAAAGGTTTCACTCATATTCACGCCTTCATTGTCCGTGCCGTCCTCGGAGCGCCCCTGTTGGCTTAAAACACCTTTGACTTCCGGGTATTGCAGCAAACGACGGCGCATATCCAATAAAATTTCCTGACCTTTATCCAGAGAAACACTGGCTGGCATCTCGACGAAAACATGAATATCGCCTTCATCCAGTTCCGGTAAAAATTCGGTGCCCAACTGCGTTGCCGAGAGTCCGCCCGCCAGCAGCAATCCACCTGCCGCCGCCAGTGTAATAGCGCGTAACCGTAAAGCTCGCTCAAGTAATCCCGAATACACCTCCCTTAATTGCACCAGAAATTTGGGCTCTTCTATCAAAGCATGCTTAGGCTGAATAAAGGCGGCACACAGCGCAGGAACCAGAAACAAGGCAAACACCAGTCCGCCCGATAAGGCAAAGCTGTAAGTCATTGCCAGTGGACGGAATATCCGCCCCTCGACCCGCTCCAGGGTAAACACCGGGATTAAGGCGGCAATAATGATCAACATCGCGAAAAAGGCCGGCTTGGCGACATCGAAGGCCGCATCGGCAATGAGATGCAGCATTTCCCGGCGCGTCTGCGGTTTGCGATGCGAAGCCTGGTGAATGACGTTTTCCATCAACACCACGGCGCCATCCAGAATGATCCCGAAATCAATCGCACCCATCGAGATCAAATTGGCAGGCATCCCTAACTGATAAAGCCCTAAAAAAGCGACCAATAGCGACAAGGGAATGACGGTTGCGACAATCAACGAGCCGCGAATACTACGTAAAAACAACCAGACTACACCCACTACCAGCGCAAAACCATGCAGCAGATTGTCGAAGACTGTATGTAGAGTGTTACTTACCAGATCAGCCCGATCCAAAAATGGCACTATACGCATGCCGGCCGGCAGGATACGCGCATTTAGTTCTTCCACCTTGCTGTGCAAGGCATCGAGTACGCGCGAGGGGTTCTGTCCGCGCCGCAGCAGCGCTATACCTTCAACTACTTCTTTATGTTCGTCCAGGCCCACAGTCCCCCGCCGTGGCGTGTACGCCTGTATTAACCGGGCAACATCGCCAACGGTGACCGGTGTTCCCTCCCGGTTTTTTAACACGATTTTCTAGATGTCCTCCGGCGAGAGCAAATTCCCTATGCCGCGTACCACCATCTCCTGATCGCCGTAACTGAGGAAGCCTGCGCCGACATTACGGTTGGACTTTTCAATAGCGGCGCCCGCTTCTTCCAGAGTCAAGCCCAGCGATTCGACGCGGGTCGGGTCGATTTCGATATGAATTTCCTTGTAATAGCCGCCGAAAGTCAGGATATCGGCGACACCGGGAATTTGACGCAAGGTACGCGACACGTTCCATTCCATTTCGGAACGCAACTCGTAGAGGGAATGGCGGTCGCTGACGAGAGTAAATTTATAAATTTCACCCAATGGAGTGTAATCGGGAGCCAGTACCGGCGTCACGGTTTCCGGCAATTCTGCGCCGGCAATACGTTGGGAAATTTCTGTCCGGGAATGAAAACTGTCGATATGATCTTCAAAGGTAACAGTGATCAAGGACAAGCCAAACAGACTCTGGCTGCGCATTTGAATCATGTCCGGCGTACCGTTTAACACCCGTTCCAACGGCACCGTTACTTGCCGTTCGACTTCCTCCGGGGCGTAACCCGGCATCAGGCTGATTACTGTAACTTGGGTATTGGTGACATCCGGGTAAGCTTCAATAGGGGTTTCCAAAAAAGCGTGTATGCCAAAAATAGTGATCACCAGGGCCGTTGTAATAACGGCAAGGCGTCTGTGGACACAGCGTTCAATCAAGGTTCTTAACATGGCAACCGTCTCCTACAGCAACATGGCTGCTGCTGAATCGAGCAGCAAAGCGCCCGAGATAACCACCCGATCGCCATCGCCAAGACCCCCAAGCACCGGCACCTGACCATCACGCGCCTGCCCGATAATCACGTTGCGGGGTTCGAACTGGCCGTCCGCTGTTTCCACATAAACTACGGTGTGTTTTTTGTCTTTGATCAGCACCGCAGTAGTTGGTAATACGATCCGGCGCGGACCTCCTGCTTCTATCGAAGCTCTGGCAAACATGCCGGGCTTGAGGATTAAATTGGCGTCATCGAATTCGATATAAACCGCACCCCGGCGCAGGTCGGGTTGCATGGCCGCACTGATGGCAACAACGTGACCGGAGACCGGCTCAGGCAATGCGCTTATTTGCAGGGTAGCCTTGGCGCCCTTTTCTATCAGCGCCAAATCGTTGTCGAACACATCCGCCACGATCCACAGTGCTCCGGGTTCACCCAGTTCAAACAGCACCGCACCTGCTTCCACCGCAGCACCTATTGAGGCGTTGACCCGCAACACCACGCCGTCAATCGGTGCACGCAACACGATAGACTGATCCGTACCTTCGCCTAATAACTGAACCGCATGCACACTGCGCTCATAATCCGAGCGTGCCTGCCGCAGTAGAATATCCGCTTCAGCGCGTTCTATTTCCAGGCCAACGCCGCTTTTTTGCATGATAGCCTGACGCTTGGCACGGTCTTCCGCGCGTTGTAACTCAGCCTTCGTCCGCGCGACATCAGAACGCATTTGCGCAGCCTCGGTGCTTTCCAGTGTTGCCAATGGGGTGCCCGCTTTGACGCGGTCTCCGACTTGTACATTAATTTTGCCGAGGCGTCCAGCAACGACAGCGCCCACTGTTGATAGGGCCTTGGCACGAAACTCTACCCGGGACGGCGCTTGCACCGTTGCTGTGAAGGTTTGCGGACTAACCGCTGCCACAGTAATGTAAGGGCGCGACTCTATTGGAATCGAAATGGCTTTCTGCTTATCGATGTTTTGTAAGCCGGATGATTCCGTTTGGGGTGGTTTAACGCTTTCTACTGAAGCTACCGATGATTGTTTACGCTCAGTCTCTCCAGTTGTTGGCTCTGTACAGCCGTTGAGCAAAAGAACTGGAATTAAAATAGCTGATAAATAAGCGCGCATGGTTTTGTATGTATATATTTAGGAAGTTCATACAAACCAATCAATAATCGCGCCAACTACCCAATAATTAGGATTTGATACCGTTATGGCAGTACAAATCCTGGTAAGCTAACTGATTTAATTGAAAAAATATTTTCACAAAACGGAGATATGCGGCTGCAATAGTAACTATTTATGATGTTGAAAAGAGATTGCTGCAATTGCAAGTGTTGCGATACACTTCAACACTGTAACGAATTACAACACATTACTTTCCATGCGCATTTCCACTAAGCTCACGCTATCTCTAACGTCCATTGGCTTGCTTATATTTATTGGCTATGGGTTCTATCATCTTTCGATTGAGCAAAGAGATTTAACCAGGGTTATCAGCCGGCAAACAAAACTACTCAGTAAAGGCCTGCAAATCGCTATTGAAAATGCCATGCGCGATAAGCAGTTGGCCGACATTACAGAACTGCTGAAAGGTCTTGAGCAAATTGAGCCAGAATTAAAAGTTCGTATTTATGATGAACAGGGTAAGGCTTTCCCGGATGCTATCGGCAATTCCTACACAAGCGATTTCCAGGAAAGGCTACATGCCGCTTTGCAAGACGATGCAGACGACCAGTTTTTTTATCCGGAGGATGCCCCCGAATACATTACCCTGATCCTGCCTCTACAAAACACGCAGGGAAAAAGACTTGGCGTACTGGTGTTTGTGCGCGCCCTGCATGAAATGCGCCGCGACCTTGATGTTACCCGGCGTAACCTGGCTATTTCCACGATTGCTTTTATTTTGATTGCCGCACCGCTTTGCACGGTTATCTGTATGATTTACATCGGTTGGCCCTTGCAACGGCTGGCCGATGGCATGAAACAAATACGCGATGGGAATTTCTCCCCACTACCCCTTATCAAACATCAGGATGAAATTGGCGTCCTGTTGAAGACATTCAATACCATGGCTGCGGAATTGGCCAACGCCCGGCAAAAACTCAAAGAGGAAGCGCAATCGCGCCGCCATGTCCAGGCCGCCCTTCAGGAAGCCGACAAACTGATTACCATCGGACAGTTGTCAGCGGGATTGGCGCATGAAATCGGCTCGCCATTACAGATATTGAAAGGCCGCGTCGAGCACCTGCTGTTGTGTGCCGGCCAATCCGAGGAAGTCATCCGGCACGCAGGGATACTGGCTTCCCAAACCGAACGCATTACCCGTATTGTTCAACAACTGCTGGAATTCACGCGACGGCGCCCGCCACATTTCACCCCAATTGATCTGCGTGAACCCGTGAATGCAGTGCTCAATCTATTGGAATATGAAGCGTATAAAAAACAGGTCGAACTGAGCTTTGAAGCTGCGAAAGACCTGCCGCTGATCCTTGCAGATAGCGACGGTATCCAACAAATTGTCTTAAACCTGATCACTAATGCCTTATCCGCGGCCGGCGCGGGAGGGCGAATTGTTGTAGCTGTCGAGCCCTTTCAAACCGGTACCGATCCTGCTCACAGCGAGGCTGTTGAGGCGGTACAACTCACTGTTCGGGACAACGGCTGGGGCATGTCCCAAGAAATACTAGAACACCTGTTTGAACCGTTTTTTACTACCCGTCATGAACAAGGCGGGGTCGGGCTTGGCCTGGCTGTGGCGCGCAGCATTGTCACGGCACATCATGGCAGCATCAAAGCCGAAAGCTCGCCCGGTCTAGGCAGTACCATCACCATCATTTTGCCTGTGGAGAAACGCCATCATGACGTTGACTAATCAAGAAATGCCAAAAACCAAGCACTTGCTGATCATCGATGACGATAGCGGCGTTGTCGAGTATTTAACGGAAATGCTCACCAGTCACGGTTATAGAGTAAGTGGCGAAACCGACCCGCAACGCGCATTGGAGCGCTTGGAAACGGAGCACTTTGATTTGGTGATCAGTGATGTGGAAATGCCCGGCATGCGCGGCCTGGATTTGATGTCGGCCATTCACGGAAGGAAGCCTGAGCAGTTGATTCTATTAATCACGGCCTTTGGCAGTATTGACCTGGGTGTGCGCAGCTTACAGGCGGGCGCTTGCGGTTTTGTAACCAAGCCGTTTTCCATAAACGACTTGATTGCTTCCATTGAGCGTGCGTTTAGGGACCGGCAAATGTGTCGAGTGATTGTGCGTGTTACCTCAGACGATCAAAATGTCATCCCGCGCGGATTGGTTGCGGAAAGTCCCAAAATGCAAAAAATCCTGCAACTTGCCAGCCGGGCGGCTCAGGTCAATTCACCGGTACTGCTGACGGGTGAAAGCGGGGTCGGGAAGGGCGCTTTAGCGCACTTTATTCACGAGCATAGCCCGCGTGCTAAAGGCCCGTTTCTACAAATCAACTGTGCTGCATTGCCATTTACACTGGTGGAAAGTGAATTGTTTGGGGTGCGCAAAGGCGCTTACACCGATGCCCGTGAACATCGCCAAGGGTTGTTTGTTGAAGCCGAAGGCGGCACTTTGTTTCTGGACGAAATCGCGGAAATGCCTTTGGCGATTCAACCCAAACTACTACAGGCCCTGGAAACAGGCAAGGTAAGGCCCGTAGGATCAGCAAGCGAAATCGCCACCGATGTCCGCATTATCGCTGCCACTAACCAACCCATCGAAAAAGCTTTGCAGAACGGCTTGATGCGTACAGATCTTTATTATCGACTCAATGTGATTCGCTTGGATATCCCTCCTTTGAGAGAGCGTCTACCGGATATGAATAGGTTAGTGGATAATTTATTGCACAATGCCCAAGTCAAACTTCGGCGACAAATCCACGGCATATCTGCTGAAGCCATGCGCTGGATTCGCGCATATCCTTGGCCAGGTAATGTGCGCGAATTGGCTAATACTTTGGAAAGAGCGGTTGCTTTGACCGAACATGATACGATTCTGCTTGAAGATCTGGCTCAAGCCACCCAATTGCCCTTCAACAACAATCTATTAAACAATGCCGCAATGCAGTCCATGTCGTTGGCAGAGTTAGAAATCACTTACATTCGCCGCGTTTTAGAAATGACTCAGGGTAACAAAGTACAAGCCGCCAAAATTTTGGGTATCGATCGAGGCACCCTTTATCGCAAATTGGAGGATGAAATAATTTAATTGATTTAAGTACAATTTGAAAACGACGCTGGCAGCTTCTACACTCCGGCATGATAAGTTTGAAGGAATCGAATGTAATATCCCACCTCATTTTGAAAATGCAATAAAGCGCCGGTATGGCGAGCCCTGCTTCCAGGTAAAAGCCTCCGTGTAATAATGCATTAAAGCCAGATAACCCAATAATCCCAGAGTAACCGCTTTACGAATTTCCACGCCAAAAAAGAAGTTTGTTAAGAGATTAACCAGCGTGTCTCCGTAAGCCTGCAACACAAATGCCAGAACAAATGAACACACGGGCAGCACTACAAAGACATGGATGTTGCAACGTTCGGCACAGCGGTAAATAAAATTCCGCGGGTGATTATGATGTCTATTGTAGTCGTGGGTCACATAGAAAATATAAGCGGTCGCATCATGGACCAGTCTTGGCGCCAGAATCGCAAAAAAATAATACTGCTGAACATAAAGATAAAAACTGCTTAATACCAGAAAGATATTTGACCAGAGAAACCATTTGCCAAATACAGTGGACACAAAGCGCTGGCAAAAAAACCCGCACAGCGCTAGCGCCACGCATAACCCCCCGGCAATATGCTTAATCCATTCTACCTGCTGCATTTCAAGGCTATTTTTAAGAAAAATTCCAATATATATAAAAATGCCCGCCACCACGCTCAGCCATAATAGAAGATAAAACGCCCAATCCGGCAGACGGCAAATGCCGCGTCCTATGCCATGCTGCTGCTTAAGAACATGGTAGACAGTCCAGCTCGCTACTATCACATAGAGAGCGCGATAGGAAATAACCAGGCTGCCCAGACCGAAAACAACCGCGATGGCAAGGGTCATCCAAATAATGTTCAGCCTGTAAAACTTCAGGTATTCCGTGTTACTGACTAAGACAATCGCACTGGCGACAATATGCGGCGTTCCGAAAAGAATCTGGAACAATAGAAAATGACTGGGGCTGCCGGGTAAATTCTCCCGTAAATAGCCGTTCCAAAACCCGCTATCTAATAACTGCAATGCCAAACACAGAGGGATTATTGAATACAGGCCCAACAACAAACGGAATGAAACAGTTTTTTTTCTGTCATTGGGCAGATCTTGAGCCGGAATGATTTGCGCAACCATGGAACTATCCTTTCAATATGTTATATTTTCAAACAAAATATAACATATTGATTTTTCATCTGCATTCAAGCATTACCTTAACTTTCTTTAAAAATGGCCTTAACATTCACCTTACACCCTCGCCTGCGGCAAGACTGCATTGTCATTGGCCGTCTTCAATTATGTCAATTATTGATGATGGATGATAGCCAATACCCCTGGTTCATATTGGTGCCGGAAAAGGCGGAATTAGTGGAAATTTATCAATTGAACAAAGCGGAGCGCGAATTGCTGATCGCGGAATCGAGCTACCTTGCAGAAAACCTGGCGATTTTATATAAAGCGGACAAAATCAATATTGCAGCACTAGGCAATCTGGTGCCGCAACTGCATATCCATCACATCGTACGCTATCAAACTGATAAAGCCTGGCCCGCGCCGGTTTGGGGGAAATTTGAGGCGGTTCCTTATACGGAACGGGAAATAACGGATAACATCACGCGTTTGAAAGATCAGTTAAGATTATAAAATTTCATGCTGAGATAGGCCTTGTCTCTTTTAACCAATCAAAAACTCAGTAAAAAATACATCCTTGAAGCCTTCACTATTTTCATATTTTTCCAATACCTTCTTCAAAGCGGTAAATGTTTCCTGCCGCAAAGCCTCGCGCTGCTCCGAGGTCTGCAATGTTTCCATAGACCTGCCGCTATAAAGCATGATCAACTCATGTTTTAATGCCGGCATATGTTTTTTTATCTTTTCGACAGCTTCCGCGCCTTCCACCAGTAATTGAACATTAATCATCAAATATTTTCTGGGTTCTTCCAAATTAACGGTAAACTTGGGGCCCATTTGCAGATATTCTATAACCGTCCCTGACGGTTTTTCTTCATTAGCATCCGCTAACGAAGTAATGAATAAAAAACTGAGTAATAAAACCAATAAACGCATAACGAACATCCTGTAACTTAAAAATTGACTTAAAGTATAGGTCAACATCATAACAATGATACCAAGCCATAATGACAAGTAACTATCCTATCGGCCCGATAATGCTGGATGTTGAGGGCTTATCGCTGACACAACCCGAAAAAGACAAAATAAACCACCCTAATACCGGCGCGGTTATTCTTTTTTCCCGCAATTATCAATGCCCCGAACAAATAACCGAACTCATCAGCAGCATTCGGCGCGCCCGTAGTGGAACTATACTGATTGCCGTTGATCAGGAAGGCGGCAGGGTACAGCGCTTTCAACAAGGTTTCACCCGGCTGCCACCGGCGTCCCGCTATGCACAGCTACCGGAACTTGCAGAACCGGCCGGCTGGCTTATGGCTGCCGAATTATTAGCGGTCGGCGTTGACTTCAGCTTTGCGCCGGTATTGGATATTGATTGCAGCATTAGCGAAATCATCGGCAATCGCTCTTTTTCAACGGATTATAAGCTTGCAACTCAGCTTGCCGGCTCATTTAGAAAAGGCATGAAGGAAGCAGGGATGGCGGCGACCGGAAAGCATTTTCCAGGTCATGGCGCCGTGGCGCTGGATTCACACCTTACTTTGCCGGTGGACGAAAGAGATTTCGACAGCATCAGGACAAAAGACCTGCTGCCTTTTAAACAATTGATAGATGAAGGTCTGGAGGGCATTATGCCGGCGCATGTGGTCTATCCCAAGTGCGACGCCAACCCGGCGGGTTTCTCGCCGTTCTGGATCCAGCAAATTTTGCGCAAGGAACTCAATTTTAACGGTACGGTTTTCAGTGACGATTTAAGTATGGAAGGCGCTGCATCCGTTGGCGATTTTCCGGAGCGCGCAAGGCTCGCCCAACAAGCCGGATGTGATATGATCCTGGTCTGCAACAACCCGGTTGCGGCTGAACAAGTGCTCGATGCTTTGCCGATAACACAAGACCCTGTTAGAGAACAGCGGCTTAGTCAAATGCAAGGCAAGCCGCAGATGAATCGGGAACAATTAATGAATACCGAAAAATGGCGGTCCATTTCAAGTCTCATCGCTAACATCAATAACCATGCTTAAAGAAATCAAATATGTTCAGTCAACTGCCGATTTGCTCTGTAGTGAATCGGAAGTTGAGGCAGCCATAGACAAGATGGCCCAAAAAATCAACTTAGTGCTGGCAGATTGCAATCCGCTGATACTCTGCGTCATAAACGGCGGCATAGTCGCTGCCGGTAAATTGTTAACCCGCTTAACGATGCCGCTGAATATTGATGCTATTAATGCCAGCCGATATCAAAATCAAACCTCAGGCGGCAGCATCGAATGGATACTTAAACCGGCAACGCCACTTAAAGGCAGAACCATCCTGATCATCGATGACATACTGGATGAAGGCCTTACCCTGGCCGCCATCTATCAATATTGTCTGGAACAGGGTGCAGTATCGGTTTACAGCGCCGTATTAGTCGATAAAATCCTCGGCCACGACAAGCCTGTCAAAGCTGATTTCATAGGACTGGCGCTGGAAAACCGTTATCTGTTTGGCTATGGCATGGACTACAAAGGTTATTTACGCAACGCACCCGGCATATATGCCTGTAAGGAAAACGACAAGGACATATCATGACTCAACTAGCCATTATCGGCGGCACCGGTCTAACCCAAATAAATGACTTGAGAATTATCAGGCGCGACCAACTGACGACGCCTTATGGCGCGCCTTCAGCCGAATTTATTACCGGCGAACTTAACGGTAAACAAGTTATATTCTTGGCCAGACACGGTAATCCGCATATGCTTGCCCCGCATAAAATTAATTACCAGGCCAACATCTGGGGGCTCAAACAACTGGGCGTTGAACACATTATTGCCGTTGCTGCGGTAGGCGGCATTACCCATGAAATGGCTCCGGCTCATATCGCCATACCCGATCAGATTATCGATTACAGCTATGGCCGCAAGCACACTTTTTTTGAAGATGAGAATGATACGGTCACTCATATAGACTTTACTTATCCCTACAGTCAAAAGCTGCGTTCCCGCTTAATTACAGCCGCTGCCGAGGCAAATATAAAAATAAGCCCGCTGGGAACCTATGGCTGTACGCAAGGCCCGCGCCTGGAAACGGCTGCGGAAATCAAACGCATGGGAAGGGACGGCTGTGATCTGGTAGGCATGACCGGCATGCCGGAGGCCGCCCTCGCCAAAGAACTGGCTATGGATTATGCCGCCATTTCGGTCATTGCCAACTGGGCTGCCGGTAAAACGGCAGGTGAAATTTCCATGGCGGAAATCGAGCAGCATCTCCATAAAGGCATGGCAAATACGGCTGAATTACTCAAGGCGTTTATAACATTGGCATAACTTCAGAATGCTGGCTCCGGCTTTCGAATAAGCCTGCGCCCACGGAATTTTAATGATGGCAGCCGGCCCCGTGAATATGCCCGTGAGCCTTTTCTTCTTCAGTTGCCGGCCTGACATCTATCACTTCCACATCAAAAGTTAAGGCCTGTCCTGCCAGCGGGTGATTGCCATCAATTGTGATATCGTCGCCTTGAATATCAACCACAGTGACCACGCCCGGCCCGGAACTTACTTCCGCATGAAACTGCATGCCGACTTCAACCTTATCTATGCCTTCAAACATTTCCCGTGTGACCACCTGAACCTTGTCATCTTCAAGTTCGCCATAAGCATCTTTGGCGGCAATGCGCACCTTGAACTTGTCGCCGGCAACCTTACCATCTAATGCATGTTCCAAACCGGAAATAATGTTTCCCGCACCATGCAGGTAAATTAACGCGTCATCATCTACTGAACTATCAAGCACTTCGCCTTCATCATTAGTGAGGGTATAGTGGATGGAAACAGCCTTATTGGCAGCTATTTGCATGATAAACCTCTTTTTTGCCTATTAAAAAGCCAAGGATGATACAGATTTACAGCCTTTTTGTCTGAAAAAATACAAAAGTCGATCTGATTTTTTATATATTTTTAGAATATAATTGATTTGATAAGGTTCTCCTGAGTTTATCGAAGGATTAAATCAGTCCTTCCTTTAGTCATCCGCACTCAAGCTTTTCGACAATCCTACCCCATAAAAATGATAGAATCGCCGATTGTGTATAACTTGACGCCTTTTACTTATCCATGCTTAGTCCTTTAAAACTTCCACTTGAGTCACTGAAACTGAATATCAATTTGGCTGATTTTGAATTCCCGGAAGTACCCAGACTGCAGTCTGCTATTTTAGGCCAGCCAAGAGCCCAGTCCGCCCTGGAATTCGGCATCGCCATGCCTAACCCCGGTTACAACATTTTTGTAATGGGGGATTCCGGGTTAGGCCGGTTGTCCATGATTACTACCCATTTGGACTCGTTCGCTCACACTTTACCGGCACCGCCATCTTATGCTTACGTGGATAACTTTGATAATCCCCGGGAACCCGTAGCCGTTGAACTGCCGGCAGAACAAGGCCAGGAATTCAATAAGGATATAGAAAAGTTGATTGATGATTTGCTGGCGACTTTTCCTGCAGCATTTGAAAGCCCAGCTTATCAACAAAAGAAAAATGCCATTGAGCGGGATTTTAGCCAGCGCTATAACAATATGATCGATCTGGTTGATAAAAAAGCCCAATCCATAAACATTGCTCTGTTCAGGGAAGGCGAAGCCATTACTTTTTCACCTATCAAAAGTAATAAGCCGTTGAATGAAGAGCAATTCATACGGTTGCCGCAACCGGAGCGGGAAGCTTTTCATAAGCACGTTGGCGAACTGGAGGAATATCTCAGTGAAGTATTATTGGAATTGCCGCAGTGGCGCAGGGCAATGGTTGAAAAAATCAAACAGCTTGATAATGACACCATCGGCCTGGCGATAGATCCCCTGTTTACCGAACTGAATGATAAATACCAGAATATTGATGATGTCGTCACCTATCTATCAGAAATTAAAAAAAACCTGAATAACACCATTGCTGATCATCTGATGCCGGAACGGACATTAGAGGCAAAAAACCATACGCTAAAACGGTTAATGCTGGCCGAGCTGTATGTCCCTAATATTCTGGTCGATAATAAGGAGGAAAGCGGCGCGCCGGTTATTTACGAGTCGCACCCGATTTATCAGAACCTGTTTGGCCGCATTGAATATATCAGCGACCAGGGCACGCTGGTTACCAATTATCGAAAAATTTGCGCCGGTTCATTACACAGAGCCAATGGCGGCTATTTAATTCTCGATGCCGAAAAATTACTGACCTATCCCTTTGTATGGGAAGGTCTTAAACGCGCCTTGCAAGCGGGCCGCATTGAAATCGAGTCGCCCTACTCGGAACTGGGCATTAACACCATTACTTTGAAACCTGAAGTTATTCCGTTAAATGTTAAAGTGATTCTGGTAGGCTCTGCGGATATCCATTATTTTCTGGAAGAGCTGGATGATGAGTTTAACGAGATGTTCAAAGTTCTGGCCGATTTTGAGGGTTACATTCCGCGCACGCATGAATCCATGCAAAAATTTGCTATGCTGATGATTAAGCAGGCGGCGGATTCAGGGGCAAAACCGTTAACACGGTCTGCGATTGAGGGCCTTATTGAACACAGTTGCCGGCTTTCAGAAAATCAGCAGCATTTTTCCGCCCGTATCAAGGATTCGCTGGAAATCATTGGCGAGGCAAACCTGTTTTGCAAATTATCCGATAGCAGCCATATCAATAGGCTTCATGTTGAAAAAGCCTTGGCGGCAAGAGAACAGCGTAATGGCCGAATGGCTGAGAATATTCTCGAAGAAATGCTTAACGGCACCATTCTTATTGATACGGAAGGCGAAGCCATCGGCAAAATCAATGGTTTAACCGTGCTGGAAGTAGGCGGCAGCAGTTTTGGCGCGCCGGCGCGCATCACCACAACGGTATACCCGGGCTCCCGGGGTATCGTGGATATAGAACGGGAAGCCGAGCTGGGGCAGGCTATTCATTCCAAAGGCGTGATGATATTAACCGGTTATCTGGGGCATTCTTACGCGCAGCAATTCCCTTTGGCAATTTCAGCCAGTATTGCCATTGAGCAATCGTATGGTTATATCGATGGCGACAGCGCGTCTCTGGCGGAGCTTTGCTGTCTTATTTCAGCATTGACCCGAACCCCGATCGAACAAGCTTTCGCCGTTACCGGTTCCATTAATCAATACGGTGAAGTGCAGGCGATAGGCGGCGTCAATGAGAAAATAGAAGGTTTCTTCCGGCTTTGTCAGGCCCGCGGCCTTAACGGCCAACATGCCGCTATTATTCCTGCCGCCAACAAACGCAATCTGATGCTGAAACAGGAAGTTATTGATGCGGTAGCGCAAGGATTATTTTCAATTTATGCCGTTTCCAGCGTGGATGAAACCCTGGAATTACTGACCGGCCAGCAGGCAGGCATAGCCGATATCATAGGCAACTATCCTGAAAACAGCATTAATTTCAGGGCTATTTCCAGGTTAAAGGAAATATCCGATATGACTGTTGATGATGAGAAGGAGGAAGGACTTTAACTTTTGATAGGGGCATAGGTAAAACTGAAGGGTTAATTTGATATTGGCAGTCAATGTTAAATATCACTAATGTTAAATTTAGGGAACCGTTTCGTTAATTTAAATCCAAAGTTTTACCTTATTCGTCCTCCTGACTATTGCAACATCGTAAGTCATGCTTTAAATGAAAGAGAAAACCGAACGCTACGTTCGCCTGTTTGTGAATAAATTTGAAGAATCCATACGATTTTGCATACCTTAATTACAGTGACTGTAACTTAGGCATACCGTTAAACCTGGCAGAATAGAATATACCCGATATTCAACATCTTGTAAGGTGATCGAGTTAATGTTTGAGTGAAGAGCAGGATTATTTATGGTTCCAAAACAACCTTAAATTTTGTAAGTGATAAGTTGCCTTTAAGATATTTCTAATAAACTAGCCTCCTTTAAAAATACTGAACGGGGTAAACCTTAACTCATGCAAAACCTTACAAAGCAACGATTTAATCCAAGCTTTTTGTTAATATCAATAATGATCATAACAACAATTGCCGCCTTAACCAGTCCTCCCATTTATGCGATGCCAAGTTTTTCCCGCCAAACAGGCCAAGCCTGCAGCTCCTGCCATACGCAATCCTTCGGGCCTAACCTGACCCCCTTCGGACGAAGCTTCAAACTGGGCGGCTACACGATGGGCGGCGGTAGTGGCACAAACGCCAAATTACCTCCTATTAGCGCCATGATCATGGGGACTTTCACCAATACCCAAAAGGATCAGACCGTTCAAAGCCAAAGCCAACCTGATGGAACACTCCTTCCAGGCTACAATAAAAACAATAATTTTACATTTGATCAAGCCTCGTTGTTTTATGCGGGGCGAATTTATGGCAATCTTGGCGCATTCAGTCAGTTGACGTATAACGGCTACTCCGAACGGCTTGAAATGGATAACACCGACATCCGTTTTGCCGATCAATTGGATATTGGCGACACTCCTGTTACCTACGGTATATCTTTAAATAATAATCCGACCGTACAGGATTTGTGGAATACAACTCCGGCGTGGGGATTTCCTTATACGGGAAGCGAGGTGCAACCGGGGGTTGGCGCCAGCCCATTGATTGACGGAGCGCTGGGTTCTCAAGTAGGCGGCACTACTGCCTATACGATGATTAATAATCTGCTGTATCTGGAAGCCGGCGCTTATGGCTCATTTTCCAGCAATTTCCAGAGAGGATTCGGCATCGGCGCCCCTGACCGAGTTAGTCTTGACGGTCCTGCGCCTTACTGGCGCGCCGCTTTGCAACACGATTGGAAGGGGCACTATTTTTCATTAGGTCACTTCGGAATGAGCGCTGATGTGATTCCTCAACGCGACAGGATGTTTGGCGCCGATCACTATACCGATGTGGCCGTGGATGCCACGTATCAGTTTCTTGCTGACCCTAAACATATTTTCGAAATTAAATCGACTTATATTTACGAAGACCAGCGGCTATCGGCAACACGGCAGGCGGCCGGTGATCCTGCGACGGGCAAAACCTATTTGACCGCATTCAAGATTAATGCCGCTTATACGTTTGACCAGACCTATGGCATTACTTTCGCTTATAACAAAATAAACGGATCACATATGCCCTTATTTGATGATGTGGGCACTATCGTTGATCAAGCCAGGCCCAACAGCCAATTTTTCACGGCAGAGCTGGTTTATGTACCGTTTGGCAAATTCACCTCGATGCTGAGTCCCTGGCTGAATTTACGCACCAGCCTGCAATATATCGGTTACTCCCAAGCCAACGGTACAAACAGCCAGGCCAGTTACAACAATACCTTAATGATCAACGGCTGGTTAGCGTTCTAATTTGAATTAATCCGACGGCTTCAGCCCGGCTGATTCAGTTACATCCTCGAACGCGGACAAGGGAAGAACAGCCTTGTCCGCCACTCTTGATATTTAATAATTACGATATTTCATATCCATTATCCAGAAAATATTATGTTAGAAGAACATTACGAAAGAAGACAGTCTTATAGGCGCTTTAAAGACATTTCCGTCAGTGAAAGAATTTTAAATACCGTTTTTCTGCTGACTATAGGCGTCGGATATCTGGCCGCCCTGGCTAATCTCTATTACACGCATCAAGGACTGGACGGTAAAGCCGGACTGTCAGTTGAAGATGTCGTCATCAGTTATCATGGGGCTAATAACCAAACCCGTTTAGGCACTGCCATTAATGGGATTATGAAAACTAACCTGAGATATATAGGCGACAAGGATGTCATCATGCAATGGCTACATCATGGCGCCGATGAACCGGAATATATCGAGAAAATAGCCCCGATATTAAACCGAGACTGCATTGGCTGTCATACGCCCACTGTTAATCCGTCCTTGCCGGATTTAACCCATTACTCGACGGTATCCGAAGTCGCTCATGCAGGCGGCGCATCGATACCGACATTAGTTCGAGTCTCGCATATTCATTTATTCGGCATTGCCTTCATTCTTTTCTTTATCGGCAAAATCTTTTTACTATGTGACCTCAACGTTCACGTAAAAAGAGTGGCCGTAGTGATTCCTTTCGCCGCCATGCTGCTGGATGTACTGTCATGGTTTGTGACCAAGGAGATTTCCTCTTTCGCCTATGTGGTCATTTTCAGCGGAGCCTTAATGGGACTTTCCATGGGCTTACAAATCGTGCTGAGCATCTACCAAATGTGGTTTTATTCAAACAATACGGCTTATCAACAAAGTTAACGATTAAGACTACTGTCGTGCGAGTTCGAATGTTTATGGTTACGGAGTAAGTTCCGCGCCTTTACCCGCCGCCTTCTGGTTGTTTGGCAGCGCACTGGCCGGAGTTGCCGGGCTTAGGCGTTCCAATATCGGCCAGCTAAAGGCAGCCTGATTAATAAGGATCTTCAGTTAAGTAAAGACAACGTCATACCGGCATGGAGTGCCGGTATCCAAAAGCCAGGGATGGCTTGCGTAGCTCACATCCCTGTAATCTGGGTTCCGGCAATCCATGCCGGAACGACGAAAAAGATTATGTCGGACGAAATATTAAAAGTCTTGCAAACCAGCTGCTTTTGTACCCAACTATTCCCCGCGCCAGAATTACCCCTGCGTTAACCGGACTTCAGCTTCGCGGTATTTAGCGGCGCAGTATTCGGCGACTTCAACTGGTAAAGCCGGGGCCGGCGCTGTTTTATCCCAGGCGAGTGTTTCTAGGTAATCACGCACATATTGTTTGTCGAAACTGGGCGGGCTGACGCCTACCTGGTATTGATCCGCCGGCCAAAAGCGTGAGGAATCCGGCGTTAAGACTTCATCAATCAGATGTAAACTGCCGCTGTCATCGACACCGAATTCAAATTTGGTATCAGCAATAATAATGCCCCGCTCCCTGGCGAAGGCTGCGGCTTCCTTGTAAAGCTTCAAACTGGCGTCGCGTACTTTCTCAGCCATCTCCCGGCCTATCACTTCAACGGTTTTTTCAAAGGCGACATTTTCATCATGCTGGTCTGCCGCAGCTTTGGTTGATGGTGTATAGATGGCTTCCGGCAATTGCTGGGCCTGCAGTAATCCTTCGGGTAATTGAATTCCGCAAATCGAACCAGACTGCTGGTAATCTTTCCAGCCTGAACCGATAAGATAACCGCGCACTATGGCTTCGACCGGCAGGGGCTTCATTTTTTTAACTACAACCGCCCGGCCTTCAATCGGCGCGCGCTCGACGGCATCAGGAACGACTTGTTCCAACGGGATACTCGTCAAATGATTCGGCAACACATGTTTCAGCTTTTCAAACCAGAAATTGGAAATTCTGGTTAAAACCCTGCCTTTGCCGGGAACCGGATCAGGTAAAATCACATCAAATGCGGAAAGCCGGTCTGTCGCCACAATCAGCATATGCTTATCATCAATATCGTATATATCGCGTACTTTTCCGCGGCCACGGAGCTTTAGGGAAGACAGTGCCGATTCATAAAGCGCTTGCGGTGGATTCATAAGTTCTCGCTAAATTATTAAAGTAAACTAGTTATAATTTTATCATTAATTTTCACACAAGAGGATTGGTATCAATGATCTGGTTGGGCAAGTTTCTGGGCGGTACCTTCGGGTTTTTATTCGGAGGACCATTAGGCGCGGTTTTAGGGGCATCCATCGGGCATCAGTTTGATATGGGCATGATCAGTATACAACTTGCCAGCGCTTTTAGTCACGGCGATCAACAGCGTCTGCAAATGGCATTTTTTACGGCCACGTTTTCAGTAATGGGTCATATCGCCAAGGTTGACGGACGTGTCTCGCCTGAAGAGATTTCGGTGGCCAATCGAATAATGGATGAAATGAAAATTGCAGGCGCCATGCGCACATCCGCTATTAATCTTTTTCAACAGGGAAAACAGGCTGACTTCCGGCTGGACGATGTTCTGTCTCAATTCGCTAAAGAGTGCCAGGGGCGTACTGATTTGATTCGTATGTTTCTGGAAATCCAGCTACAGGCAGCTTATGCCGATGGCGCTTTGGAGATTAGTGAGGAAAACCTGCTTTTACGCATTTGCAGCCAACTTAGAATTTCCCGCTTTGATTATGAACGTTTAAAAATACAAATACAGGCCCAGCAGCGTTTCTATGAATGGGGCCAGCACTATCAAAAGCCCCGGCAAAAATCCAGTCTGCAAGATGCTTATGGGGTATTAGGCTTAACGCCTTCCGCCAGTGACAGCGAAATCAAAAAAAGCTATCGGCTCTTAATGAGCCAAAACCACCCGGACAAACTGATTGCCAAAGGCTTACCGGCAGAAATGATGAACATCGCCAAAGAAAAAACTCAAAGGATCAGTAAGGCTTACGAGGCTATTATGAACTCAAGGAAAAAATTTTAGGTTGGATTCGAAGGCTTCCCGTCTATGATGGGACAATCAACAAAGTTTAACCGTTCGCCCGAGCCCTTCGGCTATGCTCAAGAGAGCCTTCTCGGGTTGGACAATTAAGCCGCTCATGGTTCGACAGGCTCACCACGAACGGCTTAGGCTCACCACGAACGGCTTAAGCTCACCACGAACGGCTTAGCCTTAAACTGTCCCTGCTTAAGTGGATAACCGACTCGAACAAAATCCTGCGGATTGTCCGGTTAACCGGCTAATAAAGCGGCCTCTTGGTTTTAGCATCATCAGTTTCTGATAACATCATGTCACCATTGTCAAAATTACTAGTATTTTCTGCGCCCAGCTTGATCATCAACCGGACTTCATTTCTGGAATCCGCCGAATTTAGCGCATCTTCGTAACTGATTTTATTGGCCACATATAAATCATAAAGAGCCTGGTCAAACGTCTGCATACCCTGTTCACGAGAAGCCTTCATTAATTCTTTCAGCTTATTAATTTCACCTTTACGGATATAATCCTTGGCCAAAGGCGTATTTATCAATATTTCAACAGCAGGATAACGCCCTTTGCCGTCAGCCCGCTTAATCAATTGCTGAGCGACAATACCTCGCAGATTCAACGATAAATCCATCAATAATTGTCCGTGCATTTCATCCGGGAAGAAATGCAGAATCCGGTCTAATGCCTGGTTGGCATTGTTTGCATGAAGCGTTGACAGACATAAATGCCCGGTTTCAGCAAAAGTAATCGCATTCTGCATGGTTTCCCGGGTTCTGATTTCACCGATTAAAATCACATCCGGCGCCTGGCGCAAGGCATTTTTCAAAGCTACCTCATAGGACTCCGTATCAAGCCCCACTTCGCGCTGTGTAATAATACAGCCCAGATGCGGGTGCTGAAACTCAATCGGGTCTTCAATCGTAATAATATGGCCGCTGCTGTTCTGATTACGATGCTTGATCAGAGATGCCAGCGATGTTGATTTACCTGTTCCGGTACCGCCTACAAAGATAAGCAGTCCGCGCTTCTCCATTATCAAATCTTTTAAAATAAGGGGTAAATTTAAAGCCTCTGTATCGGGTATGTGATTTTCAATACGGCGCAACACCATGCCTGCCGAGTCACGCTGGGTAAAGGCACTGACCCTGAACCGGCCCAGATCATGAAAGCCGATGGCGAACTGGCACTCTTTGGTATTTTCAAATTCATTCTTATGGCGCTGATCCATAATACTCAGCACAATCGCTAACGCCTGCTCTGCGGTCAGCGCGGCTTTAGAAATTTCAACCAATGTCCCATCGACTTTTATGGTCGGCGCTCTTCCTGCCGTAATAAATAAATCCGATGCTTTTTTTTGCACCATGTGTGCAAGTAACCCCCTGAAATCCATGACTTTTTCCTGTTAGCGGAACATATCTTTATTGACTGCTTTGGCCATTGCCATTTTTGCGGTAATCAAGCCTTTATCCACCAGTTCTTTCAGGTTCTGATCCAGGGTTTGCATGCCGTCCTTACGCCCTGTTTGAATAGCGGAATACATTTGCGCCACCTTGGCTTCCCGAATCAGGTTTCTGATAGCCGATGTACCTACCATGATTTCATGCGCGGCAATACGGCCGCCGCCGATTTTCTTGAGCAAGGTTTGTGAAATAACCGCTTGCAGGGATTCAGAAAGCATGGAGCGGATCATATCTTTTTCAGCGGCCGGGAATACATCAATAATACGATCGATAGTTTTCGCGGCTGATGTTGTATGCAAAGTGCCAAAAACAAGGTGGCCTGTTTCGGCGGCAGTCAATGCCAGCCGGATAGTCTCCAGATCGCGCATTTCGCCCACCAGAATAATATCGGGATCTTCGCGTAGAGCCGAACGCAGCGCCTCATTAAAGCCATGCGTGTCGCGATGCACCTCGCGCTGGTTAATTAAACACTTCTGGCTTTCATGAACAAATTCGATAGGATCTTCAACGGTGAGAATATGCGCATAATCATTGCAATTAATATGATTGATCATAGCTGCCAGCGTCGTTGATTTACCCGAACCGGTCGGTCCGGTAACCAGAATCAGTCCGCGCGGCTTTTTCGTTATTTCTTCAAAAAATTTGGGCGCATTCAAATCTTCCAGACTTAAAACTTTGGAAGGAATCGTCCTGAAAACACCGGCGGCTCCACGCTCCTGATTAAACGCATTGACACGAAACCGGGCAATTCCCGGTAAATCAAATGAAAAATCGGTTTCCAGAAATTCTTCATAATCACGCCGCTGCTTGTCATTCATGATGTCATAAATAAGCGCGTGTACGGACTTATGATCCAAGGCAGGAATATTGATGCGCCGAATATCCCCGTCAACCCTGATCATGGGAGGGAGGCCTGCCGACAAATGTAAATCCGACGCGCTATTTTTTACTGAAAAGGCCAGTAACTCGGCAATATCCATGACATCCTCTTGAGATTATAAGTAATCGAACCAATCTTTCGTTTAACAATAGTTCAACTCTTTGCTTTTTTGAAGCTGTGTTGTTTAATAACCTCGTGAAAACGCCTTAAATATAACCTGATGATTATGATAGTTCAGAGCCTTAACCAAATCCGCGCCCACATCCGACAGGCTGCGCTTGATTACCACCGCGACCCGGAATCGGTATTATTATTGGCTGTCAGCAAAACCAGACCCGCTAAGGATATTGCCGTAGCCTATCAGGCGGGACAGCGTCATTTTGGCGAGAACTATTGTCAGGAGGCGCTGAAAAAACAGCAGGAACTGGGCGCTTTTGACATCACCTGGCATTTCATCGGCCCTATTCAGTCCAATAAAACCAGAGCGCTTGCCGCACATTTCGATTGGGTGCACAGTGTGGATAAACTAAAAATTGCCCAACGTCTCAGTGAACAACGCCCGGACACATTACCGCCATTGAATATTTGTCTACAAGTTAATATCAGCAGCGAAGAAACCAAGTCCGGCATTTCCCTGGAAGAATTACCTGAGCTGTGTAAGGAGATTGCTGAATTACCCCACTTAAAACTGCGCGGCGTAATGGCGATTCCTTCTCCGCAAGAAGAGTTTGAACAACAGCGCCGGCCATATAAAATACTTTATCAGGCCGTTGAAAAACTTGGCAATCCTGAGCTGGATACTTTCTCGTTTGGCATGACGGGAGATCTAACTGCAGCCATCGCAGAAGGCGCTACGCTTGTCAGGATTGGAACAGCATTATTTGGCGCGAGAGAACAGGTATAACGCCGCTTAAGTTTAAGGCGGATATTTTCTGATTTTTTAGACTAAAGACGAGAATACTCAAGCTGTAAGCCGGGCATCAATCACGGCAATAACTTCTTCACATTCAATTATATTTTTACGTTGCCTTAAAATATAATTCGCCAGCGCGGTGATGGCGAACCAGTTTGAGCGGTTATTTATAAAATTGTATGCGGTCAAAAACAGCTCGGAAATTTTCTTTTCCTGTAACTCCCTGTCAGCAATAAAGCAAGCGAGATATTCATTGGCAACTTCAAGATCGGATGAGCCGCCGTAAAAATGCAGCGCATTCAAATTCACCAGGCGCGGGTTAATCAACTCATCATCACGCTGAGCAACGTATTTTGCCTCTGCCAGCGGCTCCCAATATATTAGCCCCAGTATATTAACAATATCCGCTTCGAAAGCACGTTCATACTCCTGCTTCTGCGCTGAAGAAAAATCATGGGTCGCCATATCAATGGATGACGGTAAAGTATGAATCAAACGGCCGCCTTCCACTTTAGCAAAACATTTACCTTGGGATTTACCTGAACACGCCGGAGATTGAAAATGGGTATCAGGTTCTTTGATATAAATTCGAAAAAAAACCGGCGGCAGTTGCTTTTGTTTGTTGCCCAGGTAAATCGCCGCTGCATGTCCGGCTTCATGAATGGCAGTTCTCAGACTAAGTTCTTTATGGGTTAGCGGGTTAAAAGCTTTCGATAAATGACTACGGTTCATATAAAACCCCGGCTTAAAAAAATGCGGGCCGATAGTTAAGACCCGCGAATCGAGAGGAAGGATTAACTGGTGTATACAAGAGTAAATACAACAGTTGGACTCAGTCTAACGACTTAAATAAGCCTTGAAAATGCGGCATTTTGCCGCGCGGCAAAATGCCGCTGTGTTTGGCAAGATAATTGCTGTGAATTATAGTTTGCCTAACTGACTGCCAGGTAAATCAAGGCTTCCGGCCGCTGCCAAAAAAATCATTCAAGATTAAGGGGCATATCGCTTATTGGGATATGGCATATGGCGCATTTAATTAGTCAGCCTTAAAAACCCATTCTTATAAAAAGCTGGAGAAGACTTCAATTTTACTAGGAAGACCATGAATAGCCAGGGCTACAGCCTGAAATCAGCAACTATGCTCAAGTTTCCGCGCACGTTTTTAAAATGTGTCATATGCCGCGCTTTTTTATCTTACAGTGAAAACCAAATAGAATAAATTCATAATTTTTGACAAAATGAGACAACCAGTCGTATTATAAATTATGAGCAACGTCACACAAAAACAAGCCAATAGGGAAAATCTGTTAACTCAAGGCGTAACTTTGCTCATGCAGCAGGGTTATCATGGCACCGGACTGAAAGAAATTCTGGACGCCGTACAAATACCCAAAGGTTCTTTTTATAATTACTTTGGCAGTAAGGAAAATTTTGGCGCCGAAGTCATACAGCACTATATCAACCCGTTCATACATCAATTAACCCGCTATCTGCAGGACTCGGACGATGCTTTAACCGCATTGCAACGTTATTTTAATGATTTAATTTTAGAGCTTGAAAAAGCTGAATTTAAAGGCGGCTGTCTGCTGGGCAATTTAATGGGTGAGCTCGGAGACAGCAGCGATCTTTGTCAAAAGTCATTGCAATCCGCGCTTCACCGCTATCGGGACTTATTAAAATCAGGACTGGCCATGGCCCAGCAAGAGGGTACGGTTAGATCGGACAAATCAGCCGAAGATATGGCTGATCTGTTAGTGAATGCCTGGCAAGGCGCTCTATTAAGGATGAAAATTGAAAAATCATCCGCGCCGCTCAAACAGTGCTGCGAGGATTTATTGGGGGATTTTTTTAAAGCGCGCTGAAAATTGCGCTTTAAAAAAGACATCCAGTCATATTACATAATTAACCAGGAGACAGCTATGCCAAAATATATTATCGAACGCGAAATTCCCGGCGCGGGCTCATTAACAGCCCAGGATCTGCAAGGCATTTCAGAGAAATCCTGCGGCGTTCTGAAGGCCATGGGGCCAAAAATCCAGTGGCTGGAAAGCTATGTGACAAATGACAAGGTTTATTGCGTCTATATCGCGCCGGATGAAGCAACTGTTAAAGAACACGCCGAAAAAGGCGGCTTTCCAGCCAATCGCGTGTCTGAAGTTAAATCCATCATTGATCCAACCACCGCTGAAAGCTGATACCTGTAAGGAGCGCTCACTAGAGCGCTCCCCATCGTTGATCAATAATAATAATCAAAGAGGACTACGATGAATATGCACGCTAAAAAAACTATCAAGCTGTTAAACAACGCCATCACAGCTTTCGTCTTTACAGCATCGGTAAGCGCATTAGGAGCTATCGGCATGACTCCCGTGCAAGCCGATGAAACCTGCCAATCTCCTTATATGGCTAAAATTGTCGGGCAGGAAGATTTTGTCTATGTATGGACGCTGGGAATGGAAGGTCTTGGTGATGAGCAGGATAAACTGGTCACTGTTGATGTTAATCCAAAATCGCCGAATTACGGTAAAGTCGTCAGCAGCCTGTCTGTGGGCGGACGTAATGAAGCGCATCATTCAGGTTATACCGATGATAGGCAGTATTTATGGGCCGGCGCGCTGGATACCAATAAACTGTTTATTTTTGATGTGCATACGGATCCCGCCAAGCCCAAACTGACCAAAACCATCACCGATTTTGTCTCAAAAAGCGGCGGAGTAGTGGGTCCGCACACGACTTATGCCTTACCCGGCCGCATAATCATTACCGGGCTCTCCAATAACAAAGACCACGGCGGCCGCACGGGAATTGTTGAATACACCAACGAAGGCGACTATATCGCCACGCACTGGACACCTACGGACAGCAATCTTGAAGGCGCGGTAAAAAGCGGGAAATATGCTGACGGCTACGGCTATGATTTGCGCGTTCTGCCCAGGCGCAACCTGATGTTGACTTCATCGTTTACCGGCTGGTCCAACTATATGATGGATTTCGGCAAAATGCTCACAGATCCGGAAGCCATGAAGCGATTCGGCAATACCGTGGTGCAATGGAATTTGCATACCAAGCAAGCGAAAAAAGTCTTCGATGTCCCCGGCGCGCCGCTGGAAATCCGTTGTGCGTGGGGCGAGAATCATAACTACTGTTTTACCAGCACCGCTCTCACCTCAAAAATCTGGCTGATCTACGAGGATAAGGAAGGCGCATGGCAGGCTAAAGCCGTGGCCGACGTTGGCGAACCCAGCAAGATTCCGCTGCCTGTGGACATTTCTATAGAAAGCGATGACAAATTGCTTTGGGTCAATACGTTCATGGATGGTAAAACCCGCTCGTTTGATATATCCGATCCGTTTAATCCGAAACAAGTGTTTGAGCAAAAAGTCGGCGCCCAGGTCAATATGGTGTCTTCCAGCTGGGATGGCAAACGCCTTTATTATACCTCTTCGCTTCTCGCAAACTGGGATAAAAAAGGCGCTGATAACGAGCAGTTTTTAAAAGCTTATAATTGGGATGGCAAGCAATTGAAAGAGCAGTTTGCGATAGATTTCATCAAGGAAAAGCTGGGCCGGGCGCATCAAATGGTCTTGAACGCCTATTCGCTTTATAGCGCCAATAAACCAGCGGCAGCGGCAAATTTGCTGACTAAACTGGAAAAGTAAGTAACAAGCTCATATAAGCGGGGATTCTTTATAAATCCCAGCGAAGCTGCAATAAATAATGAATATCGACTTTTTAATCATCGGCCAGGGACTGGCCGGCAGCTTGCTTGCCCGGGAACTTATGCAAAGGAATTGCAAAGTAATGGTTATTGATGGCGGCAGGGAAAACGCCTCCCGGATTGCAGCCGGATTGATCAATCCGGTCACGGGCATGCGCTTTGTAAAATCAACTGATGTAGACATACTATTGCCCGCGGCAAAAGGCTTTTACTCCAGGTTATCCGGTTATTTTCAGCAACCTTTTTACCTGGAAAAACCGATGCTGCGCATTTTCTGCAGCGAAAAGGAAGCTATAAACTGTCTCAACAGACTTGACGACCCGGACTATCAAAGCTATTTGGGTGAATTTGTACAGTCAACAAGCGTCGGAAATAATCTTGTAACACCTTTCGGTTTTCTAGAGCAATATCAAACCGGCTATCTATTAATCAGGCCGCTGTTGAGCTGTTTAAAGAACTTTTTTATTTCTCAAAACAGCTACAAGCTCGCCGATATTAACTACCGGGACATCCAGCTTAAACCGTCTTTACGCTGGCAAGACCTTTCCCCCGGACAAATTATTTTCTGCGAAGGCTATCATGCCATCAACAATCCGTGGTTCTCCTGGTTGCCTTTTCAGCCGGTAAAAGGCGAAATTTTAACGCTGGAGCATCAAGCCGAATTACCGGATAAAATCCTTAATTACGGCAACTGGCTGATTCCTTTAAATAACCATCAAATCCGTATCGGCGCAACTTTCGACAGGGAAAATCTCGATACCCGGCCCACCGACCTTGGCAAGGATCAATTATTAAATGCACTCGAGCAAATCCTACCCAATTTGAAGCATACGACGCAGATAAATCATCAGGCCAATATCCGGCCCAGCACTCAGGACAGGCACCCGTTTATCGGCCATCATCCACGCTACAGGCAGCTTGCGATTTTTAACGGTTTCGGCGCCAAGGGCAGTTTGCAGATACCGTGGCATAGCCAACGTTTGGCTGATGCTTTATTAAACGGCGTTCCTTTACCCAATTCCTGCGATATTCAACGCCATGATGCAACGCATTTCCCTGGTTGATACGGCCCATAACTTCATCAGGGAAAACCTGCGCCCCGGCGATATCGCCGTTGATGCGACAGTAGGCAACGGGCATGACACCTTATTTCTTGCTGAACAAATAAGCCCGTCGGGAATAGTTTACGGGTTTGACATACAACAGGCGGCGCTAGATTCTACCCGGATAAAATTCCGGCAAACAAAATTTGCCGAATGCCTGACATTAATCTATGCCAGCCATGCGGAGATGGCGGAAAAAATCCCCGATCGTCATCACGGCAAAATTATCGCCTGCATGTTTAACCTGGGCTATCTGCCGGGGGGTGATAAAAATATTATCACGCGAACTGAGTCAACATTGACGGCATTGACTATTGCCGGCCGTCTGTTATCAGCCCAAGGCATTATGACTATTATTGCTTATCCGGGCCATTCCGGGGGCGGCCAAGAAACAGCTCGGGTTAAAAACTGGTGTGAACAACTGAATACTGAACAATTTAAAGTCAGCATTATTTATGGTCACGAGCCTAAGGATTCAAACCCCAGGCTTTTTTTGATTCGCAAGCTGGGTTCAAGCTAAAAAAGGCCGCCGCTTTTTATCCAACTGAAGAACAGCCTGCAGCATAACTGCTTTGCCTGCTTATGGCTTATCCGCTTTGTCTGATCTATTATTAAATAGATCCTTAACAATCGGCCAGCCATGGATTAGCCATTTTTCTTTAATATAAGCTATGGCGGGCTTAATAAAAGCCATGAATTTATCGAAACGAATTTTATTCTGTTCCCAGGTCATGGTATCTCGCCATTGCTGATAATGCCTACCGGGGCCATCAATAAATACCGGTTTAAAAAGCCACATTTCCAGAAGCGAGATTACCCACATAAAGATAAATGAAGTGCCCATGCCCATACCGGCCACAATAACCAGCCAGGCAAACATGGGGTGAATTTTAGTAAGCCACCATGACAGGATATCGGCGATCAGGAACACATATGGCATCCCGATGGCGATGCATTTGTACTTGGTTGAAGTAGTCTCCGCAAAACTGAAAATAAGCCCTACGAACATAAAAATGAAACTGATGCCGAACAAATGGATATGTGAAACCCGGGTTAATGAAGCAAATGTAGCGCCTTCATCCCCCGCAGTTAAAGCCTTTAATTGCTCAAACCGGGTAAAGTCAGGTATGCCGGATGCCTCTTTGTTATGGCACATGACACAACGCGTCTCGATTATTTTCTCGACACCGGAATCCTTATAATCATTGAGATTGGCGCCATCCCTGACCCATTGCATAATGTCAAAACGTTCCTGTTCCGGCGCCTTGTCCTTCATGGAGCCATTCAGCTTGGTTTCCAGAACCGTTCCTGAACGATTGCCGTAATAGCTATAGACTATATCATCTACAGACAAGCCCAATTTACCGTCGGCCATGCCATGCGTAAATAATATCTGTACCAGTGCAAAAAAATAACCTATACCTACCGTGCATAAATAGCCGGTAAATAATACCTTAATAGGCGTATCGTGATCTTTTAAAGGCGTGTATTTTAGTGTCATGTTATTGGTTTTAATTGAAAGACTTATTTCGGTGTAAGGCAATAAAGTCGTAATTAAATAAACTAAATGCAGATTCCATGCCGATGATTATTAAGATAGTGGAATAACTACATAACTTGGGGCCAGCTACCGGCGATCCTGATAATACTCTCACTTTTGATTAAGTAATCACTTGATAATGATTGAGGTTTAATAGTGATGAAGGATAATAAAAGTAATCATTTAGTAATCCAGATTGGTGCAACGTATTAAACCTTAGCACAAAATTAACATTTTTTTTCATGTCCTTAAACAACTTAATTCCTGGTATTTTCCAAAACTAAGTCTGAAAAGACTCTAATTTGGTGTTTTTTTGCAAACGTCCGAGAGTAGCCGAAGCAAAAGCGAGAGGCAATGCAGCTTTTAAAAAATTTAGCCATACTATATGGCTTGGCAAATCAGGATAGACTATGGGTTTTATCCTAAAATAAAGAGTTAACGACATATTGCTAAGAAAGCGCTGAACAAGTTGGTTTTGCTCATGGTTCGACAAGCTCACCACGAACGGGTTCGCCGAGGCTCTCCTGAACGTAGATTAGGCTCACTACGAACGAAATCAATAAGGCTCTCCTGAGCATAGGCGAAGGATTACCGTTCATCCTGAGCCTGTCGAAGGAAGCCTGTCGAAGGATTTAATCAAGCGCTTCCCTAATAATTAATCTAAACCTATTACATTTACCGGCAAATTTCATGAACATGATTAATGTATTATTGATTGAAAATAGTCCTGATAATGTGTTGCTGGAAAAAAATCTTAAAGATCATGGGTTTAAGGTATTAAAAACTCAACATAATGCGGTGTTTTTAACGCTGGTCAAAAAAATCAAACCCGATATCGTTATTTTTAACCTTGATACGCCCTCGGAAAAAATATTGGCTGACCTGCATGATCTCAATCATCAATGCGCCCTACCCGTAATCATGTTTGCCCAGGATGATAATATTGATACGATCAATCAGGCTATAAAAGCCGAAGTCAGCGCTTTTATAGTTGAAGGCGGCGAAAACCACCGCATTAACAGCATTATTAATGTGGCCATCGCGAGGTTCAGGCATCAGCAATTACTTAAAAATGAGCTCGAGGAAACCCGGTCAAAACTTGAAGACAGAAAACAAGTGGATCGGGCCAAAGCCATTTTAATCAAGACCCAAAATTTTACCGAAGACCAGGCATATCATAAGCTTCGAAAATTGGCTATGGACCGTAATGTTACGCTGAGTGAAATGGCCAAAAATGTTATTGCCATGGCGGAGCTGCTTAAATAACAAAACGCTTATTCTTACAAAAACGATACGACTAGACACTTCTATGCAAACATTCATCAAAGTAACTGAAATATGGATACCGAATAAGGATCGTATCAAACTTGAATTCGGTTCCGGTGTCTATGGCGAACTGACCGATTTTAAAGCGGCAAGCGAACAACACCAGTTCGCCTACAATGAAGGTTTACCGGGCAGAGCCTGGGCGTCAGGCCATCCGATTGTTCTCACCCAATTTGATCATTCTTACTTCAAACGCACCGCAGCCGCAAAACAAGCAGGACTGACTTGCGGCATCGCCATACCCGTTTTTTCAGGCGATTTCCTGATGGCGGTGGTAGTATTTTTATGCGGCGGCGATGCGGAACATGCCGGCGCCATTGAAGTCTGGAGCAATAATGGCGCCGCCAAAGACACGCTCAGCGTTACCGATGGTTATTACGGCACACGGCACTCTTTTGAAAGTATTTCCAGACAGATCAATATGCCTAAAGGCCAGGGACTACCCGGCCTGGCATGGGCAACCGGCATGCCTATCCTTATGGAGGATATTGGCAAAGCGGATGGCATTATCAGAGCCTCTGACGCGCAACGAGCCGGCATTACCACAGGGCTTGGCATTCCGGTTTCGGACAATATCCGGCAGACTTTTATCATGACTTTTCTTTCAGCCAAAGCCACGCCCATCGCCAAACGTATCCAGATATGGTCGCCGAATACGGAAGGAAGCCAATTAGTCTGCCAGCAGGGCTTCAGTAAAAACAGCAATGACCTGGCCGAAATATTTGAAACGATCCCGGTTAATAAGGGCGAAGGGGCGCTCGGCCGGGTCTGGTTGACCGGAATGCCTGTAATTAGCGGCCACCATGAGTCCGCTTACAATCCTGAACTGGATAATCTAAGCAGTATGCTGGCAATACCCGTCATAGAGCATGGCAGATTAAAAGCCATTGTTACTTTTTTATTTTAAATTCAATCTTTAAACATTAGTTGGAACAGCAGGCGCCTGTCTCAATGTAATATCTCTTTTCTCATCAGACAAAAACGCTCGCCATAGCTCTAGCCAGCTATAGCCATTCAGGCTGGACAGCTACCAGCATCCAAAAGATCTTGTTTGGTGCAAAAAATTCGTCTTTTGCACATTAGTAAGGCAGGGAGTTAAACCTCATAATCTTGGTCCAAGTTATCCACGCACATTCATTTCCTCCATAAGAATTTACAACTATTTGTATTAATTGAATTAAAAGTTCATATAAATAAGTTGTTCTGATATTGGCATAAATTATGCTTTATTCTTGATTGCAAGGGTTCTAACGGTGGAGCCAAAATTCAAGCTCATTGTGAGCATAAGACAAAGGCGTCGACTAAATCGAATACATTCGCATGAGTGTTCGATTTTAAGACGTCTTTTTTTTTGCCCGAAATTTTTGTACAGGAACAAACATCATGAAACGAACCCGGGTAGTTACTCTTGAAAAAATAACTACAGCAATGGCTGCCTTAGCCATTTTAACAACGCTAACTTTTACCTCCAGTGTCCATGCAGTTGAAAATCTGGAAAAGGACAGCCTGAAACTTGGCTTCATTAAATTGACCGATATGGCTCCGTTAGCGGTTGCTTTTGAAAAAGGCTATTTCGATGATGAAGGGCTTTCCGTCCAAGTTGAAGCACAAGCTAACTGGAAAGTTTTATTAGACCGCGTGGTAAGCGGTGAACTGGACGGCGCGCATATGCTGGCAACCTTGCCGTTTGGCACAGCCATTGGCTACGGCACCAAAGCGGACATCATCAGCGCCTTCACGCTGACCTTAAACGGCGACGCCATTACTGTTTCGAACGATGTCTGGAAGCAAATGAAGCCGCAAATCCCTATGAAAGACGGCAAACCGGTACACCCTATAAAAGCAGACTCCTTAAAACCTGTACTTGAAAAATACAAAGCCGCAGGCAAGCCGTTCAACATGGCGATGACTTTTCCGGTTGGCACTCACAACATGAAATTGCGTTACTGGCTCGCTGCCGGCGGTATCAAGCCCGGGTTTTATGCGCCGCCTGAAGATACTTCTGGTCAGATTAATGCGGAAGCCATGCTGTCAGTAACGCCTCCTCCGCAAATGCCGGCTACTATGGACTCAGGTACTATCGTAGGTTACTGCGTGGGCGAGCCCTGGAACCAGCAAGCGGTATTTAAAGGCTTAGGCGTTCCTGTCATCAGCGATTATGAACTGATGAAGAATAGCGCTGAAAAAATCTTCGGGGTGACCAAGGAGTGGGCCGAGAAAAATCCCAATACTCATTTAGCGGTAATCAAGGCCTTGATTCGAGCATCCATGTGGCTGGATGCGGAGAACAACAAAAACCGCAATGAAGCCGTCGAAATGCTCTCGCAAAAACAGTATGTCGGCGCTGACTATGAAGTTCTCGCCAACAGTATGAATGGTACCTTTGAGTATGAAAAAGGCGACAAACGTCCTTTACCCGATTTCAATGCATTTTTCCGTCATAACGGCTCTTACCCTTATTACAGCGATGCCGTATGGAGCTTAACCCAAATGCGCCGCTGGGGACAAATCAACGAATATAAACCGGACTCATGGTATATGGAAATTGCCAAGAAAGTTTATCGCCCTGATATTTACATGAAAGCTGCCAAGGCGCTGATTGCAGAAGGTAAAGCTAAAACCGGCGACTTCCCTGCCGACAATGAATCAGGATTTAAAGCTCCGAATGCCGACTTTATTGACGGCATCGCTTTTGACGGCACCAAACCCAATGAATACATCGATAAATTCCCTATCGGCCTTAAGGGCAAGCAAAAGATAGTGGGTGGAAAAATTGTTGAGTAATGGAAAAGATAAAACTGTAGCGGCAAATGAACTCAACACCACAAAACTTCCAGGCAAGCAACGAAATTGATTTGGTGCGGGCGACGCATTCCTTTTCAGACGTAACTTGCCATGAAAAGACTAAATTGTATTGACGAAGATTGAGGCATTAACAATGAGCAATAAGCTGATCAAATTTTTTAATATAACAGGCCTGACCTGGTTTGTTCCTTTTGTAAAAATAGCAGCCGGAGAAAACCCGGCACAACAAGCGCGCCAACTATGGCTGATCATGGGCATTCCCATTATTGCCTTCATATTATTTCTTGGCCTGTGGGGCTTTTCCGCGTCCAAGATCAACACCAGCCTGGGAGCTATCCCCGGTCCTGTTGCAGTCTGGCACGAGGCAGGCGGATTACTGGATGAACATTACGCCGAAAGAGAAAAAGAAGTTGAGTTCTATCAACGCCAGCAAGAACGCAATGAAAAAAAACTGGCGGAAAATCCGGATGCTGAAATTAAAAGCCGTCCCTATAACGGCCATGCAACCTACCTGGACAAGATTTTCACCAGTCTTTACACGGTTTTTGCAGGTTTTGTGATTGCCACATTAATCGCCGTGCCGCTAGGTCTTTTTTGCGGCATGAGCCCGGTTTTTAATACCGCGATCAATCCGCTGATCCAGATATTTAAACCGGTATCGCCGCTGGCGTGGCTGCCTATTGTCACGCTGGTCGTCAGCGCCATGTATGTAAGCACCGATGACTCCTGGTTTGAAAAATCATTCCTGACATCGGCAATTACGGTTACGCTTTGCTCGCTTTGGCCTACACTGATTAATACCGCAGTTGGCGTATCGTCCATTGATAAGGATCTGGTAAATGTCGGCAAAGTCCTGCGGCTCAACTGGCTTACCCAGATCAAAAAAATCATTATCCCGTCCTCCCTGCCTTATATTTTCACCGGCATGAGATTATCGCTGGGTGTGGGCTGGATGGTATTAATTGCGGCAGAAATGCTGGCGCAAAATCCCGGTTTAGGGAAATTTGTCTGGGATGAGTTCCAGAATGGCAGCTCCAACTCATTAGGCAGAATCATGGTAGCAGTATTCACCATCGGCATTATCGGCTTTATCCTGGATCGCATCATGCAGTCATTTCAAAAAGTATTCTCTTTCGGTAGAGAACTTTAACCCGGAGACAATCATGACCGCAGTAAAACTTAAGCTTGTCGATATTAATACTACAGCCAAACAAAATTTTCCTTCCAATGATGAATATCTTCCCATAGTCGAATTGAAGAATGTTTGTAAATCCTATGGCGATGGCAAAGATAAAACGTCCATTCTCAAAGACATCAACCTGAATATCAGGGAAGGTGAATTCATCGCCATAGTCGGCTTCTCCGGCAGCGGCAAAACTACGCTGATCTCAACCATTGCAGGCTTGATCCATGCGGATACCGGCGAGGTCTTAAAACAGGGCAAAGCCATTACTGCGCCCGGCCCTGACCGCGGCGTCGTATTTCAAAATTATTCATTAATGCCGTGGCTGACTGTTTTTGAAAACGTGGCATTGGCTGTTGATGAGATTTTTAAAGACTGGCCCAGCGATAAACGCAAGGCGCATACCGAAAAATACGTCAGGATGGTTAACCTCGGCGCGGCAATGGATAAAAAACCTGCTGAATTATCCGGCGGCATGCGGCAACGGGTCAATGTTGCCAGAGCCTTGGCTGCAAACCCCGATATTTTACTGCTCGATGAGCCGCTCAGCGCGTTGGACGCTTTAACGCGAGGTAATCTGCAGGACGAAATTCTGCAAATCTGGGAACAGGAAAAGAAAACCGTCATCCTGATTACCAATGATGTTGACGAAGCCATCTACATGGCCGACCGGGTTATCCCGCTTAACCCAGGCCCCGATGCGACTTTTGGGCCGGATTTTCAGATAAATATCGAGCGGCCGCGAGATAGAACCGCATTAAACCATAACGAAGATTTTAAAAGATTACGCGCTGAAATCACGCAATACTTAATGGCTATCGGCATGGAAAAAGCCAATGACCTGGCCCCGGATAAAATAGTCCTGCCCAATGTCAGGCCCAATACCAGCAATGACTGGAATCTTGACAGCTCGGCATTAAAACCCGCACAGGATGATTTAGGAAAGCCGCGGTATCTGGAGTTCTCGCAACTTTCAAAAATTTACCCCACACCCGACGGTAACAGCTCGGTTAAAGTGGTTGACGGCTTCGCCCTGAAAATGAAAAAAGGCGAGTTCATCTCAATCATCGGCCACTCGGGCTGTGGTAAATCCACTGTGTTATCGATGACCGCGGGATTAAACAGCATTTCCGAGGGCGTTATTATTCTGGACAACAAGGAAATTGCCAGCGCAGGTCCTGACCGCGGCGTGGTATTCCAGGCGCCCAGCCTGTTCCCCTGGCTCAGCGCATTTGAAAACGTCGCATTAGGGGTTGATAAAGTCTATCCGCATGCAGCCAAATCAGAACGCGATGATATCGTCGAATACTATCTGACCCGGGTCGGTTTGGGTGATTCACTCAATAAAAAAGCGGGCGAATTATCCAATGGCATGCGTCAGCGCGTCGGTATTGCCCGCGCCTTTGCCTTATCACCCAAACTGCTGTTACTGGATGAGCCGTTCGGCATGCTCGATTCCTTAACCCGCTGGGAATTGCAGGAAGTATTAATGGAAGTCTGGGAAAGAACCCATGTTACCGCGATTATTGTCACGCATGATGTCGATGAAGCCATCCTGTTGGCAGACCGTGTCGTGATGATGACCAACGGGCCGCAGGCAAAAATCGGCAAAATTGAAACTATTGATTTGCCCAGGCCACGCACCAGAAAAGCGCTGCTGGCTCATTCGGACTACTATAAATACAGGGAAAGTCTGCTTGGTTTTCTTACTGAATGTGATCGGGCGCATTAACATCCCCTAATAATTCATTCTACTTTAAATAACAGAGAATTTTATGTTACAGCATCAACGAAAAATACCAGTGATTGCAGCGCTCTTGTCCATATCTACTGCAAGCACGCCGGCATTAGCGGATATTACCCAGTCTGTTGAAGATGCGCTAAATTTCTATCATTACGGCCATAACGGCGCAATAAAGATGGATTTGAATTATCGTTATGAAAATGCCGATCAAGACAAAGGCGGCGTTCCCAATCCGCGCACCGCTAACGCCAATACCGCCCGCTTGCGGGCAGGCCTGCTTTCTCCGGTATTTTATGGCTTGCAGGGTTATGCCGAATACGAAGGCAATCTGGCCATGCAGGACGATTACAACAGCACGCGTAACGGCAATACCGGCTTCTCAACAGTTGCCGATCCGGAAAAGAGCGAACTTAACCAGTTATGGATCAGTTATGCAGGTATCCCGGATACCGTCATAAAAGGCGGCAGACAACGCATAAAATTTGATGACGACCGCTTTATCGGCAACGTCGGCTGGCGGCAGATGGAACAAACCTATGACTCGGTTCTCATCACCCACGCCAACCAGCAGTTATACGGCTTGGTCATTAACGCGGGCTATATCGGCAATGTGCAAACGTTTACCTCCACGACGGAAAATATTGATGCGCCAATACTCAACATCAATTATAAAATCGGCGATTACGGCAACCTGATCGGTTATGGCTACTGGCTGGATTATACCGAAATAGAAAACTACGAAAAATCGAGCCAAACCTATGGCGTGCGCATGACCAATTACCTGAAACCGGGAGACTCACTCAAGGTAAGCGATAATTATGGCCTGCTTTATACCGCCGAATGGGGATTTCAACAAGACTACGGGCATGGCCGGACCAACTATGAAGCAGACCGCATCAATGTGATGGGAGGCTTTAAGGCCTATAATTTCACTTTTCAAGGCGCCGTGGAGCAGCTTAGCGGTCAAGGCGTAAACAAGACCTTTGATACGCCGCTGGGCACTAATCATGCCTTCCAGGGCTGGGCCGACCTGTTCCTTGTTACCCCGGCCAATGGCATCCGCGATGTGTTTGGCGCAATCATCGGCGCTTTTGATCGCGGCAATCTCATATTAACCGGCGTATACCATGATTTTTCCGATGACACCGGCGGTATTCATTACGGCAAGGAATGGGATTTTATGGCTATCAAGAAATTCGGCAAGCATTATTCAGTGCTGGCTAAATACGCTTATTACGACGATCTGGGTAAACTTGCTACGACAACAGATACCCAAAAGATCTGGCTCCAGGCCAGCGTCAGCTTTTAAATACCGCGTTGATCCGGCAATAATACAAGACAGGAATGATCCATAATGATTGCCCGCAATTGTTATGGATCGATTTGCTGAAACTAAACAATCAACATGACCGGCAAGAATCTTCAGCCTATCCACTAAACCATTATTCCGGCGGTTCGGGCATGATCCCGTACTGCATACATCCAAATGCTCCGGGCATAGTATCCGCCACTTCTATGCTGGTAGATGTTATCTTCGATTAGCTTTGGATTACCCTGTACCTTAGCTATCACGATGCTTTTTATTAAAAATTAACCATGATCCTTAGCTGAGCCGCGTTATCATTATGAAAGCCTCTGAAACTTAAGAGCGAAGCCCCTAAAATAATGGTTTAGGGAGTGATTCTCGCACTAAAAACAAAAAAATGAACACATCTGATACTCAGGGAAATTTATTTTTGGACAATAAAATCCTTATGATTCAAAAGATAGGCAATGGTTTAGTCTATCTTTTCCATTATCTGGCGTTATTCGGCATTGGAGCCACGATCTTCTGGTCAGCGATTCACGATTATGTGGAAATGATGCGGGCCGGCCATGCCAACCTGGAGCAAATCCTGCTCCTTTTCATTTACCTTGAATTAGGCGCTATGGTGGGAATTTACTTCAGGACTCACCGTTTACCGGTGCAATACCTGATTTACATTGCGATTACTGCCTTATCCCGGCATCTTGTCATTGATGTGCAGAAGGTATCGGACAACTTCCATTTATATTTGCTGTTAAGCATAACCGGCGCAATCGCCATTTTAAGCCTGTCGATATTTATTCTGTCGTACACATCCAGAACATTCGGCTCTCCTGAGGACAACCAATATTCGGTAAAAGGCTCACTGGATGAAAGCTGATTTTCGGCGGCAGGTTTTGGTTACTGTTACTGAAAGCGCTCAGCCAGGCGCCTTGTCGAGTATGGCAAGCCCAGCTATCAGTATGAGCGTCGCCAGCATTAAAAAATAAGGCCCCAAAAACCACAATATGATCGGCAAACTGAGAAAGAACGTCCGGGTTCCAACCATATAGCAACTCCCCGCCCTGTTTAAATAAGCACAAGTTTGTTTATAGTGCTCCTTTCCTATTGCCGCATCGCCGGGTGCATTAATCATATAACCGACGTGATTGAAGAAGCGTATCGCCATTGAAAAGCAGTAAAAGGCGATAGAAAAATCCAGCAGCAAAATACCCATCTTTATTTTCCATAACTCACTGGAAACGGTATAGGCTAGTGCATAAGGATGCCAATCCATTGTCCACTGACCGATTTTCTCGCTTAAATTTAAGGTTCCTATTATTAAAAGCACGGCAGTCGAAGCCATAAAGTTGGCAGCCATGACCGAGTTGCGTAAGGTTTGAACAGCTAGAATTTCCATATCGGCATTACTCATTATCCTATCGACCCATCGTTCCCTGATCCTGGCGTTTAACGCATGTACACTCGAACCCGGCATACGGCGAGTCCGTCGGCCTAAATAGAGATAATAACTCAGTATTAACAGGCAACTGACCGACAAGGCGATAATATCGTATAACATATAAAAATATCCTTTGGATCAAAGAAAGAAAAATTGTACCTGCAAACACTCCGTTTCATCTGTTTCATAGAGACGCTTATATGTTTCAATGAAACATTATCTGGAACAACACGATACTAAAATAATTACGTGCTGTTTAAATAAAATGCAATAAATGCAATGGCTTAATATTAATAAAAGTTGGCATGGGCATTGCTTTTATGATTTTAGGGAGCGAGGAATAAATAAGAAATTATGCGACGTCCCGCCACCCACCCTATTTAATGCGCTTAAACCAATGGAATCGAATTATGTTATTCAAACAATTACTTGACCAAGAACCTTGGACTTATACCTATTTAATTGCTGTTCAGGGCAATACTCAGATTGATGCCTGCCCAGCCCTGCTGACAAAGCATGACCTGCAATTGAAATATACCCTGGAAACCCATGGGCGTACGGATGATATCACAACCGCCGGCCTACTAATGTAGAAGAGCTGCGGCCTATAAACGATGGTTTCGTTTAATTTGCAACTGTCAATAATAATGATGACTTATTTAGTCATGGCCTAACCACCGTGCAAAAATAATGACAACACAATGAGAATAATATGTCACAACACCACACTCTCTTGATCGTCGGCGGCGGTGCCGCAGGCGTTTCTGTCGCCAATAATTTGCGCAGGCAAAATGCCGACATCGATATTGCGATTATCGAACCTTCCGAAAAGCATTATTATCAACCTGGATTTACCATTATCGGCGGCGGCGCTTACACGCTGAAGCAAATGACTCGCAATGAAGCCGATTTAATTCATCCGACTATCAAGTGGATTAAAGATTACGCCGAAACTTTCCAGCCCCAGGACAACACCATAACCCTACGTTCCGGTGATACGATTGGTTACGACTATCTGGTGGTCTGCCCTGGCCTGCAATTGGATTGGGATAAAATTAAAGGCTTAAAGGAAACACTAGGCAAAAACAATGTATGCAGCAATTACTCCCCTGAGACGACGGAATATACCTGGGAGTGTATTAAGCAGATTCAAGCCGGCGCGGCGCTGTTTACTCAACCTGCATTGCCTATTAAATGCGCAGGCGCACCTCAGAAAATCATGTATCTTGCAGCGGACAGATTTCGCAGGCAAGGCATTTTGAAACAATTCAACATTGAATTCTGCAACGCCGGCCCCGCCCTATTCGGCATTCCCTTCTTTGCCAAAGCCTTAAGCAAAGTGGTTGCCGGCTATGGGATTAAAACCAATTTTAATCATAATCTGGTGGCTATCGATGGCCCGGCGAAAACCGCCACGTTCGAGATGACAGACAGTGACGGTAACAAACAACACGTGGTGAAACTCTTCGATATGATTCATGTGACCCCGCCCCAAAGCGCGCCTGATTTCATCAAAAAAAGTCCTTTAGCGAATGCGGCAGGCTGGATGGATGTGCATGAGAGAACGCTGCAGCACAATAAATATCCCAATATTTTCGGTTTAGGGGATGCAACCTCAACGCCAAACGCCAAAACGGCCGCTGCCGTCAGGAAACAAGTACCGGTTCTGGTAGACAATATTCTTCATCTCATCAAGGGTAAACCAGTGGAGGAAAAATATGATGGGTACGGCTCTTGCCCATTAACCACGTCATTGAGTACGGTAATGCTGGCCGAGTTTGCTTATGGCGGTAAAGTAACACCTTCATTTCCGTGGCTGGATCCCCGAAAAAATCTGTTTATCTGGTGGATCGGCAAAAAAATCGGCTTCCCCTGGATGTACTGGCATTTAATGCTAAAAGGCTATCGCTTCGATATTCCTCATTTGGAATCCTATGCCGAACGCTATATACAGGATGAGCAGCGCTGAAAATAGTTAACATTCAGGAATCCACGAACAAGTTGATACCGTTCGTGGTAAGCCCTTCGATTGTGCTCAGGAGAGCCTTGTCGAATGCTCTCCTGAGCACAATCGAAGGACATGAACGTAACTTAATTGATAGAGTTTCCCTTAATGCTGACTTGTTACCCTATGTTATTAAAACACAACAATAGAGGCCATGACTGAATCTATCTTTAAAGAGTCGCGGGTGACTAAGTGCTTGCCGATTATCGGCTGGTTAAAATGCTATAGCCGCCAGGATTTTAACGATGATTTGTTTGCAGGCGTCATTACGGCCATTTTGCTCGTTCCGCAAGGAATAGCCTATGCGATCATGGCCGGTGTGCCTCCCGAGCTTGGCTTATACGCGAGTATTTTACCGCCGATAATCTATGCTCTGTTGGGTACGAGCCGGACGTTATCGGTAGGTCCGGCCTCCATAGCGGCCATTATGATTGCCAGTGCCTTGCATGCGCCGGAGGTCGGCGCGTTAGGTAATCCCGTGCAAAGCACGATTATTTTATCGGCAGAAAGTGGTTTGATCCTATTGTCAATGGTGTTATTACGCATGGGTGGATTGGTGAATTTTATCAGTCATCCGGTCTTGACGGGGTTTACCAGCGGCGCCTCACTGTTAATTATAGTGAACCAATTACCGCAATTGGCAGGCTTAAAAAATCCTTCATGTGGAGTGAATGCAGCCTGTTATAGGCATTACATTCAAGGCTTTAATCCGGTTACGTTAGAGATTGCTTTGGCGGCAATCGGTTTATTGGTCTTATTCGGCAAACCGCTCACTCGGCTGCTGAAAAAAATCGGGTTATCGCTTGCCGTCGTGACGGCAATCAGCAAATGCGGGCCGCTCTTGGCGGTTCTGCTGGGAACAGTGGCGGTGAATTATCTCAATCTGCAAACACACCATAATGTTGCTGTCGTAGGTCAAGTACCCTCCGGTTTGCCGGTATTAAGCCTAGCCTTTATCAATATCGAAAAGTGGCGGCTGTTATTCCCCAGCGCCGCGTTTATCGCGTTAATTGCCTATGTGGAAAGCGTCGCAATTGCTAAGGTAACCGCCAATTTTAGAGGCGAAAAGATTTCTCCCAATCAGGAACTGATTGCCTTGGGCGCGGCTAATCTTGCATCTGCCGTTTCCGGCGGCATGCCGGTTGCGGGCGGCTTTAGTCGAACCATGGTAAATTTTGCCGCCGGCGCCCGCACCCAAATGGCGATGGTGATTGCGGCCGGCATTCTTGCTGTAGCGGTGATCTTTTTTGCCGCGTGGTTTGAAGCTATTCCCAAAGCCGTACTGGCGGCCATCATTTTGGTCGCCATTATTCCCTTAGTGCGGTTAAGAAACATACTTCACACCTGGCGTTATGATCGTGGCGACGGTATCGCGGAAGTGGTTACCTTGTTAGGCGTTTTAGTCTTAGGGATTGAAGAAGGTATTTCGTTAGGGATATTGCTGACGATTGCCAGCCATTTACGTAAATCCAGTCAACCGCATATTGCCGTGGTCGGGCGCATACCGGATACCGAACATTTTCGTAATATCAAACGCCACCGTGTGGAAACCTGGCATCACTTATTATTGATTCGTATTGATGAAAGTATCACGTTCACCAATATCAATTACATTGAAGATTTTCTAACTACTGAGTTAAAACGACAACCCGATATTAAACACGTCATACTCATTTTTACCTCGGTCAGCGATATCGACACCACTGCTTTGGAAGCCCTGGAAAATTTAAATCATAGCTTGCAAGCTTCCCGGAAAACCTTGAATATCTCGGAAGCGAAAGGCCCGGTTATGGATAAGTTGGAAAAAACGGATTTTATTGCCCAACTAAAACCCGGTAAAGTATTTTTCCGAAACGCTGATGCAGTTAAAGAGCTGGCGGGATAAGCGTAATGGATTCAAGTGTTGCCTCCAATGAGAGCTCCAGGCAACCGGTCATGATTGTACAAATACTATCCGGTTCAGGATTGCCTACCTGTTTTGGCAATTATCCCGAGAAAATTCAGGGCTCTTTTTCGTTAACTGATAACCTCACTATCTCCAATAGATTGCTGATAACTTAAGGGAACCTCTAAAAATTGCACTTCGACAAGGCTCTCCTGAGTTTATCGAAGGGCTCAGTGCGAACGGTAGTTCATTAAAATCAGTGACTTATCCGTTCGTGCTGAGCTTGTCGAAGCATGAACGGATAATTTTTAGAGGTTCCCTTAATAACGCTTCAGCTATCCCAAGTGAGTGAGTAAAATATTTAGCCTATTCGATTTTAATATAGAGGAAGTTCCCTCGGTCGACTCGATCCGCTCTTTATCAGGATAACGATTATTTTTGTAAATTTATTGAGAAGCCAACCATGAATACCAATGCTATTTCTTCACTAACGAGCCGTAAATTTTCCTTTATCCTGTTAATCGCTCTTATAACGTGTTGTTTTCTGCCCGGCTGTGGAAACAATAATCAAAGCAACGTGCCGGTTCAGCCGGCTACTATAAAATATGATAAAGCGACAACCCTGGAAGGCGCTGTGAGCGATGATCACGGGCCGGTAAAATCCGGTAATATCAGGGTGACGGACAGCAAAAGCCAAGTGGTGGCAAGCACTGTAATACATGACAGCGGGCAGTATAGCGTTGCCATTCCAGCCGGCACACGTTTACCTATTGTGCTCGCTTTTTCTCAGGATGTTCAAAACGCTACAGCGGAAAAATTAATTACCGTAGTTGTTTATACGAACATCACGAAATATGACATTAATCCACGCACCACTGCAATCGCTAAAAAAGCTCAAGCAATGGGAGGTTATACTCACCGTAATTTAATACTGGCTGCTGAAAGCGCAGCTTCGGTTCCCGATGCGAATAAAACAACAGCAGGTTTTCACGGTGATCCTACCAAACAATATGGCGGCTGGCATTAACCTAAAAACCGCAGTTGGAATGTGTGAAAGGCGTTCGTGCTGAGCCCCATTCGATAAGGCTCTCCTGAGTTTATCGAAGCATGAACAGCTTTTACACCCTCATTGGGTGAGCATACCAATAGGCTGCCTTTTTTCAACCGCAGGCTTGCCCGACTTTCACCAGGCTCCTGGCATAATCTTCCGGCGGTTCAAAGCCCAACAGTGTGATACACGTCGCCGCCAGATTTGCAATGCCCGCTCCCTGCACATCTGCCAAACAGGCATTAGCCGTCCCCGAAGGATCGTACACAATGCCGGGCACCGGGTTCAACGAATGAGCCGTTTTCGGCTTACATCGGCCTTGCTCATCCAATACCAGCGCACCGGTCTTTTTATCCAACTCGCACATGTCGTCCGCATTGCCATGATCAGCCGAGCAAACCATAATGCCTCCGGTCTTATTCAGCGCGTCCATAATCCTTCCCACATTTTCATCCACGGCTTCCACGGCCAATTTCACCGCGCTTACCACGCCGGTATGGCCCACCATATCGCCATTCGGGAAGTTCAGGCGAATAAACTTATAGTCACCGCTCTCAATCGCCTGCACCACAGCATCAGTAATTTCATCCGCTTTCATGCGCGGCGCATCCTCGAACGGGCATACATCAGACGGAATCTCTTTCCAGGTTTCCGTTGGAAACTTACCTGAATTATTGCCGTTGAAGAAATAGGTCATATGGCCGAATTTCTGGGTTTCCGAAATAGCCAGCTGTTTGACGCCGGCATTCGAGAGATATTCGCTCATCGTGCGATCAATCGCCGGAGGCGTCACTAAATACCGCGCCGGCACCCCAAGATCGCCGTCATATTGCATCATGCCTGCATACAGCACATCCGGTTTCGGGCCGCGATCAAACTCCTTTAATTCATCCGCTTCAAAGGCTTTGGTAATTTCCAGCGACCGGTCACCGCGAAAATTAAAGAAGATGACGCTGTCGCCATCCACAATAGGGCCTACCGGTGCGCCCGCGCGCTCAATAACAAACGGCGGCAGATCCTGATCCAGGATGCCCGGCTTTTCACGGCGGAAGGTTTCCACCGCTGCCTTCATCGAAGCAAACATCCGGCCTTCTGCTTTTACATGTGTCGCCCAGCCGCGCTTCACCATATCCCAATTGGCATCATAACGATCCATGGTAATGTTCATGCGTCCCCCACCCGATGCCACGCAGTAATCAACTGCGCCATCCGCATTGAGTTCTTTCAAAAAGGCTTCAAAGCGCTCAACATATTCCAGCGCCGATGTCGGCGGCACATCGCGGCCGTCAATCAATGCATGAATCCTCGCCTTTTTTACCCCCTGCTCTTTCGCCTTTCGCAACATCGACTCCAGATGATTCAGGTTGGAGTGCACATTGCCATCCGATAGCAAACCGATAAAGTGTAACGTCGAAGACCTCTTATTCACATTAGAGATAAGCTCGTGCCAAACCGAATCGCCGGCATACATTGCGCCCGAAGCAATCGCCTTGCCAACCAAAGCCGCGCCCTGTTCAAAAACACGGCCGCACCCGATGGCGTTATGGCCCACCTCCGAGTTACCCATATCCCCGTCGTCAGGCAGGCCTACCGCAACGCCATGGGCCCGCAGCTCGGTATATAAGGCGTTCTCATGCAGCCAGTTCAGGTTCGGCGTCTCCGCCTGCTTCACATAATCACTGTCCGGATTTTTACCAATGCCGACCCCATCCATAATCACCAAGACCACCGGCCCTTCCGGTCCGGCAAAATCCTTACTCTTTTTCAGCTCAATCATTTCAAATTCCTGCTTACCTAATAAAACGGCTTCCAATATACCCACCTCGCCCCGGACCAGCAACATCATTTTCATGGGAAGGGGGACAAAGTATTTAATATTTCAACTAAACCGGACGCTACTCAAAACTTACATAAAAAGGCCCAAACCGCAGGCATTCGGAACAGAGGCAATCTACCATGATCTTAATACATGAAAGCAGCCCTTGGAATTTATTGGATGCTTATGACCTTGCTCTCAATTCTGGAGGCTTCTAACATTGATTTCAGTATCTTCCAAAACTCCTTTTCCACGAGTTAAAGGCAGTATGATTCTAGATGGGGCAACGATACTTTGCTAGCATGGTTTTTAACGAAGCAATGCGGGTATTTTTTGCATGCCGATAAACAGGCTGCTTCGACAGATGGGAAGAAGGATGAATTCGTGAAGATAGCCCCGAGTCCGGCACGCTTATTTTTCCATTGATTTTCCTGAGCAACTTTTCTACTTCCCTTCCCGGAAGAGGCACGCTGAAAAAATAGCCTTGTATTCCATCGCAGTTTTTTTGCTTCAGAAAATCCATCTGCACCTGCGTTTCAACACCTTCCGCAACCACTTTAAGTTTGAAATTATGAGCCATTGCAATGATGGTCAACACCAACGTAACATCCTCCTTATCTATAGGGATGTCTTTAATGAAGGCTTTGTCTATTTTGAGATTATCGAAAGAAAAGCGTTTTAAGTAGCTGAGACTGGAATAACCGGTACCAAAATCATCCATCGAAATCTGTACGCCAATTTCTTTTAGGCGAGTCAAAGTAACGACCATTTTCTCCGGTTCATTCATGACCGCAGCTTCCGTCAATTCCAAATCCAGATAACGCGCATCTAAACCGGAATAATCCAATACCTTACGAATTGTCTTGTCAAACTGCGACAAATGCAACTGTTTAGGTGATACATTAACCGCCATGGAAATAGGGGGTAGCCCGGCCTCCTGCCAGACTTTGGCTTGTAAACAGGCGGTACGCATCATCCATTCGCCAATGGGCAGAATTAAACCGGTATCCTCCGTCAGCGGAATAAATTGGTCGGGAGGAATCATGCCTTTTTCCGGATGTTTCCAGCGCAGCAACGCTTCCACGCCACTGATTTTCCCGGAATACAGATCTAATTTAGGCTGGTAGTAGACCATAAATTGTTCCAGCTTCAGGCCCTGGCGTAAATCTTCTTCCAATGTCAACCGCTGCATCAGACGAAGGTTTAACTCTTCGGTATAAAAACAAAAAGTGTTTCGCCCCCTATCCTTGGCATGGTACATAGCTATGTCGGCATGCTGAAGCAGCGTTTCTTTATCCTGCCCATCATGAGGATAAAAGCTGATACCGATACTGGCCGTCCCTTGAAGCTTATGTCCTTTAATTTGCAAGGGTTGTGAAATTTCGGCAATTATCCGTTCCGCTATCAGAACAGCATCCTCTATTTTGGCCATTTGGGGGAAAATAAGCACGAATTCGTCGCCGTCATAACGGGTTACGGTATCACCGGCTCGTGCGCAATTAAGCAGTCGCTTTGCGATTATCGTCAACAATTCATCGCCCGCCGAATGCCCCATCGCGTCGTTGATAACTTTAAAGTTATCAAGATCCAAAACAAAAATACAGACTTCATTTTGGTTGTGCTGAGCATAGCTTATGGCTTGGTCAAAACGATCATTAAGCAGATTTCGATTGATGAGCCCGGTCAGCTCATCATAGGTGGGTTGATATTCCAATTGTTCCTGATAGGTTTTGAAGTCAGTAATATCATCAATAATACCGACGAAGTGCGTCACTTCACCAGTAGAGTTTTTAACCGGGGCAATAGCGATTTCATTCCAGAAAAGAGAGCCGTCTTTACGATAATTGCGGATGACGGCATGGCCGGTTTTCTGCCGGCGAATGGCCGATCTGATGGTGTCCAATCCAGGCTGGTCATGGTCTTCTCCATTCAGAAACGAGAGGCTTCGACCAACTACCTCAGCGCTATCATAACCGGTAATTCGTTTAAACGCCGGATTAGCGTAAACCATGGGATTTCCAGGCTGCCTGGCATCGGTAATGGTGATACCGTTGCGCACCGCTTCAATGGCGTGGTTATGGAGTAAAAAGGTTTTTTCCAGCTCCTTTTTAATAACCTGAGCTTTCAGTGTGACCAAACCAAAAGCAAGATCCTTAACCAGTTCTTCAAACAGTTTATATTCCTGATCGGCAAATGCATGCTCGTCGGCTGCACAAATGCTTAAAACACTCAAAATGCGCTCATCCACCTGAATTAACAAGCACGCCAATGTTCGGCAACCTATGCGCATTAACTCGTCACGCCACAGCGTAAAGCGCTGATCTTTGTCAATATTATGACAAACAATTGAAGAATTTTGCTCCAGTACGATTAGCGCGGGGCACTATCCCAGGTTAAAGTTGGCCGGAGCTGGGGTATTATTTCCATCCCGAGCTTGAAAACTCACTTTTGCCCTGAGTTGAGTTGGAGAATTCCTATCCTCGTCAAGCAAATCGATCCAACTGGCGAGGTAGTTACCGGTCGTGACAATGCTGCGACAGAAATCAAATAAAAAATCATCCTCATTTTTAGCATGAATCAAGGTATGGTTACAGTGAATCAGAACCGCATAGGCAGCGTTCAATCGACGCAGTTGTTCTTGCCGGCTTATTAAGGCGGTATTGGCTTGATCAAGTTGCTTTAAGATATTTCCCAGTTGCGCAGTCCGCTCTTCAACCCGTTCTTCAAGATGTTCATTGAGAGTTTTCAGTTCGTCATTCTGTCGCCGGATAATCGTAGATAAGCGCTCCCTCTCTTCCCGCAGACGTTTTTGTTCCAAGGCGTTTCGAACCAATAGTTTCAGTTCTTCATCATTCCAGGGTTTGTCGCAATAACAAAAAATCCGCCCTCTGTTGATAGCATCGATAATGGATTGCAAATCGGCATAGCCGGTTAATAAAATACGAATGGTCTCCGGCCATAAGTCAAAGGCGCGGGCTAAAAATTCGGCGCCGCTCATTACCGGCATGCGCATGTCGGAAATAATCAGGTCAACCGCATGTTGCCCTAGAAGTTCCAAACCCTCGATGCCACTGGAAGCCAAATAAATTTCATAGTTTTCATTATGAAATAAGCGGCGCAAGGCCTTCAGCACATTCGGTTCATCATCGACAAACAACAAAACTGACGATTTAATTTTATTTGTTAATACTAGTTCTGTATCCATGATCTAACCAACTCGTAGTTAATAGGCAGAGAAAATCTCGGACTTGCCTGGCTTTACCCCTATCCGAATCTATATAAATGTTCACTGAATGTTCCTTGAAATGCATTCATTTAATGCAAAGTGATAGAATATAGACAACCATCACCTCGTATGTTGACGACAAAATCATCCTTTAAGTATAAATATACCTAGCGATATCTTAACCCGTAAATGTGGCTCGATTCCGACCATCACTTTACGGCTGTGCATAATTAACAAAGTAAACCACACTTATAAATAAAAATAGATCATCCCACCGTCTTTACTAATTTATATTCAAATGAGGGGCAACTTGTGGACGCTATGCAGATTGACTCTGACGATGATGGTTAAACGGTTTTGGCGCCGTTTGAGTTTCTTGGATACATTCCTGTCGCGGGTAGGGGGAATTATCGGCGGCTTCAGCCCGCGTCATCAACGTTTTGATGTTCTGTTTCAACCGATCTCTTAATTGATGGGCGTAAACCCATCTCAAGATCTTTATGTTAACTGGCATTGGCTTTAATCCCTTCGACTTCGCTCAGTACGAGGTACCGTCAAGACTCACAATGCCATATCTTAACAGGCGCCTAGCTTCTGCAAGAATCCTTAGCTAGGCAAACATCCCTCAATCTCTTGGTTAAAACACTTGCAGAAGCTGCATGGTATCGGGGGGATTTTCGTTAGCGCAAAAGTATCTGAAGGCCAGCGAATCTTATGTGGTTTTCTCCAGCTTGCGTCTGGAAGCGACGTAGATCGCATACCCAAGAATAACAACCCCGACAGCATCCCCGCATGTTATTTTCAGTGGTTTTTTTGCCGAAAAATAAGCTATACAGAGGTTTCATATTCCGTTAACCTAACTGTCATTAGCTGACGAACCGCTTTATGAATATCCGGAACTCATTGTCGAGTTATTGTTTGGAAGAATTAGCGACTCGTGAAAACAAGGTACCGATCAAACTGTCAGGCATTACCAAGGTTTGGACGCCGCAATAAAAGCCGTCGTCCAAGTAGAAATAAAAAATACGCCAAGCAGTCCCGATCATGACCTGGCGTATAATGACCTTCAGGGCGGGACAAAAACTAAATGCACAGTTGGATCAAGCTGTGTCAATCATTAATTCTAATAATAATTAATTTAAGAGGAGGACCGCTGTTATGGCTGAACTGGTTTATATAGTAACGACACTGTTTGTAGCGTATGTCATTTATGTGATGGTGACCGATAAAAAAACATCATCCGATGTCTTTATAAGTCAAGATAAGCCGGAGGCCGAGGTGTTACCACCCGTCGCCGCTGCCACCTCTAAGCCTGAACGGGTTGTTTCATCGCCGGTTGCAGAAACAGAAGCTTAAACGCTTTAAAAACAGGCAAAATTGTTACCGCCTCTACTTATTACCGAACCCCGGAAAAAATATTAGTTACAGAAGGATAGCCGTTAAGGTATACAAAGACATAGCATCTTAATAGAATGCTGTGATTATGTTCGATCAATCAGGTTCGGCTAAAATTAACCGAACTATTTATATAGCCGCGATGGGGGATATCGGTTGCGAAAAAGACTTCATGCAGTCGCATGATAGATGGAACAGATTGGCTTGGCCAGAAAGAGCCTGAGCCGGAATGAGAGCTCTCACCTGCATCGCCGGAGAAATTGGTGTAACAATACATCTACCGCCTCACGACAGGAGGCATCAAGCATGAAACCAGACAAGATGCAGTCAAGAATATCTATGATTAGTATGAGAGGCCGCAATTTAGTAGAAACTTACGATATCCGCATAAATATGCATCACTATGTCATTCTTAAAGGTATCCATCAATCAGCTAAATATAGAACCTGAAACTATCGCAACATCAATAATTCCTCTAATATGATTATTTCCTTAATGGAAAGTTGTTATTGATTACCTCCCGTCCTTCATGCAGGGCCAAAAAATATATCCCTACCTATCTGAAATATGATGAGTCCGTATGTTTTTATATAAAGAGGCGCAGGCTGGAGATTTATCAGGCTATCTGTTAAGGGACATTGCAGCAGAGCTTACATAAATGGAGTTATTCATCCTGATAAATCAAAGAGCTAATAGCACAAGGGCTAAAAGATCCTGATGAGTTGCTCGAAAATATTTTTCCCTCCTTTCGTAAACACTACGAGGAAATTACAATGATCGATAAACCCGCTGATATAACCCGCCCGGCGGATCTCCAAAGGCATGACCTGGGGACAGGTCCTGTTCGAAGCCACCGTCCTGTTTACCAGGATTTTCTCCCACCCTGTAATAATGCCTGCCCTGCCGGCGAAAATATCCAAGCCTGGCTGGCATTGGTTCAAGCCGGCCACTACCAACAGGCATGGCGACAAATCATGAAAGATAACCCTATGCCCTCTGTTCATGGACGGGTTTGCTACCACCCTTGTGAAACCCGGTGCAACCGCGAGCAACTGGACGGAGCGGTCAGTATCCATGCCGTCGAACGTTTTTTGGGGGATATGGCTTTCGCTGAAAACTGGAAAATTGAAGCTGATTTTCCACCCAGCGGCAAACGAATTCTGGTGATAGGCGCCGGGCCGAGCGGATTATCAGCAGCTTATCACCTTGCCCGCCTGGGGCACAAAGTAGCGATTTACGAGGCCGGCCCCGTAGCAGGCGGCATGATGCGCTTCGGTATTCCGGCATACCGGTTGCCGCGGCATGAACTCGATCTGGAAATTAAAAGAATCGAAGCCTTAGGCGTAGATATCGTTCTCAATCGCAAAGTAGAAAATCTGCTCGCCGACAAGACAGAAGGTTTGTTCGATGCGGTATTTGTGGCAGTCGGCGCGCACCTTAGCAAACGAGTCGATATTCCTGCCAGGGATGCCTCAAAAATGCTTGATGCCATTACTTTCCTGCGTGATGCTGCAGCAGGAAATGCGCCCAGACTGGGACGGAAAGTCGTTATTTATGGAGGAGGAAATACCGCGATGGATGCCGCCAGGACTGCAAAGCGACTGGGCGCCGAAGAAGCCTTGATCATCTACCGGCGCGACCGCGAGCACATGCCGGCCCATTCCTTCGAAGCCGATGAAGCCATAGAGGAAGGCGTCAAAATCCATTGGCTGCGTTCAATTAAAGAAATTGATGAAACGTCATTAACAGTGGAAGTGATGGCTCTGGATGAAAGCGGCAGACCGCAGCCCACGGGGAAATATGAAACGTTGGAAGCCGATGCGCTTATTTTAGCGGTCGGGCAGGAAACAGATACCGGTTTTTTACGCTCGGTTCCGGATATAAAATTTGAATCCGATGGCACGGTTATAGTAGATACAGGTATGAAAACCGGCGCTTCAGGTATTTTTGCAGGCGGCGATATGGTGCCTAGCGAGCGAACCGTCACGGCCGCAGTCGGGCATGGTAAAAAGGCGGCTCGCCACATTGATGCGTGGTTACGCAATACGCGTTATATTCCCCTCCCCAAACATGATCTTGTAGACTACGAAAAGCTGCATACCTGGTACCTGACCGATGCCGGTCAAAAAAAACAGGACCATGTACCCGTACGCCAGCGTGCCGAAAACTTTACCGAAATCGTTGCCGGGCTCAATACAGCTGACGCCACATTTGAAGCACAGCGTTGTTTTTCCTGCGGTAACTGTTTCGAATGCGATGGTTGTTATGCAGCCTGTCCCGAACATGCCGTTATCAAGCTAGGTCCCGGCAATCGCTACCGTTATGACTATGATCTATGTACCGGCTGTGCTGTCTGTTTCGAACAATGTCCTTGCCATGCTATTGAAATGGTTGCTGAAAAGGGAGAATAAACAATGACCGCAAATCAGGTTGTAACGGTTGACGGCAACGAAGCCGTCGCTTATGTGGCGTACCGGGTTAATGAAGTATGCGCGATTTATCCGATCACGCCTTCCTCGACTATGGCGGAATGGGCCGATCAATGGGCCACGGAAGGCAAAACCAATATCTGGGGCAATATACCGCTGATCGCTGAAATGCAGAGCGAAGGCGGAGCGGCGGGGGCAGTTCACGGCGCCCTGCAAACGGGCGCCTTGACCACGACCTTTACCGCTTCGCAGGGATTGCTGCTGATGATCCCCAATATGTATAAAATAGCAGGCGAATTGACGTCTACGGTTTTTCATGTGGCGGCGCGTTCCCTGGCCGCTCAGGGCCTATCGATATTTGGCGACCATTCCGATGTCATGGCCATTCGCGACACCGGCTTTGCCCTGCTGGGTTCCAGTTCTGTTCAGGAAGCCCATGATATGGCGTTAATTGCCCAGGCGGCCACCTTGGAAGCGCGGGTGCCCTTCATCCATTTCTTCGACGGCTTCCGGACATCGCACGAAGTCAACAAAGTCGAGTTGCTTGCCGATGAGCAAATCCGGGCCATGATCAATAATGATCTGGTCAGGGCTCATCGCGCCCGTGGCCTTAATCCCGATAACCCCTTCATTAGAGGGACGGCCCAAAATCCTGATGTTTATTTTCAGGCCAGGGAAACCGTCAATCCTTTTTACGCCAGAACCCCGGCTATCGTTCAGAAAGCAATGGATAAATTTGCCGGAATCGCCGGACGCCATTACCGCTTGTTCGAATACAGCGGCGTCAAGGATGCCGAAAAAATCATCATCATTATGGGGTCTGCCGCCGAAACGGTGAAACAAACCGTCACTCACCTGGTTAGGCAAGGCGAAAAAATCGGTGTCATCCACGTTCGTTTATATCTTCCTTTTGCACAGGACGCTTTTCTCGATGCGCTGCCTTTGACCGTCCAATCTGTTGCCGTACTGGATAGAACCAAATCACCGGGCGCTACCGGAGAGCCGCTGTTTCATGACGTGGTGACCACTTTTTCAGAAGCATTCAGTACCGGCAAGCTCGCCAAATTGCCAAGAACAATCGGCGGCCGTTACGGACTTTCCTCAAAAGAATTCACCCCGGCCATGGTGAAAGGCATATTCGACGAATTGGGCAAGCCACAACCCAAAAATCATTTCACCATCGGTATTAACGACGATGTAACTCATCATAGCCTGGATTATGATCCGGCCTTCACTATCGAATCGGATAAAGTGATTTCCGCATTATTCTTCGGCCTCGGCGCGGACGGCACGGTAGGCGCTAATAAGAACACCATTAAAATCATTGGCGAATTGCCGGATTGTTATGCCCAAGGTTATTTTGTCTACGACTCCAAGAAATCGGGCTCGCAAACTGTCTCGCATTTACGCTTCGGACCGGAACCCATACGCGCGCCTTATCTCGTTCAAACGGCTCAATTTATCGGCTGTCATCAGTTCAATTTTCTATTCAAGACGGATATTTTGGCGCAGGCGGCGCAAGATTCGGTATTCTTGCTGAACAGTCCCTTTGCCGCTGAAGACGTATGGGATCATCTGCCCCGCTATGTCCAGGAGAAAATCATCGCCAGGCGTTTGTCCTTCCATGTCATTGACGCCTCGAAAGTAGCTCAGGAAACAGGCATGGGCAACCATGTGAATACCATCTTGCAAACCTGTTTTTTTGCCCTCTCCGGCGTGCTGCCGCGAGAACAGGCGATCGCTAAAATAAAGGAGGCCATTAAAAAAACTTATAGCAAGAAGGGCGAAGAAATGGTCATGAAAAACTTCGCCGCCGTCGATCAAACCCTGGCCCATCTGTATCAGGTCAAAATTCCACAGCAAGTCACCAGCACACTGGCAATGCCCCCTATCGTACCGGTTGATGCACCCGCATTCGTACAGGAAGTTACCGCCAAAATGATGGCGGGAGCAGGCGACCAGCTCACGGTCAGTCAATTACCGCTGGACGGCACCTATCCATCAGGCACCACAGCCTGGGAGAAACGTAATGTGTCTGAGTATGTGCCCGAGTGGGAGCCCGATCTTTGCATTCAATGCGGAAATTGCAGTTTCGTTTGCCCGCATTCAGTAATCCGGGCAAAATTTTATAATCAAAGTTCGCTGGAAGGCGCTCCTTCCCGGTTTAAATCGGCGGGAATCAGCGCCAGAGGATTCCCGGAAACCCGTTATACCTTGCAAATCTACCTTGAAGATTGCACCGGCTGTAATTTATGCGTCAGCGTCTGCCCCGCCGTCAGTCTCAAGGAAAGCGGCGTCAAGGCCATCAATATGAAACCGAAAGCGCCGTTAATGGAGCAGGAAAAGGAAAGCATCCGGTTCTTTGAAACGCTGCCGTTCAATGACAGGGCCCGTGTGGACTTCTCGTCTATCCGGGGCGCCCAGTTTCTCCAGCCCTTGTTTGAGTTTTCCGGCGCCTGCGCCGGTTGCGGTGAGACGCCTTATGTCAAACTGGTGTCGCAATTATTCGGAGACCGATTGATTGTCGCCAATGCCACCGGCTGCTCTTCAATCTACGGCGGCAATCTTCCCACCACGCCCTGGACTAAAAATCACGAAGGACGCGGCCCGGCCTGGTCCAATTCCCTGTTTGAAGATAATGCTGAATTCGGTTTCGGATTTCGCTTGACCGCCGATAAACATCGCGCTTTGGCGATACAGCTCACTCAAGAATTCGAACGGGAATTGGGTAGCGGCTTTGTGAATGAAATTCTCACTGCCTCGCAAAAAACCGAATCCCAAATCCGCAGACAACGCGAACGGGTAGCAGAATTAAAAGCGGCACTGCTATTATTGGATACCAGTCTTGCCCGGGACTTGCTTTCCGTAGCCGATCATCTGGTCCGGCGCAGTATCTGGATTATCGGCGGCGACGGCTGGGCCTACGATATCGGCTCAGGAGGGCTTGATCATATTCTCGCCAGCGGTCGGGATGTCAATGTGCTGGTTTTGGATACTGAAGTCTATTCCAATACCGGCGGGCAAATGTCCAAATCAACGCCGCTGGGGGCGGTCGCCAAATTTGCTTCGGGAGGAAAATCGGTGGCAAAAAAGGATATCGCCTTGCAAGCCATTTCATACGGCAATGTTTACGTCGCCCGCATCGCGATGGGCGCAAATCCACAGCAAACTCTATTGGCCATGCGGGAGGCGGAAGCTTATCCGGGGCCTTCGTTAATTTTGGCTTACAGCCATTGCATCGCTCACGGCATCAACATGCAGAACGGCTTGAAACAACAGGATTTGGCCGCCGCCAGCGGATACTGGCCGTTGATACGCTATAACCCGGTTTTACGGCAATCCGAAAAAAACCCTTTCGTGCTGGATTCACCCCGTCCGCGTATAGCCTTTAAAGATTACGCCTACAATGAATTACGCTACAAAATGCTGCAAAGAACCAACCCTGATGAGGCTGAACGCATGCTGAGCCTGGCGCAGCAAATCGTCAACCAAAAATGGGAAATTTATGAGCAGATGGCGGCCAGCTCCGGCAGCCAATTCCATCCTGACGCCCATCTTACCGATTAGAGGAAATATCGCATGGACTTATCAACCGATTACATGGGGTTAAAACTCAAACACCCGATTATAGCCTCTTCCTCACCCTTGTCGAATACCCTGGCGGGCATCAAATTACTGGAAGACTCGGGCGCTTCGGCTATCGTAATGTTTTCCCTGTTCGAAGAACAAATCCGCAGGGAGAATGAAGCCTTTGATTTTTTTCTTGAGTCAGGTACGGAAAGCTTTGCCGAATCCATTAACTATTTTGCGCCTATAGATACGGCTCACAAAGGCCCTGAAGATTATCTCAATCTTATTAGAAAAGCCGTTGAAACTACCGATATTCCTATTATCGGCAGCCTAAACGGTATTACCAGCGAAGGTTGGATCGATTACGCGAAACAGATTCAGGAAGCTGGGGCCAGCGCACTTGAACTGAATATTTACTTTATACCAACTGACATTGATATGTCGGCATCAGAAGTGGAACAACGTTATTTCGACATTCTGAAAACGGTAAAGGACGCCGTTTTCATACCTGTCGCGATTAAACTAAGTCCTTTTTTCAGCGCGACAGGCAATATGGCCAAACGTTTGGATGAGGCCGGAGCCGATGCACTGGTTTTATTCAACCGCTTTTATCAACCGGATATCGACCTGGATAACTTGAAAATAGATCCACGCATCGACTTGAGCACACCTGCGGAAATTCGCTTGCCTTTGCTCTGGATCGCAGTGCTGTATGGCCGTATCAAAGCGGCCTTGGCGGCAAGCCGGGGCATCCATTCTTCAACAGAAATAATCAAATATCTGCTGGCTGGGGCTGATGCCGTGATGGTTGCGTCGGCTTTGATAAAAAACGGCCCACGCTATTTAAGTGTTCTTATAGATGAGACGGACAAGTGGCTGACGGCAAGAGATTATCGCTCGCTGGATGAAGTAAAGGGCGTCATGAGCCGGCAAAATGTAAAAGATCCGGCCGCCTTCGAGCGGGTAAACTACATTAAAGTATTGGAAAGCTTCGAGAACCCTTTTATGTCGGGCATGGTAAATAATCGAAGGGATAATCCCTTCATTTAAATAGAATTTTTCAAAAAAACGCACGGTACGGGATTATTTTCATGATCATGAAGGCCTGAACTTCTTCAAAACCCAGGTTATGTTTAAATAACAAATAAAAGCTCCAGGAAAACGTATTTAGATTTTTCGCCGTCTTCATGGCCGACTCTTAGCTGGACTCCGATGTCTGACTTACCATTGAACACACGCATATCGAACTTTTAAGTTGCCGGCTGTGGTTAAAACCTACGCGTGGGTAAGATTTGCATACTCTTTTTCACGCAAGCAACTGGATAGGAGAACTTCAGGGCAACTTCAATATAACCTCACTCAGAAGTTACCCATATGCGCCATTAAAATTACCCTAATTCTGGTCTTTATCGTTATACGGGGTTCAATGGATCGCTGCCTGTAACATCCGCTTAGGTGATAATGCTTACGTTTTCAGCTTGAAGCCCTTTTGGCCCTCGGGTTACGCTGAACTGTACTGGTTGCCCTTCATCCAGGGATTTAAAGCCGGAACTATTGATATTACGAAAATGAACGAAAACATCAGGTCCTGATTTTTGTTGGATAAAGCCGAAGCCTTTATCAGCATTAAACCACTTAACGGTACCGGTTGTGAGTGTTGACATAATAAATCCTATAAGTTGTAAGTATAAGCCTGAAAGAAGAGACGGCGCCACCGTCCTTAATGCAAGCTGAAAAATTAACAAAGTGATTCCCTTGCTTTTAAGCATCTGGAACGCTATTTTTTACCACCTTTTTGGCCGGCTTCTTTAGCTTCTTCGGGTGTAAACTCATGTGCAGTGCCTTTTTCATGAGCGGCATGCCCGCCTTTGCTGGCAATTTCCCGTTGTTTCTGTTCATCCATTGAAGCAAAACCACGATTGGCGGTGGAACCTTTTTTCTTTGAAGAAGATTGTTTTTGTTGAGTCATGTTCGTTTCCTCACTTGTTTAAAGTTAAATGAATAAATGCCTTCGGCAAAGATCCCAAGGCTGTGCTTCATTCATCAGAAGCGATATTAAAATACCTCAACAAAACCAATCACTTCTGTACGGTAGTACACGTAAGCAAGCGTTTAAGTCCGCTACCTCTCCTATACAGTTCCAAAATCTTAATCCCCAATTATTGATGAGAAAATGGGGATGTGGCAATCTCTTACGGATAACCTGGTTATTAAGGAATTTCTGAACAAGGTGATACCGCTCATGATTCGACAAGCTCACCATGAACGGAATCAACACAAACCGCTCGTCCTGAGCCTGTCGAAGGACTGTGCAGAGATTATTTAATATAAACCGCACGCTTCTTGTTCAAATCCCCCCGTTAATGGACTTAAATTGCTGCTCTGACGAACCATACGCACATCAATAACTCCACCATAGCCATGCTCATCAGGTTTAGTCTATTGGAAACCCACTTTTCAGCGTTCGCTGCCGCACCGACCCCGTTTAACTGTAGGGGTATTATTTTGCTTAACTGATAGAAGCAGCAGGTCAGGATTTAGCCTTGACTAAGCGGATCATCGGGATACACACACGAGCACGGATCACCCAAGGCTAAATCAAAGCCTGCGGGATTGATCGGTGGCTTATTACTGCCGTCATAGGACGGCTTTTGACGGAGAAGCACACATGCTTGAAACATTAGCAATCGTCCTCATCCTCCTCTGGGTATTGGGTTTGGTTTCCTCGTACACTATTGGCGGATTTATTCACATACTCCTGGTTATCGCGATTATTATGATTGTGATGCGTTTAATCCAAGGCCGGCGAGCTATCTAGCGATTTTGAAAGGTGTTCATATAAAGGGAGCCTCTAAAAATTATCCGTTCATGCTTCGACAAGGCTCTCCTGAGTTTATGCTCAGGAGAGCCGTATAAAGGAAGCTTGTCGACGTGCAATTTTTAGAGGTTCCCTAAATAAGCGGCCTGTTGATGGGCCGCTTTGCATTTTTATATATTTACTAACTCTAAAGGAGCACTCCGATGTCACGCACTAAAAAACACGAAACTGAAACAAATGAGATGGATGCGCTTGAACTATTAACGGCCGATCACCGTGAAGTTAAGGATTTTTTTGAAAAATATAAAAAGCTGACCGGTAATGACGCCGATGCCGAGCAGCGAGGCGAACTTGCCGACCGGATTTGCCAAGCATTGAGCGTACATGCCCAAATTGAAGAAGAATTGTTTTATCCGGCAATGCGAGAAGAAATCAACGCCGATGATTTATTGGACGAAGCCGAAGTGGAGCATGCGACGGTTAAAGAGCTGGTTGAGCAGATAATGTCCAGCGAACCCGATGAGCCGTTATTTGACGCCAAGGTAACGGTGCTGGGCGAATACGTGGCTCATCATGTCAAAGAGGAAGAAGAACAGCTCTTTCCCAAAGCGAAAAAAGCGAAGCTGGATCTGGAAGAGCTCGGCCAGGATCTGGCCGCGCGCAAGACTGAGCTGATGGATGAGGAAGATACCGTTAAAGAGGATAAACGGCCTGCGAGCGCCGCTAGGTCAAGCTCTAGAAAGTCCACCTCACACTCCTGACTGAATGGCGACATGAACAGACCGGCAGTAGCACCTTCCAGAATGCGCAGGGCAGCTGCCGGGTATCTTTATCCTAAAAACCGCAGTTGAGCATACCAAAAACCGCAGTTGAGCATACCAAAATTCCGTTCGCCCTGAGCTGGTCGAAGGGTGAACGGAATTTTGGTATGCTCACTAAATGGCTTTCACACGCTCCAACTGCGTGTTTTTAGGTTCATAGCTCCTGTCATTAGTGTCCAATAACTTTACGGTTACAGTTTTGCAGAGATAATAAGCTATTGATTTTATTATAAATAATATAGTGGCTCACTACTTGCTGAGTAATAATTTTACACACACTCGTCATTATCAGAGAGGTTATTAAAATGTTACAGAAAGCATGGTATGAGCTATCGCCCGTTATCTATTTGTTGGGTTCAATTTATTTTATAGCGGGAGAAAATAAGTTGGCTGCGCTTGGGGGAGTATTATTACTCATGGTCACACTGCTTGTCATAGTAATGCGCATACAATACCGCTCAATACCCAAAGCAGAAAGAGAGTCAATAAGATTTAAGATAGAGCCGGTATCCGCTATTGGCTTGCTTTTTGATGGTCAATAAGGGTGTTGTATTCATTAAAAAGTTTTGCCACCATAAACGGTAGCTCATTGACATCAAAAGGCTTTACGGCATGTATTTGATAACCGGCCGCCAGTACGCGATCCCGGTCTTCGATGTCGGCATAGCCGGTCATCGCTATGGCCGGAATAAACCGGTTGCCGTTCAGGCTCAAACTCCGCACGTGTTTAATCAAGTCCAGCCCGTTCATGCCGGCCATGCCAATATCGCTGATTATAATATCGGGCGGTGATTCGGTTATTTTCTGCAACGCGTCCTGAACCGTACTGGCGGAGACCACGTAGGCGCCGTGATGTGTCAATAGGAATTCCACCATGTCGCGTATGGCTTCGTAGTCCTCAACCACCATCACATTGATTCCGGCAAGCAGTAGCGGTATGGCGTTGCTCTTTTCCTGTTTATTGCCCATATTTGTAGAAGGATGGGGATTAACCATTTCAACCGGCTCAATCAGCGGCAGTTCGACCGTAAACGTCGAGCCTTGATTTTCGCCATTGCTCATAGCCCAAACACGGCCGCCGTGCAACTCGACAAGCGAGCGAACGATAGCCAAACCCAAACCCAACCCGCCGTAACTCCGCCTCATCGAGCTGTCCGCTTGTTTGAAACGCTCAAAAATATGCGGCACCAAGTCGGCTTTCATGCCGCAGCCCGTATCGCTTATGATAAGCTGGATAGTCTGCTCTCGGGAAGGAATCAATTCGACGGTGATGCGGCCGCCTTCCGGCGTAAACTTGATGGCGTTGGTCAACAGGTTACCGGCAATTTGCTTAAGCCGGTGCTCATCGCCCTTAATTTTCGCGCTTAATAAACCTGACTTCATTTCAATCGGGATATGTTTTAGCTCAGCCGCCGGACGAACGGTCTCAACTGTCGCCGCGACGATTTCCTTTAAGTCAACGACACCAGGTTCGAGTTTCATCTTGCCCGAGATAATGCGCGATACATCCAGTAAATCTTCAATCAGGGCATTTTGCTGGCGGGCATTATCATTGATGATGTCAATGGCTAGCGTTGACTTCTCCGCGCTTAGAGTTTTGTTCTTGAGCATCGTTGCCCAGCCCATTATCGAAGTCAGCGGCGTGCGGAGCTCATGCGACAGCAAGGCTAAAAACTCGTCTTTGGAGCGATTGGACTCTTCGGCTTGTTGCCGCAGCATCTGTTCACGTTCGAGCAAGGTTTCGCGCTCCTGCTCTGCGTGTTTCTGTGCGGTAATATCGCGCGCGACGGCAAGCAGACTGATGATTTGACCCGCTTCGCCGCGCACAGGCGAAACCAGTATATCCCACCATTTCGGCGTGCCGTTTAGAGTCGGGCAAAATTCTTGAAATCTTCCTACGTCGCCGCGCAACGCATTTTCCATTGAGCGGCGAATACTCTGTTCGCAGTTCGTCGGCCAGATATCCCACCAGACCTGATTTTTAAGCCGCTCAAAATCGGTAACTTCCATTAAGGCCAAACCATTGGCATTCATATATTGCAAACGCCCCTGGGTATCGAGCACTTTGACGCAATCCTGGCTGCTTTCAAGGACTGTGCGGTTAAATTCCGCCGTTTCGCGAAGGGCTTGTTCCGATAATTTGCGTTCGGTAATGTTATTGAAAATGAGGGCAACGCGGCTCATTGAATCGCCGACGCGCAAAGCATAGACATCGAACCAGCGATTCAACGCTTCAGATTTGTTTTCAAAGCGAACGGGATCACCCGTGAGCGCTACTTTACCATACGTTTCAAACCAGAACTCTTCAAGATCAGGCACCAGTTCCCGCGCCGTTTTGCCTATCGGATTTTCCAAACCTGTCAATCGCTCAAATGCCGGATTTGCCTGAATAAAGCGATAATCAACCGGTTTTTTGTTGGCGTCGAACATCAATTCGATAGTGACGAAGCCTTCGTCTATCGAATTGAACAGCGTTCGGAAACGCGCTTCAGATTCTTGCAAATCTCGTTCGGCCCGGGCGCGTTCAAGACGCAGGTAAATTCGCCTGGCTAATTCGCTTAGTAGCTCGACTTCGCTAGTGTGCCACTGATAAGGCCGGCTATGATGCGCGCATATCGAAAATTTCCATTGTCCGCGGCTAATATAAGGGACGATAATAAAAGCTTGACTGCCCAATATCTTTGACAAGGCTGGAGTCGGACGCTGTTGCTGACCCACATCATTGATAACCAGTGGATTGCCCGCGGCAAGATGGTGTAATTCGGCTTCGGTATATAAATCGGCCAACCGGTAGTTAGTGCCGGTCAGATTGTTTAACTCCGGCTGGCACTCGTCAAATAACACCCTGGCTTTTCCGGCCCTTACATTGACTTCAGTAAGTAGACAGTGTGACAGCCTCAGATAATCAGCGATCAGGGCGCCTGACTTCCTCTTGATGTTTTCAGGCGTTGATACCGAATCGAACACCTGTTGCAAAACGCCTAAAAAAGCGAGATTCAGTTCGTGGCGTTTGCGTTCGCTGATATCGGTAAAAACGACGGCGACTTTATCGCTTCCCTTATCGCCGATACGCGAAAGGCGTATATCAAACCAGCGGTTTAACGTCTCGGAGTAATTTTCCTGATGTACGGCTTCGCCTGTCGTTGCTACATGCTCGTATAATTCATTCCATTCCTGTTCCATGCCCGGCACCAGCTCGCTGGCCCGCTTGCCTACCGGATCAGTAATGCCGGTGTGTTTTTTAAAGGCCGGATTAGCTTCCAGAAGTTGGAGATCGACCACATGACCGAACTCATCGTAAAGCACCTTAACCGTGCAAACGCCTTCATCAATGGAATTGAACAAGGTACTAAAGCGTGCTTCGGTTTGCCGGCTAATTTCTTCAGCACATTTGCGCGCCGTAATATCTATCACCACAGCGACGATTAATTGCAGTTTGCCGTCCGCATCCGCGATGGCCGAAACGCTGTTGCTGACCCAGACCCATGAACCGTTTTTGCAAAGGTAACGTTTTTCGAGGTTGAACGGAACGCAGTTTTCGATCAACTCACGGAGCAATTCAAGATTATGCGGCAAATCTTCGGGATGAGTAATATCCTGCATTCGCAATTTTCCAACAAGTTCTTCGCGTGTATAGCCCGTAATTTCGCAAAAACGATCGTTAACCAAAGTAAAGCAGCCGCTTATATCAGCTTCGGCAATGCCGCCGATAGAGTGATTGATGAGCGCGGAAAGATGTTCTTTGGATTGGCGCAATTGTTGGGAGATTATGCGGTACTGGCGCTCCCTGCTAACTATTTCGATGGCATTGTCTACCGTGTTTAGCAGATCCTCTAAATTAAAGGCATCCTTAATCAGGAAATCATGCGCGCCGAATTTGAGGGCATTGACCGCCACATTGATTTCACTGCTTCCGCTCAACATGACTACGGGTATGTTGTTAGCGCCGTGTTCTGTGATTAATTGCTGCAGGATTTCGGCGCCGTCCGCTTCCGGCATTTTATAATCGAGCAAAATGCAGTCCGGCAGCTTCTCGCGGCACAGCGCCAATCCATCCCTGCCGTTTTCGGCTTCAAAAAAGTGATAGGAGTGGTCAGTGTCTTGTAAGAGCAGGCGCTTGACAGCTTCCCGGTCTTCTGTCGAGTCGTCAACGATCAAGAGAGTGCGAAGCGGCAGATTCATATTATTTTCTTCATAGTCGCCGGCGGCAGTATCGCCGTTTCGAACCAGTAGGAAAAAAGAGCATTGATTGAGTCGGAAAATTTAGCAAAATTAACCGACTTAATTTGATAACTGTTAGCGCCATAGCGATAACATTCCTCAATGTCGATAGGGTTGCTGGACGTACTCAGAATGATGATGGGCATCGATTTCAGCAACTCATCCTTTTTCATATTACGAAGCAGTTCACGCCCGTCCGTTCCCGGCAGATTCAAGTCCAGCAGGATCAGTGCGGGGGCAATAAAATCATCTTCCTGCGATTTATTATACCCGCCCTGAGCTCTTAAAAAAGCCATAGCGTCCTCGACATTTACCGAACGATGCAAGGTGATTTGCCAGTTGTTCTTCTCGATGACGCGCCGTAGCGCCGCCGCATCCTCATCGCTGTCTTCAACCAGTAAAATCGCCCATTTATGAGAGTTGATCATAAAAATTGTCCGCTAAGCCAGAGTGAAATAAAAGGTGGCGCCTTTCCCTGATTCCGATTCAATCCAGATTCGGCCGCCGTGCCGTTCAATTATCTTTTTGACAATTGTCAAACCCGCGCCGACCCCGCCGCCGTATTGCTCGCGCCCATGCAGGCGCCGGAAAATGTGGAAAATAGTGTCATAGTGTTTGGCATCAATCCCTATTCCGTTGTCGCGCACATAAAAAACAGGCGGCTCGTTTGGCGTTCCGGTAACGCCGATTTCCACCCATTTTTGCAGCTTGTCATTATATTTCAATGCATTAGTAATAAGATTCACAAAGACTTCGCCGAGTTTGCCGGCGTCTGCCAGCACGATTCCGAGCGGCTGCGGGATTCTGATTTCCGCTCCCGTTGCTTCAAGACGCTCTTGCAGCAGTATGAGCGAATCGTCAATTACGGCCTTCACATTAGTCATGCGCAAGTTAAGGTCGGTGCGTCCGAGCCGGGAGTAATGCAGCAGCGTATCCAGCAGCTCTTCCATTCGCTCGCTTAGCCTCACCAGCGTTTGCAATCGCTCTCTGCCTTCGTCGTCAATTTTGTCAGCGTAATCTTCCAATAGAAAAAGCGAATAATTATGAATGCCGCGCAACGGTTCTTTTAAATCGTGCGAGGCGACATAAGCAAAAGCGTCGAGTTCGATATTCGAGCGCTCGAGTTCTTCATTTTTCTGCCGCAATTCCTCCGCTCGCAGCAAGACGATTTCTATAACTGAACGCCGCAGGCTCCTGGCGTGTTCGATTTCGCAGGCGAGCCACGATTTTGAAGTATGGGTGACCGATTCCTGCCAAAGCGCGAAAGATTTGCGCGGTGTCAGGCGGTCGCCGAACTCGCCGACAATCACGGGTTTGTTGGGGTCGCCCGCCCAGTTTACCGTATGTACGAATTCACCGCGAAACCAGAGCAGGTATTCAGGCTTGTGTGCCGTTATACGCGCCGCCAAAATGCCGCTTGCAGAATCGCGATAACATTCGGCCGGCGGGTGCACAAGCGCTAAATCGGCAGATGAGAAAACTTCATCCGGATGATTTTCCCATAACCATGCAGCAAGTTCGCGCAGTTGGCCGGGTGTTGGTGTTATCCCGACAGTTTGTATTTCGTCGTCAAAAATTACCGCCGCGCCGTCAGCTTCAATTGCCGAGAGCAGGTTGATTTCTTCGCTGCATAAATCGCGGACGAGATCGTTTCCCTTTCCCGCCTTTTCAATTAGCGCATTTTGCGCGTTTTTTAGCCGCGTCATGTAGCCGTAATTTTCCGCCAACTCTTTTGCGCCGACCTGCAAGCTCAAAAAATGCGCGGTAATCTCTGCCGCCATCCGTTCCGCATGAGGCACATAGCGCGGCGAATAATGATGACAGGCAATTAAGCCCCAGAGCTTGTCATCGTATATAATCGAAATGGACATGGACGCCAGCGCGCCTATATTTTTCAGGTACTCGGTATGGATAGGCGACATCGCCCGCGTTACCGCGTAGCTCAAATCGAGCGGTTTGCCGGTATCAGGGTTTTGCACCGGCACCAGCGGCGCGGAAATGTCGTCCACATCAACCTTAAACCGCAGCCATTGTTTCAGGTAGAGGGTTCGGGCCTGCAACGGGATGTCAGCCGCCGGGAAATGCAGATTCAAATACGGTTCCAAATCGTCACGCCGGGCTTCGGCAAAAACATGACCTGCGCCATCTTCAAGAAACCGGTAAATCATGACGCGGTCGAAACCTATGAAGTCACGCACCGCCAGGGCAGCCTCATCGCAAAACTCTTTCAGCGTCGCGGTTCGGTTGAGCGCATTGAATTTCGTTTTCAGCGCGGTATAAATAACTGCGTTCCGGCCACGCGAATGGTTGCCGGTTTGGGCTTCAAATTCGAGAATCGTCGCGCCATCATAGCGATGCACGATAGGTTCAAACCACGCGCCGCGGATTTGCATCGCCGGAAGATAAGCCGGGCTTGCTTCAAGATTTAATGGCAGGAATTCCTCAGTCAAATTTCGTAAATCCTCGCCGGCAAGCAAACTGCTCAACGGTGTGCCCAGCAGGTCTTGCGCCGCCGCCGCGAAATGATGTTCACTGTTTGCGCTGATTTGCCGGATGATTAAACCGGGTTCGCTGACGACAACAAGAACGCCGTGCGGTTGAACCAGGCCCGGAATATGGATGGGTTCATTGTCGCAGTTTGATAAGTCAAGTCGGGGCGGTTGATACATCGGCGCAATCTCTTTTTAATTTTTCTAAAGCACAAAGATAGTTTACGCCAAGTAAACAGTTAATAAAATTCAATTAGTTTGCTCCCGGCACAAGCCAGTGTTCAAGTTTTTCAAACGTTTCAATCGCCGTACCGGTAATTTCATCGCAACTAACGCTAGTGTCGGCAAATTGCGTAATTGCCTCCCCGAATTCGCGCCACATCTTGCCGGTACCCAGGCCGTAAGAATGAAAAAATGCACCGTTCCGGTCGGCTGAAACGCCCAGAGTTTGAGTGAAATATTTTGAAATCAATTGTCCGCCGAGCGTTGAGCCTTCAGCCACATAGAGATAACCGAAAACCCGTGCGACAGTAGAGACATCAGGCAGATTTTCGCAAGACGGGATCTGCGCGATTTGGTTTGAGCTCAGACCCAGAGACGTCAAATCAGATTGTAAATAAGGCGTTTTGCGGCGCACATTAAAATCGAAATCCAATCTAGCGGATCCGATAGTGTTCAGGACACGCCATTCCAGCGGTGCGTAAAACCCGAAAAAGCGTTCGAGCAACACTCTGTATTCATCCAGGCTCGAAGTGCGGTTGAGCAAATCCAGCCTGGTTTCCAGCCGTTTGTGCTGTAAGCGGGTTTGCTCTTTAAGAAGTGCCAATATCATAGGGGTAAAATTAGTATTGGGGCTCTAAGTCGTAAAGTGAATCAACTTACATGCTATCACGAAAGGCGGAAGCATTGGGAGCTACCGCTTCTGTCGGCCATCGGCCTGTATTCTTACGCTGAGTACATCCTTGCATACTGGGTACTGGCAGCCCATGCAGGGGATGATGGAAGCTTGAAAAATGGCTGCTTAGGCGGAAGATTGTACGGTATCAGGCAAATTTAATAGTCACTACATTAAACCCCTGCATTGTCCTTAGCCAATCTTCCTTCGACAGGCTCAGGACGAACGGTAACCCTTCGACTAGGCTCTCAGGAGAGCGGTGTTAATTCCGTTCGTGGTGAGCCCTTCGGCTATGCTCAGGAGAGCCTTGTCGAACCATGAGCGGAACCGGCTTGTCCAGAGCCTCCTTATGGAAGTAATTTATTCTTACCTATGTTTGATGACGTACAGATGCATAATCACAACCGGGAAGATAATTTTAACTGATTATAACTTTCTGGAGAATTATCATGGCCCTTCCAAATATCTCAGCCACTCACGACTTCGGAGGCGGACGCCCTCTACCGAATATCGAATCCGAACCCATACAGGCCAGTTCAAGCGCCGTAGCGTGGAGCGCCATTTTGGCGGGAGCCGCAGCGGCAGCAGCTCTGTCACTGATTCTATTAATATTGGGAACGGGACTGGGACTATCCTCTGTATCCCCATGGACCTATCAGGGCGTAAGCGCCACTACTTTCGGCGTATCGACTATCCTGTGGCTCACTTTCACGCAAATCGTTGCCTCCGGCGTAGGAGGCTACCTAGCCGGCAGACTCAGAACAAAATGGGCCGCGTTGCACTCGGACGAGGTCTATTTCCGGGATACTGCGCACGGCTTCCTGGCTTGGGCCATTGCCTCTCTTGCGACCGCGGCCCTGCTCACTTCAGTAATTGGATCAGTGGTCAACAGTGGCGTGCAGGCCGGCGCTTCTATGGTGGAAGGGGTCGGTACAGCCACGGGCGGCGCGGCTGTAACCGGGTCCGAGATGGCGAAATCCGGCAAGGGCAATGAATCAATGGGCTATTTCGTGGATTCGTTGTTTAGACCGGCATCCTCCGGCAACACAGGTACGCCGGCAGGTGCTGTGAAGCCGCTGCCTCCAGGGTCAGCTTCTGAAGTAACGCGCATCTTCATGAACACCCTTCGCACAGGTTCATTGCCTCCCGAAGATAGCCGGTATGTCGGCCAGTTGGTTGCCCAGCAAACCGGTCTGCCACAGAAGGAAGCTGAAAAACGAGTGAATGATACCTACACTCGTATGCAAACGGCATTGCATGATGCAGAAAACGCAGTGAAAGAAGCGGCTGACAAAAGTCGTAAAGCGTCCGCCTATACGGCGCTGTGGCTCTTTATCACACTGCTCATTGGCGCTTTCATCGCGAGCTTCGCGGCAACCTTTGGCGGCCGGATGCGCGATGCTTAACAGCTAATCATACTTAAAATCAACCTGATTAAGGAGATCTACCATGACGCGTTCAATACTTTTATACCTTCTCGGCATACCTATCCCGATCATTATCTTGATTGCGTTATTTATGCATTAACCTAAAAACCACAGTTGAGCCTAGTAAAATTCCGTTCGCCCTGAGCCCTTCGAGTACGCTCAGGAGTGCCTTGTCGAAGGGTGGGCGGGATTTTGGCAGGCTCAATAAATAAGTGAGCGTGTGAAAGCCGTTCTTGGTTCTACAGGGCTCAGCACGAACGGCTTTCACACGCTTTAACTGCCGTTTTTAGGATTAAAGGAAGTAAAAGGATGGCATCACAGATAAGTGAGCCTTACAAGGATGAGTGCATTTGCCGTCTGGTTGTAACAGTACCAACTTTTGCAACCGGACGGCAAGGGCCGTTAATCGATACCCAGAGGTGAAGGGGAAGAAAGCCATTTTTTCATAATGCCACAATCCTGACGCATAATGATTTTTTTCACCCCGTGGTTCATATATGAAAGAAAATAATCATCGTAGAAGAATTACCAACCGGCATTACCAAGGCTGACATATTACCAGCCTTTAAGGTATTGTCTTGACGTATATCTGGCGGAAAAATGAAGACCGGCATTGAAAGCCTCGAATTCAGTAAAGTTTTCCTACGAAATCCAGATAAGTCAGGTAAAGCCGCGTATCGAACTCCAACTGATGGTAATCCGGCTCCATATGCTCACGTAATTGGTAGAACGCCTTGTTGTGCTGTTTTTCTCGCACATGGGCCAGTTCATGCACGACAATCATTCTCAGGAATTCAAGCGGAACATTTTTAAAGACCCCTCCTATCCGGATTTCATTTTTTGATTTCAGGCTATTGCCCTGAACCCTGGAGATAATGGAATGTAATCCCAATGCGTGATGGAGCACATCGATTTTATCATCGTAAACCACTTTGCTCAGTGGATTGGATTGCCTGAGAAATTGATTCTTCATCGCCACGACATAGGCATAGAGCGCTTTATCGGTCTTTATATCATGGGTAACGGGATATTTTTTTAACAGCGCCTCAGCCAATTTATCGCTATCGATAAGCCTAAGTACTTGATCCGTTACTGTAGCCGGATAGCCGGCCAGGTATTTTAATGTGTTCATTTTATGCCGGCTTTGTGCAACCTCGCGATAGGTAATCGAGACAAGTATTAATCCCAGGGCGCTTCATCACCGCTATAAGCAACAAAGTCTTTATCTGTGGCATAAGTAAACACACCCCGTGCGGCATTACCGGCAGAAGAGTTAATTGTGGTTGAAGCAGCACGCGAACCGTCTTCCCGCGCCGTGGATAGGGTCGGCTCCAACACGATAGATTGGGGTTGCCATATTGCAAAAAGCGTAACATCCATACCGGCTGGGACATACCATTTCTTATTGGCTGCATCCCATCTCGCACCGAGCGCTTTTGCCGCATCTTTTTGGGCATAGGGTACGTCAAGATAAGTTTTCTGGCTTGCCATTTTATAACAGGGATGTTTCAGGTTTGGTTGAATGAAGGGCTGCATTGTAAATCATTGCTTAGAGAAGCCCTCAATAAATTGATTCCGTTCGTGGTGAGCTTGAATCAATAGGTTACCGATCATCCTGAACCCTTAGTCTACAGTCAGGCACCCTACCGAAAACTTAAATCAGTGCTTAGGCAAGCGGATCAGATATTCCAGTTCTCTATGGTTTATGGCAATCAAGACTCCGCATCGGGCTGATTTTCCGGCGCGGCATTGGCAAAAGCGGTCCCTTGCATGCAGTTTTCATAAATACCGCTAATCAATGGAAAACTGTTCATTTCGCATTCAAAACGCCGCGCATTGTAGACTTGGGGTATTAGAAAAACATCAGCCATTCCGGGCGTATCGCCAAAACAAAACCGGCCCCGGGAATCGCTTTTTTGCAAGAGTTGCTCAAGTGCGGTAAAACCTTCCTGTATCCAGTGAAGGCGCCATGCTTGCTGAAACTCATATTTTAATGAATCTTTCAGATAGTTCAGCACCCGCAAATTATTGAGCGGATGGATATCGCAGGCAATGATTTGCGCCAGCGAGCGGACATAAGCGCGTTCTTCTGCATCGGAGGGCAGCAGCGGCGGGAGCGGGTAGACTTCTTCCAGATACTCGATAATCGCCGCTGACTGGGTCAATACTGTATTTTGCACCACCAGGACGGGCACCTTTCCCTGCGGATTCAGCGCCAGATAATCGGCTTTGAACTGGTCGCCGCCGTTTTTGAGCAGATGAACGGGGCGAATTTCATAGTCAATCTTTTTCAGGTTTAAGGCGATGCGCACCCGGTATGCGGCGGAACTCCTGAAATAACTGTACAGGATTACCGGCATGGCCTGACCTCCTGTTCAATGGCTCCGAAAATGGAATGCCCCTGCTCATCGAACATTTCAATCCGGACTTTATCCCCGAAACGCATAAATTCGGTATCAGCCGCACCGGTTTCGATGATTTCAACCACGCGTTTCTCGACAATGCAGGAATACCCGCCTGCTGGATTAATATTGCTGACCGTACCGGAGCCGATAATAGTGCCGGCAGTTAGTTTTCGAGATTTGGCGGCATGGGCAATCAGCCTGGCAAAATTAAACTGCATATCCGCGCCGGCATTCGCATGGCCAAATAATTGCCCGTTCCACTGGACTGTTAAAGGCAGATGCAGCCTGGAATCTTTCCAGACCGCACCCAGTTCGTCGGGGGTTACGGCCACCGGAGAAAAAGCGCTGGCAGGTTTTCCGTGCAGAAAGCCGAAGCCTTTGGCCAGTTCATCAGGAATTAGGTTGCGCAATGAAATATCATTAATCAACAGAACCAGCTTGATATGCGTAGCGGCCTCATTGACTGATATCCCATAGTCCACATCATCGGTAATCACGCCGATTTCGGCTTCAAAATCGATGCCCCAGTCTTCGCTGGCGGCCTCGATAGGATCACAGGCGCCCAGCATGACATCCGAAGCGCCTTGATACATTAAAGGGTCATCAAACAAACTCTTCGGCAAATCGGCCCCGCGCGCTTTCCGTACCCGTTCGACATGGCTCAGATAGGCGCTGCCGTCCAGCCATTGATAGGCTCTTGGCAACGGAGCTGCGGCTTGACAGGCATCGAAAAGAATAGATTCATCCCCGCCTTCATTAAGTTTTTGATAAACCTGTTGTAGCCGGGGCTCAACCCCGGCCCAGTTATCGAGTGCGCCCTGCAATGTCAAGGCGATATCAGGAACGAACTTAGCCTGGGTCAAGTCGCGATTGACGACTGCCAGACTGCCGTCCCGGCTTGCTGCTTTAAGCGTGGCGAGCTTCATTTCCACGAATCCACATAACCGGCCCATTCGATGGCTTCGGCCTGTTTGGAGATTTTCAGCGCATCCCGCGTATCAATCATTACCGCCACTTCATCGGTCATAGTCCCGCGCTTTTCCTTTGCGTTCTGTAACGCTTTCGGATGCGGGCCGTGCGGAATTCCACCGGGATGCAAGGTCATCATGCCCGGATAGATGTGATCACGGGAAAAAAACTGGCCGGCATGGTAAAAAATCAGTTCGTCATAATCGTCATTACTGTGGAAAAAAGGCACATTCAAGGCGTTGGGATCGGACTCGAAAGGCCGCGGCACGAACGTGCAGACGACAAAACGGCTGGCGACAAAGGTGGTATGGGCTGAAGGCGGCACATGGTAGCGGTGGCTCATCAACGGCCTGATATCGCGCCAGTTAAGGCGTACCGGCATTAACGTGCCATGCCAGCCTACCGCATCCAGCGGATTGAATGGATAAACGATAGTGCTCAGACGGTTTCTTTTCTTGACCACGACGCGCCATTCCGCTTCATTTTGCTGGGCAAGAAATGCTTCATCGATCTTCGGCGTATCCAGGATCGCCGGATCGAAGATTGCCTGATGGCTGACCAGGCCTTTTTCCGGCAAGCGGTAGCTGTCATCGGTCGCCTCGATCAACAAGGCTCTGACGGCGTTCTTCACGCTCATGCGCCACAGCGTGCCGCGCGGTAACATTATATAATCGCCCTCGCTAAAGCTTAAATGGCCATAATCGCAGTACAGTTCACCCGAGCCCTGATGCACGAAAATTAATTCATCGCCATCGGCATTACGAACCAGAAGGTCCATATCGTTTTCCAGCTTCATAAAGCCTATTTGAATATTCGGATTGCTGAACAGCAGGCATGCCCACGAGCTGTCTTCCGGAAGCGCCACTTTTTGGGTATCGAAAGCATGAGGCCGTAACGGGCCTTCAACCGATTTCCAACCGGTAGGCGCATGACGATGATACATCTGGGTGGCGGGACCATAAAAGCCTTCCTTGCCTAGTTCCCGTTCGTAGGTATCTGCCGGAAGATCGGTATGCGCCTGCCGCGATGCCTTGCCTTCCACGGTGGGTATATTGATCCAGGGCATTAGATCACTCCTCTTTTGATCTGGTCACGCTCGATGGCGTCAAAAAGCGCCTGAAAATTGCCTTCTCCAAAGCCTTCATTGCCTTTGCGCTGAATGATTTCGAAGAAGATAGGCCCGATTACGGTATGGGTGAAAATCTGCAGCAGCAGCCCGGCGCCGCGTGCAGGAGCGCCGTCAATCAGGATTTTGTCGTTGCGTAATCGCTCCACTGCTTCACGGTGACCGGGCACTCTTTCATCGATTGCATCATAGTAAGTATCGGGAACATCCATAAACCGGACGCCATTGCCGCGCAAGTGTTCCACCGTGGCATAAATATCATTGGTCGCCAGGGCGATATGCTGAATACCCTCGCCATGGTAGACATCCAGGTATTCCTGAATTTGCGATTTGGCATCGGTCGGTTCATTGATCGGAATACGAATTTTGCCGCAAGGACTGGTCATCGCGCGCGATTTCAAGCCGGTAATTTTACCGTGAATATCAAAATAACGGATTTCACGGAATCTGAACAAGCGCTGGTAAAACTCCGCCCACTTGTCCATGCCGCCGTGGTAAACATTGTGAGTCAAGTGGTCGATAGCAGTCAGCCCGATGCCTTCAGGTTTTAAATTCACGCCTTGCAGCGGTATAAAATCCACATCATAAATGGAGTGCTCTTCACCATAGCGATCCACCAGATAGATCAGGCTGTGGCCTATGCCCCGGATGGCCGGAATATTGAGTTCCATCGGACCGACATCGCCCTGATAAGGCAGAGCGCCCAATTTGATGACGCGCTTGAAGCACTCCGCGGCATTTTTAACCCGGATTGCAAACGCGCAAATGGACGGCCCGTGCACTTTCGCAAAGGCCTGAGCGAAACTGGCCGGCTCATGGTTAATGATAAAATTTATTTGGCCCTGCCGATAAAGAACCACATCTTTGGAGCGATGTTTTGCAATGGCGGCAAAACCCATCCTGGTAAATAATTTTTCTAACTCACGGGTATCCGGCGCGGTATATTCGACGAATTCGAAACCATCGGTTCCAACCGGATTTAATGCATCATTCATTGCACGTCCTCCGTCTTATTTTATATATATAAAGACTCCATTGTTCCCATTAAGTTTCACTGCTTCTGTGCTGAAACGGATTTAAAGAGCAGAATGAACTTCGTGAGAATTTTATGCAATACCGCAATTCTAGAAACTTATCCGGATCAGATTATGTCAAATAGATATATAAAATTCGCAACCTTTTTAGGAGGCGCAATATGCAAAATAAATTATTACCCGGTTTTGCGCAAAAGTATCATCTTGAATTTTTGACAATGCCGTCATTGATTGCTCTCAGTGAGGGGCAAAAAGGATATTCTGTCAATAAAGCCAAACATTTTCTCAAATTTCAACGCCGTATCAACAAGGAGCTTCTTAGCCATCGCATTATTACCGATAATCCTTACACGGCATGGTTTGAACTAGGCGACCAGAGCCTGATACAAATAAAGGCTTTTATCATTCAATTCTCGGTATTTTCCAATCAGTTCCTGATTGCCCAATTGAACAAGATGATTCATGCGGATACGCTGGAAAGCATGCGGGCATCCAAAGAAATTCTGGCGAATGAAATCGGCGTTCGCTTCAAACCAGCCCTGCAAACCAGCGGGGATGATAATCTCGGTTCGACGGACGGCAGCATAGAGGGCGGTATCTTTCATTTTGGCGCCGGTCATTTTGAATGGCTGTATAACATTGCCCTTAAACTCGATCTCTCGTTTGCTGAAATAGGCCAGCCAAAACACGGAACCGCCTCCACCCTGTTTTTCTGTGATGAATTAATCCGGCTTTATGGCGGAAACGACTATCAGGTATCCCAGGCGGCCAGTTATGCTGTTGAAAACTGGGCCGCCGCCGGATTCTGGGGTCAATTAATCAAGGGCTTCAAGCGATTTAACGAAAAAAACGGAGCCGGGCTGCCTTTAGGCTTTTTTATCTGGCACGATCAACTGGAATCTCAACACGCCGCGCATACCCAGGAAGAACTGGAAGAACTTTACTTCACGCTGGACCTGGATGAAGACGGCTTTATTCGTTATGGCAATGAAATGCTGGACGGCGTTGCCGCATTTTGGGACGGTCTGAATGAGCAAAGACGCGAATTGGCGGCCATTCACTGAGCCATCAGAGACAGGCGGAAGCGATAGCGAAATCCAGGATCCCAGCTACGGGATTCGCGGATTTCTTCCAGAACAGGATCCGCTGGGTTCATTCCCGGCCGGCTCTCCGTATAAGCTGCTGGATGAGGTCGGCAGGGACTTACCCAATCTGCTGAAGGACAGCGGATTTCGATCTTATGCCCGCACGCTGAATATCCCGCTCTGGCAAGGTGAAACCAATGACGCAAATCTGCCGGAGCTACGGCTTTATTATCTTAGGCTGGGATTTTTTGCATCCGCCTATATTAATCAGGTAGGGGCGGATGCGTGCCATATTTTACCGTCGAATATCGCCGTTCCGCTGGTACAGGTCTGCAATCTGCTGGAGCGCCCTCCGATTTTGAGTTACGACGGTTACGCGTTATACAACTGGCGGCGCTTTCAGACTGACCGGCCCATCGCGTTAGGTAACATCGACACGCTGCAGAATTTTGTCCATTTATACGATGAGCACTGGTTTATTCTGGTTCACGTTGAAATCGAAGCGATTGCCGCCGACATTCTGGCGGCTATCGCTCGGATTGATACGGCTTTAAAAACTGTACCGGAACCGGATATCGGCCCCGATTTATGGCGGATTGCCGAGGCCGTAGGGCGGCAGGTAACCGTTCTGAAAAGGATTCCTGAAAAAATGGACCCGAGTCTTTATTACAAAACCTTCAGACCTTACATCCGTTTTTTCGAAAATGTCGTGTATGAAGGCGTGGCTCAAAAAGCCATCGATTTCCGCGGCGAAACCGGGGCTCAAAGCAGCATTGTCCCGGTATTGGTCGCATTCATGAAAATCCTGCACCAGTCATCCATTCTGACCGCACACCTGGACGACATGCGCCGCTACATGCCGAAGCGGCACCAGTATTATATCGAGCAGGTAGCGGCGATGCCGAGCATCAAACGGGCCGAATACAGGGAACCGTTCAATGCGATACTCGATAATATTATCGAATTTCGCAAGGTGCATTTCGACTGGGCCAACGAATATATTCACAAGCATGTCAAAGACCCCCGCGGAACCGGCGGTACACCTTTCATGCAGTGGCTAAACCAGCTGATTGTGGAAACCGAAGCCTATAAGCTCTGACGATTCAGTTTTGACTGTTTTTATTGAGAATAGCCCGGCAAATAATCGCTGGGGAAAATAACTTAACAAAGTGCTCCGGTATTGCTTAGTTTGAAATCTGTGATTAAGTCCTTAGCCCGACTTCTTTCGGCAGGCTTCCTTCGACAGGCTTCCTTCGACAGGCTCAGGACGAACGGCTGTGTTGATTCCATTTGTGGTGATCCCTGCGACTGCGCTCAGGAGAGGGGTGTCGAACCCGTTCATGGTGAGCCCTTCGATTGCACGCAGGAGAGCCTTGTCGAACCATAAGAGGACTAACCAAGCTCAGAGATTCCTTGATAACTTATCATTGAATTACGCCATTTCATAGGGCTTTGCTTAACCCTCAAACATAACATTCAATGCTGAAAACAGCCGGGGCACACTGTGCTTTAAGTCTCAGTGTGCCCCCATGTGGAAAACAGTTATTCCAGTTCAAATTCCGATGGATTAATTGCTAATTCCTTGGCTATTTTGACGGCCACCTTTTTTTCGGCCGCATCAAAATTGCCGTCGGCGGAAGCAATCGCGATAATCATACGGATTAACAGGCGCGACGCTTCGGCATTTGATTTCATCTTGCCTAATGCTTGATAGGCTTTGGCTTCACCTATGTCTTTATCGAATTCAATTTGTCCCACAAAATCCTGGAACGCCTTGATAACGTCGCTGGTGGTAAAAATCGAAAGCGCGTCATGGCTTTCGATAAACTTAATCATTTTCTGTTTTTCGTCTGAGGTAATGCTGCCATCGGCCATTGCAATCAATGCTGAGCCTGCCATAGCTGCATTAAGAAAGTCCTTGTTTTTATATTTCAAGGCTTCCGTTTTTAACTCGTTGGCTTTGGTTTTTAGTTGATTTAGAAAACTATCGAAACTCATTGTTGATCTCCCGGTTAAGTATGTTGTTATGATTAACTGTCTATTTTACTTATTATTGGCTTGCCGCCCCATTTTATGTATCTTTTGGCTGCTAAAAAGATAATTCCGAATACTCGGGAAAGGGCAGCGACTCCCTATTACCGTAACACAGCTGCCTGTCTATAATGCCCTCCGCCCATTGCGTATGGGTTGCCACTTCACACATTGCATCATGCATTCGAAAAACCGCCGGGGCCGTGCCGCCGTTTAAAGTGATTGCCATTTCATAGTCTTCCGTATCGACGATATAAGCTGATTCAATAGCTGCTACCTGTGACGGATGGATGGCGGTTTTGCCGATTAAACCATGCGCCAGATCCAGACGGATTTCTTTTTGCAAGGTTTGCGTATCATCAAGATATTCAAACACAGGCGCCGACAATGAGAACCCGTAAGGCTTAAACACGGTTACCAGTTGCGAAATGACATTGCCTAAAGGCGTTTCATAAAGCGTCAAATTTCTCGGCCTGCGAATACCTAAAATATTCATCAGATCGTTACCACCAATCCGCAGCATTAATATCCGCTGGAAAATCCCGCCCTGAAGCAAAGCCTGCCGCAATGCGCACATGGCATTGAGATCAAATGTCTCTTTTGTCTCCAGGGTTGGCATTACCTTAAAAGAAGTCTCTTTCAACTGATCAAAGTAAGCGGAAAAATTATGCTCATTGAATTTCGGTAAAACAAACCCGTCCACCTTTTCAATATGCGGAAGATCCAGTAAACGCGCCAGAATTTCAGGACTCCGGGCGCGGATAAAACGAAAACGCTGGGGAGCTTGCCTGAAGGCTTGCAGACATAAACCGAGATGGCGAAGACTGCTTTCCACATCCGACCGGGACAAAGCGTCTTCCGTGCAAAAAATCATCGAGCGCAGCACAGGAAGTTTTTCGCCGTTTGCGATTTCTATAATGTCGCGCCTGTTGGCCGGCATATAAAGCGGAGCGCCTAAAAACCAGGGTGAAAAAGACCGGGATGGCAGTGGCAACGGTTGCATTTTCATGTCTTAACCTCCTTGATTAAGGCCGCGGCTCTATAGGGAAGATTCGAAATAATTTCTACAGGAATAGACTTGGACTGCGCCAGCCAATGCAAATGCCGGGTTGCCTCTGATTCCGTTTCCTGTAACAGTAAGAGCTGGGCCTGGCGGCGTAACAATACGCGTGTGGCTTCGCCTATGCCGGGCTTGATATGGTTGTAGTCGGTAATCCCATATCGTCCGGCAATCCATTGCAAAAATTGCCTGGAAACAGATTGTAATTGCCGGCAATCCAGCTCGGCAACTGTTGACTTTCGAGCGCGTTTTTTTTTCCATATACTATCTGTTCTGCCGAGAATCGCCTCAATAAAATATTTCGACAAATCCTGCCGGACAAACTGGCCATAATATAAACAGCCATGAAAATCGTCAGGACTCAATTGATTTTTATCGTAGACCGACCGGCTGGTTAAGCCCGATACCGTGGCGTTCAGGATACTCGACGGAATCAGATAGTCTTCAGACGAGGCCGCAACCGCGGCGAAGCCGGACAGGTCAGTCAGCACATAAAGTTCGGCAGGAATTTTAATGCCGTCGCTGACGGCAAAATCATCCAGGCTGTTTTCCAACTGCCTGGCAATAACGCCTTTTCCAGTCCAGCCATCGACAAACACTAAAGATTCCGCTGAGTGACTCTGCAAAATAAAGCGCAGCGCGTTTTGGTCTATGCCGATATCCCTGATAATGGAAATCGAATAATGCGCGGCTTCCTGTCCAGAATAACGCTTCAGCACGTGTTTTAATAACACCCCGACCGGCGTGCCGGCCCGCGCCAGCGAAACCAGGGTTATTCCACCCGCGCGCGTTGCCAGAATGCGTTCAGCCAGCGTCAAGAGATGCTCGGCCATGCGATCCTGGTTCAACGCCATCGCCTGATGAAAAAGATTCAAATATTCATCGGATGGCAAAGATTCATGCGTCAGCATTTCAGAATAATGCTTCCTGCCCGACTGTATCATGGATTCCTTTATCTCGACAGGCGTATCTAGAACCGCAATAGGTTTTAATAAAAACTGCACGTCGTCTAATGTATAGCTGCCGGTAAACGGTACCATAGCCATAACTGCCTAGTTATAACAAGCATAGTATTGCTCCGTCCATGGATACTGGATTCCGGCAATCCATGCCGGAATGACGATGAAATACACGTTATTTATTATACAGTAGCCATTAGTCGGGATAATTGCGTATTTTTTGGAATTAACGCATAGTCGCACAATGACATGAAGGGCGCATCGGTCCGGCTGTCGCCTGCGCCAAAAGTCAATAATTCCCCGTCATGCTGCCGGTAAGACTCGATCAAATAGCTAACTGCGCTTTCCTTATTGACGGTTTTCGGCAATATCGCCAGGTTGTTGCCGTTAAAATGCCAATACAGGCTGCCGTCGCGAATGGCTGGATGAGGTTCGATCACCGTATCCAGCAAGGTTTTCAGCGACATTTCATTGCCGTCCGTATGCTTGATCACGCCATACCATGTGGTGTCAAAGTCGCTGATTAGCCGGGGATTTAATCCCGCATGCTTTTTTGTATGAGCCTCGACATCATTCCAGATATCCAGCAGCTTCTCCTGATACATAGGCAACGATGCCAGCATGGCTCTCATCCAGGACTTATCAAGATTCCGGTTTTTATCCAGGATAATGGCGCCATGATTCAATATAACGTCTTCTCGGAACGGAAGATCCACGCGGTTAAAAGCATTATGGTTACGGGCAGTGACCGGCACGATCCTGAAGCCCTGGGATAGCCATTGCCACAACCATTGCTGCTTGGCCGTTGCATAGGAGATGGGCGAACCATCCTTGAGATACGCCAGCGCTTTTAAATCCGGGTCATTGCCGTTAACTGCGCATTTTTTTATCGACTGAAACAGCGTGTCATCAAGGTCTAAAAAAATGTAGCTTTGCATAAAACGATTGGGGATTTAGTTCAAACCTGGCGCTGATTGCCTGCCAATCGGCCAGCCGGCCGCTAAGCGGAGCGCAGATAGGCGTTTCATGACAGAGAATTATTTCGCGGTAATCATCAGGGTTCATGTTGTAAATATAATTGGGAATATTGTCCTGATAGTTGTCTTCAAATTGGCAAATTGAACGAATATCATTGCCTAAATGGATAGGCGAGCGCGTTGTGCTTTGCACCATGACCTTAAAGCCCTTGCGTTCCAGCTCCCGTCCCAGCAGATAGGCCGGTGCGTTGCATTCGCCCGTGCCCAGCACCAGAATCGGCCGCGGGTCACCGGGCGTCCTGAAATGAGCCGCCAGTGTCTCCACTGTATCCGTTTCTAAACTGATCGCTGCATTCATACCCAGCCTTCCCGGCCAGGCCAGCAGATCTTTTTTACAGTTTCCGTTACTCGAAACATTCACGGTGATATTGTCGATGTCGAAATTTAGGCTATCTTCAAATCGCAAAAGACCCTGCCTGAAACAAATCCACTCAACCGGTATTGCCGACTGAACTTCTAAAAATTCCCGGTCCTCAGGATGGGCGAATACGCACAGACTCACGATTAAAATCCTGGACAAATGAGGGTTAACGGCTTGATAAGCCTTGATCAGGCGTAAAAAGGTTTTCCCCGTACTGATCTCGTCGTCTATTAATACCAGAGTTTTTGCGTTAAGAAATCTGTCACGCTGTGATGGGTCATCAGGATAATACAAGAAAAAGTCTGTCGCATGACTATGCGCCTCTTCAAATTCAAGGCGTTCGTTACCTTCCAGATGATAACGGGTGGTTTGTATGAATAAACTGTCCTTTATCCCTGCATGACTGGCAGCTTCAAATACTCCGTAACCTAAGCCGGTTGCTGTTTCCGCCATGCCGATCCAGAGCGACTCGCCTCCTGCCCCGCTTTTTATGATGCGTTTGGCGAGCACCCGGTACGACCAGCTCATTCTTTGCGGCGAAACCGGATAGTGTTTTCCCAATAACTTACTCACCAGTAAAAATTTTCGCTTGCTGCTCACCCGTGCCGCAAAACCCAGCAATCGGTTTAAAGGGATGCGCCCGGGTTCTACCTCCAGATGCAGAGTACCTGTATCCAGTTTAATGGAAAATGTTTTCTGCATTATAGGGGGCAAGGTGCCGCAAGCTCTGTCAATACTACCGGCGTGTTGATTTCGGTAACCCTTCGCCCATAATGAATAACCGGCGGTGTAAGCGGAGTCTCTCCGGCAATGCCCTGCAAGGCAATCCGGGCCAAATTCGCACCGGCCAGACACGCCATACCGACCCCGCCCGAAGGTCGCGGATTTATTTCCAGCAAGCGCACGCCATCTGCGCCTTCCTTGAACTGGATATTGAATAAGCCATTCAATTTATAGCGCTGAGTAAGCCTTGCCACCATGCCGGCAATTTCAACGTTATTGTCGATGATTTGCCCCCGGCCTGCCAACAGCAGTTTTTTTCTTTGCACAGCGCACAGTAATTCGCCGTGCCGCCCCGCACAATCCACGCTCCACTCATGCCCGTCCAAATATTCCATGACTAACAGCGTATCGAATTGGGCAATGTTATACATGCCCTGCCACAACTCGTTAAGCGGTATCTGGTATTCAACGCCGTTTAATAGATGCGTAATGCTGTTGCGCTGCACATCCAGAATACGAAAGCCCAACCCGAATACGGAGACCGCCGGTTTAACGCAAAGCTTTTCATGTTTTGGCGATAACTCCGAAACAGCTCTGTCGAATGCATCACTGTCATTAACAGCGATAAAGTCCATAACTTCAGCCACATCGCTACTCAAGGACGTGTAAAAAAGCGCCTTATTATGCAGTAATGAGAGTGTTTCATAGTCGGCAACCGACAAGACGCGCACGCCTGCTGCTTGAAACAGGTCGTGGTGTTTGCTGATGAGAGTGGCTTCTTTGCCCGGCCAAAACAAGTCGATTTTGTGGCTTTGGCAAAAATTAATACACCACTCGACATAATCCTGTCCGGTCAGATCCTCAGGTTCGAGCCAGGTTTCATCGGCCGCCAGGAATGCCGCGGCTGTCCAATGCGTGTGAGTGCAAACCAGGATAAGTTGGCCGGACTGAACCGGTTGGCGGAGATTGCCAAGAACTGAATGTATTGAAGAAAAAGTTTTGTTAAACCAGATTCTCATCGGCAAGCGGTTATAAGTGAGTGATAATTTGCGGCAACAGTCCTTCAATCGTCCGGCCACTTCCAGTTTCACCAATCGCGTGCATTTTCCATTCGCCGTTATGCAGGTAAACCTTAGCCATGATTTGTGCGGTATGAGAACCTTGCGCAGTCAATGTATAACGGGCGATTTCCTTGTTATTGCTGCTGTCAACCATGCGGCAATAGGCATTTTCAATGGAATCAAACGTTTGGTTGGTAAAGGAATTGACCGTAAAAACCAGTGACTTGACATTGGCCGGAATTTTATCCAGGTTGACAATGATCTGCTCATCATCGCCCTCGCCTTCGCCGGTGCGATTATCGCCGGTATGAACAATGCTGCCGTCCTTGCTTTTCAACTGCCTGAACCAGACCGTATCGACTACTTTTTTATTCTCATCGAATAGCACGCAAGACGCGTCCAAATCGACAGCCCCGCTGCCTCCGCCAAACATGCCGCCTAAAAGTCCGCCGCTTTTTTTAGCGTCCCAACCTAAGCCCATGACAACTTTAGTCAAAGCCCCGCCTGACTCTTTGGACAACGATATTTTTTGTCCTTTTTGTAAATTAATAGCCATAAATGAAATCCTCCTAATTAAATTATTAAAATTGCCGCCTTAATTCCATTTTGCCCGATTTTGTTAAGCTGGAGCGTAATCCGTACGCTCAGTTACCGGTCATAAAGCGGCCATTTGCATTATTGCCTGCCACCGGCAGAACACCCCGTAAGCAACACAACTGTAAACAATCTGCCCCGCCATAGTTTCAAGCTTTTCTAAGCCTCACATTAAGCCCTGCCGACGTTAACAAATTAACCAAAAACCAACCGTGTCAGTCAGTTCCTGGTTAATTTCCGGATAACCGATTATGGATTTAAGCGAATGAAACTCTTGAGGCGGGGAAAATCGCACTTTGCCTAATTAGATGCTGACACCGAATGAAGCCGCCAAAGGTCCAAGACCGCCGGCAAAACCTTGTCCCACGGCTTTAAATTTCCAATCTGTGCCGACGCGGTAGATTTCCCCGAAAATCATTGCGGTTTCAATTGACGCATCTTCGCTGAGGTCATAGCGGGCAATTTCCACGCCGCCCTCTTCATTGACAATACGGATAAACGCATGATTGACCTGTCCGAAATTTTGTTTGCGTGTTTCAGCTTCATGGATGGTTACGGCAAAAACAACTTTGTCCAAATCAGCGGGTATCTTGGCTAAATCAACTTTGACTACCTCATCATCCCCTTCACCCGCGCCGGTCAAGTTGTCCCCTGCATGCTGGACTGCGCCATCGGCAACGGTTTTATTATTGTAGAAACAAAAATCACTGTCTGAGCGAACTTTCCCATCCAGTTTAACCAGGAAAGCGCTGGCGTCCAAATCGAACGCCGCGCCATCGGTTGACCTGGCATCCCATCCTAATCCCACCTGAATTTTTTTCAGCCCCGGCGCTTCTTTGCTGAGATTAACATTGCTGCCTTTAGTAAGTGATACTGCCATAGTAGTGTCCTCGTGAGTTGACGTTTATTGTAAATTTTGGATTATTATTATCACCATAATAGCCGCATAGCGGCTACTGCTGGCTTTGTTTCCCGCTAGACATTAATGCCGTATTGACGGGCTAAAGCAGCCAAGCCTCCGGCGTAACCCTGTCCAACGGCTTTGAATTTCCATTCGCCTTCGTGCCTGTAGATTTCGCCAAAAATCATCGCTGTCTCGATGGATGCATCTTCACTCAAGTCATAACGCGCGACTTCGGCGTTCGAATCTTTATTAACAATCCTGACAAAGGCATGCGAGACCTGTCCGAAGTTCTGCTTGCGTGAATCCGCCTCGTGAATAGTGACAGTAAAAGCGATGCGCTGGATTTCAACTGGAATTTTATCGAGCAAGACAATAATGGCCTCGTCATCACCTTCACCCGCGCCAGTCCGGTTATCGCCGGTATGCTCGATTGCACCGCACAGGGATTTTGTTTGATTGTAGAAAATAAAATCATTGTCTGATCTTGCCTTGCCATCTTCCTTTAGCATGAACGCACTGGCATCCAGGTCAAAATCCACGCCGGCCGTGGGTCTTACATCCCACCCCAGGCCAACGATAATATTTTTTAGCGTAGGATCAGTTTTGGATAAATTGACGTTGCCGCCCTTACTTAATGAAATACCCATATCAATCTCCTTCAGTAATGTTTACGTTAAGGTTAAACCTTCTCCTGCCTTGCTTTACAAGACAGAACTATAACGAACAATGTTCCCATCAATTATGAATACGTCCGGCTTGCGTAGATAGTGTAAAGACACATGATAACCGCTAATATCAGGCTTGCATAGCTAAGCGCCCTGTTCTCGAAAAACGTCTCATCCCATGTTTAGCGCGAGCATACATGGCCTGCTTGCCAAAACCTGGTAAAAACTATGGCACCACTGCACCAAAAAATACACGCCGTATTATTTTGGCGCCCCATATTGAAGCAAACTTTATTCCTGATCCGGCTTCAAAAGTACAACGCCTTGTTTCGGGCACTTTAGTTATTATGATCTTATACAATTTGGCCCATAATCTGCTTGCTTAGCGTTATATTTAAATATCCGGAATTAATATGTCAACTCAAAATCTTAACCTGCTCTCCTTCTCAGGGAAAATAAAAATCCTCCACATGACCTGGATGGCCTTCTTTATCAGCTTTGTCGTATGGTTTAATCATGCGCCTTTGATGCTTGTGATTGCTGAAACTTTGCACATGAGCAGCTCACAAATAAAAACCATCCTGATATTAAATGTAGCTCTAACCATTCCGGCTCGCATTGTCATTGGCATCCTGGTAGACAAATTTGGCCCGAAGCGCACTTATTCAGCACTCTTAGCCGCAGGCAGCCTGCCCTGTTTTATGTTTGCTTTCGCCACCAGTTTTGAACAATTGGCGCTGGCGCGTTTCTTACTGGGTTTCATTGGGGCCGGTTTTGTCATCGGGATTCGCATGGTTGGCGAATGGTTTCCGGCCAGGCAAGTAGGCATTGCCGAGGGCATTTACGGCGGCTGGGGTAACTTTGGCTCAGCTGCGGCTGCCGGTATTTTACCCAGCCTCGCCCTACTATATGGCGGTAATGAAGGCTGGCGCTACGCCATTGCGACAACGGGAGCTATTGCATTGATTTATTCAGTCATTTATTTCTTCAGCGTATCCGACACACCCAAAGGCTCAACTTACTTTAAGCCGAAAAAAGCCGGAGCAATGGAAGTCACCAGTAGCCGGGACTTATTCTTTTATATGTTGATGACTGTGCCTTTATATGCCACCTTAAGCCTGTTGACCTGGAAACTATCGCCTGAAGGCGTCAGCCTGTTCTCCAATTTTGTGGCAATTTGCATCTATATCACCATCTGGACTTTATTTCTCTATAACCTCTATAAAATTGTCCACGTCAATCAGGAGCATCTAAGGCAGCCTGTTGCGGAAATTCATAAATACAAATTCAAACAGGTTGCTATCCTGGATTTGGCTTATTTGATTACTTTTGGTTCAGAGCTGGCTGTTGTTTCCATGCTGCCGATGTTTTTCTTTGAAACATTCAATAAATCTCAAGGCATTAGCATGGTCGAAGCCGGTCTACTGGGAGGCTGTTTCGCCTTTATTAACCTCGTTGCACGTCCGGCCGGCGGCTGGATTAGCGATAAATTCGGACGTAAACTCTCCTTGAGCATTTTTGTTTCAGGCTTGTCAGCAGGTTATTTCTGCATGTCGCTCATTGATTCGGAGTGGTCTATTATCCTGGCTGTATTGCTCACAATGGCGTGCTCCTGCTTTGTGTCAGGCGGCTGCGGCGCTGTATTTGCCATGGTTCCGTTAATCAAACGCCGCATGACCGGCCAGATTGCCGGCATGGTCGGCGCTTATGGCAATGTCGGCGGTGTATTATTCCTGACCGTATTGTCCTTTGTTTCAGCTCCTGTTTTTTTTATGATCATAGCGGCTGTAGCATTATTTGTATTGATTTCCGTGCAGTTTATTGATGAGCCTAAAGGCCATATGGCGGAAACCCAGGAAGATGGGACTGTTGAAATGATTGAGCTAAGTTAACAGCTTCGGAATTGCTATATCAGCCTCTTAAGCCCCACCTATGGCTAAACAGGAGATCAAAGTCGGCATTGGTTATGCCAGTGATAAAGGTATCAAGTCTGAAAATGAAGATTTTGCAGGCTCTCTCGTACCTATAGAACCGCAACTTACCTATAAAGGCATAACCGCTGCCATCGCCGACGGCATGAGCGGGAGTGAGGCGGGAAAACAGGCCAGTCAATGCTGCGTTGTCAGTTTCCTGAACGATTACTACAGCACTCCCGACTCCTGGTCAGTCAAGCATGCCGGGCAACAAATCCTTTCCGCCATTAACTCCTGGCTATACAGTCAGGGACAGATTCGTTATGAATCGACCAAAGGCATGGTTAGTACACTTAGTATTATTGTTTTAAAATCAACCACAGCGCATATTTTTCACATCGGTGATTCCCGGATTTACCGCTTACGGAACGGTAATTTTGAACAGATTACCCGCGATCACCGAGTCTGGATTTCCAACGATAAAAACTATCTAAACCGGGCCATGGGTATTGAACCTGCGCTGGAAGTCGATTACAAGGCGCTTCCCTTGGCAAAAGGGGATCTGTTTTTAATGACAACTGACGGCATACACGATTTTATTGATGAAAAAACATTACGAAAGCTGCTTCGCGACAGTGAAGATTTAACCCTGATTGCCGGCGAAATACTGCATCAGGCGATTAGTAATAACAGTGATGATAATCTGACTTGTCAACTGGTCAGAATCGACGAATTACCCGATGCCAAGGAAGACGAAATTCTCCGCAGCCATATTGACCTGCCGTTCCCTCCCCCCTTGGAACCGGGCATGCTGCTTGATGGCTACACGATTGTAGAGGAGTTACACGCCAGCAAACGCACCCAGATTTATCGCGCGTTTGATACCAGAACCGGCACCCAGGTTATTTTGAAAACACCGTCAATACTTTATGACGATGACACGCATTACATAGAACATTTTTTGCATGAAGAATGGGCAGGGAAACGGATTAATCATGAAAATGTACTCAAAATTATCGGCACTGACCGGGAAAAAAGTTGCATTTATTACGTGACGGAATTTCTTGAAGGCCAAACGCTCAGGCAATGGATGAATGACCATCCCAAACCGGATATTAAAGCAGCCAGAAAAATAATTGAAGCTTGCGCCAAAGGTTTGCGCGCCTTACATCGCATGGAAATGCTGCACCAGGACTTAAAACCTGAAAACATCATGTTCGATAAAAACGGCACCGTTAAAATCATCGATTTCGGCTCCGTTAAAATCGCCGGCATCGCAGAGATTGCGCCGCTGGATTTCAGCACGGAAGACAATGTGCTCGGCACGTTAAATTACACAGCTCCGGAATATCATCTGGGGCAGCGCGGCACGGTTAAATCCGACCTGTTTTCACTGGCCGTCATTACTTATGAGATGATTAACGGCGCCTTGCCCTTTGGCCAGGCTATGCCTGAAAAACCTGATCAAATGAACATGGCAAAACTTCGCTATGTGCCCAGCTTCCATCACAACGCCATGGTTCCGATATGGATTGATGGTGCGTTAAAAAAAGCCACCTCGATAAATCCCCAGTTTCGCTATGACGATTTATCAGAATTTTTGTACGACCTTTCCATTCCTAATCCCAAGTTCTTAAGCGCCAAAGAGGCTATACCGCTAATCGAGCGTAATCCGCTACGATTTTGGCAGAGCTTGGCGGCAATACTGCTTTTGACAAATCTGTTTCTGATCTATTTATTAGTCAAGTGACGGATCAAACAGCGGTTCCGGCTTTCCGGTAAAGTAGCCTTGCGCATAATCAACGCCGAGTTCTTTTAATCTGTCCAGTTGCCGGGTATTTTCCACATATTCGGCAATGGTTTTCTTGTTATATAACCTGGCTGCGGAATTGATAAAACTGACTACCAATTCAGAATAAGGATCATCCATTAAGTTATTGATAAATGAGCCGTCAATTTTCATAAAATCGACATTAAATTTCCCCAGATTGGATAAATTACTCGAGCCGATACCGATGTCATCCAATGACAACTGACAGCCCAGCTGATCTTTCAGCAAATGCATGAAGGTTATGGCTTGCTGGTAGTCCTGATCGGCAACCGTTTCGGTGATTTCAAAACAGACCAGCTCAGGATTGACGCCAAAACGTTTGAATTCTTTTGCGACAACATCAATAAAAGGTAAATAGCAGATGGTACTGCCGGAAATATTAAGTGAATAAATCACGTCCTGCTGTTTTTGCTGTTCAATAAACCGGCAAAATTGATGTAACACATAATGATCGACTTCTCGGCTGATATGAAATAAATCCGCCGTATGCAGAAACCGGTCTTGAGAGGCAATTTCACCTTGCTTGTTTTTATAACGCAGCAGTACTTCGGCTTTCTGTACGCAAAGCGCCTGCTTTATCGGAACTATAGGCTGTGCATACAGCACGAAAGAGTTATTCAGTAAACCTTCCCTCAAATCCGGCAACAGTTTGAGTGAATTATAATATTCATGCAAAACCGGATCGTCGTGCTCAATTAATTTAACGACGCTGTTGCCGGCACGCCGCGATTGATAAAGCGCCTGATCAACAGCGGCGATTATTCTTTCCGGCGTCTTATATTCCGGCGATAGCGCCGTAACGCCAATAATTAGTTTGGGATAATAGTAGTTGTCACCAATATGGATGGATTGCCGGTCAAGCAAACCGGCAAGTTCTTCGGCAAATTCAACGCTATCCTTAACGGGTAATTCCAGGATAATGCCAAAGCGGTTACCGCCCAGTTTACCCATAAAGGCATTGGGCATATTCTCCACTTTATGGAAAATCAACGTTTGAATTGCGGCAATCAGTTCGGTTTCCGCTGCCGTTCCCTGCAATAAGCTGGCAATCTGAAGCGCATGATTAATGCCCGTATAGATTAGCGTGTGATGGCGATTATTTTCCTGGAATATTTGCTTGATTGCTTCGATAAATAAAGGTCTGGTTAACACTTTCATCATGCGGCCTGAGGGTTTTATATCGTTTGAACTGTTAACCGCGGGTGTAGTTAATACATAATTAAACACCCGCCTTTCAACGCATGTTATTGAGCTTAATTAACCCTATTTATACTTTAAAACCCTCTTGTTTAAATTTCCCCTCATCAATTTATCGATAATGGGATTACAATCGGGGTAGTTTCGTCAAAATCCAATGAACAGATAAGCTCTGATGAAACAAGCTTTTTGGGCTCACCTGGATTATACAATAAGGAATTGTAAGATATTAGCGCCTTGTGCAATCTACCCACAATTAAATTCAAGGATTCAAAACAATGTCTAAATCACGCATCCCATTATTAATAATAATCATCGCCTTAATCGGTCTCTTTTTTTATTTCGATTTGCAGCAAGTTTTAACTTTAGAAAATTTAAAGTCTCAGCAGGAAACCATCAGCGCTTATCGTAATACTCACCCGCTGCTGGCTACTGTTATTTATGCCGGGATTTATATTGCTGTGACAGGCTTATCCTTGCCCGGCGCAGCCATTTTAACGTTGGCCGGTGGAGCGGTATTCGGATTGCTATGGGGTACGCTTATTGTATCGTTTGCTTCCAGCATCGGGGCGACACTGGCATTTCTTGCAGCGCGCTTCCTGTTTCGCGATAGCGTCAAAAATAAATGGGGTGACCGGCTTAAGGCAATCGATGCCGGTATTGAGCGCGACGGCGCTTTTTATCTATTCACTTTAAGATTAGTGCCGTTATTTCCTTTTTTTGTGATTAACCTGGTGATGGGACTGACCTCAATAAAGACGCTGACTTTCTATTGGGTCAGTCAACTGGGCATGCTGCCGGGAACCCTGGTTTATGTTAATGCCGGTACGCAATTGGCTAAAATCGACTCGTTGTCGGGCATTTTGTCTCCGGCATTATTAGGCTCATTCGCTTTGTTGGGAATATTTCCACTGATAGCCCAGAGAATCGTAGCGGCCATTAAGTCGGCTAAAGTCTATGAAAAATGGACTAAACCGCAAAAGTTTGAAGCCAATCTTGTGGTTATCGGCGCCGGTTCAGGCGGTTTGGTTACTTCCTACATTGCCGCTGCCGTTAAAGCGAAAGTCATCTTGATTGAAAAACACAAAATGGGCGGTGAATGCCTGAATACCGGTTGCGTGCCGTCAAAGGCCCTTATCCGCTCAACCCGATTACTGGCGGATACCGTCCGCTCGGTTGAATTCGGCATTAAAAGCATTCAAACGGAGTTTGACTTTGCAGATATTATGGAGCGTGTGCAAAAAGTGATTAAGACCGTTGCCCCGCATGATTCAATAGAACGCTATACCCAACTTGGCGTTGAAGTTATTGAAGGGTCGGCCAAAATTATTTCACCCTGGCAAGTAGAAGTAACGACAGCTGACGGCAACCGTGTAATCACCACTCAATCTATTGTCATTGCTACCGGCTCACGACCGCTGGTGCCATCAATTCCAGGGCTGGAAAATATTGAATACCTGACTTCCGATACTATCTGGAATCTGCGTAATAAACCCAAACGCATGATTGTTTTAGGCGGCGGCCCGATTGGCTGTGAGTTATCCCAGGCTTTTGCCAGGTTAGGCGTTCATGTTACGCAAATCGAAATGGCAGCCCGGCTGTTAATACGTGAAGATAGCGAGGTATCAGACAGGGTGGCTGCAGAGTTTCGTAAAGACGGTATTAATGTCCTGCTGGAACATACCGCCAAACAATTCATTATCGAAAACGGCGAGAAAATCCTGATTGCCGGGCATCAGGGAAAAGAAGTGCGTATTCCCTTTGATCAGGTTTTATTGGCTATCGGCCGTACGGCAAATACAACAGGTTACGGTCTTGAAGAAATTGGCGTGGAACTGTCACCCAAACATACTGTTCAGGTCGATGAGTTTCAAGCCACCAATTATCCCAATATTTTTGCCTGCGGCGATGTGGCAGGTCCTTATCAGTTTACCCATACGGCTGCGCATCAGGCCTGGTATGCGGCAGTTAACGCGCTGTTCGGCAGTTTCAAGAAATTTCGTACCGATTACTTGGTGATTCCGTGGGCGACTTTCACTGATCCTGAAATTGCCCGCGTGGGATTAAATGAACAAGACGCCAAGGAACAACACGTTGCTTATGAAGTCAGTACTTTTGATTTAGCTGACCTGGATAGAGCCATTACCGATAGCGAAGCACATGGCTTCGTAAAAGTGTTGACTGTACCGGGCAAAGATAAAATTTTGGGTGTAACCAGCGTTGGTGAACATGCAGGCGACTTGATTGCAGAATTTGTACTGGCGATGAAACATAACATTGGATTGAATAAAGTGTTGGGCACTATTCATATCTATCCAACTCTGGCGGAGGCGAATAAGTATGCCGCCGGAACCTGGAAAAGAAACCATCAACCTAAAATGTTATTGCAGTGGCTCGCTCGTTTCCATGCCTGGCGGCGTGCTTAATGCTTGCACCCTGCTTTAATATAAAGCTTCGAAGAATATAATTGGATTCATCATACCATCACAAATCTTCCATACGCACATCACGCGTACCATTAGAAAGCACCAATAAAACTGTTGCCCGTACTTGAATCAATCCCCGAAAATGCCAGAGTTAAGTTTTAAATCACCTACATTAAATTACAAAACCTGCTTTATTTATACCTATGGCATATTAATAATATTGTCAGACAAAAATTAACTTGATAACTTAGCCGTCATATTGACTTTATAACGTATTGAACATTTCAACTAAAATCAAAATTTAAACAGGCATAACAATGGCAAATTACAATCTCGCTGAAGAAACTGCTAATATTAAAAAAGACTGGGCTGAAAATCCGCGCTGGAAAGGGGTAAAGCGGACTTATAGGGCGGAAGATGTCGTTCGTTTACGCGGCTCCCTTAAAATAGAAAATACACTGGCTACGCTGGGTGCGGAAAAGTTGTGGAATTTGGTTAATGGCGGCTCCAAAAAAGGTTATGTCAACGCTTTAGGAACATTGACCGGCGGTCAAGCTATCCAGCAGGCTAAAGCCGGCATGGAAGCCATTTATTTATCAGGCTGGCAGGTGGCTGCAGATAACAATACGCAATCGGCCATGTATCCTGATCAGTCGCTTTATCCGGTTAACTCTGTACCTGCAGTCGTTGAACGTATTAATAACTCCCTTAAACGCGCCGATGAAATTCAGTGGAGCAAAGGCCTTACTCCCGGGGATAAAAACTATATTGACTACTTCCTGCCGATTGTGGCGGATGCTGAAGCCGGATTCGGCGGTGTGCTGAACGCTTTCGAACTGATGAAAGCTATGATCAGTGCAGGCGCAGCCGGCGTGCATTGGGAAGACCAGTTAGCTTCCGTTAAAAAATGCGGCCACATGGGCGGTAAAGTTCTGGTGCCTACCTGTGATGCCATACAAAAACTGACTGCGGCAAGATTAGCCGCCGATGTTGCAGGAGTCTCCACTGTAATTTTGGCTCGAACCGATGCGGACGCGGCTGATTTATTAACAGCTGATATCGATCCTAATGATAAACCTTTTGTAACCGGCCAAAGAACAGTAGAAGGTTTCTACCGCGTTAAACCGGGCATAGAGCAGGCGATTTCCCGCGGCTTGGCTTACGCGCCTTATGCCGATATGCTGTGGTGTGAAACAGCAACGCCTTCACTGGAGGACGCCCGGAAGTTTGCTGATGCCATCCATGACAAATATCCGGATCAACTGTTGGCTTACAACTGTTCGCCCTCTTTCAACTGGAAGAAAAACCTGGATGATGCAACCATAGCAAAATTTCAGAAAGAACTGGGCGCAATGGGTTACAAATTCCAGTTCATTACGCTGGCCGGTATTCATAACATGTGGTACAACATGTTCCAACTGGCGCACAGCTATGCACAGGGCGAAGGCATGCGCCACTACGTTGAAATGGTTCAGGAACCCGAATTTGCGGCGGCCGGCAAAGGCTATAGCTTTGTTGCTCACCAGCAGGAAGTGGGCACCGGATATTTTGATGACGTGACTACGGTTATCCAGGGCGGAGCCTCGTCAGTAACCGCATTGACCGGCTCTACGGAAGAAGACCAGTTTCACTAAACAGCTTTTTTCTGGTTTATTAATCTATTTTGTTATGAGATCAGACATCGATGCAAAAAGAGAAAATCATAGAAAACACAAATGACCTATTGCCCCATGAACAACCGATTCCCAATCCAGCCGGTACACCACAAATTATTGAAGAGATTGGCGGCACTAAAGGACTTGAGCCGACCCGTTATGGCGACTGGGAAAAAAATGGCCGTTGTATTGATTTTTGATTTATAAAGATCACCTTAATGTTCAAAGCAATTAATTTAACCGGAGACACCATGGCAACTAACACAGGCAGACCCATTTCCCCGCATCTCCAAATCTATAAATTGCCGTTAACAGGCATTATGTCCATTTGCCACCGTATCACCGGCGTTATGTTATCGGTTGGCTTGATCTTTTTTGTCTGTATTGTTTCAGAGGTTGCGAGGGGCGCGGATAGCTATGCCGCCATGCAGGACTTGATGAGCATGTGGCTGATAAGATTAATGTACTGGGGCTTTATTTATGCGCTTTTTTTCCACTTATGCCATGGTGTCCGGCATTTGATATGGGATACCGGGCAAGGTCTTGCGCGTGAAACAATGGATCAATATGCCATCTATGAGCTGATTGCATCGTTGGCGCTTACCCTGGCTGCTTTTATATTTGTTTAAGTTTAAGGATAGTTTATGGATTATCGATCGCCTTTAGCCAAAGCCCTGGGCCTGGGTTCCGCAAAAGCCGGAACCTCTCATTGGTGGATGCAGCGGGTCACAGCGGTAGCTTTGATTCCATTATCCTTTTGGTTGATAACATTTCTTGACCTGAGTTTAAATGCGCCCTATCAGCAAACGATAGAATGGCTGATCTCCCCTTTAAATACGGTCTGCATAGTGGCTTGGGTACTGGCCGTTTTCTATCATTCCGCTCTGGGTCTTCAAGTTGTTATTGAGGACTATGTAGCGGTAGAAAGCATCAAAATTATTTCAGTCTGGGCAGTAAACCTGGTGTTTCTGTTTCTGGCGCTTGCAGCTTTGATTGCTGTGTTTCGCATACTATTGATAGGGTAATTCATGTCGGCAGATTATAAAATTATTGAACATGCTTACGATGTGGTGGTAGTCGGCGCCGGCGGTGCAGGACTGCGCGCTACTTTTGGCATGGCGGAAAAAGGCTTGAAGACTGCCTGCATCACCAAAGTATTTCCAACACGCAGTCATACCGTGGCGGCGCAAGGCGGCATCAGCGCGGCACTGGGTAATATGGGCGAAGATGACTGGCGTTTTCATATGTATGACACCGTCAAAGGCTCGGACTGGCTGGGTGATCAGGACGCCATAGAATACATGTGCCGTGAAGCCATGGCCGCGGTCATTGAGCTGGAGCATTACGGCGTGCCGTTTTCCCGGACGCCTGAAGGCAAAATCTACCAACGCGCCTTTGGCGGCATGACTACTCATTTCGGTAAAGGCCCTGCGCTGCGAACCTGCGCCGCGGCTGACAAAACCGGTCATGCCATCCTGCACACCCTGTACCAGCAGGCTTTGAAGCATAAAGCCGAGTTTTTCGTTGAGTACATCGCGCTTGACCTGATTATGGAAGGCGACGAATGCCGCGGTGTCTTGGCCTGGAGTCTTGATGACGGCACGCTGCATTTATTCAAATCCCATATGACCGTTCTGGCTACCGGCGGTTATGGACGCAGTTATTTTTCCTGCACATCGGCTCATACGGTTACCGGCGACGGGAATGCCATGGTGCTGCGCGCAGGCCTGCCGTTACAGGATATGGAATTCGTGCAGTTTCACCCGACCGGTATTTACGGCTCCGGCTGCCTGATTACTGAAGGCGTTCGCGGAGAAGGCGGTTATTTAACCAACTCTGAAGGCGAACGGTTCATGGAAAGATATGCGCCATCCGCTAAAGACCTGGCCTCAAGAGATGTAGTCAGCCGCGCCATGACCATTGAAATCAGCGAAGGCCGCGGGGTAGGCAAGCTCAAAGATCATATTTATTTGCATATTGAACACCTTGATCCGGCTATTATTCATGAGAGGTTACCAGGCATTGAAGAAACTTCCAGGATTTTTGCCGGTGTGGATGTCACCAAAGAGCCGATTCCCGTTTTACCTACCGTGCATTACAACATGGGCGGCATCCCAACTAATTATAAAGCGGAAGTTGTGACTCTCTACGCCGATAATCCCGATCAAGTCGTGCCGGGCTTAATGGCTATCGGCGAAGCTGCCTGCGTATCGGTACATGGCGCCAACAGGCTGGGCTCAAACTCGTTGCTGGATCTGGTGGTTTTCGGCCGTTCTGCGGCTATCCGTTGCGCTGAGCTCATTAAACCGGGAACTGCGCACAAACCGCTGGCGAGTAATGCCTGTGATAAAGCCGTTGCGCGTTTTGATAAAATCCGCCATGCCAATGGCAGCCGCAGCACTGCCGATATCCGTCTGGACATGCAGAAAGTCATGCAGACCAAGGCGGCTGTTTTCAGAACCGGTTCCACATTGGATGAAGGCATTAAAGCCATGCTGGAAGTCAGAAAGTCATTTGACGATGTCAAGGTAGCTGATAAATCTATGATCTGGAATACCGATTTGGTTGAAACACTGGAGCTGGATAATCTGCTAAGCCAGGCGCTGGTAACCATTACCGCCGCCGGTCATCGCACGGAAAGCCGTGGCGGCCATGCCCGCGAAGATTATCCCAAGCGTGATGATGAAAACTGGCTGAAACATACCTTAACCTGGTTAATTGATAATAATGTAGGTTTCAATTACCGGCCCGTTCATCTCTATACCTTAACTAACGAAGTTGACGTTATCCCACCCAAAGAGAGAGTTTACTAATGGCTGAGTTCACCTTGCCAAAAAACTCGGTGTTAACCGAAGGCAAAACATTCAAAGCACCGGCAGGCGCAACCCACATCCGCCGTTTTGAAGTCTATCGTTGGGATCCTGATTCAGGCGAAAATCCGCGCATTGATATTTATGAACTGGATATGGATAGCTGCGGCCCCATGGTACTGGATGCGCTTCTCAAAATTAAGAATGAAATTGACAGCACTTTAACGTTCAGGCGCTCTTGCCGGGAAGGTGTCTGCGGTTCGTGCGCAATGACTATCAATGGCAAAAATACTCTGGCGTGTACAAAAGCCATTGATGCCTATGCCGATACCGTCAAGATTTATCCATTACCGCATATGGAGGTCATTAAGGATTTGGTGCCTGATTTGAGCCATTTCTTTGCCCAATACGCCTCGATCAAGCCCTGGATTGAAACCCAAACCCCGCCCCCGGCAGATTCGGAACGCCTGCAAAGCAAAGAAGACCGCGCGAAGCTGGACGGTTTATATGATTGTATAATGTGCGCCTGCTGCTCGACCAGTTGCCCGAGCTACTGGTGGAACAGCGAGCGCTATCTAGGCCCCGCCGTTTTGCTACAGGCTTACCGCTGGCTGATCGACAGCCGCGATGAAAGCACCGGCGCGAGACTGGACGAGCTTGAAGACCCGTTTAAATTATATCGTTGCCATACCATTATGAACTGCACCGATACCTGCCCCAAAGGCCTGAATCCCGCCAAAGCCATCGCAGAAACCAAAAAGCTGCTGGTGCAAAGACAACAAGGCTGATGAACGAACTGTCCAGGTTAAGGTGGCAATGCAGACGGGGCTCGCTAGAACTTGATTTGATGCTGGAAAAATATTTGGCAACAGGTTATTTGGTCGCGGATGATAAAGAGAAAGCCCGCTTTGTTGAGTTGCTGAAGCTGGATGATGCGGAGTTACTGGAGCTTTTAATGAACGATTGGAAACCGGAATGGGAAAAAAGCTGACACTGTTCTTAGCAAAATAAGAGTTAACGCTTTTCACTCCCTAATAAGTCTGGACTAATTCTACTTTGTCAGATTTCATTATCACACCTTCCAAGATCGTCATTCCGGCATGGAGTCACTCCGGGCGTTCCTGCCCGGAGCCCTTCGGGTCAATGCAAATTCGTTCCAGACGAATTTGTGCCGGACCAATCCGCCAGGAGCGGATTGGTATTTACCCCTTGGGGTGCGGGGCAGGAAAGCCCCGCATGAATCCAGTGCCATGGATGGATTTGAGCTTACCATCCATGGCACCGGATACCCGCTCCCCGCGGGTATGACGGGCCTGCGTGTAATCTGACAAAGTAGAACTAAACTTCGCCCCTTCATTTTATCTATTTCTCCAAAGTAAATAATGTTCTTTAGTAAATAATGTTCTTTAAAAACTGGTGGCCTTTTGGCCGTAAAAAAAGAGACGCTCGTCAAGTACGCTTTATTCTTCCTTAACCGGGGTTTTTACACCGGTCAACCAGTTGACGATTGGTATGTATGTAGTGGAACTGGATCGTCCATGGCTGGAAACATCCTTTAAATTTCAAGGTTTTGAAATTGAAACAAAGCTGAAGTCCAGGCTATCAGGAGCGTTTGCGAATATGTCTATATTGACCTGACCAAGAAAAAGTAAGGAGCTCCTGTTGCTATTAAAAATAACCAACGCTCCATTCATGAGCATTTAGCCTATGGCCCTCCCCCTCAGAAACTGAGTGTATTTGAAAGAGAAATTGCACGGGCGGCAGAGGTTTATAAAGCTACCGAGATAGTTGTCTCGGACGTTATGGAAAAAATTGCCACCGGTGAAGGCATTGATACGAAGCTTGCCAAACAAGCGGTTGCAGCCTGCGTTAACAGCGCAATGTTATGGATGACGCAATTGAAAAATAAGGATGAATATACTGCTCAGCATAGTTTGAATGTTTGTGTTTTATCGATTGTCCTGGGCCGGCATCTTAATCTTTCAGAAATGGCTCTTAATAATGCCGGACTTTGCGGCATGATGCATGATATGGGGAAGATGCTGGTGCCTCTTGAAATTCTTAATAAACCCGGCAAACTGGAGCCGGATGAAATGCAGATCATGCAATCCCATACGACCCTGGGCTACGAGCTGCTGAAATCCAGTCAGGACATGTATCCGGGCGCTATTGAGGTGGCGTGGACACATCATGAGCGTTTGGACGGTAAAGGCTATCCCCCTCAAATTCCACCTGGAAATATATCGCATTTCGCTAAAATTGTAACAATTGCTGATATGTATGATGCCATAACCAGTGACAGGGTCTATCAAAAAGGCAGAACTCATCTTGAAGCGACGAATATTTTGTCTAATGTCTCAGGATCTCAGCTGGATCCGTTATTAGTCATTAAATTTATCGAAAGTCTCGGCGTCTATCCGCCAGGTTGCGTAGTTGCACTGACTAACGGCAGTATCGCCATTGTGGTTGAAGTGAATGAAAAAATTAAATTACGGCCTAAAATAATTATTCTTCTGGATGAAGATAAAAATCCCGTACCGGAAGAAAAAGTGATTGATTTATCAAGAATGATGATAGATAGAGCAGGCGATTTTTACACGATAAAAGGCATCGTAAAAGCTGAAGACTGGAATATAGATTCCAGCAAATATTACCAGGAAGGCGTGTTGCAAAAAGGTTTTGCCCGTAGCCAACGATAAGGAATCAACGGGGCTGACTCGATCGTATCAGTTGCTGATACGTTTGAACGGCGCTAAATCAATAGCATGTTTTTTCACTTTGCCATAGACGCGAGTGACGTAAGGCCCATCATTAGGGAGATGTCCTTCACTATGTATGGTGAAATATATTTTCCCGCATTGAAACCAGGCTTCCTCATCTATCGACATTAAAAACCAAGCTCTTGTACTTTAAGATAAAAATAAGCAATAATCACGCCCCAACACTTGCTATCATTGAATTTGCAACTAAACACCAGGAGTTAAAAATGAACCAGGAAAAACCACCCTTAGACCCACACCCATTAAGTGAATATGTTGCCTGGGCCGGCGGCCGTAACCGGGAGCCCCTGTTAGGCGTTTTAAAAGAAAAACTGCCAAAAGACCCCGGCAATGTGCTGGAACTCGCCAGCGGCAGCGGCATGCATATCAATTATTTTGCACCGCATTTCGAGCATTTGCACTTTCACCCTTCCGATAAAGATAAAGAAGTTTTTGATAGCATCAAGAAACTGTCTTTAGATCATGGCAATCATAATATTGCCGATCCCGTTCATCTGGACTTAACGAAACCCGAAACCTGGTTTAATCCAGGTCAGGCAAAATCTTTTGCCGCCATGTTCTGTATCAATATTTTTCAGGTTGCGCCTATTTCCATTGCTGACGGCATGATGGCATGCGCTGCCAATTTACTGAGCGATGAGGGTTTTTTGCTGATTTATGGCCCGTTTCAGGTGGAAGGCGCCTTTACCACGGATTCCAATAAAGAATTTCACGAAACGTTAAGCTCTGCCGGTGTTTCAGAATGGGGTTTGAAAGATGTAGCCGATCTGGAAAAGGCAGCAGCGAATCATGGCCTGGAATTAAAAGAGCAAATCAATATGCCCGCCAATAATTTCTCCCTGATTTTTGGCAGAAAATAATAAAAACTAAAAGCGCTTAATCTAAAAAGCAGTCTTCATTACGAGGAATAAGGATGCAAACCCACTCGGCTGTCATTATCGGCGTCGGCCCGGAACAAGGGCTGGGCGCTACACTGGCCAGCTATTTTGCCGGCAAAGGTCTGCACGTTTTTATCGCCGGCCGAAGTGAAAGCAAGCTTCACGCGATTGCAGATAAAATCAGGCAAACCGGCGGTTCAGCTACGCCGGTAGTTGCCGATGCGACGGTTGAGCCTGAAGTCGCGAAATTATTCAACCAGGTACGGCTTGAAAATTGTTGTGTCGAAATTGCTGCCTATAATGTAGACAGCAATATTCCCTCTCCTTTACTGGAAACCGATACCGAAACCTTTACGACACTTTGGCGGCAGAATTGCCTGGGCGCTTTTTTCTTTGGCAAGGGAGCGATTAATGCCATGAAAGACCGGCAGCAAGGAACACTGTTTTTTACCGGAGCGACTGCGTCATTAAGGGCAAAACCGCCGTTTACCGCCTTTGCCTCGGCAAAAGCTGGCTTAAGAGCACTGGCGCAAGGCATGGCGAGGGAGTTTTCACCGCAAGGCATCCATGTTGTACACACGATTATCGACGGTGTCATCGATGGCGAACGGGCAAGAACACAATTCTCCGCTTATGGGAAAGCGAAGGGCAAGGAGGGCTTATTGCAGCTCGATGCCATTGCTGAAACTTATTGGGCGATCCATCAGCAACACCCCAGCGCGTGGACGCATGAACTGGATTTGAGGCCGTTTAAAGAACCTTTTTAGCAGGTCAGTCCAACCGGATGTTTGAAATAAGAAGGCCATCCTCAAATAATCCGGCATTGATTTTCAATTAATCAATCAGATGCGGTAACAGTAAAGCTTGGTTCCGCGTCTGTCTTCAAGCTGCACTACTGATTCCGGCTGCCAATCCGGCACTGGAAACGAGGAAGAAATAAAGAGGCTGCCGGGACACATTTCACGCCGGACTTTTTCACCCAGCCGCACCATAAACAACGGCGACAAAAACGCGAACACCAGGTCATGTTCCGCTAAATCGCAATCCCATAAACTTTTATTTTGAACGGCCACATTGCGCAATAAACGGCAGCGCCAGTATGCGATTAGCCAAGGCGGAGAGGCTCGCTCCAGGGCCTGGATTTTCAATGCAGGCAAACTTTTCGCCAGCGGCACAACGACCGACCCAATCCCTGCGCCAGCTCGGCAAAACTTCTCGCATTTTCCCGTTTTACCAACGTATTCATTGCATCGGCTACAGCCGTAGAGGACAAAAACAGCGGAACATCCCCTTTGACCGTGCCCCCAAATACTAAGGACAACACCAATAAAACCAGCAGGTACAGCCAGGCAGGAAGATTGATGACCGATAAGCCAAACGCTGCCGGCAGAAAAAAAAGATGGATGGACAGCCACCAGAACGCTTGACGAAATAGCCGGGACAACGCCCGCAGCTATTCCCTGTATTAAGAGTACAACCCAGAGGTTTTGGGCTAGTGGCGGCAATATCCTCGCCAGCGGAACCGCAATTATCAGTCCAGATATCTGGCAAGCCAAAGCCTTAATTAATTGCATCAGTTATCCGGCTTCACTGCTTCAAAAACGTTGACCGGTGCAGCTTCTGTGATTCAATTACCTTAAAACCTAATCCTCTCTCCCGCCGTGGGAATATTGGCCTTCCATCCTGTGCGCTTAAAGCAGGTTTGCAATGATAAGGCCGCTGTTTTTTCACCATGAATCAGGTAAAGACGGGGTTTTGGAGATTTAAAATTACTCGCCCATTTTAATAATTGGCTTTGATCGGCATGCGCGCTTAAAGCGCCGAGGGTATGAATTTTTGCCGCTACATGGATTTCAGAACCCAGGATTTTCAGATACTTCCTTTTTCCGTCCACAAGCATTCGGCCTAACGTGCCCTCAGCCTGAAAACCGGCAATGATGATGTGGGCATTGCGCCGCCACAAATTATATTTAAGGTGATGGCGTATGCGTCCGCCGTTACACATGCCGCTGCCGGCAATAATAATCGCACCGCCCGTAATTCGGTTGACCGCCATCGATTCTTCGACGGTTTCAGAATAAATCAGTCCATTCAGCCAAGCCTGCCAGCCCTGCGGAGCGATTTTAGTGAATTCTGGATCGTCAATATTAAAAAGTTTTGTATTTGCCGCATAGATTTCACTGGCGCTAATAGCCATCGGGCTATCCAGGTAAATGTGTTGTTGCGGCAAGCCCCCTTGCCGTTGAATTTTACCCAGCCAATAGATCAAATCCTGGGTTCGGCCTACTGCAAATGCAGGAATAATCACATTACCCCCGCTTGCTGCCGCTTCCGCCAGTGTTTCGCGCAATTCATCCAGGGTATTTTCCAGCGGCTTATGATCGCGGTCGCCGTAGGTGGATTCCAGCAGCAGCACATCCGCTTCAGTTAAAACGGCCGGATCACGCAGTAAAGGTGAATTTGGATTACCCAAATCACCGGAAGAAACCAGTGTTTTGACTTCATCATCTTTAATACGCAGGCGCACAATGGAAGAACCCAATATATGTCCTGCCTCGTGGAAGGATACCGTTAACCCATTGAGAATTTCTTTTTCCTCACCATAGGCAATCGGCTGTCTCAGTTTCAATAGCGCTTCTACATGGTCCAGCTCATAAAGCGGTTCAAGCAATTCTTTTCCGGCACGCAATCGCTGTTTATTTTCCCACTCGATGTCTCTCATTTGCAGATGCACGGCATCGATAAGCATCAATTCCAACAGGGAAAAACTGGCCTCGGTTAAAAATACCGTGCCTTTAAAGCCCTCTTTAACCAGCTTCGGCAAACGCCCGCAATGGTCAAGATGGGCATGAGACAGGACAACAGCATCCAGGCGGGCCGGATCGAAAGAGAAATCCGCTTCATTTTGCTGTTCTGTTGCCTTTGAACCCTGAAACAATCCGCAATCCAGCAACAGGCGATTGGAACCGGTTTCCAGCAAATAACAGGAGCCGGTCACCTGCCCGGTCGCCCCCAAAAAAGTGAGAGTGGTCATCACGTTGCCTTTTTATTTTTATTAAAGCGGTTATTACCGTTTATGGAGTAGCTTTTCGGCATACGATACCATGCCTGTTCAGCTGTTTCTGAGTATTGAATTAGTATTAAGGTTACAAGACTTGATAACGTCCTCCTCAATCAGCACATCGAAGTTAGTTATTTTATTCCGGTATTGCTAATCCAACAGTATTGTAGGTTGGGGTGAAGTACGAACCCTTACGAAAACATTGCTTTATGTGTAAATGTAAGGTTTCGTACTTCACCCCAACTCCTCCGCCCTAAATCTTTAGGGATGATTGCAGATAAGTACAAATGTAGAGCTGAAAGAACATCAGCTTCTCCCGTATAACTCGCGTAGCGCCTGTTTTGCTTGTTCCAAAATTTGCCGCTGTTCCTGATCCAGGTTTTTTCCTGCGCGATTAATATAGAAAACCAGCATTGACATCGCCGAGCGGAAAGGCTCAGCCTTGCGGCGCGTGCTCGCATCGGCTGAGTCTTTAAGTGATTGTGCTATTTTTTTCGGATCTTTCCAGGTAAAAACACCTTTTTCCAGGCTCAGTGCATCGCTTTCGCGCGTAACCTTGGCGGACCATTTATTCAGGGATGTTGAAGTGGAATTTACTGCCATGACTGCTCCTTTTCCGGACCATTGAGTCGAACAAGTTTTCTCGCTAAAGTTCCGCAGGAATTGATGAAGTCAGACTCGATTGATTATATGACATGATAATATACAGTTGGCATAGGGGGATTGAATCAGTTTTATTATTTTAAGCTATATCACCGTTAAATATTGAAACTTTCCCAGGGCGGTATTGATTCAAGGACTTTGGATTCCTCGTATTGTTGATCCAAAAAAGAAACCAACTGTTCGCACTGATGAGGATTTAATTCACGGATGGCGGCTAGCAATTTCATAGACGCCGCACTTTTCATGATGATCTCCCGTCGTAATACTGGGCAAGCCATTTGACGGCAGGATAAAATGAAAACTCAATATTTAACGGTAACATAGCCGTTGCCCGATCCTCTTTATGAATAGGCAATAAGCTTACCGGTAAAACTATAGATTCTGTAGCTGCCCGTCAACAATGCGAATTTTTCGCTGTGCCCGATCCCCTAAAGTCTGGTCATGAGTAATGATCATTAGGGTTACTCCATACCGGTTAAGGCTTTCCAGCAATTCGATGATTTCAATGCCGGATTTGCTGTCAAGATTGCCGGTGGGTTCGTCTGCCAGTAATATTTCCGGCCGCATAATCATGGCCCTGGCAATAGCCACCCGCTGTAGCTGTCCGCCCGAAAGCTGGTCGGGCTTGTGCCCGGCTCGATCCTGCAGGTTGACTTCAGCAAGCGCCTGCGCCACACGCTGCTTGCGCTCTTTTACTGCAATGCCCGCCAGAATCATCGGCATTTCAATGTTTTCAGCCGCCGACAGGCGCGGAATTAAATGGAAAAACTGGAATACGAAACCGATATTTTCACGGCGGATTTTAGCGAGTTCATCGTCGCTTCGCTGCGTGACATCCTGGTCATTTAATAGGTAACGGCCCGAAGACGGCTGATCCAGCAAGGCTATGACATTTAATAAAGTCGATTTGCCGGAACCGGATGGGCCCATCACTGAATAATATTCGCCTTTTGCTATGAATAAATTAACGTCATTCAATGCATGAACGGTCTGATCGCCCACTTTAAAATAGCGGTGTATATGTTCCAGCCGAATCATTGCTGTACGCTGGCATAAGCACCGGCCGCCACGCCCTCTCTGCCTATCGACATGACCACTTTATCGCCGGCTTTCAGGCCGGATAAAACTTCTATAAAGTTCCAGTTGGCAAGACCCGGTTTGAATGCGCGCTCTTCCAGTAAACCATCGTCATTCATCAACAAAACCCGGTTATTTTCCAATACCGCTTCCGCAGGAACTCTGACAGCTTGTGGCTTGCTGGCTATTAAAACTTCAATATCGGCGCTATAACCGGGCAATAAACCTTGCAGATCTTTCGGATCGGTTAACTTAACTTCAACCTCAACGGTGCGCGCCTGCTTTTCTTTTTCCAGCACATACGGTGCAATACGGCTTACTGTTCCGGAACAGCGTTTTTCAGAAAACGCATCCAGTGATACGCAGGCGCTCATACCGGTTTTTATCTGCGGCGCATCCACTTCATCAATCGGCGCGGATACATATAAACAACTGACATCCAGTAAGTCTATCGGCGGTAATGTTGGAATGCCGGGCGGCGAAGGCGTCACAAATTCCCCTACTTCGGCATTGATTTCAGCGACAGTTCCATCGAAAGGCGCAACAACCAGGGTGCGTTCCACAGCCGCCTGCATCACGTCGCGATTGGCCCGCGTAACAGCCACTGCTTCGATAGCTGCATTGCATGCTGCCCGCTTGGCTCTCGCTTCCGTCTCTTTAATATCGACCTGTTCTTCAGAAACAATATGATTGCCTTTCTGCAGGATGGCAAGACGCCTTGCTTCGCGCTCTGCACCGCCTGCAAGCTGGCAGTTCTGCTCGGCGGATGCCTGGCTGGCCTTAATCTGGGCGTCCTGTAAATTAACCTGGGCTCGCAAGTCTTTATTCCAGACCTCCAGCAACACCTGGTTTTGTTTAACGCTGTCTCCTTCGCTGACATGAAGACGAGCAACCTGCCCGCCTGTTGCAGGCGCCAGGTAGGAGCGGCGGCAGGCTTTAACAGTTCCCACGCGTGTATTGGATACCGTCGCTTTTACCTCGCCTTTTTCAAGGGTATGAACCTCAACATCAACAAACTTTGGACTCCTATTAAAAAAATAAAGTGCCGCCATCAATGCAAGGCCCAAGATAACAATCAATTTTTTTTTGTTCATTGAGGTCCTGTTGAGAATAATTTTCAGGGTTTTTACGCTATCTTAAAAAAGTTTCAGTAGTTTACTGCATACCGTTAAACCTAAGGAATTTCTGCACAGTCCTTAGCCAGGTTTCCTTCGACAAGCTTCCTTCGACAAGCTCAGGACGAACGGTAACCCTTCGACAAGGCTCAGGAGCGCGCGGTTAATTCCGTTCGTGGAGAGCCCTTCGGCTATACTCAGGAGTGTCTTGTCAAACCCGTTCGTGGTGAGCCCTTCGATAAACTCAGGAGAGCCTTGTCGAACGCTCTTCTAAGCGTAGTCGAAGGGTATGAATGGAATCAACTTGCTCAGTTCCGTAAAGGATTACTTTGGCATTATCATTTGATAATCGCCTTATTGGAATTAAACCGCCCTACAATACCTCATCACTCTTTCGCCATCTGGAAAATCCAATGCAATTTCGTATTAGCAGAAGACCGGGAGTAAACCCAAACAGGCTGTTGCTGCTTTTGGCGCTGCTTATCGCGCCGACGCTCGCTTACGCCCATCCCGGCAACGCCGCCATGAATGACTGGTATAACGGTTTTAATCACCCGTTGCACGGATGGGATCATCTTCTGACCATGCTCGCGGTCGGTATCTGGGCGGCGCAACTGAGCGGACGTGCTGTCTGGCAGCTGCCGCTCGCCTTCGTCGGCATGATGAGTATCGGCGGTCTCGCCGGTTTATCAGGCATGCTCGTACCCGGCGTGGAAATAATAATTCTGCTCTCTGTCTTCGTTTTCGGTATGTTGGTCATAAGAAGAGTCCGATTTCGGGCAACGGTAAGCGTACTTATCGTAGTATTTTTCGCTTTTTTTCATGGCTACGCGCACGGGCAGGAAATGCCCGCTTCTGCAAGTCTCCTGTCCTTCGCTCTGGGCTTCATGCTGGCGACGTTGTTGCTGCATGGCGCGGGCATATTGACTGCGCGCCTGGCTGTTTGCTTCTTTGCCTGCTTGCTCGGCAACAGCGCTTTCGCGGAGCAAGCCTCAGACGCTGAAACGGTTAAATCCAAATCGTCGTCTAAAGACGAGGAAGCTGTGTACCTTCAGGATATCGAAGTCTCTGAACGCAGTGATTCGCAGGTTGGCATTGCCGACAGCGCATCCCAAGGCAATGTGGGGCAGGAGCAGTTGAAATACCGCCCTATCAGCCGTCCCGGCGAAATTCTCGAAACAGTGCCCGGCCTCATCGCCTCCCAACACAGCGGAGAAGGCAAGGCCAATCAATACTATCTGCGCGGCTTCAACCTCGATCACGGCACGGACTTCCTGACTCAAATCGACGGCGTGCCCGTCAACATGCTTTCCCATGCGCACGGGCAAGGCTGGACGGACACCAACTTCCTCATTCCCGAGCTGATTCGCACGCTGGATTATAAAAAAGGAGTGTATTACGCGGAAAATGGGGATTTTTCCAGCACCGGTTCGGCAAATATCCATTACTTTAACGAATTGCCCGCGGCTATGGTCAAATTTACGGGCGGCAGTTTCGACTATTATCGCGGTCTGGTCACGGGATCGCGCAAACTGGGTCGCGGCAATCTGCTTTACGCGGGGGAAAGCGTCCATAACGGCGGCCCCTGGACGGTTAGCAACGATTATCTCAAGTTTAACGGTGTCCTGCGCTATAGCGAAGAACGCGGTAATTCCGGCTGGAGCGTAACCGCCATGGCTTATAAGGCTGACTGGAACGCCACCGACCAGATTCCCAAACGCGTGGTAGACGCCGGTTTGATTGACCGCTTCGGCAATATTGATCCGGCCGATGGCGGCAACAGCCAGCGCTACAGTATTACCGGCGAATGGCATCGATTGACCGATGCGGGCGAAACAAAGCTGATGGTATACGGACTTTATTCCAAACTGGCTTTGTTTTCTAACTTTACGTACTTCCTCGCTAATCCGGTACGCAGCGACCAGTTTGCGCAACCCGATGAACGTTGGGTGTCCGGCATCAAGGCTAGCCATGCTTTTTTTCACCGGATCGGCAAAGCCGAGTCCGAAAGCACAGTGGGGCTGCAAGTTCGCAACGATAACATTCATAACGGCCTGCTCTTGACGCAAGCCCGGCAACCGTATGCCGCCGTGCGCGTAGATGATGTGTGGGTGACCAGCGTCAGTCCCTACGCAGAAAACAAAACCCGCTGGAATGACTGGTTGCGCACCAGTCTCGGCGTACGCTTTGATGGTTTCCGCTTTAATGTGGCTAACAGCAACCGCGCCGAAAACGACGGTAATCGCACGGATGGGCTAGTCAGCCCTAAAGCCGGCATTGTGCTTGGGCCGTGGGCGCAAACCGAGTTTTATCTTAACGGCGGACTCGGCTTTCACAGCAATGACGCGCGCGGCGCAAACACGCGGGTTGACCCTGCAACCGGACTATCGACAGATGCCGATGGAAATCCGGTCAAACGCGCCGACCCGCTCGTACGCACTTACGGCGCAGAAATTGGCGTGCGCACAAGCTGGGTGGAAGGTTTGCAAAGCACATTATCCGTATGGTGGCTGGACATTGATTCCGAACTGCTGTTCGTCGGCGATGCCGGCAGGACGGAGGCGAGCCGTCCAAGCCGGCGCTACGGAGTGGAATGGGCTAACTATTACTCGCCCACCCGCTGGTTGACTTTCGACGCCGATATAAGCTATTCCAAAACGCGCTTTCGCGGTGATGACCCTGCCGGCAGCTACATTCCGGGCTCCATCGAAGCCGTAGTGGCGGCAGGCGCGACGCTTCACGATTTATACGGCGGCTTTTTCGGCGGGCCGCGTCTGCGCTACTTCGGCCCGCGTCCCTTGATTGAGGACAATAGCGTGCGTTCGAAATCGACACTCCTTTTGTCAGCCATGCTGGGTTATGAGTTCAACAAGACCTGGACCGTGCAGGCGGAAATGTTCAATCTGCTTAACCGCAAAGATAGCGCGATTGACTACTATTACGCATCGCGCCTGCCCGGCGAGAATTCGGCAGGCGTCAACGATATTCACTTTCATCCGGTAGAACCCATCAGTTTCCGCATGAGTTTGACGGCGAAATTTTGATGGGAATCAAGCCGGCATTTTAATGTCACGCTGACTTTAGCGTATGCCGGGCTTGGAGTATTCGCGCAATAAATGGCGCTCCTATAAATAAATATTTGTGATAACGGGATATTAAGCGATATTATAACTATTGTTATAACTTTAACTCAGGGCGGCAACATGCATACGCTTAAACTCACGCAAATAGGTAATTCAGTGGGCTTAATTTTGCCCAAAGAGGTATTAGCGCGCTTGAAGCTTGAAAAAGGCGATACCGTATTTTTAACCGATGCGCCGGGGGCTGTCACCATTACGCCGCATGATCCAAGTTTTGAGGAACAGCTGGAAATTGGGCGTGAATTCATGCGTGACTATCGGGATACTTTTAATGCCCTGGCAAAATAGCATGCGTTAGTGGAAATAAGGTGAAATCTTATAAATGGATAGATAAACAACTTTTAGTGATCTTGCATGACGAAAGTTTGACTATGCATGGAGGCGCATCAGGTATTCGGGATGAGGGCTTATTAGATTCCGCTTTGAATCGTGCAGTAAATTTGGCCCTGTATGATAAGCCTGACTTTGCAGAACTAGCCGCAGCTTATGGGTTTGGTTTAGCTAAAAACCATGCTTTTATCGATGGCAATAAACGCGTTGCATTTTTGGCTGTAGGTTTATTTTTAGGCATGAACGGATACAAACTTAAAGCCACCCAGGTAGATGCTACGCTTACCATGCAGGCAATTGCCGGCGGTGCAATGCAGGAAGCTGATTTTGCTACGTGGATACGGGCAAACTCAACGAATTGATAATTTTTGTGCGGAATATTTTTGAATCGAGAGTTGTTTGTATCGCTATTATTTAGTCCGTGCTATCTGTAATTCCAGGTCTTATACAGTGGCCTCGCAACCCAAAACACCGCTTGGAAAAACTGTGTAACAATTAACTCCCTTCGCACCGTTTATGGCGGTTTGCTATCGGCGAAACCGCCTTACGTATTATGGGTTAGCATGGTAGGGCGGTTTCGCGCAGCAAACCGCCAATGCCAAACCAAGCAAAATTTCCAGACATGCCATCCCCACGCCTGGAAATGTCGGTATAAAAGTTATCATGGTAGGCTTCGTTTGCGGTGGTTCGCTAAAGCGGAACCACCCTACAATTGATCTACAATTGATCCGCCGTACGGTCGCGCCACGCCCGGTCGAGCAGGGTTTGATGCGAACGGCCTTTTTGTTGATAAAAGCGTTCTGATGGACACAGTACCGTCAATATCGGCAGGGCCCGCGCACAGCCTGCCCCGCTGATCTCGGTCAGCACCATACCGCATAGCCAACGTAAGCCACTGGCTTTGACAAAATAGCCTTTCGAAGAGCAAACCGGATCGCGATCGATCCCTTTGGCCGCCCTCCTGCCGCCCCGTCGCCGCTCCAGCGTATCGTCAACACCCACGACCACCGGCCCTTCAGGAACAAAACAGGACACTAACAGGCCGAGGACAAGACGCGATGCCTTTAGAGTTGACCAAACGGCTCGATTCAAGACCCGATGAAAGCGTTGAAAATCTTTTTTCTGACCTCGGCCCATGACTCGCCAGGCCGAGGTCATAGTACGCTTCCCGGGTGACAGGATGGCTCCGGCTATCAGCAGTTTGACGTGTTCCCGCGCCGGTTTGGTAAATAACGGCGCGAACACCGTAATAACATTCATCAACTCGATAGGCAAGGTGAGCATAAACTACAGGGCTTAGCAATAAAGTCATAGCTTATACCACTGGCTATCTGCTTGTAAAAAATTCGAAAATGGATAAAGTCGAGCTTAGGTGTATATAAGTTTTCAATTACCGGTGTATAACGCCATATCCATCATCCCTTAGCCGGGAAAGTATAAGGTTCAATTATTAATAGCAACTTTTTATGCAAAATAACAATACACCTCCAAAACTCCTTGATCAGGGTCCTAAGGTAGGCTGAACAACATGCCGGCCATCCTTCTATTTTATGAGCTGAAAGGCTTCCCTGCCGAAATTCGTGCTAATCCCAGCTAAGCGGGCCGCCTACCTGGTATTCAATTACTCGCGATTCAAAAAAGTTTTTTTCATTTTTAAGATTCCTGATTTCGATCGTAAGAAGCCATCGTTTCACCTTGAAATTACGAGCTTCAGGCAAACGGCTTGGCCGTTTGCCTGATTGCAGGCTTAATGGCTCGCTTCGATTTTAGCGCCTTTAGCCTGGCCGATCTCGGTAAGCGTTTGATTGAACCAGGGCGTTTCAAGGTCAAAAGGCTTGCCGCCTTTGATACGCGGAAATTCGATAGCGCGCAGTACGCCGCCGCGGTCTTCGTCATGGCCTATAACGCCGGATTCACGGCGCAAGGCGCATTCAACCGCAAGATCGGCGCAGGATTTGATAAGGCGGATATCTTCTATATTGGCTGCGGAAGCCCTGGCAAAATAGCCGGATTTCTGAACGAGGGTTTTTTCAGCGCCGATCATTTGCGCGAACTGCTCGCCGAACCATTTGCCCGGATTGACGGCATCGAGTTTGACATGGCCGAAGGCATCGCGCGGCACTTCCTGTCCTTTGGCCTGCATTTCAGCGACGATAGCCTCTACGCCGGCGCCTTCTGAAACGAAGATATTTACACAGTCCACCTTATCCATTACCGCCCGCAGACGCTTGGCTTCGGCGGCAAGGTCAATGGTCATTTCCGGGATGAAGACTCCGTGAACTTCAAAAGCCAAACGGTCTAGCCCAATTTCAGGCAGCCATGCCGCGCGATCCAGCAGCTTCCTGTATTCCACGGCAGTGGCGGCAGTCAGCCAGCCACAGCTGCGCCCCATGACTTCGTGGATGATAAGCATGCGCGGGTTTGAGTTGTTTTCAGCAACGACGTTTCTAAAGTAGAGCGCGCCCTGCTCGGCAGCCGTCCAGGCCCCCAGCGACTGCTTGATAGGGAAGACGTCATTGTCAACCGTTTTGGGCAAACCGATGACGGTCAGGCCGTAATTGTTATTGGCGAGGAAAGCCGCAAGATCGGCGGCGGCGGTATTGGTATCGTCACCGCCAATGGTATGGAGAATATCCACGCCGTCTTTAATGAGCTGGTCGGCGGCGACTTTTTGTGGATCCTGACCTTCCTGAACGAGGCCGCGTTTTACGCAGTCCTTGACGTTAGTGAGCTTAACGCGGCTGTTGCCGATAGGCGAACCGCCAAAGCGGTGCAGCAAGGCTGCTTTTTCGCGGATTTCCGGAGTGACTTTGTAGGAGTCGCCGAGCAGCAAACCTTTATAACCGCTGCGGTAACAAATGATTTCAATGGCGGGGTCAATTTCTGTGTAGCGTTCGATAAGACTGCCGATGGCCGAGCTGAGACAAGGGGCCAAACCGCCCGCCGTGAGAATTGCGACTTTTTTGGGTTTGTTCATGAGAGTAATAAGTGTAGTTAAAGGTTAAAAAACTAACCTGAGTAGCAAGATGCTTCAGCTAAGTCGTCATACCGGCAGAGATTGCCGGTATCCAGTCCATAGGGATATGTTTGGGTTGCTATCCCTGGCATCTGGGTTTCGGCAATCCCTGCCGGAACGACGGTCCTGGAATTGGCTGAAGCTTCTCGCTAACCAGGAAAACTAAAATGGTATAAGACAAGCCATGCGCTCTACCATTCATATAACATACGAATCCAAAAATCTGATAGCTCGAATAGCTTTAAGCCTTGGCTTCAAAATCAAACGGGCAAAATTTTACCAGATTACCGGCGAATATCTTTTGTTTCGTTAAGGTGGAAACTTGCCGGAGGTCAGCAATAAATTAGCCGGAAAAGCGTAATTCAGGACCATCAGCTATCACCTTTTTCTTCAATAACCCGGATTTTCTCTTCCAGCATTTTTACTTTTTTCACCAATTCAGGCAGTTTGCTGATGGCCACCTGTTCTTTATAAGCTGTTTTCTTGTCTTTTGCAGGACTTCCGAAAACCTGCGCGCCGGCCTCGACATTGCCCGCCACTCCGGCACGGGCCATTACCACCGCCCCACGGCCGATGGTCACATGATCGGCAATGCCTGAACTTCCGGCCAGGATTGCATAATCTTCAATATTGCAAGAGCCGGAAACGCCGGTTTGACCGCACATTATCACGTTTTTGCCGACTTTATTATTGTGGCCAATCTGCACCAGATTGTCTATTTTACTGCCCGCGCCTATTATAGTGCTTCCCAAAGCGCCCCGGTCAATACAGGTATTAGCGCCAATCTCAACATTATCCTCGATAATGACATTGCCGACCTGGGGGACTTTAACATGTTCGTTATTCCTGAATTTATAGCCAAAACCATCAGCGCCAATGATAGCCCCTGAGTGGATGATGACATTATTTCCCACGACTGCATTATCGTAAATTACGGCATAGGGATAAATCCGGCAGTTTTTTCCTATTTTTGTATTTTTACCAATATAGACGCCGGCGAGTATTTCGCTGCCATCGCCTATGCTTGCATTTTCACCAATCACGGCATAAGGGCCAATGTAGAGCTCATTGCCCAAAGTCACATTACCTTCGAGAACTGCCTGCGGCGCAATGGTCCTGTTGTAAGTTCTTTCCGGGTGCAGTAATTCAACTGCTTTGATAAAACTGATTTCGGGATCGGTGCAAATTAACAAGGCCATGCTTTCGGGGGCATTCTCAACAGCAAAATCTTCAGCAATAAAACAGGCGGTGGCAGTTGAATCCTTGATATACGAGGCATATCGCTTGTTAGTCAGCTGGGTAACCTGGCCATTTTGCGCAGCGGTAATATCGGCGGCGGAATGAACGGGGGCTGATGCATCACCTCCCTGAATTCGGGCGCCGCAAAAATCGGCAAGCTCTTTTACGGTAATCGGCATATTGAATGTTTGATTGTTATTCTTGTAATAGTTATTTGTAGTGTATCAAAACTTATAGTTACAGGCATTGGTTGTATCGTAATAGTATGGTTCTCAAAGGGTTGAAAGCGTTTACTCTGTGTTTTTTTGTGATTTGTTTCGCCGCCAGTGCCCGGATTTGCCCCCTTCTTTTTCCAGTAATTTTACCGATTGAATGATCATGTCCCGGTCTACAGCTTTGCACATGTCGTAAATAGTCAACAAGGCGATTTGAGTCGCATTAAGCGCTTCCATTTCCACACCGGTTTGGCCGCTGGTTTTGACAGTGGTCTGGCAGCGTATTCGATTGTTACCGGTTTCCGCGGTCAGGTTGATTTCCACATGGGTTAGGGGCAGGGGATGGCAGAGCGGTATCAAATCGGCGGTTTTCTTGCTGGCCATAATGCCGGCTATTCTCGCGATGGCCAGCACGTCGCCTTTCTTATTCCCGCCCTCCATAATCAGCCTGAGCGTTTCCGGCTGCATTTCTATGTAGCCTTCGGTGACGGCGGTGCGCTGCGTAATCGCTTTTCCGCTGATATCGACCATATGGGCTTCGCCGGATTGATTAAAATGGGTCAATTGTGTCATTTATCTGTAAAATTATCGGTGAAAGCTATAGGCTTTGGTGCTATTTTGGTTTTAAATTAACTCACATCATGCGAATAAATCGCCGCTATGAGTTGTCTTATTATGTATTTTTTTTATAACCGCGTGAATGCCTGTGTCAATTAAAGTGCGTTATTTTGCCAGTTTGAAAGAAAGCGTAGGCCGTTCGGAGGACGATCTGGAGTTTGCCGGCTTATCTACAGTCAGTAAAGTGTGGGAACGTGCCAATTCCGGAAAGCCGTTGCCCCGTAATATATTGGCGGCTGTGAATATGGACTATGTTGAATTAAATCATGCCGTCAAGGATGGCGATGAAGTGGCTTTCTTTCCCCCGGTTACCGGGGGCTGAAGGTGACAGTAAAAATTTGCGCCGATATTTTTGATCCCTGGCAGGAAATTCAGGCATACCAGAACGTAGCAAAAGAGATGGCCGGTAAATTCGGCGCTACCTCTATTTTTATCGGTACGATGCGCGATTTTAATGAAGGTGATACGGTTAAGAGCATGACGCTGGAACACTATCCGGGCATGACCGAGAAACATCTTGAAAAAATCATTGCACAAGCACGGCAACAGTGGCAAATCCTTGATGTACTGGTGATGCATCGGATCGGTAATATCCTGCCGAATGAACCCATTGTGCTGGTGGCAGTCTGGACATCACATCGAGGCGATGCGTTTGACGCCAATAGATACATTATGGAAGCACTAAAATCAAATACACCTTTCTGGAAAAAAGAGCTTCTGCATTCCGGAGAAAAACGCTGGGTAGTAAAAAACTCCGATGGCTATGCCTCATCTCAAAACTAGGAGGAAGACTTGTGTTAGTTGATAGCGTTCGAAAGATTTATTGCCTGGGCTTGCTGCTGGTTTTGGGAAGCTTTAGTAATGTCTTACAGTCAGCGGTTAACTATTCCCTGATGTACAGGCCGTTACCTGCATTAACGGCAAAAGAGTTAGCCGTTATTGTCAATGATGATGATCCTTTAAGTGTGCGTATAGCTGACTACTATCAGATTAAACGCGGCATTCCTCCGTCCCAGCTTATTCATGTGCGCTTTGATGCTGATACGAAGGTATTATCACAGAAACAGTTTAAAAAAATAAAACAGCAGGTGGATGCGAAAACACCAAAAAATGTCCAGGCTTTTGTGCTGACCTGGCTGCAACCGTTTCGTGTCGATTGTATGTCTATTACCACGGCATTTGCTGCCGGGTTCGATAAAGCCTTTTGTGCAAAAGGCTGCCTTGAAACCCGGAAAAGTCCTTATTTTACTTCCGGCAGCGCAAAGCCGTTTACTGACTATGGATGGCGGCCCGCGATGGCGCTGGCCGGGCAAAATTTTGACGAGGTCAAACGCCTGATTGATCGCGGCATTGCTGCTGATTTTACTCATCCTCAAGGCTCTGCTTACCTGTTAAAAACTTCCGATAAGGCACGCAGTTCACGTGCCGTATTTTTCCCTGAAATAGCTACAAAATTCAAGGCAGTATGGCCGGTAAACTATCTTGAACAGGACTTTATTGAAAACAAATCCGATGTCATGCTTTATTTTACCGGCTCAGCGCAGGTGCCGCATATAGCCGATAATGTTTATTTGCCCGGTGCGGTGGCGGATCATTTAACATCGGCCGGTGGAGTGTTGACGGGCAGCGGGCAGATGAATATTCTTGAATGGATAAAAGCCGGCGCCACAGCAAGCTATGGCGCGGTAACAGAGCCTTGTAATTATCCGGCCAAGTTTTCCCATCCCGGCGTGTTATTATTTTATTATCTAAAGGGAAATTCCCTGATTGAAGCCTATTGGAAGAGCGTTTCTGAACCGGGCCAGGGAATTTTTATCGGCGAGCCGCTGGCACGGCCTTTTGCTTACAAATAAGGGCTACCAACTTAAGGCGGGACAGTTTGGTTAAGCCGTTCGTGTTAAGGTTAAACCGTTCGTGGTGAGCCTGTCGAACCATGAACAACTTAACTGTCCACCCTTCGGCATCAGTGCGAACGGTTAAGCTTCGCGTGTGTCCCGTCTTAAATTGGCAGCCCAAATAAGCCATCAGCGCTAATTGAATTTTTAGGAGAATACCGAACATGCAAGGGCAGTTAAGAAAAATGCGCGCCAGACTGGATAACCCGGTTCAGTATGACTTACCTTTAACCGATCAATTGGTCGCTTTAAACCCGCTGATGGGAAAGCCGATTAAACTGACGCATACAGGAAATGTGTTTTGTGTGCACTGTAACCGTCAAATTAAAAAAAGTTTTAATCAGGGTTATTGTTATCCCTGTTTCATCTCGCTGGCCCAGTGCGATATGTGCATCGTAAAACCGGAAACCTGCCATTATCATGCCGGAACATGCAGGGAGCCTGCATGGGGCGAAACATTTTGCTTTCAAGCGCATGTTGTTTATCTGGCCAACTCCAGCGGCATCAAGGTAGGCATTACCCGCGCGACACAGATTCCCACGCGCTGGATTGATCAAGGCTCCGTGCAGGCATTGCCGATTTTTAAAGTGCAGTCGCGTTATATTTCCGGTTTGGTTGAGGTCGCTATTGCAAAACATGTCAGCGATAAGACCAGCTGGCAGCAAATGCTTAAAAATCAGGTTGAGCCCATCGCTTTGGCTGCAAAACGCGACGAGTTAGTGGCTGTTTGTGAGTCCGAGCTTGCGGAAATCAGACATCGATTCGGCCCAGAGGCCATTGAATTCTTACTCGATGAACAGGCTGTGGATATTTATTTTCCGGTAGAGAATTACCCGGTAAAAATCAAGTCGTTCAATTTTGATACTAACCCGGAGGTCTCAGGAATCCTGCGCGGCATTAAAGGACAATACTTACTGCTCGATACGGGCGTAATTAATATTCGCAAATTTGCCGGTTACGAGGTTGAGTTTTTAATGTAGCGCGTCGGCCTACCGGGGCTGTAAGCCGGGGAGTCCGCCTTGAATAAAATGCTAAAGCCCCATCATTAACCTGTGTCCATGCTTTCTCAGCCAATGCCTATGCTGCTGATATCCCGGCATATGTTCACCCACTAAAGCCCAAAAATAAGTGGAATGATTTTTAATCCGGATATGGCAAAGTTCATGCACGACTACGTATTCCAGCACTTCAGGAGGCGCCATGATTAACAGCCAGTTAATATGAATGTCGTTATGAATGCCGCAACTGCCCCAGCGACTACGCTGGGTTTTCATGTTAATCGTGCGCGGAAATAACTGTCTTTTCTCCGCATGCCGGTTTACCAGTTGTTCCACATTAAGCTTTGAATTCTTTTTCATCCACTTTATCAAGGCTTCCTTAAGCTCATCGCTATACTCTCTGGTAATTAATGCTTCCGGTATATAAGCAATAAATTCCTTAGAAAATTCTATTTTGATCCTTTTCAATTTTGACGGCCTGATTACCAGTTTAACCATTCCTCCCTGATACGGAATTTCCGCGCCATGACTATATAAATCGGGAGCAAGACCTTTATAGTCATGATGGCTATTTGCTATTTTAGCTAAAGTCAGGACAACCCACTGCTGCTTTTCCTGAACAAATTGATGGATTCTATGCTCGGATACTTTTTCCGGAGCGACAACTTCAACTTGGCCAGGCGTCACAATAATACGCATCCTTACGGCACGCTGGCTGCGTCGAATATGATAAGAAAATGGTAAATTAGAAATGAGAATGTTCTCTTTAAAATATAGGGTTTTAAGGTGCTGAGGTTGCTAAGTCTGCAACATTCGCTTTAAATTATCTCTTAAATAGCCATTCATTGCCATCACCTCTGATGCTTATAAACTCAAGCCGCTCCCGTCCGATACCTGGAATTCATTAGTCTATTTTCAAGCTCCTTGATAAAAAGGACTGCCTGTTTCCGGTAATATTTTTTTGAAAAGCGGGATATCGATCCGCCTATTTAAAGCAGCCCAAATAATATTTGAAATTGCCGTCATTCCAGGCAATTAACGCGGCTGTTCCAGGGTTAAAAACCAGTCAATGCTCAGGATCATTTTGATCCAATGCCCAACCTTGTGCTAATAACTATCCAAAACCCAGACCACCTATACTGAGCTCCTTTTCTCTAAAACTGGTAAAAAATCAAAATCTATCTGAGCTTATTTGAGAATTGATGAATGACCCTATACAGCCAATTGATTTCTTGTAGCGATGAACAAAATAAAGCCAATGAACCTACTGAATTTAATATGTTTTTGTTGTCGGACTCAGAAGCTTTTTGTTTTACCGATAAGAAGCTGCCGGATAATTTCTTAAAAAATCTCGTTTTGCTTGTTGCCAGAAAGCCCAAACCATTAACTACACATATTCAGCGCATTTATCATTGTTACCAGACCAACTTACAGGAACAGCTTCTTGCTGCGCTGGTTGATTTACTGGTGGTTTTAAATAGCCGGGGAAAAGCGATCAGCTGGCGAATGATAATAGGGACAAAATCAAAATTATCCGGAGAGCACTATAAGATGCTGCAACGATTTATGTCTGAAGATTTTAATGTCGCGCTACTGGCCGGGAATCAATACTCTGTTTTTACAAAAGATCTGATTGGAACCGGCAATCTGGTTCAACAGATTGAAACGCCGGCTAAACAGAAGCATGGCCCTCTGGCTCTGGCTCACGATTATATTGAATATAGCCAGCTGGCTGAAGCAAAAGACATTCTGGAAAAAGCCATAATAAATCAACCCCATAGACTGAAGCTGCATCAGTGTTTATTAGAACTTTATAAATCGACACTCGATACCTCGAGCTTTATAAAAATGTTTAATATTGTAGCCGGTTTAGATGTAGTGATGCCTAATGACTGGCATACATTACAAGCGTTTTTTAATGAGCGTAACAATGAAAAAATAAACGCCAAAGCCCTTTAAAAATCGCTCTCCACGGCATGGATGAACGGACTCATAAATTGATGGCGATGTATCTTCAGGGCACCTATAAAGGAGCCGCTGTTGTTGTGGACGACCTGAATGCTGAAATTGATATTTTCGATGCCGATTCCGTAAAAGCCAAAACGCTGCTTGAACGGAGACTGGCTGAATCGGCCCGGCCGATTATTGCATTATCCCTGCATGAACTGACATTAGAAAATATTCTCTATGTGAAAAAACCTGTCAAGACCGCCGGCCTGCTGTTTGCCTTAAATGAAGCCGGTGCGATTTTATCCGCAACGAAAAAACCGGATAACCCACTTAACGTCCATGCGGAAAATACAGCAAGCCGTCCATCACAGGATTTCAGTGCCAAAACTGAAAGTCTTTTATCCACGGAAAAAAACCAGGTTGAAAAGCAGGCCATCAATACTGATGAACAAAGAAAAACCTCAAAACATCAAACTGCAATGCAGTTTGATGAAGGAAAATTTAATGCATACATAGGATCTGTTCCAGGTCTGGATGTGAATGATCCAAAGCAATTTCCCAATGCTACTTATGATCCTAAAGATTATTTTCAAGAGTACGTTCAATCAGCCTTAATGGCGGCGGAAACCCAAAAACAGGCGATACACATGAATTCAGGCTGGAAGCCGCTCATTATTCTTCCTCATAACCATGAAATCTGGCTTGATGCTGATGACAAACAACTGAGAGCTTTTGCCAGTGTGTCAATGAATAAAATTTCAGGCGCGAAGATTACATTTACTCCGGTGGATTCAGGTCTGGCATCCATGCAGGATAGCTTGGAGAAGTTTCATGACAAAGATGCATTTCTGTGGAAGCTTGCCGTGTGGACGTCTAAAGGACGTTATCCAAGCGATCTGGATATTCACAGAGCGGTTTTTTTAAAGCATTGGCCAAATTTTACTCGCCTGGTTGTCACTCCTCAGGCATTAAGGATTTCAGCATTGCTCATGGCAGGCCCCAGAACCTTACCCGATATCGCTGAAGTTCTAAAAATCAAACCGCAATATGTGTTCGTATTTATCAGCGCAGCCTATGCGCTCGGACTCGTTGAACAAGCTAAAAGAGAAATGGATGAAGTTATTCAACCATCAACTATCAAAAAAAGTGAGAAACAAGGCTTGTTAAGCAGGATTACCGGAAAATTGCGTGTAAATAAATCATAGAATTGGAGCAATATGAGTCAATACAAAATCATTTTTACCGGCCCGGTAGGCGCGGGTAAAACCACAGCCATCGGATCCATTAGCGATATTCCGCCGATAAAAACAGATGCGTCCGCCAGTGACATGACCAAATCCAGAAAAGCAGAAACCACGGTTGCTATGGACTATGGCATTTTGAATCTGGCGGGTGGCGAGAAAATACATCTATACGGAACGCCGGGGCAAGAACGTTTTGATTTTATGTGGGACATCCTGGTAACTGGCGGTATCGGGCTAATCCTGTTATTGGACAATACCCGGGCCGATCCCTTCCAGGACATGAAATTTTTTTTGGAGGCCTTCAATAAATTCATTGTTAAAACCAGCGTCGCCATCGGTGTAACGCAAATGGATATCAGCACCAAACCGACTATTGCCGATTATCATCTGCAGCTTGAAACATTAGGCATTAAGCCGCCGGTGTTTGCCGTAGACGCCCGGGTTAAAAATGATGTGTCGATGCTGGTGCAATCGTTGCTGTTTTCTTTGGATCCGGGTCTGGAGGGTAATCATGAATCGTTATGCGCTGAGTTCGGGGCTCTATATTTATCCAACACCCGCCGGAGCTTACTACGCGGTTTGTGCTACGGATATTGATAAGCCCCGGCATTTTTTAAGAAATCTATTCTTACAGCCGCATACACCCGCATTGACCGGGAAAAATTTACAACAGTTGATGGCGCATGAAGATGAACAAAAATGCCTGGAATTACTTCATTACTGTCAAAAACTGGGCTGGGTGCACGGCTTGCAAGACGCCCAAGACTACCCGGAAGGAGCGTTAGAGGAAATTTTACCCCACTTACTCAGCAAGATTTCAGAAAACGGCAAGGTATTACTTGCGGATCAGCAAGGATTTTATCTTGCCAGTCATGGCTTTCCGCATGAAGTTGCGGAGGAACTGTCGGCATTAAGTGCAGAAATTGCAACTGTGCATGAGCGCCGTTCGCGATTGTTGATCAAAAACATGGGATTGGGCAGTCATGCCTGGGCGGTAGTCGATATGCTCGGTAACAGTCAGGTAGGTTTTTGGCCATTATTTATAGGCAAAAATCGCTTTGTCGTGGCCATGACCGGCATTCCTCATTTTAACCAACCGGAATTCGTATCACTGGCCTGGGCGTTAACCAGTCGCTATGCTGCCGAAAACCGCTAAATTCACACTAATAACTCTACAAAGGTAACACCATGCGCGCAGGTATGTTGAAGTCAGCTTTAACAGAACTTAATGGTACCTCGGGGGATATTGAAGCCTCGGCGGTTATTTCCACCGATGGTTTAACCATCGCTTCGGTACTACCTGCCAGCATGGATGAAGACCGGGTTGGCGCAATGAGCGCCGCGATGTTGTCATTGGGTGACCGCACCGCACATGAACTGGCCCGAGGCGGATTAGAGCAAGTGCTGATCAAAGGCGAAAAAGGGTATGTGTTGATGACTTATGCCGGTGCGGAATCGGTATTGACCGTTTTGGCAAAAACCAATGCTAAATTGGGTTTGATTTTTCTGGACGTAAAACGTGCGGCAGCCAGTGTTGCCGATTTACTGTAATTATGCCCGTTATTTTGAAAGGAACATTTTATGTCGCAAAACTTTAATGAACTGATTACCTACGGCAAGGCTTTTTCCGGTTTAACGCCTGAACTGGAAGTCTGTTTAAAAAACTTTGCCCCCACCATTACGCCGCATCTTAAAAGAGTCACCGACAGCTTTTACGAGCAATTAGCCACTATCCCCGTGACTGAAAAATACCTGGCCGGCCGTATCGGCCACCTGAAAGCCGCGCATTTAAGGTGGATGAATGATTTATTTACGCTCAATGTCGACGCCCAGTTTGCTGAAGGCATGTACAAAGTCGGCGGCATTCACGTCAAAGTTAATTTGCCGGTAGAGTTTATGGCTGGCGCCATGACCTTAATCAATACCGAACTCATTAAGGTGGTCGTAGAAACCATGAGCAATGACATCGACAAATGCACCAAAGCCTTGCAAGCAATTAACGCTGTGACCGGGCTGGCTTGGATGGTCATGCAGCAATCCTATCAAGAGGCCAGCATTGCCGAAGAGCTGGAAAAATTCCTGAAAATTTCCGGCATGAGCCGCACTTTATTTACCAATCTAGCCAAAGCTTACAACTAAACTCAAAGCCATATCTTGTCAGCCCGGCAGTTTCGGGCTGATTTCTTTAGCGCAGCACAGAAGATGATTTCCATGATTGACGATATGAAGCCGGAACACATAATCGGGGATTACAAGGAAGTAACTCTAGACTTATACGGCGGCATACGCCGCACTTGCCTCTATACGGAAATAGAAACCCCTTATCCCGATGGTAAGCTTATCGTATCGAGGACGGACACCCAGGGCGTGATTACCCATGTAAATAAGTCCTTTGTTGAAATGTCCGGCTACACGGAAGAGGAATTGCTTAATGCGCCGCATTCGATTTTAAGACACCCCGACATGCCTCCTGCAGCCTTCAAAGATTTATGGGATACCATCAGCAACGCCAAAAAATGGCAGGGCTATGTAAAAAATCTGCGTAAAGATGGTGGCTATTACTGGGTTAAGGCAACGGTAATCCCTAATGTCAGAAATGGCAAAGTAATGGGCTATACCTCAGTACGCCGCAAACCCTCGCGAACCAAAGTGGAAGAGTGCATCAAACTTTATCCGACCTTGTTTTAATCCACATGGAATCTACTTATGTCGAATTTATTTACAATCAGTCCCGATTTTTCTCCTGATCACCTTTCAGGTTGGTATATCTTTAATACTTGGCTTCAAAAGCAGACAGGAGAAGCCATCCATTTAGAAATGTATGACGGCTTTCATAGCCAGAAAGAAGCAATCAGAAATGATAAAGTTGATTTAATTTATGCCAATCCCTTTGATGCCGCCATGCTGGTGCGTGAAAAAGGCTTTTTACCCCTGGTAAGACCCGCCGGCATAACTAGGGAACTTTGTTTTCAGATTCCCCCCGCTTACCACCGCTGAGTTCACCACCGAAGTAAGCCTCATCGACTTGGACTTGGCCGCTGAGTGTCATTCGTTCGTCGTGTTTGTTCTAACGCTGCCTCACATGGTGTTTCAGTATGCTTCAGTGCCGGACTGTTTGTGAAAGTCCTGGATCGACAGGCCCGCTTGGAACTGAATGCGAATCATCGACATGACAAGCCCCTCTTTAATGAAGTAAAACTCAGTAGATTCCGTAGGGGCGTAATGAATGAGCTTGGCTGAAGCATCTGGCTAATCAAGAAGGCTCTTATGTAGATGGGCTTTTATTATTGCTGAATCAAACCCAACGTTCTTTGCGGGAGGTTTTCTGTGGTCGCGCCTTGCAGATATAATCGCGCGTCTTCATGCACTGCGGCCATAAAACGGATTAACCGCATCTCGTGCTGCATTTTCTCTTCAAAATTGTCGGCTTCCCACATTTTATTCAATAAATATTTCGCATGGTGATGAATCGTGAAAGCGACCGCCTCGGGCAGATCGGCATAACTGGCCTGGATTGATTGTTTAAGTTGATCCAGGGATTCCAGGTATTGTTTATAATCTTTAACATCCTGCTTGCACTTGGTTTTAAACATCGACAGTTCAGCGTCATGTTTAGTTCTGAGCAGCGAAATATCGTGCTCCAACTGCACGCTTCGCTTTTTTAATTCCGCTTCCAGTGCTTTCTCAGCCAGTACATGGGCGTGTTTAAGCTTCGCTTGGCTGTCTTGATTATCATGCTGCCATTTCAGATTTTCATCTTTAACCGAATGAAAGAGACTGACAATATTCAATACTCGATCTTTAAAAGTAGCCATGTTCTATTCCAGGGCAGATATTTTTTGCTGGAATTTTAACAACGCTTCAACATCCTGTTGCTCTCGATAGCGGGCATTTTCCTGTTGCAATTGTTTGAAAGTTGTTCCGGGTAGTTGTTTTTTAATCGCCAGCAGGTTTTTATGGTTGGCTTTGGATAAGGATTGAATATGCTTATGGTTATTGATTTTCAATAGACTTTTTCTTTTCAGGTCAGAAAAATATTTAATTTGCAGTTTCCTGAAATAAAACAGCCGCTTGATTTGATCCTGTTTGGTCTGACTATATAACAATCGCCGCTGAACGCGTTGCATGGAGGAAAAGTAATCAAAAATGGAGCCGATAATTTTTTTAAATAGACTCAGGATTCCTGTTACAACCAACAAGGCAAAAGCGCTTAAAAGGATTGCCGCGCCAAGCTGGGCCAATATATCAGGCAGGCCCTGTACGCTTAGCCACTGCAGCAGTTCTACCAGTAAAAACACTGGTAAGGAAGCAAAAACCAGCAACAGGGAAATTTTAATAATCAAAATGGAAGCCGGGAATCAAACAAATAACGGTTTATAGCCGCATAAGATCAAGTTCAAACAGAATAGTCTTATTCACTTTTTATTAAAAGACTCAACCCAGGCAAATTGAACAGGATTAGAATCCTCGCCCTTTCCAGTAATAGCAATCCAGCAACAATACCCAAACAACGGCTACCAGAATTCCGCCGATAATATCGGTCAAAAAATGCACTTGCAAGTACAATCGGGAAAGAGCAACCAGTATAATCAGGGGCACTAATAGGGCGGCTGTAGCCCAATGACCAGGGACAGCAAAACGATGATGCAAAATGAGTAAACACAGCATCAGTGCGGTAATATGCGTGGCATGCCCGCTTGGAAATGAAGAATCTAACGGCAGCAAAGCCGGATCAATAAAAGATTGCGGACGCGTACGGCCCAGGATTCGTTTCAAGATATTGGTCACCAGCATTGCCCCGCCAAATCCCAGGCCAAGAAACAGGGCACTGTCACCATACCCCGATTTTTTCAGCATCAAACTGCCGGCGAGCACAATGGGTATAAGTAGATAGAGTGAACCTAACCAGGTTACAGTGCTAAAAAAAACATCCAGAAACGGTGTTCTATGATGGGCAAAAAATTCAAGCACCGGCTCGTCAAACCAAAAGACCTGTTTGATATAAATAACTGTCGCCATTGCCAGGAAAATAAGCAGGCTGATTATTCCAGCTATATAATTATTTAATAATGTCATTGGCTTAAGCTTTATTAATCTTTCTCTTAATTTACCCTTATTCTCAAGTCAATCCAATAAGAAAAGCAGGAGGACCTCTACGACGACCGGCTAATAATGAGGCGGCAGCTGATCAATGCTCTCTTCCCTGCCCTCATCGGATAAACTTTTAATACGCTCATTAAGCAATTTACAAGTAACTTCCAGGCGAGCTATCTGTTGCTGCTGTTCACCGATTAATTTATTCAATTCCTGCAGCAAATCCTCCTGATAAGCGGCTTTTATTTCTAACTCAATTATTCGATCTTTCATATTATAAAAACTGTATCCTTGAATGTTCCGGTGCAAAGCAGGCCATTATTTTACTTCGTTATTAATGATTATCTTATTGACAGTATGACCGGATAAAGCGGCCTGTTCAACAACCCCGATCAAGTCCCCGGGTTGTGACATCGCGTTGCCGGATTTGGATATGCGGGCAAGCAGTTTTACTTTGTCAAAATTTGATAATTTCATTGCCGGCATCATTGCCATCGTATCATTCAGGCTAACCGTCAAAGGCAAATCAGAAACTTGTTTACGAACAATTGCCAAAGGCATTTTGGGACCGGATAGTGCCTGGGCATAAATAAAAACGGTATTGTCAGGGCTCGCTAATTTCTGCAATTCCGGCGCCAAACTGACTTGAACCTCAATACTCGCCGCCTGAGACTGTTGCGCCGGCGTTGATTCGGAGTCAGAAGCCGCTTCAGGCGCTTGGCCGGCAATCTTGGCAATTAAACTTTGAGTTTCTTTGCGGGCATCCGATTCCGGCGGCAATAAAGCCACCAGTTTTCGCCATAATTTTAGCCCGGCACTGACATCGCCTTCCTGCACTTTAGCCATGCCGCCCAACCACAAACCATTCACATTCTCAGGCTCCAAAGCAAGTGCTTTAAACACTAATTCGGCGGGCTTTCCCACCAGATTCTTATCATTTGCATAAGCCAGTGCGTCAGCGTAAAGCAGCATCACTTCGGCCTGATCACCTAATAATCGGTAGGCGTTCGCAAAAGCCTCAACCGCTTGAGGATATTGTTCTAGATATTTATAGGATCGGCCAAGCATTAGCCAGCCCTGGGCATCGTCCGGTTGATTTTTTAAACGCTCTACTAAACCGGCAACCATCTTAATAACTTCTTCGGGGCCCGGCGTAGCTGAATTTCCTGCGGCCATTTCCGCGCTGTGACTGACCGCCTGATAATTACCCAAGGTAAAATATAGGGATCCTGTCATCAAAGGAATGGCCAAAACAAGCACATAGACTACCCAGCGGCCTTGTGACTGCGATGGGGTTACATGGCTGGGTATATCGAGATCATCACTCAATGCCTGTTCAAGTTCGGCAAGCTGTTCATTATATTGAGCCTGGGTTAAGGCCCCGGATTTTAATTGATCTTTAAGCTCATCCAGCCGATGACGGGCAATCACAATATTGCGCTGATCCGAATCGGCGACCTCCACGGGATGCTTACGCCACAGCGGCGGCAAAATAATCAAAAAAGCGATTAAGATCAGTACGCCGGCAATAATCCAAAATAGCGCATTCAAGACCGGTCACCCTTTTCCAGCAGGCTGCGTATTTTTTCCTGCTTTTCAGGACTAATCCCGATGTTTGAAGATTTCTTTTTATGGCGAACAAATAAAAATACAGCGATTAAGCCCATTAATAAGAAGATGACCGGAGCAATCCACAATATGCCTGTTTTGCCCTTGAATGGCGGCTTATATAACACAAAATCACCGTATCGTTCGGTCATAAACTGGAGTATTTCCTGCTTTGTTTTACCCTGCTCGATCATTTCATAAACTTGCCTGCGCAAATCTGCGGCCAGTTCTGCGTTAGAATCGGCTATGGTTTGATTCTGGCAAACCAGGCAACGTAATTCCGAGGTTAAGGTTTCATAGGTTTCTTGCTGCTCAGGATTGGAGAATTGACGGTAATCAACTGCAAAACCATTGCAGGACAATATCAGCAGAAAAATGATACATAAGCGCTTCATTAAGATTCAACTTGTAACTTGGCAATCAACGGCAGGAAAGTTTTCTGTATGTCTTCAGCGGTAACAGGCCCGGTGTGTTTATAGCGGATTAGCCCTTTTTTATCGATGACAAATGTTTCCGGCACGCCATAAACGCCCCAATCTATGCCTATGCGGCCATCCTGGTCCATAATGCTGACTGTATACGGATTACCTAAAGTTTGCAGCCATTTTTTTGCATCATTCGGGTCATCCTTATAATTTAATCCAACGATAACTGCCGCATTTTTCTGTGCCAGCTGATTGAGAATCGGATGTTCGGAACGGCAGGACACGCACCAGGATGCCCACACATTAAACAGCCAGACTTTACCGATTAAATCAGTCTGGCTTAATTTCTCATCAGGCGCATTAAGCTTGGGCGCAGAAAATGACGGAGCCGGTTTATTGATAAACGGCGAAGGAATATCACCGGGCTTAAGGCTTAAACCCAGCGCCAGAAACACCGCCAAAACGATAAATAATACTAAGGGAATGATGTACTTAAGCATCAATCGGAACCCAGGTTTTTCGGAATTACCCGATACCGTTTATCACAAGCCGCGCATAAGCCGCCTACCGCCATAAATATTGCGCCCAGCCAGATCCAGCGAATAAATGATTTGTAATAAATCCGCAAACTCCATGCGCCCTGATCACCTAAAGGTTCGCCTATGGCGACAAACAAATCCCTGAACAAACCGGCGTCAATCGCAGCTTCCGTCATCGGCATTTTTTGCACCTGATAAACCCGTTTTTGGGGTTCCAGTTTGGCAACCTGTTCACCCTCATGGCTTACCGTCACAAATGCCTGTTCAGCAACATAGTTGGGCCCTTGAGTTTGTTTAACCCCATGAAACTGGAATATATAACCGGACATATCCAGTGTCTCGCTGGGAGCCATGCGAATATCCTTTTCCACACTGTAAACTGACGTTAAGGTAATACCGGTCACGAATACGGCGATGCCTAAATGGGCAATTGTCATGCCGTAAAAACCTGCCGGTACGGAAGCGAGCCGTTGCCAGGAAAAGCTTTTCGGCCCCATCCGGTCAGTAAAAGATAATCCCGTAATAGCTACCGTCCACAATGCCAAGGTTAATCCCAATACCGCGCCCCAGGAGTAAAACGGCATAATCAGGGGAATCAACAAGCCGCCAATAACACAAGCTGCAACAATCCAGCGTATCCGCAATGCAATTGCGCGGATATTATCTCTTTTCCAGCGCAATAACATCCCCAGGCCAACTACAACCGCCAGGGGAGCCATTAAGGGGATAAACACGGCATTGAAATAAGGCGGGCCTACAGAAATCTTGCCCAACCCTAACGCATCGATAACCAAAGGATACAAAGTGCCCAGTAAAATACTGGCGGCGGTAACGACTAACAGAACATTGTTAAGTAAAATCGCCGACTCTCTGGATATCAGTTCAAAGGTCGCGCTGCTTTTAACGGTAGGCGCTCTTACGGCATACAACAATAATGAACCGCCCACGACGATAGCCAGAAATATCAGGATAAACAATCCTCTGGCAGGATCAGTGGCGAACGCATGCACCGAAGTTAAAACGCCGGAACGTACCAGAAAGGTGCCCAAGAGACTTAAAGAAAAGGCAAAAATGGCAAGAAGTACTGTCCAGGTTTTAAAAACCCCGCGTTTTTCCGTAGCCGCCAACGAATGAATCAGTGCAGTACCGACCAGCCAGGGCATAAATGAAGCGTTTTCCACAGGATCCCAAAACCACCAGCCGCCCCAGCCCAGTTCGTAATAAGCCCACCAGCTGCCTAAAGCAATGCCTATGGTTAAAAACATCCAGGCAACAGATGTCCACGGTCTGGACCAACGCGCCCAGGCGGCATCCAGCCGGCCTTCCAGCAAAGCTGAAATGGCAAAAGCGAAGGCCACGGAAAATCCGACATAGCCCATATAAAGCATGGGCGGATGGATCGCCAGACCCGGATCCTGCAGCAAGGGGTTCAAATCCCTGCCTTCTAAAGGCGCAGGAAACAGACGCTCGAACGGATTGGAAGTCAGCAATAAAAACAGGATAAAACCTATGGACACCAGCCCCATAACGCCTAAAACCCTGGCAACCGTAGCATTGGGAATATTGCGGCTGAAGCGTGCAACCAATGCGGTCCAGCAGGATAAAACCAGGGCCCAAAGTAATAAAGAGCCTTCATGCGCGCCCCATACTCCCGATATCAAATACAGCACAGGCAATGCTGTATTTGAATTGGTAGCCACGTACGCCACTGAAAAGTCATGAATCACGAAGCTGTAGGTTAAACAGCCATAAGACACGGCTATAAATAGCAATTGAGCAAACGCGGCAGGTTTGGCAACGGCAATCCAGCCCGATATTGATCGCGCCGAACCGGCGATGGGCAATATGGCTAATACACCAGCCATGCACAGGGCCAGAATCAGTGACAAATGCCCCAGCTCTGGAATCATTATTGTTGACCTTTAACCTTTATATCTATAACCATATCTATTCTCTACGCTTAAGCTTAACTGGCGTGCTTACTTACTTGCATAAGCTTGGCTTGGGTACTTTCAAGAATAAAATCTCTTAAAAAAGTACTGGCTTTTAATATTTCTACACCGATCAATTCACCATCAGCATTGAGTTCGGCGGTAATATGAGGACTTAATTCCACGCTCCCCACTTCATCCTCATCAGTCATAGCCAGATGGATGACATCCTGCTCTGGAAAATAAGTCATTTTTGGATTATTCATAAATGAGTCTGCCTGTGGTTAATCTAAATTTTATTTGCTGCCGTGTAATTGCATGAATAGTGATAGGGGTTATTTCTGTTTCGCCTTCTTCATAAGGAATCATGACCAGTTTGTCAGCGTGTTCCCCAATCACTATCAAGCGATGCGTCTCAATATCAAAATACCGTTATTGCGAATAGCGAAGCATGTGTTCAACTTGGGTTAAATCAAATCCACGAATTTCAGCTCTATACTTAAGATAATCGGTAAAAATATACGTTTTATCGGACATTTGTTTCCATATAACGCTTGCATTAACTGGCCTCAGCAAAAAAAATACTTCCCGGACCTGAGTACTGAACAGGTAATTCACCCTTCATCTGTGTGAGGATGATTTTCAGGAAATCGAATGAATAGTTACCATCGTCGATTTTTCCAATTTTAGCGACTAAAGCTCCATTGCAGCTCCGGCTTATCATTATTTTTTATCTTCAACGCTTACAGCCTGTTGCTTCAAACTGGCTTTAACCTCGGGGGGCATATAGTTTTCGTCATGCTTTGCTAAAACCTCCTCGGCAATAAAAACTCCCTGTTGATTTAAGCGGCCATGAGCAACAATGCCTTGCCCTTCCCGAAACAGATCCGGCAAAATGCCCGTATATTCCACGGTCACGTCTTTACTGAAATCAGTCAGTTTAAAACGCACCATCAGCCCGTCGCCCGGTCTTTCTACCGAGCCTTTTATAATCATGCCGCCCAAACGAAATAATGCATGTTTGGGCGCCTTGCCTTCTACCACATCCGTGGTTGAAAAAAAATACATCAAATTATCATTAAATGACTTGAGAGCAAATGCCGTAGCTAAACCGGCTCCCAATACCATCAGGGCAATAAGAATCAAGCGTTGTCTTCTGGCTGGTTTCATACTATTTATCTTTTTTGCTTTGAAGCTTGGCGGCGCAAAAACTGTTTACGCTGAACAACCGGAATAATGATATTGGCAATAAGTACAATCAAGGCGACTCCATAGGCTGTCCAGACATAAAAAGCGTAGCCGCCCATTGCAAAAAATTCCTGCACTGTCATTGCTCATTCTCCAGCACCATCGTCCTGACCCACTGTGAATTGCGCTCGCGCATCAGAAGCTCCGTACGCGCACGCTGCAGCATGGCGATCAGATAATAAAGCTTGAAGGATAGAGCCATCAGCAATAGCGGTATCAGCATGCTGACATGAATGGAAGGCTTATCCATTTTTGTTACCGTAGGGCCTTGATGCAAGGTATTCCACCATTCAACGGAATAATGAATAATCGGAATATTGACCACGCCGACCAGCGCTAAAATAGCCACGGCCTTGGAAGCAACGCGCTTATCATCGATCGCGCCGTATAGTCCGATCACACCCAGATACAGAAACAGCAGGATCAATTCAGAGGTTAAACGTGCATCCCAGACCCACCACGCACCCCACATGGGCTTGCCCCACAATGATCCGGTGACCAGCGCGATAAAAGTAAAACCGGCGCCTACCGGCGCACTGCTGATGGCAACAATCTCAGCCAGTTTAATGCGCCAGATCAGGCCAATGGCACCTGCAATCGCCATGACCACATAAATAAATAATGACATCCAGGCGCTGGGCACATGGATATAGATAATCCGGTAGCTGTCGCCCTGCTGGTAGTCGGGAGGCGCCAGATACAACCCCCCGTAAAGTCCAGCCGCAGTAAGCAACAGAAAAATAACCGTCAGCCACGGCATTAAGCGTTCGGTAAAAGCGTAAAAATGCGGCGGTGAAGCCATCCGATGAAAAAATCGGACTACCGAATCCGGAATTAAAAGCATAAAATTGCGCCCCAAACTATAAAGAATAAGATTTCAGGAACGAATTTATTTACCTTTACTTGTGCCCCATAATTTAAATACAGATAGCCATGGCGGCTTAAACTTGCTCTTGCCATCTGATCTTATACCTTACAATATGAGGGAATCCAACTGCGCTGAATCATATATTCAGGTAATTCATTAAAGTCAAAAGCCTCGCCATCTTTAATCATCTGTTTGATATCGAATAACTGCCCGACTTCAGGAATATCATTAAAAAACAGCGTGTAAAAAGGCTTAACCAACAATTTTGAAACCTTCATGCCTATCGGGCCAATAAAATTCCTGCGTTGTCCGACATGCGCGACTTCATCGATGGTAATTTCATCCAGGAGTTCTTTTAAGCGATCTCTCACTTCAGGCTCGTCTGCCAGTATGTCGTCGAACAGACGATGAAGATAACAATAAAAAGTGACACCCATCAATTCCGTGACAAAAGCGGGCGTATCTAATAAAAAGCCGGGGAACTTAGGAAATTGTTCGTATATCCATTCTTTAACAGGATCTAAAGGCATCCATTCAACTTTATCCAGGCCGCATGTGCGCAGCATTTCATCGAATAATCGCCAATGACAAAACTCTTCAGCCAAATGCACACGGCTGATCTTGTCTTCTACGCTATGGGAATTTGCCATATCCGGAACGACATTCCAGGCGCCTTTAATTCCCACCCATTCATGCCTTGCGAACTTATACATGCCGGTCAGCATTAAAGTCATGCGATCCAGCGACTTGGGATCGTCTTTCATATTGATATAATTACGATAAAAAGCATCAGGATCAGCAAGCGGTTTACGTAATTTAACGGGGTTATCCTGAAAATACTTGAGCCTGGCGCGTTTTTTAACTAAATCCCTTTCGTCTTCCAGAAGTTCGCCGCCGTGTTGCTGAGTAAACTGCCAGTAGTTTTCAAAATTTTCTTTTCTCTGCTCTTTCGTAGCGGGTGTAAAAACCGAAAGAAATTTAGCTGATCCCATGAGCGCTTACTCCAGATTAATAGTTTAATGGACTATTTTACGAGATATTTTCAATTGATACTCATTTTTAACGCTGCTGCTGTCGGCCACGGCGCTAATACTAAAGCCATCAATAAAATGGAAATTAAAATGTTTATTTGCGCATCTACAGGCAAGCCGGTACCTGCCATCTCTACCGCGTTGCCGGCAAAAATTAATACCGGCACATACAGCGGCAGAACCAGCAGGGATAAAATCATGCCGCCCCGCCGCAATCCCACTGTCAATGCCACGCCAATCGCCCCTATTAGGCTTAACACCGGCGTTCCCAGGAGCAGCGTTAATAATAAAATACCGACAGAATGACCGGGCAGGCCTAAAAATACGGCTAACAGAGGCGCCACAATCAGCAGCGGCAATCCTGTCACCAGCCAGTGAGCAATTACCTTACCTAAAACAAGCACGGAGGCAGGATGTGAGCTCAGCAAAATCTGCTCAAGCGAACCGTCATCAAAATCCGAGCGAAACAGGCTATCCAAGGAAAGCATGGCTGCCAATAAAGCCGAAACCCAGATAATACCCGGCGCTATCGCTTTCAATAGTTGAGGCTGCGCCCCTATTCCCAGCGGAAACAAGGTAATTACCAGAATAAAAAACAACAACGGATTGATCATCTCCGAGCGTCGGCGCAGCGCCAAAACCAGATCGCGGCGAATAAGGGCAAAAAATGCTTGAGGTAATGGCATCAGGATAAATGGATACGCTGAACATCAATACCGTGCAAAGCTATTTCATGATGCGAAGTTAAAACTATCATGCCGTTATTAGTACAGTGTTCGACCATTAAAGTTTCGATGAGGGCAATTCCCTGTTTATCAAGGGAAGTAAAAGGCTCATCCAGAATCCACAAATAATTCTCAGTAATCAGCAACCGTGCCAAAGATAATCGTCTTTTCTGGCCTGCCGATAAAGTCTGAACAAGCGCATCATCAAAACCTGCCAAACTGACTTTTTTTAAAGCTTCCTGAATCGAATAGCGCCCAGGCTTGCTCAACGCCAATGATACTTTCAGGTTTTCCAAAACTGTCAGCTCTTTTTTTATGCCGTCCAAATGGCCTATATATGCCATCTGCGTATAAAACCGGCTATCGTTTACAGCATCGCCGCACCAGCGTATCTTCCCTGAATCCGGCTCCCGGAATCCGCATATAATCCGCAACAGCGAAGTCTTGCCGCTACCATTTTCGCCTTCCAGCAATAAAACCTGTCCTGCGTATAATTCAAAAGCCAGTCCTTCAAATAATACCCGGTCATCGCGGATACAGCTTAAACCGGCGCCTTCAAGAAATAATTGTCGCTGCGTATCCATTATTTAAAACAATTTTAATCGCGGTTTTATTAATACATTAATTCTACTTGCTCAGATTACCTGCCCATACTTTCCAACATCGTCATTCCGGCATGGATTCACTCCGGGCTTTCCTGCCCGTAGCCCTGCGGGTAAATGCAAATTCGTTCCAGACGAATTTGTGCCGGACTAATTCGCCAGGAGCGAATTTGGATGTGCATCGCACAGGGCGAAGCCCGAACCGCAGGGAGGCGGTGAGCAATCCAGGTGCCAGGGATAGGTTTAGGCTTGCCATCCCTGGCGCTGGATACCCGCTTCCCGGCGAGTATGACGCGCTTATGTATAAACAAACTAATCATATCAGCTAGAGTGGATTGTTCACAGTCAATCTAATTGCTTTAAATAATTTACTAACGGTTTATGAATTATAGAACTATTCAACTTAACCCATTCGGTAGAGCCTTCATCCAGCTACCGATGTGATGACTTAACCATGCAGGATCGTCCAGAGACAAGTCATGGCCCGCAGAAGGGTGCTCAATAAAGGGAACATCCCAAGCTTTGGCGAGATCGATGCTGCACTGATGGTGAACCAGCCGATCCAATCTTGAGCTGACAATCAAAACCGGCTGCCTGAGCCGCTCTGTCACAGAAAATTTGGCCGTCGCCAGCAGTTGACGTAGCGCATTTGCAGGCGAAACAGGGCATTCCTTATTCCATTGTACCCAGTCACTAAGCAGCCGGGTATTTTCCGTTAACAAGTTCGATGTCAGAAATAAAATCAGCTGTTCACGTTCAAATCGCTGCATTGCAAATGCTTTGCCAACCAGAAAGTAATTTTGCCACCGCAGCCGCTGGTAAAACGGTGAAAAAGGCCGGACACTGGTATTTATCAGGACGGCATTGTTTACCTCGGCAGGGTGGCGAATCATCCAGTCAATAGCTATCATTCCTCCCATGGAAAGAGCAATGAGCGTCAAGCCGCTCGATTGAATCTTTTGAGGAATCTGATTCCGTAAGCGATCAGTCATGCCGGCAATGGCACAAGGACTTTTTTCCTGATATAACAGACCGTTACCGGGAATATCCAGCGTGATAATTTCCCTACCCGGAAATTCAGCCTGCAACTGCCTGACAAACCCGCCCCAGTGACGTTGCTCCCGAAGCAAACCGCGCAACAGTAAAATAACCTCACTCTTCTCAACCATTATACCAAAGCGCCCTTGCCTGTTTGTCCGTGTTTAAGCTCCGGCAATCAGGCAGCCAGTTTTCATAAGAAAGCGTCGCCCGCAAAAGAAAATCCATCAACACATGGTGTCCTCTCAGTACCCGTTTGACACGATGCGGTTTAATGGGATGATAGAGACCAATAAGATTAAAAAGTTGCAGAGGATTCTTGCGTATCCAGCGCCAGGAACCCATTTCCAGCGTTAACGGCAGGAAAGTACAGCCTTGATCAAGGGACTTTTCATAAAGATAATCCCAGATATCACCATGAGTCAGATAATGTTTGGACTGGGGTTCAAATAAATAATTCTGGTAAGGGTAAGTCTCAAAAAAAAGCTCGCGTAAACGATAAACTTCACCAATATGCTGCATCGGTTTCAATCGGCTTTTGGCATAAGGAAACCAGATTCTGTCATGCAGGCCAAAACCGGAGTGACAGTCCAGCACCAGGCTGAACGGGGCATTAAACATTTCTCTGCTGACAAAATCACAAAGACTTTGCGATTCGATCTCCATGTCCTTGTTTACCTCACCTCTATACCAGGGCAGCCGCGGTGAAATTCTATGTCCGCCGGCTAGCCATACTACCCGCTCATCACTGTCAACCGGGGCATTTCTCATCAGGTCAACGCCTTGCCCATTCGAGCGGGTATTTCGCGCCATGCCCGCCGGATTCAATAACGGCATAAAAATAATGCGTACTTTATCCAGAATACTTTCCAGGGCAATATCCCATTGCAATCGCTCTATCAGGGTTTCCAGAAAAGCTATAACGACTTTTGTACCGATTCTCTCTACGCCGTGAATACCGCCGACAAAGGCAATACACGGCGCATCTTTGGCCGTGGAACCCAAGGAAATTGCATAGACAGGAACCGTATGCTGCTCAACATTAATTTTGCACAAGACTTCGGAAGACAGGAAATTTTTGCCCTGCTCAAGGAGTGACTCAATCTGACAAAGCTCAGGTAATAATTCGCTGAGAGATTTTGGCGGCATAAGCTAATACAATCTGTTGGTAAACCTGACCCAGATCCAGTTTAAATCACAACCGACTCAATACACATTACGATTTGATTACATCCTTATCAGGAGAACTTAACTTGATCGCTGTCTGACCGTTTCATAGAGCAGTACGCCGGTAGCCACAGACAAATTAAGACTTTTTACCTGGCCCAGCATGGGCACAGACACCAATACATCACATTGCTCCCTGGTCAAACGTCTTAAGCCTTTACCTTCAGCTCCCAGAACAAAAGCCAGCGGTACGGTAAAATCGGTTTTATAGACGGATTGTGTTGTTTCTCCGGCAGCACCCATAATCCAGATGCCCTGTTCTTTTAGCCAGCGCAAGGTTCTCGATAAATTAGTAACCTGATAAACCGGAACCGTTTCAGCCGCGCCGCTGGCCACTTTACAGACAGTCGGCGTGATCCCTGTCGCATTGTCTTTGGTAACAATAACGCCATGTACTCCCGCCGCATCAGCGGTTCTAAGACAGGCCCCGAGATTATGCGGGTCCTGAACATTATCCAGCACCAGGAACAGGGCTGTTTCCGACAGATTTTCCACCGCCGTTTTTAAATCGCTTTCCGATAACTCGCCCGGCATCTCAACTTCAATCACAATCCCTTGATGATTGTTACCTTCAGCAAAACGATCCAGCTTTTTCCTGTCGGCTTTTTCAGGCTCTATGCCGAGTGATAATAAATCATCAACAACCTGCGCCAGGCGTTTGTCTTGCCGCTGGGCATCAATCCAGGCTTTATTGATCTTTTTGGGCGAATAATCCAAAGCCGCCTGCACGGAATGCAGACCGAATATTTTGCTTAGCCTCATTTTTTATTCCGTCTTTTCCGAGGCTTATTGCTGATGTCTGCCTTTTTTGCCGAACTTTGCTTTAGCACCAGTTCAAAATCGATCTTTTTCTCATCAAGGTCAACACGGGTAACCTTAACTTTTACACTGTCGCCCAAGCGGAAATTAATATTGGTGCGCTCTCCTTTCAGCTGATGGCTGGTCGGGTCAAAATGAAAATAATCCTGGCCCAGATTACTGATATGAACCAAACCTTCAACATAGATTTCGGCTAATTCGACAAAGAATCCAAACGAAGTGACGGCTGAAATAATGCCGGGAAATTCCTCCCCGACCTTATCCATCATATATTCACATTTAAGCCAACTGATGACGTCGCGCGTCGCATCATCGGCGCGTCGCTCATTGGCGGAACATTGTTCCCCCAAAGTGACCATATCAGGGAAGCCGTAGTGAAAACTTTCCACGGCTTTACCTTGCAAACAATGCCGGATAGCTCTATGCACCAGTAAATCGGGATATCGTCGAATAGGGGAAGTAAAATGTGCGTAAGCCTCAAGCGCCAGGCCAAAATGGCCTTTTAACTCGGGACTGTAAACCGCCTGTGACATTGAGCGTAATAAAACGGTCTGTATCAAGTGGGCATCCGGTCGGTCTTTTATCGACTCAATCAAATGCATGTAATCCAGCGGTGTGGGCTTGGCGCCGCCGCCTAATCTTAATCCCAGCTCACCTAAAAAAGTTTTCAGGTTAAGTAGTTTATCTGCGCTCGGTCCTTCGTGTACGCGTAACAGTTTGGGTATTTTTTTATTATTCAGATAGCGTGCCGCCGCCATATTGGCGGTAATCATAAATTCTTCAATCAGTTTATGAGCGTCATTACGCACCACCGGCACTATTTTTTCGATTTTACGTTCGGCGCCAAAAATAATCCGGGTTTCCTGAGTATCAAAATCCATCGCCCCGCGTTGTTCGCGGCTTATGCGCATCACTTTATAAAGCGCGTATAACTGCTGTAAATGCGGCATTAAGGATTTATATTTTTCCGATAATTCCTTATCCCCTTCGACCAGTATTTTTGCAACGTCGGTATAGGTCAATCGGGCATGCGAACTCATCACCCCTTCAAAAAAGCGTGACCGCGTGACTTGCCCCTGCTGATCTATAAGCACTTCACAGACCATGCATAAACGGTCAACCTGAGGATTGAGCGAGCATAATCCGTTAGACAATATTTCCGGCAACATGGGAATAACTTGTTCCGGAAAATACACCGAAGTACTGCGGTTTTGCGCTTCCTTATCTAATGCCGTATTAATTGCTACATAATATGAAACATCGGCAATGGCAACTAGTAACTTCCAGCCTTTCGGGGTTTTCTGGCAATAAACGGCATCATCAAAATCCCGCGCATCTTCACCGTCAATGGTCACCAGGGGGATTTTTCGCAAATCAACCCGGTTTTCTTTGGCGGATTCGGGCACATCATTGGCCAGCGGCTTGATTTCTTCCAGCAATTCTTCCGGCCATTTATGAGGCAAGCCATGAGAATGAATCGCCATTTCAATTTCCATGCCCGGCGCCAGATGATCACCCAATATTTCGATGATCCGGCCAATAGGCTGCCGCAGTTTAGTAGGTTGCTCGACAATTTCGGCAATAACAATTTGCCCCTGCTTGGCTTTGCCGGCGCCGCCTTTTTGAATAAGGATTGTTTGCGCTATATTTTTATTATCAGGTACGACATAGGTAAAACCGTCTTCCTTATAAAGACGTCCTACAACCTGATGCGTATTCCTTTCCAGAATATCGACAACAGCCCCTTCGCGGCGGCCTTTTTTATCAATCCCGGCGATACGAACAAGCGCCCTGTCATTATGCAGTAACGGATTCATTTCCCTGGGCGATAAAAATAAATCATCCGAGCCATCATCCGGCTTGATAAAACCGAAGCCATCGGCATGACCAATAATACGACCGACAATTAAATCCTTGTTATTAACCAGGCAATATTGCTGCGCCCGGTTAAATAACAACTGCCCATCCCTTTCCATAGCCCGAAGCCTGCGGCGAAGCGCCTCCATCTGGTCTTCAGCTTCTAGGGAGAATGCTTCTGCAATATCCGAACGGCGCAAGGGTTTGCCGGTATGTTCGATAAGCTGGAGAATCAATTCCCGGCTGGGAATCGGATTTTCATACTTTTCAGCTTCACGCTGGGCGTATGGATCTTTTGTTGAACTAAAATCAACGTCTTTTTTAGACTTCGAGGTCATTTAATAATGGAATACCTGAATAGTGGTTACAATAAGCTATATATTTCCTATGATACATGCTTAGTTCTACTTTGTCAGATTCTACGAAAGCTCGTCATGCCCGGCGGGAAGCGGGTATCCAGCGCCAGGGATGGCAAGCTCAAACCTATCCCTGGACTCTGGATTGCTCACCGCCTCCCTGCGGTTCGGGCTTCGCCCTGTGCGATGCACATCCAAATTCGCTCCTGGCGAATTAGTCCGGCAATCCTTGCCGGAATGACGATCTTGAAAATTACAGGACATGTAATCTGACAAAGTAGAATTAGCCTATCGATTAGAATTGAAATGAGAAAACCCTTTGAATATTATGTAAAAAACTTCTCTATCCGTCCGGTATGTATGACGCGGGTAACCCGAAACAATTAAGTTTTCAAACTTCGGGTTTGAATTGACAAATGCAGCACTGATTAGGTATAGTGCCCTCCTCACTTTGCTTTCAGCAACCTCCGCCGAGGTGGTGAAATTGGTAGACACGCTAGCTTCAGGTGCTAGTGGGGGCAACCCCGTGGAGGTTCAAGTCCTCTCCTCGGCACCATTCTTTTCTAAAATATAGGGTATCATTTTTTTGTGCAGCTAAAAAGCCAATCCCCCGGCTTAGTTGTATAGTTTTGTGTTAACCCTCGATCATTATCCTAGATAATTCATAAACTCCAGCGCCCTGCTTACTGGGTATTACATGGAAAACCGATAAAATCAGCAGATCCTGAATGTCTATTTAAGCCCGAACACTACTTTCCCTAGCTTGATTATGCAATCACAAAATACCGAGGATTTTATTAATTAAACGTAGGCTGGAACAAAAAATCTTTGCAGACTAAAAATTGAATGAGTCCATTATCTATTTTGGAAAGAGGCTTGTCTTTAATTTAAAAGTCCCAATTTATAAATTTACCTAAAAATCGTTTTTTGCCAAAAACAATTGATATACTTTATAAAATACAGGAATTATCTTAATCAACCTAAAATTTATATAGCTATGATATAGTGATTACAAGTCATCATGAATAAGCTCCTTAAAACACAAACCCCTAGAATAGACTGAAACATTAATGAACCAGGAAAGATCTCTTGTCCCTATTCGACCCTCTTATTCCACATTAAATGCTTTAAGTCGCGCTTTCGATAGCGGTTTAATATTAGTTTCCCTGTATATATCGATGAACTATTATGATGTGCCCCTCAACCAGGATTATTTATTACCAGGCATGGGCTGCATAATATTATTCGGTATTTTTGCTGAATATAATGATCTTTATCAAGGCTGGCGTGGTGAACCGATGTTTGATGAAGCAGTGCGTATTCTACTATCATGGATAGCCGCTTTCGTGCTTATAGTCATCTGCATATTTTTTTTCGATGACCCTTATAGCTATATTTATTCCGAAGAGAGCATACAGCTTTTTCTACCCTTAGTACCGGCCCTCATAATACTAACCCATACCATCAGAAGATTGATTTTAGCGTTTCTGCGCAGGCACGGCTTAAACTCCAGAACTTATGCCATACTCGGCGCCAATCATTTAGGTAAACGTTTAGAAACTGCAATCTCGCAGATGCCCTGGCTTGGTTACAATTTTAAGGGTTATTACGACGACAGAACCAACAACCCCAATCGCCGGCTTGATTTCGATCGGATAAAGGATCCCAGTCGCCGCGCGGCTATAAACAACGATTCGCAATCTCAAACGGTGGGAAAGTTCGAAGAACTGCTGCATGATGCTCAACAGGGCAAGGTTGATCATATCTATATTACCTTGCCCTTGTGTGCCGAAAAACGTATCAGTGACATGATTAACAAGTTAGCTGATAGTACTGTCTCGGTTAATATCGTACCCGACTTTTTCACCTTCAACCTCATTCAGTCCAAATGGAGTAACGTGCAAGGCATACCTGTCGTTAGTGTATTCGACACCCCTTTCACCGCATTCGACGGCATACTTAAACGCCTTGAAGACCTGTTCTTATGCGCTATCATTCTGCCCTTAATCAGTTTACCAATGGTGGTTATCGGCATAATAATTAAGCTAACTTCACCAGGACCGGTTATTTTCAAGCAGGTGCGTTACGGCATCAATGGTGAAAAAATCGAAGTTTTAAAATTCCGCACCATGAGCGTTTGTGAAAACGGAGATAATGTAAAACAAGCTACGCTAAATGATTCCCGGGTCACGCCTTTCGGCGCTTTTTTACGCAAAACGTCATTAGACGAATTACCCCAGTTTTTTAACGTACTGCAAGGACAAATGTCAGTCGTCGGCCCCAGGCCCCACGCCGTTGCCCATAATGAACATTACCGCAAACATATTCAAGGCTACATGCTGCGCCACAAAGTAAAGCCCGGCATAACCGGCCAAGCGCAAATCAATGGCTGCCGAGGCGAAACAGACACTCTGGATAAAATGGAAGCAAGAGTCCACCATGACCTGGAATACATTAAACAATGGTCATTATGGCTGGATGTGAAAATAGTCTTTATTACTATTTTTAAAGGATTTTCGGGTAATCAGGCGTATTGAAAAAAGAAATACTTGATAATGAATACCGGCTAATATGAATTATCGATTTTTCTGGCATATTAGCAACGGGTTAGGTTACACTTGGGCAGTTTTTATCACCCCCCAAACTTATAATGGTTTGGAACTGGTGATTTATGGGCTATTTATTATTTATATAGCTTAATGAACATAGATTTTTTCTGTTCTGCTAAAGGCGTTACTGTTTTTAGCAATTGAGGGGATTTGAGAGGAGATTCATCAACTTTATGCGCTAGGTATGAATCAATGGTTGAGTCTTTTAACTGATTCCTTTGAAGGAATATTAGCAATCAGTTTATTTATCTTCAAATCACAAACGAAACAATCATAAGGTAACCTCTAATAATACAGTGCTTCGACAAGCTCAGCACGAACGGTTATAACATTATCAATGAGTTACGTTCGTGCTGAGCTTGTCGAAGCATGGGTGTAACTTATTTTTAGAGCTTCCCATAAAACAAGATTTTTTCTTTCTAAGAACTTATCCGTAAATAAGTAGTTGATAAGAAATATCTGTGTATAAAAAAATTACGATTTTCACCGACAGGATCGTAATGTTATGAAAAGATTAGTTAGTTGGAAGGTTTCAGATGAATTCCGGGTGCGCGTAGAGCCATTAATACCCAAACGCCTACGGAACGCTGGCAAAGCCTATCAGCGTAAAGCCGGAGGCGGAAGAAAGCCACAATCGCCGAGGAAGATTTTTGAAGGGATCATGTATGGGTTACGGACCGGTTGTCAAGGGAAGGCCTTACCCAACAGTGAATTTGGGAGTAGCAGTTCTGTACATCAGTACTTTCTGGACTGGGAAGCGGCAGGCGTGTTTGAAATTCTATGGAAAAGCGGTCTGCTGGAATACGAGGACATGGAAGGTATTGCATGGGAATGGCAAAGCCTTGATGGGGCAATGGTAAAAGCCCCTTTGGCTGTGGAAGCTATGGGTAAAAATCCGACGGATCGAGGAAAAAACGGCTGTAAGCGAAGTATCCTGACCGATAAAAAGGGAGTTCCGCTGTCGATTGTGATCAGCGGTGCCAATAATCATGATGTTAAACTGCTGGCGGCGACCTTAGACGGCATTATCATAGAACGACCTAATGACGAAGGCGATAAAGAGCAAAATCTTTGCCTGGATGCGGGATATGTTGGCATACAAGCAAAACAGGAGGTGTTGGATAGAGCCTATGTTCCTCATATCCGACCACGCGGCGAAGAGATCGAAGAAAAAGCCAAGAACCCTGATTTCAAACCAAAGCGGTGGATTGTTGAAGTTTGCCATTCCTGGTTCAATCGATTTCGGAAAATCTTGGTTCGCTATGAAAAAAAGGCGCGTAGTTATATCGGGCTATTGATGCTGGCGGCTGCTGTGATTGTTTTTCGTAAAATAAAACGGCAAAATCAACCTAATATTATTTACGGATAAGCTCTAAATAAAAATAGAATCTTAACAAGTACTCTAATGATGTCAATTGCCATAACGCAACCAGTTAGTCTAAAACTCAGTAAGAATCCTGATAAGCTGAACATTACTTTTTTCAGCCTGTTTGTCTTTATTTGTGGCTTGCCTTCCCAATATATTCTAAATTTAATGGGTGAGCTGTATGTAGCGGAGTTATTACTACCAATACTTGCCGTAATGTTACTGTTGTCTGGCAAAACTATACCTGTACTTAAACAGCCTATATTTTGGGGTTTTTCACTTGCATGGATGAGTATGATGATGGGATATATAATTTCTGACTTAGTCGCTGGAACTTCCCCATCAAACTATCTACGTGCATGGGGACGTAACGTCGTACTGCTGAGTGATTTTTTAGCTCTGGCAATCCTAGCAGGCAGTGATAAACGTTATCTCTGGTGGTATATTTTAGGAACCGCCATCGGGTCCTTAATCTACTTGAGAATTAACGGCACTTTACTGGATAACGGTACCTGGAAATTTGGATACGGTAACGCTACGGTAATGAGTGTATTAGCTATTGGCTATTTTATACCAAATCTACTATCGATTGGCTTACTTATATGTATCGGTATCTTTAGTATTTATATGGATACCCGGGGGCTTGGGTCATCGTGCCTAATCCTGGCCGGAATATTATGGATCCGCAATGCAAATCCAGAAAAATTGCATATCAGCATAAAAAGCTTAACCACAATTTTTGTGGCGGGAGCAGTTGTAATCTCGATAATTTTAATCGCTATGACACAAACGGGTGATGAATATAGCAACCGAAGAGGCTCATCGAACACGGTGCGCTTTGAAGCAATAAAAATTGGTATTATCGCTGTAAGTGACTCACCTTTACTGGGCTTTGGCTCTTGGGGTGAAGGCACCAAGAAATACGCGGCTATGTTTCATAAGGAAACAGATCGCGGACTACGCCAGATGGGACAAAGCAATATTCTTCACAGCCAAAGTTTCATGGCACATTCTCAAATTCTGCAAAGCTGGATGGAAGGCGGAGTTTTAGCCGCGTTTTTCTTTTTGTTTTTCTTTTATCACTTGATTAAATCTCTAAAATACGTAGTTTTTGACCGTCCATTTGGCTATCTGACGTTATTAATCACTCTGATTTTATTCTCATCAGCTGGAAACGTAATTATGAGTCCTTATGCGGGGAGTCACCGCTTAGGAATTGCAATGGCGATTGCTATTATTTGTATATTAAAAATTGAAAAAAACCGGCAGTCGGATGATCGAATATAAGGTGGTGGTTTATGACTATTCTTAGAAACCTTACTCCACAAGCTATTCTTAGAAACCTTACTCCACAAGCCTCGATGCTCTATTAAAAGGGATGAAATTTGTGGTGAATAATGTAGCAAAGGGGTCTGACTCTTTTTATGCCCTGCGTCAGCTTTTGTACCGAATGTATTCAAAATGGGGATGGTCAAATCATTTTTTTAGTAACCTATTGTGTTGAGACGCATCAAGCATTTTTCCAATAGCGCCCTAACACATCAAGGTTTTCGCCGCTATTTTGCAAACACCTCGTGGATGTTTGCAGAGCAAATATTGCGTCTTATCGCCGGACTGCTTGTGGGCGTGTGGGTGGCCCGTTATCTGGGGCCAACCCAATTTGGTGTGTTTAGTTATGCCCTAGCTTTTACCGCCTTATTCAGCAGCATTGCCAAGTTAGGGCTGGACAGCATAATTGTTCGCGACTTGGTGCGTGATCCGAGCCAGCGTGACATCTATATGGGCACGGCATTTTGGTTAAAGGTGAGCGGTGCTATTGCCATGCTTGCGGTTATTACGCTTATCACGCAATTGACTTCGAATGACGCTACCACAGAACTTTATATTTTAATTATTGCTAGCGGTGCTATCTTTCAGTCGTTCGAGGTGGTCGATTTTTACTTTCAATCCAGGGCGCTATCAAAATTTGTTTCAATCTGCAAACTGACTCAACTCCTGCTGTCCTCGCTTTTGAAGATATATTTTATCCTTACTGGAGCGGGTTTGTTTTGGTTTGTGGTTGTCAGCCTTGTCGATCAGGCTACGCTTGCCGTGTCTCTTTACATTGCCTATCGCTGCCAGAAACTCGGAAGCTTTTTTCGCCGTTTTGATATGATGACGGCCAAGCAACTGCTTAAGGATAGTTGGCCGCTGATTCTGAGTGGTCTGGTCATCATGATCTACATGCGCATCGACCAGATCATGATCAAAGAAATGCTGGGCGAGAAAGAAGTAGGTCTTTATTCTGCGGCGGTAAGGCTAAGCGAGGTGTGGTACTTTATTCCGGGGATCATCACAAATTCTCTTTTTCCAGCCATTATCAGCGCAAAAAAAATAAGCGAAGAAGTTTATTACGGTAGGCTTCAGAAGCTCTATACCTTAATGGTGTGGATGGCGATAGGGATAGCGTTGCCCATGACATTTTTGAGTGATTGGCTAGTGATGCTGCTGTATGGCGAGACATATAGAGAAGCGGGACAGGTGCTGATGATTAGTATATGGACGGGGCTGTTTGTATTTCTAGGATGTGCATGGAGTAAATGGATGTTGGTTGAAAACAAGCAAGGTTTAGCCACAATTGGTCATGTAGTAGGTGCTATTTTAAATATTGTATTTAATTTTATTCTAATTCCAAATTTGGGAATAAATGGTGCAGCGATGGCAACTTTACTAAGTTATTCTATGTCCGCACTGTTTGTTTTTACACTCTATAAGCCAAGCAAATCTTATGGTTTGTTTATGAAAAGTTTTTATTTTAAAGGAATCTTGAAATGAATTTAAGAAGCATTAATGAGAGGAAAAGAGACCTAAAAAAAGATTCCTCGCTTTGGAACCCAATTTTTTTACAATTAAGTTTTGCCATCGGATCGGTAAAAAAATATTTTGAATCCTTACCAAGAGATATTAAATTAAAAATTTATGATTTTGGCTGTGGGCAAAAACCATATCAAGTCTTTGTACATGATCATGACTATATCGGTATAGATATTGATGAGAAAAATACTTCCGCTGATATACATGCAAACATAGAGAATGTTCCAGTTAATGATAAAGAGGCAGATGTTGTTGTTAGTTTTTACGTCCTTGAGCATGTCCAAAATCCACAAAAAGTTATTGATGAAAAGTTTAGAATTTTAAAAGAGGGTGGGCGGTTGTTTATGTTAGTTCCTTTGTATTGGGAGGAGCATGAGCAGCCATATGATTTTTTTAGATTCACTAGATTTGGTATAGAAATGTTGATGAAAAATGCTGGATTTAAAGAAATTGTAATTGAAGAAGTGAACACAAATTTTTCCATCCTTGGCATGCATTTAGCCAGATTGTTTGCTGGAAGAAAATTTCTGTATTTTTTTGTGCCGATTATTAACTATGTCTTTTTGAGACTTGAAATCAGAACCAAAAGCAGAGCAATTAAATTGAATAAAACATTGTCGAATGTAATGACCTTTGCTGTTAAAGGAACAAAATAACGGAGAAAGTAAATAAGCTGCCTGGATCCACAAGGTCATAGAGCGTAATTGGTGGTGTATATACACCAGGAATTATGGAACAATCAACATGTTCTGATGTAATAAGCTTTCAGTGATAGCGAAAAAATGAAAAAAATTATAAAAATGTATTTTGAATTTAACAAAAAATTTAATTTGGATAATTTTATCGGTGAAAATAATCTTCATTTAGGGTGCGGAAACAAACCATTACAAAATTTTTTAAATGTGGATTTTTACAATAAAAAGTTTGCTGATGAATTACACGATCTAAATAAACCATTGTCCTATCAATCGGATAGTTTTAATTTAATTTATTCAGACAATGTTTTTGAACATATAGAAATTTTGTTGGGGCTTATTAAAGAATGTCAAAGAATTTTAAAAAAAGGAGGGTATCTCATAGTAAAAGTACCTTACTTTAAATCAAAACATGCGTTTGTGGATCCAACACATGTTAATTTTTTTACTATCCAAAGCATGGATTATTACGTAAAAAATACATTTTTCTATCATGAGTACCGTTTTTTTGAAGAAGCTTTTGAAACTATGGAAATTTTTTTAGATCCAGATAATCCATCTTTTACGAAGAAACTTGTTTCTTCTTATGCAGTTAAAAGAGCAAATCATTTTGAAAACTCAATATTATCTAACCTATTTGTGTTTCATAATATAGTTTATGTTTTGAGGAAATAAAAATGGACAAATGTGTATTAATTGTTGGTGGAGCAGGATATATTGGAAGTCATACGAACAAGGTATTGACTAATAAAGGATATAACACAATAGTATTGGACAATTTGGATTATGGTCATAAAGATTTTGTTAAATGGGGAGAGTTTATACTTGGAGATTTAAATGATATAGGGTTGTTGCGGCTTATTTTTAATAAATACAATATTGAGGCCGTTATGCACTTTGCTGCGTATGCATATGTCGGTGAGTCAGTTGAAAACCCTGAAAAATATTACATCAATAATGTTGCTAATACATTAAATATTTTAAAGGTAATGCGGGAGTTCTCTTGCAACAAGTTTATATTTTCTTCTTCATGCGCCACATACGGTAATCCTATCACTATTCCTATTGATGAAAATCACCCACAAGTTCCAATTAATCCATATGGCAGAAGTAAGCTGATGGTTGAAAATGTTTTGCAGGATTATTCAGAAGCTTACGGCTTTAAATTTGTCAGTCTTAGATATTTTAATGCAGCTGGTGCTGATATTGATCAAGAAATAGGTGAGCAACATGATCCAGAAACGCATCTAATTCCATTAGTACTTGAAGCTGCTTTAGGGAAAAGGTCTGAAATAAAAGTTTATGGAGTAGATTATGAAACACGCGATGGAAGTGCGATTAGAGATTACATACATGTCCTTGACTTAGCTCAAGCCCATTTGTTGGCGTTGGAATATTTAAATCAAGGTAGAGAATCAAACATTTTTAACTTGTCAAATGGTGAAGGCTATTCTGTATTAGAAGTTATTGATGTTGTAAAAAAAGTTACTGGTAAAGATTTTAATGTAATTATTGATAAGAGACGGCCGGGTGACCCCGCAATTCTGATAGGTGATTCGACTAAAGCAAGTCAAATATTGAATTGGAAGCCAGAATATTTTCAATTAGATACGATAATAAAATCTGCCTGGAATTGGATAAATGTGTAAGTTAAATGTAGTGTTCGCAATCGATAAAAATTATATTGAACAATTTACCGTAGCTTGCGTCTCGCTATTAGAAAATAATAAAGAGATAGTAGGCCGTATTTTTTTAGTAACTAATGTCGACGATAGCAACCCAAAATTATTTAAGTCTATAAGTTTTATCAAGAGTCGTTATGGCATTGTTATAGAAACTTTAGGTCTTAACTCTGAGATTTTGTCTAAATTTAAAATTACCCATCACGTCTCAACAGCAACATATTTTCGACTATTACTATCGGATATTTTGCCAAAATCTATTGAAAAAGTTTTATTTCTTGATGCAGATTTAATTGTAAATGGTGAATTGAATGAGCTTCTTCGATTATCCTTTTCACCTTATTCCGATGCTAAAGAATCTCATGATATTTATGTTTATGCTGTTAATCATCGATACTCCAAAAAAGAATTAGAAAGACTAGCATTTGCACAATTTAACAGTGATACATATTTCAATGCGGGAGTAATGTATATAAACCTCAAAATATGGAGAGATAACTGTATAGCTTCTCGTCTTATTGAAAACGCAGAAAAATATAATGAAAATTTGTTGTGGTGGGATCAAGATGTTTTAAATATTACTTTTGAAGACAAGTGGAGTGAATTGGATTATAAATATAACTCTTTTCAATTAACAGAGAGATCAGAAAGTGACTATAAAATCATTCACTATACTGGCTCATCAAAGCCATGGCATTTTAGAAACAATCATCCATATAAGCATCTTTATTGGAAGTATTTAAGAATGACACCCTATAGATACACATTGCCTACTGACTTGACGCCGTTGAATGTCTTGAAATGGATGGCACCCGAGTTTGTAAAGAAAAAGCTCAAACGAATCTTTGTAAGGAAAATAAACTCATGAATCGAATACTTGTTACTGGCGGGGCCGGTTTCCTTGGCTCACACCTCTGTGACCGGCTGATTAAAGAAGGTCACGATGTCTTGTGTGTAGACAACTTCTTTACCGGCAGCAAAGCAAACATTGCCCATCTGATTGGCAATCCTTACTTTGAGCTCATGCGGCATGATGTCACTTTTCCACTGTATGTGGAGGTCGATCAAATATATAACTTAGCTTGTCCAGCATCCCCTGTGCATTACCAGTTTGATCCTGTGCAGACGACCAAGACTAGCGTGCATGGGGCAATTAATATGCTTGGCCTTGCCAAACGGGTGAAAGCGCGTATCTTTCAGGCATCCACTTCCGAGGTGTATGGCGATCCAGTGGTGCATCCTCAACCGGAAAGCTATTGGGGGCATGTTAATCCGATTGGCCCCCGCTCTTGTTATGACGAAGGCAAGCGTTGCGCAGAGACGCTGTTCTTTGACTATTACAGGCAAAATAATCTGGATATCAAGGTAGTTCGGATATTCAATACGTATGGGCCACGCATGCATCCGAACGACGGCAGGGTGGTGTCGAACTTCATTGTTCAGGCTCTGAGGGGTGGAGATATTACCATTTACGGCGACGGCAGCCAGACGCGTAGCTTTTGTTATGTGGATGACTTGATCGAAGGCTTTGTCCGCATGATGAAGACAGAAGCCGGCTTCACCGGGCCGGTTAATCTTGGTAATCATAACGAATTTTCTATGCTCGAGCTGGCTGAAAAAGTGCTTCAGTTAACCAAGAGCAAATCCAAACTTATATTTATGGCATTGCCTGTTGACGACCCAAGGCAGCGTCAACCCAATATCACGTTGGCTAAAGATAAGCTTGATTGGGAACCTAAGATCATGTTGGAAGATGGTTTGAAAGAAACCATTGCCTACTTTCAGCAGCTTCCTTCAATAGAAAACGAAAAGGCTAAATTCTAATGAAAGAATCGTTAATATTATGGAATTTGAAAGATGAATTAAATAAATAGCAATCAGATGGTAGCTCAATATCAGCTTACACGTATTAAAGTATCGCCAGACAACAATGCTTTCGCCCCAATTGCCCTATTTGTCTACAACCGTCCATGGCATACACGACAAACAGTAGAGGCACTTCAGAAAAACGAACTTGCTAAAAATAGTGATTTATTCATTTTTTCTGATGCCTCTAAGTCTGAAAAGCAAGTTGAAACTGTGAGCTTGGTAAGGAAATATATTCGGCAAATTAATGGATTCAAGTCAGTTTCTATTATCGAACGAGACAAAAACTTAGGACTTGCGAACTCTATTATAGATGGAGTTACTAGAGTAATCAGTGACTACGGCAAGGTTATCGTTCTTGAAGATGACTTAGTTACAAGTCCTTATTTCTTGGAGTTTATGAATCAATGCCTTGATATGTTTGAAAAAAGACTAGATATATTTTCAATTACTGGATTTAGTTTCGATTCAAAATTTATGAATTTTCCAAGTAATTATAATGACAATATTTATCTTAATATAAGACCCATGTCATGGAGCTGGGCAACTTGGAAGGATAGATGGCAGGGTATAGATTGGGAGGTAAGAGATTTTCAAGAATTTATAACTAATTCAAGTAAGGTAAATGAATTTAATAAGGGCGGAACTGATTTATCCCATATGTTAACAATGCAAATGGAAGGCAAATTAGACTCTTGGTATATAAGGTGGTGTTATCATGCGTATTTAAATAAAAAACTTACTATTTACCCTAAAATATCTTTTGTAAATAATTTAGGGCATGATAATACAGGCACTCATTGTGGCGTCGATAAAAATAATATTTATAGCCATAAAGAATTATGTAACAGCAATCAATTTTCCTTAAATATGGATATTGCAATTGATGATATGATTGTTAAAAATTTCAATAAAGCTTTCAATATTAAGTTCAAAGGCATTCTGAAACAAAAAGTAAAAAAAATTCTAGGTTTTTAGAGTGAAATTTCTAATAAAAAATCCATTATCAATATGGTTTTTGCGATTAATAAATTCTAAGTTATTAGAATTTAAAAATAAAGATAAAAACCTAAAAATCGGATACTTATCAAATTTATCAAATTGTACTTGTGGGATCTATAATACATTTTATGATAAAGTTTCAATATCGAATTCAACATTTGGTGATTTTACCTATATAGGTGATGAGACGATTATATGGAATGCAAAAATAGGGAAATTTTGTTCTATAGGGCCAAACTGTAAAATAGGAATTGGAAAACATCCTGCCAAAGATTATGTATCTACACACCCTTTATTTTTTTCAACTTTAAAGCAATCTCAAATTACCTTCGCTGATAAAAATTATTTTATTGAATATGATAATATCGAAATAGGAAATGACGTTTGGATAGGGACAAATGTTATAGTTGTTGATGGAATAAAAATTGGAGATGGCGTAATAGTTGCTGCTGGTTCAGTTGTGACAAAAAATATACCACCTTATGCAATAGTTGGAGGAGTTCCTGCTAAAATTATAAGGTATCGATTTGAAGATTATGAAATAACAAAATTATTAGAGATAAAGTGGTGGGATATGGATATAAGGTGGTTAAAAAATAATTTTAAAAAACTTCATAATATTGATGAGTTTATAAATAATAATTAAAATCAAATAATAATAGCCATAATTTTTCATAGTTTAATATTGAGAGCCAATAAGAAAGACGAAAAGAAAGTATAGGACAATGAATTTGTCAAGATCACGAATATATCCTCCCATTTAATCCATGGAAGAAGATCATTTAAATCGATTAAAACTATCAACACAGTTGACATTGAATTGAACGAATTTAAATTTGGCTAGAAAAGAGTTTTGTGCAAACTTCAACACAGCTTAGTCCTGGGACGGGAGTGAGATTTTAACTCCCATTTACTAAGACTTAGAAAGCCACGTCCTGTGGGCGTGGAACACTAAGGCTATGCCTATGAATTACTTGGATACTAAAACCTGTCTTAAAGATCAAGACCTATCTTTAATTCACAAAGAAACAATTATGTTTTTCGGTTTTTGCGGTTGTGTATTAGCAATAAAAGACTTGAAGATTTATAAGACAAGTCACCTAATTATTTTAAAAAATTGAATTTCTTCCTTAAAGTTTCATAACAAAGATGCACTAAAGCCCACTTATAGGGGGTTAATGCAAAACCATGTCCTTTGGGCATGGATATTGATTCCTAGCCTTAATGAAGGATATATAAATAATACTAGGTTCTGCTGACATTTTACCCATTAAACATAAGAATCTCGGTGTTTTCAGCCGACCTGTCTAATAGAGTAAAATTATCAGATGTGGAATGGCAAACCTGTTATGGTTTATTACTCGTGAATCCATGGGTTTACTTGGGCTTTGTGGAAAAATGCCGAGACTTTCTCAATGCGGATTTATGGCTTTTACATGGTGGCGGGCAAGCGGTTATTGCTGCTTCATTAGGCAAATGGAATCATGTTGTTAAATGCTTTTCAAGGGGGTGCAAACAGGATGTCTGGAAAAGCCTGTATATAGGCTGTAGCCACTACTCGGATTTGACAACCCGAAGGTGTTAGTGCTTTGGCGGCTGACAAAGGCGATGATAGGGATCCTTTTATTCAGGCAATTAGTGAAAAAGGCCTTGAGTGCCTCACTCTACCGGTAAGCAATAGACATCATCCTTGCAATTGGTGTACAAAGAGCGCCAATTGACTGAGTGCTTCTTTAACAAAATTAAATATTACAGGAGAGCGTTTTCACGGTATGAAAAAACGGCACGAATTACAGGGGATTTTTACGCCTTGTCTCCCGCACTGATATGGCTAAGGTAAATGTCAACAGAACCTAATAGTTAAGCGCCCTCTTCATACTATTTTCTGATCATTGAATGCTTTAAATATGCATATCCTTTATTTAAACTATTTCACCAATCAATAAGATAATGATCTCTTGAGATCATACTGAGATTGGTATTTTCTTGCTCGTAGAGGCATATCGATTTCCTAGAATTCACGATATTAAAACACATACAAGTGGTCATCCACCATAGAATCTCCATATGTACACACGTTGGAATTATTCGTCAATCGTTATATTATTTTAAAATAAAGCAACTTCACAATCCATTAGGGCTCATAAAGCCATCCGTTGACAGTGATTAAAAAAGGAAAAAAATGAAAAAAATTAAAGAAATAACGGTATTTTCCAATGGAGATTCAAATAAAATAAGCACTTGGTCTAATGTGCCTTTCTTTTTTACGGAAACATTATTTTCGAAGGGTATAAAAGTTAACAGAGTGGATATAAGTCCGCCGTTTTTATTGGAAAAAATTGCTAACATAACAGTTTATTATTTTTTGGGGATACTATATAAAAATTCAGCATACAATTACTTCCGTTCTCTCATTCATTTTGTTAATGTCAGATATCGCATTAAAAAAGCTATAAAACAATATCCAAATTCTGATGCACATATTTTTCTAACATTTAGTTTTTCTTCAGTTGGGCTGACAAAAAAACCAATAGTCCAATTTTGCGACTGGACTTATGACCATTACATCAATTATTTTTTAGATAGAAAGCCAAATTTTTTTGAGAAACAGTGTATTAAACGAGAAGACTCTCAAATAGAAGGTGCAGATTTAATATTTCCATTATTTCCAAGTGTTGCAAAATATATGATGAAACGCTATAAAAATGAAAATATTTATTATCTGGGGAATGTCATTAATTCGTGGCTTGATATTTCAGAGACTGATGTGATGGAGAGTAAGGAAAATTCAAACAAATTACTATTTGTTGGCAGTAAAAAATATATAGAAGGTGCACAATCTTTAATTAATGCCTTTGAAATCCTAAAGCAAAATTATCCCGCTCTATCTCTCCATATAATTGGGATGAATAATACCGACTTTAAAAGTTTACCGAAAGATATTCATTGCTATGGTTATTTAGACAAAGGAAAAAATGAAGATCGAGAGATTTACTATAAGCTATTTAAAGAAGCAAAAGTATTTATTAATACCACTCCAAAATGGGGGGCTTTTTCAGCAACAGTGGAAGCTATGTTTTTTTATACCCCAATTGTCATTACCCCATATGATGATTTTGTAGAGACATTTGGGAGGGATATTGATTTTGGATATTATTGCGAAAAAAACTCTCCGCTTCTTATAAAAGAAAAAATAACAAAAGTCTTAAATAATAAGTTTTACAATTCTTTTTGTTATAACTCTCATAATTCAGTTAAAGAATATACATGGGATGCTTATATCGATAAATTAATTAAAAGATTAGAAGAAAAAATAAACGACTGTTAACTCAACCATACCCAATTGAACTTACTGATGGAGAGCATTTAAATGTGAGTAAGAAAAACTTTATTTAGAGCTTTCGGGTCAATGGTTGCCTACGACGTATAAAGTTATCGACAACCAATCGAATCCTTATTGGGTGACTCGAAGAAAAAAGGGATTGAGTGAGCTCTTCAAAGGTATACTCTTATAGGGGGCTTATAATTCCGATCTTCGGCTGGATCGTCGCCGCTTTCATTTTAAGTTATAAGCCCTATTTAAGCATGATATTCAGCTTTAGAGCATCTGATATAAGTTTACCTGATTACGTACAATTTTCAGCCACAATCGAAATGGTGATGACCCCGCGAATTCTCCAAGCGGCGTCACCCCGGCATGGACTGCCGGGGTCTAGGTTACACGGATGTAAACTCATCGATTACTTGGGTGGTGAGTCACATCCCTGTATTCTGGATACCGGTCGTCCATGCCGGTATGACGGCTACTTGAGGGGTGGCTACTTCGGCTGAAGCTTGTAAGTAATCAGGTAAGTTTAAGTAGAATGCTCAGGTAAACCCAAAGGATCACAGAGGGATACTCAAGGCCTAGAGTCGGGCGAATGCTATAAAATTTAGGTAAATATCACTAACTCAAGCCCCTTATGAAGTAATGTTTACCGAGATTTTCAAAGTATCAAAAATGAATAACAAAGCTCTAAAATCCAGGTACTTGCTCTACGCTATTCTGGGTTTTATCCAGTGTCAAACTACTCATTATCAGCTTAATCAAAATTAAACTTTATATCTTGTCAATAGAATCATTCCGTTACTAAAAGACAGCAGTTATTTACTAGCAGTTATTTCCCATAGCGTAACGGAAGATGGCTCTAAATTGACATTCGGCAACTTGACTGTACCATCAATTACAGGGATATCCTTAATATCCACTTTGCGCAACGCAGAATTTTGGGGCGTAGGTTTCACGTTATTCTTATACAGATAATAGGCATTACTATGCGTTTCATCGACCAGATACCGAACTACATGCACCTTTGATGCGATAAAGGGTAATTCCTTAACATTTATCTGCACTTCCTTTGTACTTGCTAAATCTTTTTTAGTAGTACCGAAATCCCAATTTTGATTAAATGCCAGGATGCCCACTTTTGATGTATCTGCACTGGCTACAATGCCAATAGACCCTTGTTCTATTGGCATTGTTTTTACACGTCGCCCAGGTAATTTAGAAAACATAAGAGCTACATTGTAAGGTGCTTTAGGAGTTACCATATCAGCCAATAAAAAACTTGGCCAGCCCCAATTGTCTACTAATTTATCAGGATGGTTGGGGTCTTTTTTGTTGGTAATATCATTTATTAAAAGAAATGCGCCTTCATCAATACTATATTCCGCCATATTTAGAAGAAAGCGAGCCATCCATGCAGCTCCCACATTATTGGCATTTATTATACCCGCAGGAGTTTCATCGGTATGCCAAGTTGGGCCCCACTCTGACAAATTTAAAGGGATATTATTAAGCCCATTGGCTTTTAAATTGTCCCGTAAGTAATTAACCATTTTGCTCAGTGATGGCATTACGCCAAATTCAGTTAATCCCTTAAGAGCCTGGCTATTGCCATAATAGTGAAACGAAATAAAATCTAGCGGCAATTGCTGTGCAACTACATCTTTAGTGAATTGTCTAACCCAATCAAATCTTTTAAATCCATAAAAAAAGAAAGTAAGACTCGGCCCTCCTATCCTCAGCTTAAGTTCAGGATGCTCATGTGCAAGCTTATCTGCAGCATGTGCCCATGCGCCATAAAGTTTCATATAGGCACTATACATTTTTGGGTCACTCGGCTGCACGCTATCAGGAAGAAGCCATGGCATACCGTTACCATCTGGCTCGTTCCCCACTTCGAAGTCAGCCTGCGAAAAGTCTTCTTTTATCATCACAAACTCTAAAAAAGCATACGCATATTTTTCATATGCTACCCAATCGGATATACCATAATATTGGCCATTTTTAATGTTGGTAGCTAAAGGGATTTGAGGCGTTAGCCCAACAACAATATGAGGTATAAGGCCATAAGCTTTACTGTTATTTAGTCCCTTCAGCTCAACTTGAGAGAAATCAAAGTCCAATTCTTTTGTAGATGGATCGATACTAACGCTATTTTTAGATTCCATATTCATTATGCGTAGTTTTGAGAAGCCCAAGGGCTTAAGTATAGTAAGCCACGTTTTATTAGGGATTGAACTTACCCAAGTTGACTCTTGAAAAAATCGGCCCATCAATTTAAGATCGTCTTGATTCGAAACATTATATGGAACTTGTGGCTCAACAGTAATAACTTGTGCGCCTAGACTTATAAGACTGAATAAAGAGCCAGTAAATAAAGTCATAGCAATTAAACTCGCTTTACAAAATGAACGAATTTGGCACTTATTTATAGATCTTACTTGAAATATTCCTGTGCTAAATCTGGGAGGACAATGAGTTCTAGAAGTGAAAGTGACTGTATTTATTATCATGGTAATTTTCTACGATTAAACATTTAGGTTATTTTTATCATAGCAGAAAATTTTTTTTTTGAAACAATAGATACCAATAATAAAGAAGTCTCGCGCCTTTAAAGTTTGACTTATCATATGTAAATATCAATCTGGTAGATTGAATTTATCAAGTTAGCATTAAGATTTAGTTAAGAACATTATCCACTGAGTGCTGTGATTAATAACTTAAGATATTAATTTTGTAAGATCTGGATCATTAGAATGATCATTTAATATATGTTAATTATGATAAAATGGCTTTTTTTCCATAAAATTAGGCTCAAAGAACTTAAGCATTCCTAGCTTCCAAAAACTTTGAGGAAAAATTGTTCTGTAAGATTAGACCTGATTTTATACAACTAAAATAACTTCATAAGTTGTCGTTATAATTTTTATTTGTATTATTTTTGTGTAACTTGTTACTTAGGCAATTCAACTACGGATTTGAACAATGAAAATATCTATAGTAACCATTTCATTTAACCAGGCAGAGTTTCTTGAAAAAACAATCTCTAGTGTTCTTGCTCAAAAAAAAGATGTCGATGTTGAATATATAGTTATCGATGCAGGTAGTACGGATGGGAGCAGAGAAATCATTGAAAAATACCGGCCCCAAATAAATAAAGTTATTTTTGAAACTGACGAAGGACCGAGTGATGGGCTTAACAAAGGATTTTCTCTAGCACATGGTGAGATTTACGGTTTTTTAAATTCTGATGACATACTTTATCCCAATGCACTTAAAGCAGTTGAAAACTATTTTGTCCAACATCCCGAGATAGATGTAATTTCTGGACATGCTTATATCATTGATAGCAATAATCTGATTTTGCGTAAAAGCTTTTCGCAACTTATGTCTCTCAAACAATATGGCTATGGTGCGTGCATCATTAATCAGCCTTCCACTTTTTTTCGTAAGCATGCCTTTGAAAAATCAAAGGGATTTAACAAAGAAAATCGCTCTAACTGGGATGGCGAGCTTTTTGTGGATATGGCTTTAGCAGGAGCTAAGTTTAGCGTAGTAAACAGTTTTTGGAGTGGATATAGACTCCATAGTGTTTCTATAACAGCTTCCAAAAAACTTGACCATTCAATGCGCGACTATAATTCTCGAATTTTTGAAAAAATATTTGGACGACCTCGCCAAAAAATTGATAGTCTTTTTTCTATTCTTTACAGAGGCTGGCGTTTTATTAAAAACCCAATGGCTTTGTGGGAACGGCTTTCCAAAGGAAAAATATATGGACGAAATCTAACAAATTCGATTGCTCAAAAATAAAATACCGTTATTAACCCGTTTCGGTAAATGCTTTCAGACAAGCTGCCCATATATTTACTTGTCATGTAGAAGTGTCAAGCATATTGATTAATGGCAAAATGAAAAAAATTCTTAGCCTGATTATTATAATATTGCCTTGGTTCATAAAAAGAAGACTATATAACTGGATTTTTAAGTATAAATTACATCCATCCAGCAAAATTGGCTTATCCTGGATCTTTGTTGATAATCTTTCTTTAGCAAGTGGGAGTAAAATTGGCCATCTTAATGTAGTAAAAGGTTTAAACAAGCTTAAGCTTGACGAGTTTTCCACAATTGGCAATCTAAACTGGATATCGGCATTTCCTCTAAGTTTAAAGTCGGGGCATTTCCAGCATCAAGATGATGAAAGAATGCCCGATCTTATTTTAGGTGAACATACTGCTATTACAAATAGACACCTGATCGACTGCACCAATCGAATTGAAATCAAAAGATTCTCTACTTTTGCAGGATTTAGATCCACCATCCTAACTCATAGCATTGATCTTAAGACCTGCAGACAATCTTCAAGTCCGGTTATTATTGAAGAATATTGTTTTATTGGCACAGGCTGTATTTTATTAGGGGGAACTACTCTTCCGCCTCGAAGTATTCTCGCCGCCGGCTCGACCATCAACAAGAAAATGGATATATCTTGCAGTTTGTATGGCGGTACTCCTGCAAAATTTATTAAAAGTCTTGAAAATGAAGACCTGCAGTATTTCAAACGTTCAACCGGATTTGTCATTTAATTAATTCATGAAAATACTCAGAGTTATCCGTTCAGTCAACCCTGAAAGTGGCGGCCCCATAGAAGGTTTGAAACAAAGCTCCCAAGTTCTTATAGAGATGGGGCATGAAATAGAAGTACTCAGCCTGGATTCCGCTCAGGAAGACTATATAAATCAATTTCCTTTAACTATTCATGCTTTAGGCCCCAGCGCTGGTAAATACGGTTACTCTAAAATATTCAAACCCTGGCTAATAGCAAATTATCACCGTTATGATGCCATTATTGTGGAAGGCATATGGCAATATCATGGATTTGCAGTTAGAAATGCTCTTAAAAATAAAAATATGCCCTACTATGTTTTTACCCATGGCATGCTGGATCCCTGGTTTAAACATCAATACCCGTTCAAGCATTTAAAAAAATGGCTGTACTGGCCTTGGGGAGAGTATCCGGTGCTTCGCGATGCCAAGAAAGTGCTGTTCACCTGTGAAGATGAAAAAATCCTGGCGCGGCAATCGTTCTGGTTATATCGCTGTAACGAACAGGTGGTCAATTTTGGCACTGCCGGGCATACCGGCAATGTCGAAGAACAACGCCGCCTGTTTTTTGACAGGTTCCCTCATTTACAAGGTAAACGTTTTTTGCTGTTTTTAAGCCGTATTCACCCGAAAAAAGGTATTGATTTACTAATTGAAGCCTTTGCTCAAACCAGCATTAGCCAACCCGATTTGCAACTGGTGATCGCCGGACCCGATCAAGTTGGTTGGCAAGCAGAATTGCAAAAATTGGCCGAGAAACATATTATTATCGATAAAACCACCTGGACGGGCATGTTAAGCGGGGATCTTAAATGGGGGGCTTACTTTGCCGCTGAGGCTTTTGTTTTACCGTCGCATCAGGAAAACTTTGGGATCGTGGTAGCTGAAGCTCTGTCCTGCCATTTGCCGGTTTTAATCAGCAATAAAGTCAATATCTGGCAGGAAATTCAGAAAGATAATGCCGGTTTTATTGCTGATGATTCCCTGCTCGGCTGCATAAATTTACTTAAGCGCTGGAACCAGACAGACGGATATGAAAGAGCCGAGATGCAAAAGAATGCCCGCAACTGTTTTGAAAACCGGTTTGAAATCAAATCGGCTGCAATAAGTCTTATCAATGTCCTCAGTGATTGAATTGCACATGACTATAATTAAAGATAACAGCGGTTTGCACGGTCCCAGTTTTACACTGTTGAACCGTATTATGCGTGCTCTTTGGGGATTGGTTTATATCATATTATTTCGTTACACTCCACGGCCCATGCACCGCTGGAGAGCTTTTATTCTACGAATTTTCGGCGCAAAAATTGGCAATGATTGTCTAATTTATCCTAAAGCCATTATTTGGGCGCCCTGGGCTCTTGAAATGGGTGATTTTTCTTGCCTGGCTAACGATGTAAATTGTTACAACCAAGCAAATATCACTCTTGGTGAACACGCTATTGTCTCTCAGGGTGCGCACTTATGTGCTGGGACTCATGATTACAATGATCCAGACTTTCAACTGATTGCCTTCCCAATAAACATTGGCAAGAATAGTTGGATCTGTGCTGAAGCATTTGTTGGTCCCGGAGTTACTGTAAATGAAGGGGCAGTATTAGGAGCTAGGGCAGTTACATTTAAAGACTTGGACTCTTGGAAAGTCTATGCTGGAAACCCAGCGCGCATGATCAAGGAACGCATTATTAAGTTTGCAACACTTTGAAAATTTACTTTATACCTTATCTCAACGATGCTTCCAAATTAACCGGAATCAATAAGTATTCCGATGAGATATGCGAATGAGCATGAAATTCGAATAATCTGCGCGCCGCCTTATTATCCTGAATGGCGGGTTGGCAAGGATTATTAAAGTTGACCGTATCGTCAAGAGCTGATCAACAAAGTCACTGTATTTCGCTGTCCGTTATTTGTTCCCAAACGCCAAAAACATTAAATCGCCTGATTCATCTGTGCAGTTTCGCCGTTTCCGGTTTGCCGATTCTCTTCCAGAAATGGTTTTGGAAACCGGATGTAGTCATTACCATTGAGCCTACCTTTCTGCATACCTGCCTTATTGCTGTTTTGCAAACTTGGCAGTAAAAGCCTATTGCATATTCAGGGCTTTGAACGAAGCCAAGCTGGGTATGGATAAAACCGGTGCTATAACAAAATTTGCCCGTACTTTAGGATGCTATTTCAACTATTTCCTATCCGATGAACACTCTATGAGTCTTTCACATTGTTTGTCAGGACTTTATATATCTCTTCTATCGATATTTCTTACGGCTTGGGTTTCTGGGCAAAGAGGGATTAGTTCATATCGTGTTACAATATCTCTTGGTTGACGCGTTGACGCGAAGCTCTTTGAGTTGCAAACTCGTGAAAATTTACATAACTAAGGTAGAGGTCTATAATGGAAAAGATTCTTGTTACGGGGGGCGCGGGCTTTCTTGGCTCTCACTTATGCGAACGGTTATTAAGTGAGGGTCATGACGTTTTGTGCGTCGATAATTTTTTTACCGGGTCGAAACATAATATTGCTCACTTAATGAGCAATCCGTATTTTGAGGTCATGCGTCATGATGTGACATTTCCGCTTTATGTGGAGGTTGATCAGATATATAACCTGGCATGTCCAGCTTCACCTGTGCATTATCAATTTGATCCCGTCCAAACTACAAAAACTTCTGTGCATGGCGCCATTAATATGCTGGGATTGGCAAAGCGGGTCAAGGCCAGAATTTTGCAGGCTTCAACCTCTGAAGTCTATGGGGATCCTGAAATCCATCCACAAATTGAGGAATATTGGGGAAGGGTGAATCCAGTTGGAATTCGCAGTTGTTACGATGAAGGTAAACGATGCGCCGAAACATTATTTTTTGATTATTTTCGACAGCATCAATTAAGAATAAAAGTTGTTCGTATATTTAATACCTATGGACCCCGTATGCATCCAAATGATGGCCGCGTTGTAAGTAATTTTATCGTGCAGGCATTAAAAGGAGATGATATCACTATCTATGGAGATGGCGCGCAATCACGCTCCTTCTGTTATGTGGATGATCTGATTGAAGTAATTATCCGTATGATGGATTCTGCGCAAGACTTTACTGGGCCAGTAAATATTGGGAATCCTGGCGAATTTACCATGCTTGAACTGGCCGAAAAAATTCTTAGACTATCAGGCTCTCATTCGAAAATAGTCTTTAAACCTTTACCCCAGGACGACCCAAAGCAACGCCAGCCTAATATTAACTTAGCAAAAGAAAAGCTGGGATGGGAACCGAAAGTTAATTTGGAAGATGGTTTAAAGGAAACCATTGCTTACTTTGCGAAAATGCTTTAATACATCTAAACAACCACCGGCTAAAGCCGGTGGTTTAAACCTCTGATGGAAATGAATTTGACTTAACCTTTATTTAACCAGCTAGTATATATTTCCTCAAATGTTGTCTTTAAATCCTTGGTTATATTCCATGAGGGATAATGGGTCTTCATTTTTGTCAAATCTGAAATATAACAGATATGATCACCTTCCCGGTTTTTATCAATATATTCATAAACCATTTTCTTTCCGGAAATAGATTCAATCAGCTCAAAGGCCTCTAATATAGAAATGGAATTATCTCTTCCGCCTCCGATATTATATACCTCAGCTTTTCTTGGTGACTCAATGAAAGCTTCTATAAATTTTACAACATCATGAGAATGGATGTTATCCCGAACTTGTTTTCCCTTGTAGCCGAAGATATTGTATTTCCTGCCTTCCAAATTACATTTAATAAGATAACTTAAAAAACCATGAAGCTCCACGCCTGAGTGTTTTGGACCTGTCAGACAACCGCCCCTCAGACAACAGGTATATATGCCAAAATACCGGCCATATTCCTGAACATATATATCACCAGCGACTTTGGAAGCGCCAAAAAGAGAATGTTTGGATTGATCAATACGGAAATTTTCATTTATACCATTCTTAAACTCCTGATCTACATAGTCCCAACGAGTTTCTTTTTCTACGAGATTAAGTTCATTTGGAGCGTCACCATATACTTTATTAGTTGACATATGCACGAAAATAGCCTCTGGACAATATGTTCGGGCTGATTCCAATAAATTTAAAGTACCTGCTGCGTTTACATCAAAATCATCAAAAGGCCGGGAGGCAGCAAGATCATGGCTTGGTTGAGCTGCAGTATGAACAATCGCATAGGGCTTTATACTTTCTATAGTTTTTAAAACCTCAGCCCGGTTCCGTATATCCAATTCGGTATGATAAAAATTTCCATACATCTGCTGTAATCTTTTCTGATTCCATCGCGTATCACCCTGGGCGCCAAAAAAATCTGCTCTCATATTATTATCTATTCCATAAACATCCCATCCTTTTTGACAATAACTTTCAACAACTTCACTTCCTATTAACCCGCTAGAACCTGTAACAATTACTTTTTTCATTATTGATTTCCAGATATTTTAGTTAATGCATTATTTAACACTGATTCTCTATCGTATTGCTGAACAAAGCTAAAAGCATTTTCCTTATATTTTTCAATAATAGGTGCTTCCTCTTTGATCAAAGATACACAATTTTTCATACTTGGTAAATCACCATATTCACAAACCATTCCCAACTGATTATTTTTTAAGACTTTATATAATTCCGATTCTTTGTCTGCGGAAAGAAATAAAAGCTTAGGAACAGACATGAGCCCTAATAGCTTTGAAGGAAAGTAAATATCCCTTGTTGTTTTCTTTTGCGAAACGAAAATCGCATCTGCATCTGACAAAAATTCTTTATATTCTGTTTGGTTTAGAAAAGGTATGAATCTGATATTGGCAATATTTTTCTTGGCATGATAATCTTTCAAGTTTTGAAGATCGCCGCCTTCACCAATAATTATAAACAACAAGCTATTGTCATCTTTAAATTGTTCAGCTAGATCAATCAGAGTTTGCAAGCCCTGTTTGAGTCCAATGTTTCCTGCATAGCCGATAATTTTTTGACTCGTTTTAATAGAATATTTTTTTCTGAAACTTCCGGTATTCAATTCGAGTCCGTAGTCTTTTATATTTATCCAGTTCGGCCATAGGTAAATCTTATCTGGCTTTATTCCTTTTTCTTTTACCAATTCAACCATTGAATCTGAAATAGAACTAACAATATCCGCTTTTTTATAGCTATATCTTTCAATTTTCTCAAGTAACTTTATAAAAGAAAATTTGCCTACCATTCCCAATGAGTCAGCTGCTTCTATCTGAAAGTCCTGAATATTTATAACGAGTTCACATCTGTAAATTCTTTTAAATATTGCCCCAACTAAACCCAAAGAAAGGGGCGTGGTAAATATCACTATTACGTCTGGCTTTTTGACCCGGAAAAAATTAATGAAAGCGAAAAAGAGAAAAGTTAATTCCTGGAAGATTCTTTTTTTTGTGGAAGGCTTTTGTGGTACATATAAGTAACCTCTTAGGATCGTCACATCTTTCGCCTTATCTTTCCTAAACAGTTTTCTTTTATCTTCAGGCGACTTTTGCCACATTGGATAAAATGGAAACCCTGTTACTACAGTTACTTCGTGACCTTTTTCAGCGGCATAAAAAGCAAAATCAGAGGAATAGAGGGCAATTCCACTATGGTCAGGATAAAAAATCATGCTGCTAACTAAAATTTTCATTTGTTCTCTCTTTCCCGATCTTTTAAAGTTTTCGCAAGAGTGCCTGCACAGAGCTTTTCACCCGCAAGTTCATTCAGAACAGTGCTTCTTCCTGGTGCTATAAATATGCCTGTGGGAAACTAACATTTATAGGTGGTAGTTAATTGCCTTTACATATATGAGATATAAGAAAGGCAGATAAAGAAATACCCTTCAGTCATAAAATATGCCTTGAGGTTTCAAAGAATAATGAATCAACCATCATACCGAATATTAATAAAACCTTTTTTATGAACCTTTTATCAATTTTAAAATAAGTTAAGCTCTTACCTTATCTTTAAGGAACAATTAAAAGTCATATGTTTCTCATATTTTCAGAATCTTTATCTACAAAGTAATAAATAGATAAAGATTGTATGATTATTAACAAATAATATCTTTCGTCTGAAGAACAAATTTCTATAATAAATATATGGTGATCGCTATATCCAGTGGAGTAGAGATTTTATATATAGATAGATAGCCGCTAGCTTATCAAAGTTGTTACTCTTGTTTTTTTTCAGGAGATAAATGAAATTATTAAAAAAAAAAATACCTACTATTTCTATGATTTAAAAATGTAAAATTTCAAATTAGCCAATTTTGCAGTATAAGTTGGCAACAATATATCTTAATTAAAATTATAATCTAAAATAAGCAAAGACTGAAAGTCAATAGTTTATTATTAGCCTGATAATCATATTTATCAATTCAATACCCTATCAGAAAGAAAAAAGATAAATAATCCGGATAGTCGTTATTTTTGCGACAGCTTGGTTTAGGCATCCCAGCCCAAGCAAAATGCTTGCGATTCCCCCGACACTCCTTACGGCGACCGCTCAAAACAGGTATTGCTTTCCTCGAACAAGGGGTATGAAAAGCAAGCCCGCATGTTTACTAAGCTAAAGCTTCGTGAAAACACAGGTTCTATCGCTTCCGAGAACTACTCGAGGCCTGTCTCGCAGCGATAAATCATCTTTATCCAGGTTTATTCCTCAGAGCCAGATTGACCGTAGATTGTGGCCACAATACTTCTGTTTCCTCCCCGGTTCCGATGTTCACACAAGTATATGCCTTGCCAAATACCCAAATTCAGAGTGCCATCGGTAATAGGAATACTGACACTGGAACCCAGTAGGCAATTTTTTATATGGGCGGGCATATCGTCATCGCCTTCATAGTCGTGCCGGTAATAAGGAGCTCGCTCCGGGACGAACTTATTGAAGTGGCTTTCCAGATCCTGTCGCACGGTCGGGTCGGCGTTCTCATTAATCGTTAAAGATGCCGAAGTATGCTTGATAAACAGGTGCAGCAACCCGCACTTTATTGAGCCCAAGCCGGGAATAGCCGTTACTATCTCATCGGTAATGAGATGAAATCCCCTGCTTCTTGGGGATAATACGAATTCTTTTTGTATCCACATCTATTAAACCTGCTGCTTTATTTTGATGCTGAATCAGCCTTGGGTATTTGTCTACTCTCAATAGCCTCTAACCTGTTCCTGTACTCAGCATCCCTGAATTCTCTTCCAAGCGGCATTGTTTATTTACTTTTTCTGGTAAGTTCCTATAAGCTCTGTCTGACCAATAATATGCCCTGCCATTGCTTTTTCAAGTTGGGCTTTATTGGGCTGATGCAGATCCGGTAATTCAATATCGAGGGCGTAAAGTTTATGAAAATAACGATGCCGGCCAACAGGCGGGCAAGGCCCGCCATAGCCAGTCCGTTTCCAGTCGTTTTTGCCTTGATGCGTACCAACCGGCAAATCGCCGGCAGCGATGGCTTTTGGCAATTCTTTAACAGCCGGAGGAATATTATAAAGCAGCCAGTGTACCCAGGTCATTTTGGGGGCGGCAGGATCGGGCGCATCGGGGTCATCGACAATTAACACCAGGCTTTTGGTGTTTTGCGGAAGCCCCGACCAGCTTAAAGAAGGCGATGTATCCTCTCCATCACAAGTAAATATTTTAGGAATTTCTCCCTGGTGGTCAAAGTCGGGGGATTTGAGAATCATGGTCATGTTGGGTTCTCCTTCAGCGGATAAGGCGGCTGAGATATAAAAGAAGCTGGAAATTAAAAAAATTAACCAGGAAGCCGTGTGACGATTGGCTGAATTCATAGATCACCTCCATGGATTACAAGAGTCGTTGCGGAAGGGTAAGATCCGGTTACAGTCGGATACTGAAATAGAGTCATAGTCAAACTCCACGATATCTAACAATAAACTTAACCTTAAAAACTGGCAAGTAGTGTTTTTTAATTTATTACCGTGATATTGCAGTATCCATAACCCGCAAAATTTAAGAAAAAAGATGAATAGAAACAATCTTTATTATTTGAACTAAAACGCGTAAGGTACAATCCGGACCTAATAGGCGATAGCTGTATTACCGTATGATGGGCATCGTTGTGATGCAATATCCTATCGCTATTGCGCCCTACAGCTGGCATAATTTAGCTTTAACGAATCCAATATTGGGCAAATTATATGAAAATACAAGAACTTTCTATTTCTGAGCGTATAGTCTTGGCTGAAAAGTTATGGGACAGCATTATTGATGAAGGCACTCCTATAGAATTGACTGAAAAGCAGAAGCTTGAACTTGACCGCAGGTTGCAGACGTTTCTCGATGATCAAGATGTTGGCTCTTCATGGGCAGAGGTTAAAGAGCGGATTACCGGTAATGTATGAAATATTTTTTAACCATTCGGAAAGAGGCCGAATTAGACATTAACAGTGTCTTTGAATATTATGAAGTTCAGTGATTGGGTCTAGGCCATGACTTTCTACTTTGTGTTGAGGAAGCTCTATCAAAAATAGAACGCAATCCAATACATTACAAAATAATCCACAAAGAGCTAAGGCGAATTGCTGTACGCCGATTCCCATATCGTATTTTCTATCTAATCCAAAGTAAGCAGGTTATAGTTGCTGCAATTTTCCATGCAAGGAAAGACCCTCAATCATGGAAAAACTGCAGCTGATATGCTGATAAAAATACCTGAATTTTTAAATGCCCTTACCAAGTCACATCATCTCACCCAACTCATTAAAATGAATTTCCCTGACTTCATTGTCTTCCGTTATTTGGGCCTTTTTTAAAACCCCAGACTCGTAATAGTGGTATTGATGTTCCGATTCAACCTCACCATAAACCACTTTCTGGCAAAGCAGCATTCTGTCCTGGGCATCAAAATAACCGCGATAATAAGTATTTCGATTATTTAAGCCGGCTTCAGTGATTTCATTAACCAGCTTTAACGGGAGCTTGATGCCGCTATAGCTTACAAAATAGCGGCATTTGGTTTGTTGGTCTTGGTTCATGAAGTTCAGGATTTAAGAAAATAGGTGAGTAGATAGTATCTCTATTATTTGATCTAAAGTCAGGTTTTCATTTTCGCCGACAATATTATGCGCAGAAATGGGATATTTCAGGTCAATCCCGTAGCGTCCTGCGTTCTGGCCAAAGGTGTAGATATAGGCGGACAGGCCGGGGTCGTTAAGCATACACAGATCGATAGCTTGAAAGTGCTGCTCCTGGGTGTTTAAGGCCAGCGCGTTTTCACCATAACGATGCACCAGTTCCAATAACAGGAGCTTAAGCGGGGTGTCTTTATTAATAGCCCAGACATTCATACTGGCCGCAGCGTTAAATTTTCTTTACGACAACGGGCCGGGCGTAATAGCTGAGTAATAACAGATTTTGTGCTCTGTTGATTAACCACAGCGAAAGCAGGAAACTCAGTAAAGCGCTGCCGGCAATCCATAAATCTGCGTATCGGGCATTATCCACCAATAGCCAGTCGGCAATGCCTGCGCCTGTAAACAGAGCCATTAACGGCAACAGGTACAATAATAAGGCAGCGCGCAGCAACAGGTTTTCATCAATAGCGACCATGACTTGATCGCCGGTTTTTAGTTGAATGTCGCAATCAACCGGCACTGACTTCTTCTTAAGAGCGCTACCGATGGCATTGGTCGTACAGGATGCTTTTTGCTGACATCCACCACACGCACTGTTGGATCCACTTTCAACCCAGACCTGATGGTTTTCTATTTTCACGACTATCGCTAATTCTTCTATCATCGCTATGCCTGTTCAATCGATGAGGGTCAGATGCTTTTCGGCAAAATAAAGTATGCCGTCAATTTCTTCCAGACGTAGCGATTGCAGGCGTTGTCCGAAACAAACCGGGCTTTGGCACTCGCCAGTCCTGAGATCGAAGATAAAGCCGTGCATGGAGCAACGCAGGTATTTTCCGGTTTCATCAAAAATATCATCCTGTTCGCAGTTCAATGGCCTGTGCATGTGCATGCAATGGTTGACATACGCATAGGCAATGTCTTCAAAAGCGAAAATAATGGCTGACGTCGGCAGCTTCTTAAAACAAATGTGACGGATTATAAAACTTGTTTCATCCAGTTCACGACGAGTGCAGGCTTGTTTGTGTTGTCGTTCTTTTGCCATTGCTAATCCTGAATTACTTAATTCTACTTTGTCAGATTATGCAAAAGTGCGTCATACTTGCCGGGAAGCGGGTATCCAGTGCCATGGATGGCGAATTTAAATCCGTCCCTGGAGCCTGGATTGCTCACCGCCTCCCTGCGGTTCGGGCTTCGCCCTGTGCGATGCACATCCAAATTCGCTCCTGGCGAATTAGTCCGGCACAAATTCGTCTGGAACGAATTTGCATTTACCCGCAGGGCTACGGGCAGGAAAGCCCGGAGTGAATCCATGCCGGAATGACGATCTTTGAATAGAGTGTCCATGTAATCTGACAAAGTAGAATTAATGCGAACCTTTAATCTTTTTGAATTTTAAGTCCAGGCCTTCGCCAGCATTTTTAGCCATGATTCCAGTCTGGCGGGCGTAAGGTCTTTTTGATTTTCCTGATCTAAGGCCAAGCCGACAAAGCGGTTATCAATCACTGCCTTAGAGCCTTTAAAATTATAACCTTCGGTATCCCATGCGCCAATCATGGTTGCGCCGCATTGTATAAACTGCTCATACAAATAGATCATGGCGTCAGCAAATTCAGTAGGATAGCTTTTCTGATTACCCAGCCCATAGATTGCCACCTTTTTACCGCTGAAATCCTGCCCTGCCAGCTTCGGCAAAAACTCCTCCCAACTTTCAGTCGCATTGCCGGTTGATAAGCCGGGTAACTGGCCTTCGCCATAAGTGGGTGTGCCTAAAATCAGGGTATCATACGCCAGCAGTTCAGTCACGCCGGCATTACGGATATTCACGGGTTTAGCGGCGATAGCCGAACCTAAAACCGTGGTAATATCTTTTGCAATCCGCCGCGTATTGCCGGTATCCGTGCCAAAAAAAACGCCTACTTTAGCCATGATTTCCTCGCTGAGTGTTAATTCCTATAGATAAGAACTTGTAAATAGCCTAAAGCGGTTACATACGCTCTCATTAGCTGTTCATACTCCTTGGTATCCCCAAATTTCATAACAACCGTCATCCCGGCACTACCTGCCGGGATGACGAGTAATTAAGTATCTGTACCAAAAGTTTTAATGCTGTATTTGCAGCAATCCGGCATCCTGTTTGTTTATCGGTAAATCCTGCCATTCAGCGGGGGTATAGGCTTTAACGCTGACTGCATGAAGTTTGCCCGAAGCCAAAGGTTCTTTTAACGTTGCAAGAACCAGTTGCTGTTTTTTTACGATTGTTAAATCGCTAAATTGCGAACTTACTACAGTGATCGATAAATCGCAGCCCTCGCCTTCGATCATTACATTGGCATCGTTAATACCTTGTTGCACCAGTTGTCTAACTTCGCTAACGCTTAATGCGTCGCTTGCGGCTTCCTCTTTTTTCGGCGCACCAGTTGTTAATAAGGGTAATAAACTGCCGTTGTTAGACATTTCTTCAACAATGTCGCAGCCGCCTACTAATTCTCCGTTAACAAACAGTTGGGGATAGGTTGGCCAATGGGAAATGCTCGGTAATTTTTCACGGATAAAAGGCGCTTCCAGCACGTTCACATAAGCGTAAGGGATACTGGTCGCATTGAGTATGCCGACTGTTTTGGCTGAAAATCCGCATTGCGGATTAGCCGGTACGCCTTTCATATACAGGATGATTGGATTAGCTGTCAATTGATTGCGGATTTTATCTTCGGTTTTCATAAAGTTCTCATTTATTTATTATTTAGGAATCTCAGCACAGGTCTTCCACACGGCTCTCCTGAGCGTAATCGAAGGGCTCAGGACGAACGGTAACCCTTCGTCTACGCTCAAGAGAGCCTCGTTGATTCCGTTCGGGGTGAGCCGTGAGCTTGTCGAACGGTCGAACCGGGAATGGAATCAACTTATTGGTATTCGTTCATGCACACGCAATAATCTATTGCTGCCCGGCCTGCTGCCTGCGTTTGGTTTCGGCTTTCTTAATCAACCTAATCTCGCCCTCCCCTTTAACCGCATCAGCATCGACAATACATTGCTCAACGTCATCGACAGAGGGAATATCAAACATGGTTTTTCGTAAAATCTGTTCCATGATGCTGCGTAAACCGCGTGCTCCGGTTTCACGTTCTATGGCTTTGTTGGCGATTTCAATCAAGGCATCCTGTTCAAACTTCAACTCCACGCCTTCGTATGCGAATAGTTGTTGATATTGACGAACCAGCGCATTTTTAGGTTCGGTTAAAACCCGAATTAAGGCGTCTACGTCCAGAGGCTCCAGGGGCGCCAATACGGGAAAGCGGCCGATAAACTCAGGGATTAAGCCAAACTTGCGTAAATCGCTGGGTTGGGTTGCATTCAACATATCTTCCAGGGCCGGCTTTTGGGCCTGATTGTTGACCTCAGCATGAAAACCGATCGCAGAATTAGTCGGCGCCAAGCGTTTTTCGACATGTTTTTCCAGACCCGGAAATGACCCTCCGGCAATGAACAGAATATTTCGTGTATCTATAGTGGATTCCCCATCCTTGTTGCGCTGGCCTTTGCCGGAAATCTTGACGTGAGAACCCTCGACCAGTCTGAGTAACGCCTGCTGTACACCTTCACCGGAGACATCGCGGGTTCCGGTCTGCTGCTCCGGACTGCGGGCAATTTTGTCGATTTCATCGATATAAACAATGCCCCATTCGGCATTAGCCATATTACCTTCAGCGACGTCCAATAGCCTGACCAGGATATTCTCCACATCATCGCCCACGTAACCGGCTTGCGTCAGTGTTGTCGCATCCGCCACCACAAACGGCACCCCGACAATTTTTGCCAGGGTGCTGGCCAATAAGGTCTTGCCTGTGCCGGAAGGTCCTATTAACAGAATGTTGGATTTACCGATTTCCAGGTCTTTATCGAACTCGCCCAAGCCGGCATCGCCGCTTTCGTGCTTGAGACGTTTGTAATGGTTGTACACAGCAACAGACAATATTTCTTTGGCAAGATGCTGACCGATAATGTATTGATCAAGATGCGCTTTAATTTTGGCTGGAATAGGCAATGTTCCCTGCATTTCGGAAAGTTCTTTTTTCCGGCTCCAGTTGGTTACAACCTGATTGGCTAATTGCACGCAAGCGCCGCAAATATGGCCCTCGCTGCCTGCAATTAAAGGAACCGAAGCGGATTGGCTAATGCCGCAAAAGGAACAGTGCTTGATGTCTTTATCATTCATGATTGCTCTCCCAGAATTCAATTATCGGTAAACTCGCTAACCATGCGCGCTGACAAGTACGCCGTGCGCGCTCCATCATTAGCTGACGTATTTTCGGTGTGGCTTTTGCCAGGGACAGGGTATCAGCTCTTTGTATGCTTTTGCACAGCAGCACATGAAAACCGATCTCTGATTTGACTACCTCGCTAACTTCCCCCTGCTTTAATTTAAACAGCACAGCATCCAATTCAGGATAAAGCGTACCGCGTGATACTGTACCCAAAACGCCGCCTTGTAAAGCAGTAGGACATTCAGAATGCCTTAACGCCAGATCGGCAAATTTATGCGGCTTTTTACGCAACTTGTCGCAGAGTTCCTGAGCCCGCGTTAAAGCCGTTTCGAGAGTATTTTCAGGATAATCAGGGTTAATACTGATGAAAATATGACTGACTTCACGCCTTTCCGGGCGATGAAATTGCTCGGCATGAAGGTGATAATAAATGCCGACTTCGACTTCGCTGATCGTGGGCGCACGGCTGGCGATCAACTCCAGCACGGTATTGACCTTGCACTGACGTTGCAATGCCGCCAGCAGGCCGGCTTCGTCGAGCTGGTTTTTTTCCAGGTCGCTTAAAAAAGCAGCCTCATCCTCATAACGATCGCGAATTTCCTGATAGGCCTGTTGTAACTCTTGTTCGGTAACAATTACTGCAGCCGCTTCAGACGCATTCAACACTCTGCTTTCAATCCTTAATTCATTTAAAGCTTGATTTCTTGCCTGCTTTAACTCGGCCTCCGCCAGTTCTTCAGGCGATTTTTTAAATAAGGCTAAAGCCGCTCTCAATAAATTGTAAGCTTCCAGCTGGATAGGTTTATCTATTACAGTCATATCACAACTCTGGTTCTTTAAATGTCTCAGGGTGTGCTGGAGCAAGGGCCGGTTCGGGCACTTGCAGTGTTCTGCCCTGAAAAGCGACATGATATTGAATTAACTCATTATCCCTGATCACCTTAAAAACTTCGCCTTCAGTGCCTTTTGCAACCAGGATATTGCCCTGCACTCCTAAATCGATATTGCAAACTACCCGGTCCCTGAACTCAAAGCGACTGGGATTCCAGGTTTCATCTCCACCAATCAGTTCCTCCAGCCGGCAGCCAACCATGCGGTCAACAGCCAGGAAATGGACAGTGAAAATCACTTGATCTTGTAAAAAAGTGCCCACATTAAGGATATTGCCGACACTGCCGCGACGGACCAACAACTCGCCGACCTCCATGCCAGGATAAGTGCCGTCATTGCGGACGTTTCTGGTTACCCGAACCGATTCGCCAAAATCAAACCGGCCCTCATCGAAGCGTTCGGGTTTCATGTTTTTATATCGCTCAAAGAAACAAATGCTGTTTGCGACGCCTCACTCATTGAAAATACTTTAAAAACTTTTTCGGTTTGAGCATCGGACTCAACAAAATCCTGATAGGCCCGCATTAGCAATTTACTATAAACAGCCCGCTTTGCCGGTTCATTTTCCGGCATCTCATCACCGGCTTGCTGTAAGTAGTCATGGAAACGTTGCAGGATATGCAGGCGGTTAACATGCACAACGCTAGGCACGTAATCGAGTTTAAAATATTGCAAGAAATCTTCTGCTGATTCCATCTCTTCCATTTCTTCTTCAAAACTCATGGTTTTTCTCCGGTAATTAAAGGGGACCAACTGATGAAGCATCCTGACTTAAAAGATAGAGCGCCAGAATAACAAATGCTACCAAGGCCATAATGGCCAGTAATGAATCAGTTATCTCTTTGAACATAATATTGCTCCGCTAATAATAACTTTGCGTGGTTGAGTCAACAGCACAAGCCACTATTTTTGAACCTGATTGTTGGGTTACGCTACGCTAACCCAGCCTACATCGGTTTTACGCTTGATCACCAATTCCAATAATCCCTTTGCGCCGATTCTGTCCTTGCTATCAAGTTCGACCAGTTTTTCGAACAGGCTCTGGCTCAAATCCAGATGCTCCAAACGCATATTTAAAAAACCGACAGCTTTTAACGTAAATAAATATAACCTGACCTGAGTTAATAAATCCGCGCGGGCACCGCTTATATGGCTTTGCTGCAAATCCCGCCAGTCCTCAGGAAAATCTATTAAAGGTCTAATCACAGCCAAGGCTTTAAGGGTTGCATTCAATGCATCTTCCAGCCGGTGCTGGTAATAATAAAAACGGTTTAACGCCACCAGTACATTCAACGATTCTGGCGCAAGAAAATAGGCTTTCAGTAAAGGCAGCTCGGCATCGCCATTGGCGTAATTTTCGGCAGCTACTGCTATCATCTCTTTAACGCCGGCAACTTCGGGTTCTTCAAAATATAACCCCTGTGCTTCAAAATCCAACAAATCCATTTATGCCCTCACCGCCAGTTTTACCGGGCTCTCTTTCCTGGGAACGCAGACGGCTTCGGCTTCGCATGCATCACAACTTTCTTCAGCTGTTACTTTGCCTCCCATTTGCCTGGATTCCAGCTCATCAATCCGTTCAATTAAACAGGCAATCGCTTTACCAACCGGATCAGGAATCAAATGATGATCCAGGTCAATGCCATGCCTGCCCTGAATTTGAGTGCCTTTACTCTGGATAACCCGTCCGGGAATGCCCACTACGGTACAGCAAGGAGGAACGTCTTTAACGACAACCGAGTTAGCGCCGACGCGGACATTATTACCTAAGGTAATTGCTCCAAGAATCTTGGCTCCGGATCCCACCAGCACATTATTGCCCAGGGTCGGATGACGTTTTTCCTTGTTCCAGGTGGTGCCGCCTAAGGTTACGCCGTGGTATAACGTGACATCATTACCAATCTCTGTTGTCTCGCCTATTACGACTCCGAGTGCGTGATCAATGAATAATCGCCGCCCGATTGTTGCGCCGGGGTGAATTTCGACACTGGTAAATAATTTGGTAATTGCAGACAGAAGTCGGGCAGTCAATTTCCAGTTTGCTTTCCATAAGCGGTGACTGATCCGGTACATTAACACCGCATGGACACCCGAATAAGTCAGCAATATCTCCCAAACACTATGGGCGGCAGGGTCACGACCGAAAACACAATAAACATCCTCGACCCATTGGGCGAAAAAACTCAACGGTTTTTTTGCGCTGATTTTTGCATTATCGGATATGACCCTGACCATTAGCTGATGCTCCAAGTTGTTTTTCCCAGAATGGGCGGCCCAGGTATTCTGAAGAATGAACCCGGATAACGGTCATCCTGATCGGGTATATCTCTGTGGATATGGGATGTACTCATTTCTATAGATTCCGGCTCGCATGCCTGTTTTTCACTATCTTCATTCATAATGACCCTCCTAAAGATTTTGATGAAATCGGTTAAGATCGACCGCTTTGGGTGATTGTTTGGTATCGCTGACAAAGCGCCTGACTTGCATTAATAAGGCTTGCGCCTCTGTTCTAGTGACCCGTATGCCTATTTGCTGATAGGCATGAATTATCCCCTGTGTGCCGGAATGCTTGCCCAATACCAGTTGATGACTGCGCCCGACAATGGCAGGATCAACGCCTTGATAGTTATTCGGATCTTTTAATAGTCCATCGACATGAATGCCTGCTTCATGACTGAATACATTTTTGCCGATCAGGCTTTTACGGCTGCCGATTGCATCCCCAGAAGCACGCGCAACCTGCTCGGACAACAAAGGAAAATTCTGAAGCGCGATGCCGGTTTCAAAACCATGCAACTGCTTTAAACCTACCACGACTTCTTCCAAAGCCGCGTTTCCTGCACGTTCACCCAAGCCATTAACAGTGGTATTAACATGCGTTGCGCCCGCCAGTGCTGCAGCCAGCGTATTGGCGGTAGCAAGCCCCAAATCGTCATGGGCGTGCATTTCAATTTCCAGATCCGTTGCCGCTCTTAATTTTTTGATGGTCTCGAATACGCCGAACGGCTCCATAATACCCACGGTATCGGCAAAGCGAATTCTGCTCGCGCCTGCCGACTGCGCGGTTTCAGCCATGCGTATTAAAAAATCCACATCCGCGCGCGAAGCATCTTCCATTCCCACGCACACCTCCATATTTAAACTTCGCGCTTCCTGAACACAACGGGTAATGGTATCTAAAACCCACTGCCGGCTTTGTTTAAGCTTGTGCTGAATATGCTGATCCGAAGCCGATATGGATAAATCAACCTTATCCACATTCAAGTCTAAACAGGCATGCAAGTCATCGCGGCGCATTCTGGACCAGACCAGCAGTTTTGAGGGCAGTCCTAAAGCTGCAATCGCCTTGATTTCTTCCCGTTCCACCGGTCCCATTGCCGGAATGCCGATTTCAAGTTCCGCTACGCCCAACCCCGCCAGCTGCGTTGCAATCGCCAGTTTTTCGTCCAGCGAAAAGGCAACACCGGCTGATTGCTCACCGTCCCTGAGCGTGGTGTCATCTATGATGATATGGCGGGGTTGAGATTTCATAAAATTCTCTGATTTTCGTAGGTTGGGTTAGCGCAGCTTAATCCTACAATCGTGATTCAAAAATGTTGGGTCACGCTACGCTAACCCAACCTGTCAAAGCTACAAGTCACTGTTATTTAAGCTAAGTAAGCCGTTCGTGGTGAGCTTGTCGAACCATGAGAAGCTTTAATAACTCTGGTTTTACGCATAAGTCGGTGCAAACGCTTTTTCAGGATCGGCCACAGGGCCGTTACCATCCCAATAGGGCGATAATTTGCGTAAAGTCGCAACAATGCCGGGCATAACTTTCAATACCTCATCCACTTCCGCCATCGAGTTATAACGGGAAAAAGAAAAGCGGATTGTGCCGTGCGCGGCGGTGTATGGAATATCCATGGCCCGCATCACATGCGAAGGCTCCAAAGAGCCGGAGGTACACGCTGAACCGCTTGATGCCGCGATACCTGCCTTGTTCAGCAACATCAAAATCGATTCGCCTTCTATATATTCAAAGGCTATGTCGGTCGTATTAGGCAGGCGGTTATACATATCGCCGGTCACAAAACAATGCGGAATTTCTTCGGTAATGCCCCGCTCCAGACGGTCACGCATGGCTTTGACTTTGGTATTTTCATACTCGATATACTCTAACGCCAGTTCGCAGGCTTTTCCAAGGCCGACTATGGAAGCGCTGTTTTCAGTCCCTGCCCTTCTGCCGCGTTCCTGATGTCCGCCACGCAGCAATGGACGATAACGCGTACCGCGGCGCAGATACAAAACGCCAATGCCTTTGGGCGCATGCAGCTTATGGCCTGATAACGACAGCATATCGATTTTGGTATCCTGCAGCATCATCGGAATCTTGCCAACCGCCTGCACCGCATCGGTATGAAACATCACGCCGGCGGCGTTCGCCAAAGCCGCCATTTCCGCAACCGGGAAAATCGTGCCCGTTTCATTATTGGCCCACATGACCGAGACAATCGCCACCTCATCGGACAGCAATTTTTTATAGGATTCCAGGTTTAAACGTCCGGCTTTATCAACCGGCATTCTATGAATGGTGTAGCCTTCTTTCTCAAGATAATCGCACAGGCTTAGAATGGCCGGATGCTCCACCATTGTGGTAATGATTTCTTTCTTGTTCGGCTGAGCCTTAATCGCGGAAAGAATCGCCGTGGAATTGGATTCGGTGCCGCAAGACGTAAAAATGATTTCAGAATCATGCTCGCAGCCAATTAAGGCCTGCACCTGTTGACGGGCCTGTTTAAGTCCGCGCGCCACGCCGTCGGCAAATTTATGTATTGATGATGGATTGCCGTATTGCTCAAGAAAATAAGGAATCATCACATCAACCACCGCAGGATCAACCTTAGTAGTGGCATTATTATCCAAGTAAATATCTGTCATGACACAGCCTCTATATTGACCAGTTTCGACATTTCCGATGCCGGTACGACTTTAATGAATTCGCCCATTACTTCCATTAAGCGCTGTTGAATGCCCCCAATCGTCATTGCCGCCATCTGGCAACCATTACAAGCGCCGGTCATATTGACATAAGCGGTGTTGCCAATGACTTCAACCAATTCCACGTCACCGCCATCGGCCAATAATGCCGGTCTTAGCGACTCCAGCACCTCCTCAATTTTTTTGATGCGTTGCAAATTGGTCAGCGGCGCTTTAGCTGCTGTCACTTTTGCAGGTTGCGCTACAGGCGCAGCATTCGGATCGAATTTTTCACCTTTTTCCGCCAGCACTTTTTCCAGGATGGCTTCAATGTCTTCATGACAAGACGCGCAGCCGCCGCCTGCTTTAGTAAAGTTGGTGACATCCTCAACGGTGCGCAATTTATTAGCCCAGACCATTTCCTCAATCATCACCGCATCAATCGCAAAACATTTACAAATCAATGCGCCTTCTTCATGATCATCTTTCCATTCTTCGCCGCGATAATTTGCTATCGCCGCTTGCAGTGCCTCGCGTCCCATGACCGAGCAGTGCATTTTTTCCGGCGGCAATCCTTCAAGTTGATCGGCAATATCCTGGTTCGTCACTTTTAACGCTTCATCAAGGGTCATGCCCTTGATAATTTCGGTCAGCACGGATGATGAAGCAATGGCCGAACCGCAGCCAAATGTTTGGAATCCCGCTTCGAGGATCACCTCACTGTCATCATCAACCTTCAATGTCAGCCGTAAAGCGTCGCCGCAACTGATTGAGCCCACTTCGCCGGTCGCATTGGCATCAATGACCGCACCGGCATTTTTAGGGTTAAAAAAATGCTCTTTTACTTTATCTGAATAATCCCACATGACTTTTTCCTCGGATTAGATTTGCTGGTACGTTAAGAACAGGTTTTAGTTCCGGTACCTTCGGTACTGGTATTAAACGAAGTACCGCAAGCGCAGCTTTTAGCCGCATTAGGATTGGTAAACTTGAACCCAGAACCGTCTATGCTGTCGAGAAAGTCGACAGACATGCCGTCCAGCATCGGCATACTGGCCGGATCAATAAATACCTTCACTTCGCCGCAATCAATAACGGTGTCTTCCGGCGTATGGCTGCCTTCTAGTTTCAACCCGTATTGATAACCTGAACAACCGCCATCCGTAACTTCTATACGAAGACCGGCGGAAGGGGTCTCCGAACCGGCAATAAAGCGGCCGACAGCGCTTATGGCCTTTTCTGTTAATGTAATCATGTAAAGTCTCCTGAATGGTTTGGCATCTTTCTTGTAAATACTTCTAGCAACCTGTATGCCATTTCGTTATTTTTGTGTAATAGCTTGTTTAATCAAGTATTAATAAAGCAACCATACAATAAACAGCGCACTATCAAACGGGTTTTAATCACACACAAAGCTAACAATGTAAGCTTTGCTACAAACACAGGAGGATAAGGCATGAAAGTAGAAGATTTAGATATAGGCGATGTTGTTTATGCAAAAAAAACGATTATTGATGATGGTTCCATACCGAATGGCGCCGAAGGCGAAATATTGGCCGAAGCAGGAACACGCGGAGTCATCACTCTGATTGGACATGTTGAGGAAGAACCGAATCGCAGCGTTTTTCTGGTGCGATTTGAAGATAAAGACATGAATCTTGGCAATCCGATTGGCTGCTGGGTAGAAGACTTAATGATTATTCCTGGCGCCATTAATTAAGTTCCCTGCTCCCTTGGTGTTGTTTGTTATTAACTTGCGTTATGCGGCAACATCAATGCCCATCTGCTTGAAAAAAGACTTCTCGCCTGGCTTGACCTTATAATTCAACTCATTATTTGTTGATTATAAGGTAATCAGCCGATGCGAATTGTATTGTTGAGGCATGGCGAGCCCGATGTGCCCGAAATAACGAGATTGAGGGCCAGTGAAATCCACTACTGGATAAAATCCTACAACGCTGCCGGTTTGAAAGCAGGCCACGGGGCTTCACCTGAGGCCATTGAAATAGCCAATCATTGCAATGCAGTCGTATGCAGTAATTTACCGCGCTCTTTTGAATCTGCGCTGGCATTGGGAATAAAGGAAGTAAATTATAGGGAGCCAATACTCAGGGAAATGGAACTGCCCTACTTCGGCTTCCCCTCCCCTAAATTATCTCCCCACATTTGGGCAGCATTATTCAGAACTCTATGGTTTCTCGGCAACTCATCAAATGGCGAGTCCCTGGGTGAAGGCAGGCTGAGAGCGTCAAATGCAACCGCCAGGCTCAAGGAAATAGCAGAAAACACGGAGTCGGTTCTTTTAGTCGGTCATGGCCTGGTAAACAGTTTTATTGCGAAAGAGCTTTTATCAAACGGCTGGCGGGGTCCGGTCAGTCCGGGCAAGAAATATTGGGAGTTTGGAATATATGAATATACTTCATAACTACCCGATCAAGTAACCCGATGCTTATCTTAATGAAGCACGGATACTGGAAATCCGTGCCGGTATGACGGCTGTGTCACCTACTGGAGTAAGCTGTGCTCCATTAGCCGATAGCCGGCTAATTAAAACAAAATCACACGATGAATTTGTGATCTCGTATATCTAGGATTTACAGGTTGGCGGGACGGCGGGAGGCCCAACCTTTCGGCGTATTAAACGCCCTAACTGTTGGAATTCGTACCTCACCGCCAACCCACATAAGCCTATACTCTCAGTAATGCCTTAGCCATTCGTTCAGAAAGTTGTGCTTCGACAAATTGCGGTTCGTTAGGTGGATAAAGTTCGACTTCATCCAGTTCAAAGTTATATTCTTTGCCTAGCGCAATTAACTCCCTGATTTTTTGTACCGCTAACAGTTTTTCTTTTAATTCAGGATCTGTTTTAGCGTGTTCAGAGAAGGCTTTAATCTGTGCAATTGACATACTGTTTACTCCTAGTGTTTTAAAGTGTGCTGTGCCTAACAAAGCAGTTGATGAAAATTCAAGTGTTGCTACACGCTGTAGGGCGTGTTAATCCAGTCTTTAAGTACCGCTACATCACGTTCCGGCAGATAAGAAAAATCTCCGCTGACATCCTTAAAAACTGCTACACCGCTGTGCGATGAAACCAGTTTTCCTTTAACCATATAAAAAAACCAGGCAAAGGGATAACCGGCTTGACGATCAAAACGGGTTAACAGGTTATGCAGCGGGAGGCCTTTCTTGTCGTTAACATCGTTCAGTTGCGGCACGTTTTTTTGCTGGGCGTTGATAAGTTCAACGTTAATTTGTTGTTCCCCGAAGCGTCCCGTATGCCGGAAGGGCCGGACAATCCAGTCATCGGACAGTACGGCTTTTTGCTGGGCGCTGCTGCGGTTCCAGTCATCCATAAAACGTTGCACAGGATGTTCCTGGACATGGTATTTATTGATTTCATCCATAAATATCGACACGTCAGTTTTGCGCCGGTAAGAATAACGTGACGTTCCAATGCAGAATGTTTCTATACATTCCGGGTTCAATGGATCAATAAATTCTTCTAAATCCTCAGGCGGATTGTGCTCATCCACAAGTATCCGATCCGAGATTTCATGAGTTTTGTCGATGTCGACCTGTATAAATTGTTCTGCTTTTCTGCCCGTTTGAATAACAAAATGCAGGGTATTGCCAATTTGCCGCGTGGCAATCAGCTTTTGTTCCCGCGCATGCTCAATCAGGGTTTGCAGGTTCTTGCCGCATTCAATATAGGTTCTTTCGGTCCATTCAATCAAATCAGTGGCGATACGGTTGCCGTTCATATCAACAATGCCACCCAGGCGATACCATTCTTCTCCCATTTTAGCTAAACGAATGGGATACCCGGGGTTGAGCAGTTGTAGCTTTGATAATAAAGTGTCGTCATCCTGTCCGGGCAATGTGTGCTTACAGATTTTTGCAAGCTGTAGCCCATTCAGGTGAAAAGGTTGATCAGTCATGCATTGTTTCCGGTCTTTCATCTGGTCCATGTACGCCGGTTTCATGGGCTGGATGTAAATTTAATCGTTTCTGCGCCTCTGCCCTGACATCCGGCTCCGGGTCATTAACCAGGCAAACGAGGGCTTCGGGAGCAACCCGCTGGGCAGCGATATAACGCACTACCCAGTCAGAATCATGCAGCAGGGTAACGGCATCGGCCGGATTCATACGTTCGGCAATAATGCGTCTGACTTCAGGCGCATTGTCATGAGCCATTAACCCGAGGCCGACTTCCGGCAAACGTTCGGCAACCACTTTCCGGACTTGCAAGTCCTTATCATTAATGAGACGAAACAAGCGTCCTGCCGGCAATCGCCTGGCGACGGTCAATCTGACAATATAGTCGGGATCATTAGCCAGTTTTTCGAGTTCGTCTGATGCAATGCGGTCAGCTACGGTCATGCGTACTTCCCGGTCAGAATCATTAATCAGTTGCTTTAACTGAGCTTGAGGCAGGCGATAGGCGACAGCGCGTCTCACCACTTCATCTTCATCATGAACCAGGTCTGCGAGTGATTTCTGCGAGGCGTAACGGACGGCAATAGCGCGTCTTTCCCAAAAGCTATCGTGCAGATAGTGCTCGGCATAAGCAGGGTTAACGCGAAAAAAGCGGTCAATCTGCCGTCCGCTTTCAACGAATACACAGGTATCGCCGGGCATGCAGCGCCCCATTAACAAGGTTTTCCCCCGAAAAGGACATAAGCTGCAATTAGCAACAGGTACGCTGACAGGGCTTTCACGACCGGGCATACAATAAGTTCCGTTTAATCAGGGATGATTTCTGCAACGACAATACCCGTTGCAGCCTCGTAATCATTGGTCAAACACAGACAGTGCTCCCTGCCGTCAATTAAATAAAGATTGAAATCTTTAAACTCAATGACCGGTTTATTATTGGGCAGATCGTCATCCATACAATAAGTGAAATGGACACCTTGGTATTGCTGTCTCAGTGCAGAAACCGTGGCTTCATCCACACCCAATAATTGTATTTTTGCCGCTATTTCGCTGACTTGCTCTGTAGAGATCATCCCGTTGCCTCCCGCTCAAATCTAAACCGGTCGCTTGCTTCAATACCCATGACTTTAGCCAGCCAGGGCGGAGGCGTGCCGGCAATAACGGTTTGCAGTTGGCCGATAACTTCAGCAATGCTTTCAATGCCCGGCAGTTTCATCGGATGTATACCCAGCCTGACGATTTTTGCAGCCGCAGGGCCGCCTACCGAGGCTATATAAAGTACCTTGCAATCCTGGATGAGTTCAGCCCTGAAGACGTTTTTATCATCCACTTCCAGGCCCGCAGGTATGTCTGTGCTGCGAATATCTATTAAACGCGCTTCAGCGGCTGAAACCTGGTAAATCAGGAATTGACTGCAAGAACCGAAATGACCATCAACGTTGACTGCGTCATTACTGCCGCAGGCAATACGCACAGACCCGGGCATATCGCCTTCGCTAAAGCCAAGAATTTCCGGTTTCCGGGTTTCGATGGTTACGACGTTAGTTTTAAGAATGTGCAAAGCCTGTTTGAGTAAAGCGTCATCAATGTTTGCAAACTCTCTTTCCTGAGCTGTCTTAAGTTTTTTCAGGTTAATACTGCCGATTTTATCTTCCGTTATAGGCAGGCCAACGCAGTTAGTCAGCACTTTAAACAGGCGCTTGGCATCAGTATCTGGCAATATGCGGGCAGCCAGCCCGATACGTAAAGCCAGTTCTCTTGAAAGCGTATTCTGGCTATTCATCGGTTTATGCCTCTAACGGCAGTATGCAATTATCAATAGGACATACCCTGACACACTGGGGCACATCAAAATCTCCTTCACATTCGGTGCAGGTTCTTTTGTCAATTTTAAAAACAATAGCCCCTTCCGTAATGGAGGTGGTCGGGCATACCGGCTCGCAGTCGCCGCATGAAATACAATCCGCTTCAACTATATATAAAGCCATGATTATTCTCCTGAATCTAAACGTTTTGCGCGTAAGGTAATCGGGAAATCCGGTTGTTCATCCATTGGCTCAAAGTAATATTTTGAACCATCGCTAAGTAGAACTTCACCACCCCATTTATCGGGTTTATCGAATTCAATGGACTCTGCCACTTCTTCCAAATCTTTTTTGGGTACGTAGAAGACTAATTTGCCTTCGGTATTTTTTTTCAACATGACACTGGGCATTAAGTTCTCCGATTACACGCATTTAAGGTTGTGAGGGCGGCTTTAGCCGCTAAAACCGTTAAGTTAAAAACAAACTCGTTGTTCCGGCATGGATTCACGGCAGGTTCTCCTGCCTGATGTGAATCCATGCCGGAACAACATTTATACTAAACGGAATTACTTTAATCCCCGCCCCTACATTGATTACTTAACGGATTAAATCGTAATTATAATCTGTTGTAGCCATGCCTTTGGTTTCTTTATCCAACTGCTCCAGCACTGCATTAACCAGGGTCGTCAGCATATAAATAGCGCCTTCGTAACCCAAAGTCGTCATTCTGTGCAGGTGATGTCTGTCAAAGATTGGAAAACCAATGCGTATCAACGGCACTTCGAACTCTTCGCCCTTATAGAAAGTATCACGTTGTATGAACTTGCCATAAGAATTACCGATCATGAAATCCGGCTTGTTGGTAAATACCAATGAACGGAAATGCCATAAATCCTTGCCGGTATGAACTACAGTTTTTTGTCCATAAGGCGAATCTTTCAGCATTTTCTCCATCGCTTTCGTCCAACGTTTGCTGGCATGGTTACACAATACATCGGCTGGCTCAGCGCCCATTTCCAGCAGGAATTTGGTCATGCCCATAACAAAATCGGCATCACCGTACAAGGAGAACTTTTTACCGTGCATCCAGGTGTGAGAATCAGTCATCATGTCAACCAGGCGGCCGCGCTCAAGCTCCAGGGAAGCGGGAATTGGTTTGCCGGTCAATTCGGAGATTTTCATCAGGAACTCATCGGTCCATTCCAGGCCCATCGGAATATTAATGGCCGTAGCGGGTTGATGCCAAATAGTTTGTACGAATTTTTTGGTTTTTTCCAACTGCCAGGGTTGCAGCAATAAGGTATCAATCGCATTGGGCGAATCTTTCAATTCAGCCTGGGTAGTGCCGCCCGCATACATGCGGAAAGTACCGTCAGCAGGCGTGTCCAATACCTCAGAAGGATCGCTCATTAAGCTGTAATCAACACCCATTTCCTTCATCATGCGATGGATGACGCGGTAGTTACCCAGATAGGTCTCAAAGCCGGGAACCAGATTAATCTTGCCATTTGAACCGACTTTCTTGTCGTCCATATGGTTCAATGTAAAATACTTGATCATGCCTTCGAACATATTGTCCCAACCGGTAGTGTGGCTACCGACAAAGCTTGGGGTATGAGCAAAAGGCGTAGGGTAATCCTGTTCGATATGTCCGGCTTTTTTAGTGTTATTGATGAAGGCATTCAAGTCGTCACCGATAACTTCAGCCATACAGGTTGTTGAGACAGCGATAATATCCGGTTTATATAAGGCTTTGGCGTTTTCCAAACCGGCCATCATGTTTTTCTGTCCGCCGAAAACCGCAGCATCTTCCGTCATGGAGTCGGATACGCAAGCGACAGGCTCTTTGAAATGACGGTTAAAATAAGTACGGAAATAAGCGACGCAGCCTTGCGAGCCATGCACATAAGGCATGGTCTTTTCAAAACCCAGGGCACAAAGCACAGCGCCTAATGGCTGGCAGGCTTTAGCCGGGTTTACGGTTAATGCTTCACGGTTAAAATTGAGGTCCTGATATTCCTTGGTAGTCGTCCATTGGAAGACTTCATCAATTTTTTCCTGGGGGTGACGCTCTTCATAAGCTTCACGTTTGTTTGCCAGGCTTTCCTTATATTCATCATTGCGAAATAAAGGATAGCTGGGCTGTATGTTATCGACTTCTTGACTCATGATAATCTCCACGCGCCACTAATCTGTGGACGACGGTTGAAGGGAAAAGTGTAGGTTGGGGTGAGCTGCGAACCCCAACAAGGTATATCAAGAACATCCATCCGTTGAACTTCAGTCTTCAGCTCAACCTACAACTTTGTACTTTTGCTGTTAATATTAGGCTTAAGCGCTGGCAGCAATTGCTATACTTGGACTTTCATCTTTTTTCCAGGGCACTTTCACTTGTTTCCAGCAAGGATTATTCAATGTCATGTCCATATCGCGGGCGAAAATGGCAAAGCCGTCATAACCGTGATAAGGGCCGGAATAATCCCAGGAGTGCATTTGCCGGAACGGAATGCCCATTTTTTGGAAAATATACTTCTCCTTAATCCCGGAGCCGATTAGGTCAGGCTGAACCCGCTTAACAAATTCTTCAAACTCATAACCGGTAACGTCGTCATAGATCAACGTCGCATTACCCATTTCCTTGATGGTACGGTCATAGTCATCGTTATGGCCGAATTCATAACCGGTACCGACCACTTCCATGCCCAAATCTTCATACGCACCGATCACATGCCGAGGACGCAAGCCGCCGACATAGAGCATGACGCGTTTGCCTTGCAGACGGGGCTTGTATTTTGCGATAACCGCATCGTATTCAGCCTGATATTTGAGAATAACTTTTTCAGCGCCTGCCATAATCGTTTCATCAAAGTGCGATGCGATTTTGCGTAATGATTCGGCAATTTTTGTAGGGCCGAAGAAGTTGTACTCAATCCAGGGGATTTTGTATTTTTCTTCCATGTGCCGCGCGATATAGTTCATTGAACGGTAACAATGGATCAAATTCAGTTTCACCTTGGGGGTTTTTTCCATTTCCGCGATAGTGCCGTCGCCTGACCATTGAGCGACCACGCGTAAACCCATTTCTTCCAGTAAAGTACGTGAAGCCCAGGCATCACCGCCGATGTTATAGTCACCAATTACCGCAACATCATAAGGCGTAGTTGGAAAGCTATCGTCGCCATCGCGATTTTCCAGTACCCAGTCCCGAATTGCGTCATTCGCAATGTGATGGCCTAGTGACTGGGAAACGCCGCGAAATCCCTCGCAACGGACGGGCACGACAGGTTTGCCGATTTCCTTGTTGGCTTTCTTGGCGACCGCTTCAATATCATCGCCTATCAAGCCGATCGGGCATTCGGATTGAATGCTGATGCCTTTGTTTAACGGAAATAATTCTTCAATTTCGTGCATTATTTTCGCGAGCTTTTTATCGCCGCCGAAAACGATATCTTTCTCCTGAAAATCAGAAGTAAAGTTCATGGTGCCAAAAGCATTAACGCCGGTAGTTCCTACATAATAGTTACGACGGCCTGCGCGTGAATACTGGCCGCAGCCAACCGGGCCATGAGAGATATGAATCATATCTTTAATCGGGCCCCAAACCACACCCTTGGAACCTGCGTAAGCACAACCACGAATGGTCATAACACCGGGCTGGGATTTACGGTTTGAAGTAATGCATTTATTTGATTTTTCCACGGATTGATCATTTACTGCCAAATGTTTGGCGCGATCTTTCCTGGCTTGTTCGGGATAGACTTCCAGCACTTCCTGAATAAGCGCTTCGGTCTCTTCTCTTGTTAGAGCTGCCATGATTGTCTCCTACATATGCCGTGGGTAATCTCCCAACAGGCAGGCTTTAAGACGGATCCGTAGAGACGCAAAATCTTGCGTCTCTACGGGTGTTCATTTATTAAGCGGTTGCTTCAGCAGCTGCTGTTACACCGATAATAGATTCATCTTCCTGATCGATAATGCCGAATTCCATCATCAATTCTTCCAGTTCATCCATTGTAATGGGTGTCGGAATAACGAAATTCTTGTTATCACGAATTTTTATAGCTAACTGGCGGTATTCATCCGCTTGTTTTGCTTGTGGTTCGTATTCGATAACAGTCATACGACGAATTTCAGCGCGTTGCACAACGTTATCACGCGGTACGAAGTGAATCATTGTCGTGCCGATTTTAGCGGCCAAAGCTGAAATCAATTCATCTTCACGCGCAGTTTCACGTGAGTTACAGATTAAACCGGCCAAACGCACACTGCCTGAGTTAGCGTATTTGACAATACCTTTAGCAATGTTATTAGCCGCATACATCGCCATCATTTCGCCTGAGCAAACGATGTAAATTTCTTGCGCCTTATTCTCACGGATTGGCATGGCAAAACCGCCACACACAACATCACCCAGTACATCGTAAAATACGAAGTCAAGTTCATCATCATAAGCGCCTTCTTCTTCAAGAAAGTTAATCGCCGTGATAACGCCGCGACCTGCACAACCGACGCCGGGCTCAGGACCGCCTGATTCAACACATTTAATACCGCGGTAACCCGCTTTCAAAACATCTTCGAGTTCTAAATCTTCAACACTACCTGCTTCAGCAGCCAAGCTCATAATGGTAGTTTGGGCTTTGGCATGAAGTATCAAACGGGTAGAGTCGGCTTTTGGATCGCAGCCAACTATCATTACACTGTTGCCTAATTCCGCTAACGCAGAAACCAGGTTTTGAGTTGTAGTAGACTTACCAATTCCACCTTTACCGTATATTGCACATTGACGTAATCTTGCCATGATGATCTCCTCTTATAGGACGTTGTTGTTAATGACACTACTGACTAAGCAATCGATATGCCAACCACGGCTAATCAATTTATGCCATTGATTTATAATACTTAATTATTCAAGCGAAAAGGTCAGGCAACGTTATGTTTCAAACATTTTGTTATGTTGCTCTGTAAGCTTAGTAACAGTAGGGTTATTTATTTAGTGTCCTCATCTCCATGAGGTATGACCACAACTCGTCATTCTGGGAGAGATATCTTTAGGGAACCTCTAAAAATTGCACTTCGATAAACTCAGTACGAACGGTTGCCTTTTTAAATCAAAAACTTATCCGTTCATACTGAGCCCTTCAATAAACTCAGGAGAGCCATGTCGAAGTATGAACGGATAATTTTAGAGGTTCCCTTTACTAATTTAATTCGTATTGAAAGCTTTGTGCTTTTAAATAGATTAAGCAGCAGAAGAATTGTTGGGAATACAACAAAATACTGGCTACAACCCTCTTAAAGTTCAGGCGAAGTTTATATATCCTTTTGTTAATCAAAATGTTACATGGTTTATTAAAAACACGAGAAAACTGGATTAATTATTGCTTAGGTAAAAAATATACATACTTAATAATGGAGTTTGCAATGTCTTCTACTGTTTTTTCTGAAATATTAAATGGTTTGTACGAAAACAAAATTGTGCCTTATCTGGGTTCCGGCGTTCTCTTTGATGCGACCAACAAATTAACCGGCGCAGCCATGCCGGCTAATAGCGACAGCCTGATTTTGGCCATGAATAACGGCAGGCCGATGGCGCCTAAATTAATGTATGAGTTTCCTCGCGCCGCCATGAACCTGGAATTAAAAAGAGGCAGAAACTTCCTGGGTCAGTTTCTGACAAAATTATATGGAGAAACCGAATGGACGCGCGCAGCCATTCATAACTGGCTGGCGCAATGGAAACCCGCTTATATTATTGATATAAATCGGGATACGCAATTACAGGACAGCTATGCCGATGAAGAACATACGCTGATTGTCGGTCTCGCAAGAATTTCCGCCAGCCAGTTCCGGTTTAAAATATATCACTATGATCGTAGTAATTATTTTGAAATACCACAGGAACAGGTTGATCCCACACTGCCCATTTTATTTAAACCCATGGGTACGCCAAAACCTGAGGCCAACTTCATAGCTTCAGATGCCGATTACGTTGATTACATAACCGAATTAATGGGGGGGTTCGCTATTCCTGACTTCCTTAAAGAATACCGTAAAGGAAAACAATACCTGTTTATAGGTTTGCCATTAAACAGGGATTCGGAACGTATGGTAATGAGCGATATTATTTATGGGGCGGCAGAGAAAAAAGGCTGGGTTTTGAACAAAAACCCGACCGATAAGGAAGTGCGGTTTTGTAAAAAAATAGGCCTGGAAATTATCGATGCCGGTGTTGAAGAGCTGCTGGAGGCGGCTTGAACCCTGAGGTACCAATACATCCCGGCATAAAGCGCCTTTGCCGAAGCATTCATAATTGCGCGCGGCAAAGCTGCTTTAAAATCACAACTGGATTACCCGGCTTGTCCAACAGGCTAAGCCATGACTAACCCAAAGCAGTTCTACGAACTGCTGCTGGATTATTGCAGCAGCGATGCGGTAGTCGACAACCTGATGATCGGTTTAGTGTGGACGCTTTGCCAAAGCAGCGGCAAAGGCAGCGCCGGCTTGGCGATGAGTCCGGGTCTGGCTATTCGCACCCTACCGTGGTCCGGTACTTTGTCGGGCAAAGCCGTCACGGATCTGGCCGCCTGGATACTGGAATGGGAGCCTTACAAGGCGACAGTGGCAATGGCGGCAATTAACAGCTGCATTAACAGCAGGCCGCTACCCGATTCGGTGGCGCTAGATAATGCCGGAGAACATGCCAATCTGGCCGTGTTCGATTATTTCCTGCCGAAGCTGCAAAACAAAAACGTAGTGGTCATCGGCCATTATCCCGGCATCGAACGCTATCAAAACCGGATGCGGCTCAGCGTGCTCGAGAAACAACCTATCGCCGGGGATTTGCCGAATTCAGCCTGCGAATTTCTGCTGCCGAATGCGGACTGGGTATTTTTAACCGCCAGCTCGATACCCAACAAAACCTTTCCACGATTGGCGGAACTCGCAGGCAACGCCAAAACCGTATTGATGGGCCCGACCGTGCCCTGGCTGCCGCAGTTGCACGAGTTCGGCATTGATTATCTGGCCGGGGTGGAAATCACCGATGCCGCTGCGCTGTATCATACTGCCGCTCAGGGCGGCGGCGTGCGGATTTTCAACCAGGGTCTGCGCTACCGGATCGCCGAGCTGACGCCCTCGACCAGCATGACTTGGCTGAAACAGCAAATCGCCGATTGCGTTGCCGAGAAAATCCGGCTCACGATTGAAATGGAAAGCTGGTACTCTGCCGGCTACACCAGCCGCTTTCCTGCCTATCAATTGCTGGAGCAGGCCAACACCCGCCTGGCGCGGCTGGATAGCGGTTACAAACCGCTGTGGGACAGTTACGCCGCGCAACCCGATACCCTGAATTAATATGTCACTCAATAACGTATTCAACAACCACCGCGTGCTGCTCTTTTACAAAGGCGATATCAGCGCCTTGATCCTGTTCGCCCAGCACAGCAACGGCAGCATCTGCTTTTCGCAGCCATTGCCGGCCTTGTCCAGCGCACTGGAGCCTGAAGAGTTCATAACCGAAAAAGTCAGCACTCATCCGGCCATGCTGGTCAACAATATCAATAAGCTTTTGCAACTGGACAATGACATATTGCGCGTCGAACCGGAATTTAGCGAGCAGATCGACGCGCCCGGCGGCATTATCACCGTGCACATGGCGCGTTTCATGATGCTTGACCCGCCGCACAAACTGATGCAAAGCCGGGATTGCCGCATGAGAACCCTACCTGAACTGCGCGGCAGGCCGCCTGCGGAAATGGATTTATTGCGCCGCGCCTATGCCAAGGTGATGTAGGCCTTAAATGTTTGATTTCATGGACATGGGTTACGATGAACCCGCCGAATCATTGAGGTCAGGACCCTATATCCCTGAAGCAAGCGAATGTATGCGTTGCGGCATGTGCGTCAGCAGTTGCCCGACCTTTCGCCTGTTCCAGATCGATGAAGAAACCCCGCGCCGTCGCATCCGCACTATTAGCAAGATACTGGTTGAAAATCAGCCTATTAGCAAAGAGGAGCGCATGCATCTGGATAACTGCCTGCAATGCCGGGCCTGCGAAACCGTATGTCCAAGCTGGATGCTCTATGGGCAGTTGTTCGATCAGGCCCAGACCCGGTTAAAAGCTGAACCGGGTTGGCTGGCGAAACTGGCGTTCAGTTTGATTGAAAATAAGCGCTGGCGAATGTGGTTAATGCCTTTGCTGGCCGTTTACCTGAAATCGGGCCTGCAAAAACCGCTGCGACGCACCGGCTTGCTGAAAAAACTGCATTTGGCCGATGCCGAAGCCTTATTGGACAAGCCGGCATTGCAGGCATTGGCCGACTTCTATCCTGCTAGCGCCCCGAAACGCGGCCGGATCGCGCTGTTCACCGGCTGTATCGCCGAACATTTTGACCGCGATACGCTGCTGGCGGCGATCAAACTGTTAAATGCCATCGGTTACGAGGTGCTGGCACTATCGCAACAAGGCTGTTGCGGGGCGATTCACCAGCATAACGGCCAGTCAGCCGCTGGCTTGATCGACAACAACATCAGGGCGTTCAATGGGCTGGATGTCGATGCCGTGCTCCACACCGCCACCGGTTGCGGGGCGATGCTAAGCGAATATCAAAGCAGCGATGGCGAAGCGGCAGAGCTGTTCCGGCAACGCCTGTTCGACATTACCGAGTTTTTACTGAAACATTGGCCGGATAAGCTGCAACTGCTGCCCTCCAGCCTGAAAATAGCCGTGCACGAGCCGTGCAGCCAGCGCAATGTCCTCAAAAACCAGCAAGCCGTTTATGCGCTGCTGCAAAAAATTCCCGGCCTAAGCATTAGCGCCCTGGCCGATAACCAGACCTGTTGCGGCGCGGGCGGCAGCTACATGCTGACCCATCCCGCTAATGCCGGACAGTTGCAGGCCTTAAAACAGGAAGCCATCAACGCTTCATTAGCGGATGTTGTGGTGAGCGGCAATTTCGGCTGCGCGGTTTTCCTCAGCACCGGCAGTAACAAAGTCGAGCATCCTTTGCTAATACTGGCCCGGCAATTGCCGGTATAAACAGGCCGGACGTGTAGCCTGCATTTACCTGGCGATCACCTGGCTAAGAAAGCGGAGTTTGCCGAGTTGGACTCCGGCAATGCTGAGCAAAAACGCTTACCCTGTTTGCAGGCTGAGGGTGCTTGCAGGATACCGATCAGAGTTTTACCGTCCGGTGAAATCGCCAGTCCTTCCATGCCTTTTTTTGGCAACCCGGCCGCTGATGTTGTTCGGCGTATCTTCCGGTAATGTAAAAAGTGGAGTCTTCGACTAGCGAGTTGTAAGGCTGAGCATTGAGGCCGCGAGCGGGGAGTCGCTATTTTTGCGAAAGCTTTTATGGGCATCCCTGCCCAACAAGCGGCAAAAATCACGCGACCGCTAATGCCTGCGGCGGCCCCAGCCGTTCCTCACGACTACGCTGAGGACAGGCTCTGGTCACTCGATCGCTACCCAACCAGGGGTAGCTCACCTGCTCTCCAATGACGCGACGCAATGCCGGAAAGCCTGCATTTTCACACCGCAAAGAGACGCTTCGTGAAAACACAGGCGCTATCGCTTCTGGGGACTACTCGACTCCTGTCTCGCATCTGAGGTAGCATTACACCGATCAGCTCCGCCGAATGGATACGGCCTACGATTGATAGGGATGAACTATGACATGATCCGTTATGACGGCTTCATAATAAAAGCATTGTTGCTGACGGAACCTGTAGTAATTGCGCGCACCTGCTTTCATGCTGAATCCCTTTGACATCGATTAATTTAATATCGATGTACCCTTGATCTGGGCAAAAACCGGCATGCCAAGCTGCAAACCCAGCAACAGCGCGGATTTACAGGTAATATGCGCCAATAGCACTTGGTTGCCGACTTGCAAGCGGACTACGCTCCGGCCCGCGCGATCGTTAACGATACCCGTGATGGTTGCCGGTAATACATTGATAATGCTGGTCGCAGCCGGGGCCTCAAGTACGATACTGACATCGCGGGCATAGATTTGAACGCGTAAAAGCGTACCAATCCCGGCGTCAATCGCCGGCAAACTGAGTGTGCCGCCCTCAAAAGCAACGCGCGTGAGATGATATTTCACTTCATGTTCAATGATAGCCGCCTGCCAAACCGTAGCGGCTTCCCGGTCCTGCGCCATCGGTACATCAAGGCGGCTCAGCGTTTCCGATAAAGGCCCAGACGCCACGACCCGGCCTTCATCCATAATTACCAAGTAATCAGCCAATTGCGCAACTTCCTGTTGGGAATGGGTGACATACAGGATGGGAATATTGGTTTGCTGATGAAGACGGCTCAGGTAGGGCAGAATTTCCTGCTTGCGTTTGAAATCCAAAGACGCCAACGGTTCATCCATCAACAATATTTCGGGATTAAGCGCCAGCGCCCGCGCTATGGCGACCCGTTGCCGCTCGCCGCCGGACAGATTGTCAGTCATGCGGTCGAGTAAATGGCTGATGCCCAGTAACTCCAGAACCGGCTTAAGATCAGCAGCGCCCGGCGATTTTTTGCCTATCCGCTTCAAGCCATAGTGCAGGTTAGCCCGCACCGTTAAATGCGGAAACAGGTTAGCTTCCTGAAACACATAGCCCAGCGGCCGTTTATAAGTAGGCAGGAACAGGCCGCGCTCGCTATCCTGCCAAATCCTGCTGTTGATTTTCATAAAACCCTGCGGCGCATATTGCAGCCCGGCAATGCAGCGCAGCAAGGTAGTTTTGCCTGAGCCGGAATGGCCGAATAACACCGTGATGCCGGTGCCTGGCAATTGTAAATCGACGGCCAGTTGAAACACCCCATAATCGAGCTGAAAACGGACTTGAATAGGGGTTGTCATTGGCGCTTTGTAGTTATTTAAGTGACTGGTGGGCAACAGGGTGCGTTTTCAGCGCAGTGTACAGCACCAGCAGTACGCTAAACGAGAACAATAGCAGGCAGCCCGCCAGCCAGTGAGCTTCACTGTATTCCAGGGCTTCGACATGATTATAAATTTGCACCGACACGACCCGGGTTTTATCGGGAATATTGCCGCCGACCATGAGCACCACGCCGAATTCACCGACGGTATGCGCAAAGCCTAAAATGGCGGCGGTCAGAAAACCGGGCTTCGCCAGCGGCACGACGATACTGAAAAAAGTATCAAAAGGACTGGCGCGCAAGGTCGCTGCGGCTTCTAAAGGACGCGCGCCGATCATGGCAAAAGCGGTTTGTAACGGTTGCACGACAAACGGTAACGAATACAGCACCGACGCCACCACCAATCCGGCAAAGGTAAACGGCAATGTACCCAAACCCAGCCAGGTCGTGAACTTGCCGATTACCCCGGCCGGCCCCATCAGCACCAGCAGATAGAAACCCAGAACTGTCGGCGGCAATACCAGCGGCAAAGCTACCACGGCGTTACAGATGCCTTTCCAGCGGGATTCAGTGCGGGCCAGCCACCAGGCCAGCGGCGTGCCGAACAGCAGCATGAATAAGGTACTGATACCGGCCACCTTGAAGGTCAGCCATAAAGTAGCTATATCGGCAGGGCTTAACATGGCTTCAGGGCTAACCAGCTATGTCGTAACCGTATTTGCGGATAATGGCTTGGGCTTCCGGTGATGTTAAAAATTTCAGCAAGGCCGGAGCCGCCGGATTTTCCGCGCCCTTTTTTAGCAATATCACATCCTGGAGAATAGGAATATGTAGATTATTAGGCACAATCCATCCTGAACCGCTAGCGATCCTGCCGTTATCAATGATTTGCGAAAGTGCTATAAAACCCAGTTCGGCATTGCCAGTGCTGATAAACTGATAGGTCTGCGCAATATTTTCGCCCAGCACGAACAAGGGTTGCAGTGTATCCAGCAGCTTCATGTTCCTGATGACCTCCATCGCCGCCGCCCCGTAAGGCGCCAGTTTAGGATCGGCCAGCGCCAGATGCTTGAAGCCTCCGGTTGCCAGAATCTGTCCCCGCTCATCCACGTAACCGGTTTTGTTGGACCATAACACGAGCTTGCCGATGGCATAGGTAAAACGGCTCCCGGCAACGGCCAGGCCGGATTGTTCGAGTTTAATCGGATTGCTGGCATCCGCCGATAAAAAGACTTCAAAGGGTCCGCCGTTCTCGAGTTGCGAGACAAACTTGCCCGATGACCCAAACGCTAAATTAGCGCTGTGGCCGGTGGTTTTTTTAAACGCTTCGGCGATTTCGGTCATGGGTTTGGTGAAATTGGATGCGACGGCCACCAAGGTGGTTTCGGCATTGCACAGTGAAGACGCCGAAATTAGATATAAAGCCCATAAGAAAAAACTGGTGATTTTAAATGCCATGCTGATTTCCTGATTCAAGTGTTAAAACCGTAACATACTTTGTACATAAACATAATCGACGTCTATCCCGGCAGGCGCCGATTGGGCATTCTTGGCGAACTGGCCCTTGAATAAATGCGCCCAGCCCGTTTCTAAATTCAGGCTGCCGTTTAAATCCCAGCGCGCTGATAATTCCAGTTGCTGGCCGACATAATCACCGCTGCCGCCGGCTTTAGGTCTAAGAATCAGGCTGGTTCCGGTACAGGTGCTGCCGCCCCAGCAATCGCTTGCCGATGCCAGCCAGAATGCCCGGTGGGCCAGTATGAATTGGACATCGGCACGTGGCGCAACATTAATACGCACGCCCGGCGTATTGATGTTGCTGCGGTAAAATGCGCCGTACATGCCGGTCGGACCAAAATCGAAACGGCGCGCGCCGAATAAAAGATCAAAGCGTTGGTCAGTGCCGTCGTTGGGATTCTTATTGCCGCTGGCATAATCATATTCCAGCGCAAAACGCGGCGACCAGGGCATATCGAAGGTATAGCCGACATCCAAATGATGCGACCAGGCGGCATGGTTCAGGTTGCGGCTATCGTTTGCGGCTGTGGTGGCTCTTACCGTGCCGAGCTGGCCCATGATTTCCCCCTGGAAGTCGAACTTAGCCTTGGCTGGCTTGATGAAAACGCGCACGCCGGGGGTGAAATAGCGGCGGTTGCGGGTTAAATTGCGGGTGCTGTCGCTTTCATCCAGGTGATATAAATAGACTTCCGAGTTAATATCCCAGCCCAGATTATAAAGTTCAAGAAAACCGCCGGAAAACAAGGTGTGAGTATCTTCCTTATCGAATTGGATCACATCATTGAGAATATCAGCGGCTGCCGTCGGGTAACGGATAACCGGCATGGTGACAAAGCCATTGAACTGCCAGTGGCTGTAATCGGTCAACCGCAGGCGTCCTCCGGTAAACGTATTGATCGTATTGCGAAAAGCGTTTCTTGCCACCAGCCGGCGGCTGCCAAAGTTTAAGGTTTGCCGGCCGGCCATTACTTCCGCACCGATGCCGCTAAAGAAAAGATTTTGTTCGGCCCAGGCCAGATAGCCTTGGATGAAATCGGCCGGGTTGGCATGAGTATTATTCAAACCATTACTAACGGAACCTGAATCCGTAGCTAAAGCGCGGGCATCTAAAAATTCAGTGCCAGCCCGGAATGATCCCAGGTGCGCTTCAAGCCAAAGGTCTGTCTGCAAAGCGATTTGCTGATCGCCGCCCCGGGTATTAGCCCTGAAAGTTCCCTCCTGGGTTTCATAGCGGGTGCGCTGTTCCAGCGATACCGACAACCAGTCCGGCAAACCCAGGGTATCATGCAGATTCCAGACCGGTTTTTCATATTTATCGGAACCCAGCAAGGCATCGGGCATCTGGCTGGAAAATACCGTAAACGGCGGCCTGGTGTAGGTTTTCTTTTCCGCTGCCTGAATAGGTTCGATATCACCTATGCATAAGCCGCCCGCGATAATCCCGTAAAGTGTATGGCTAACAATAGCCCCTGTAAGATATTGTCTTTCCATTATATTTATTACTCTGTAATTTCCAAGTTCGGGCACTCATCTACATTGTTTCGTGAATATACGCACTTCCTATTCGAATAGGTCTGCAATGGTACAGCTTCAGTATAATACGATATATATAAAAGTAAATAACGCATTTGGAAACAAGCTATTGTCAATTGGAAACAATCGGCACCATGATTTTATTAAGCCGGGCAAGGAGTAATATTATTAAATTGGCCCTTGCTGAACGCCCTTCTACTTGAAGATGAAGAGGCTGCGAAGCTAAAAAGCCGGCGCATGATGGCACTGGCAGATAAACATACGGAATTAAGGGAAGAAAATGTTGGCGATCGCACGGCCGTTTATTCAGGTAAATAACGTGCGGTTGCGGATACTGCCGTACTAACGTAATAATAGCCGTCGCCAGGATTCACTACCCGCTGATAAGGCTGTGCGTCCAACTCGGCGAGATAGGTAATGGTATGGGTTTTGATCAGGCAATAAATAATTTCGCCTTCCTGTAAAGCCATGTCCCGGCAAGCGCCCCGCGTGATTTCGGCCAGCAGCGTACTGCCGCAGTCGACTTGCACGATCAGGCTTTCGCCGCTAAGAATCAGCGCGCAAATTCGGCCCTTGAGCTGATTTTGTATCGATACGCCATCAATATACCGGCGCGATGAGGCTATATCCTTGGCGCGTATCGATACCTGGCTCTGGCTGCCTACAGCTATTCACGGCATCTAATACCTTTTCGGCTGTCGAACAAAATTTTGCCGTTCAGCACAATATGCCCGCTTTGCGGCTGAATGGCGCCGGCGATCAAGCCTAGCACCGTGCTTTTACCAGCGCCGGATTTGCCGAACAAACCGGCGCTGGTATCGCTGACCGATAATCGCGTGGACAAGTCGAAATGCCCACGGCGCAGTTTTACATTCATTTCCAGCAGCCTGCCTACCTCTGCTAATTAAAGGCAACCCGGCCTCTAACCAATATTCGGTTGCAGCCGGATTGCACTGAACATCAACAGACGACAGCTATAATCACCGCACCGGCCTTGAATACCGCCGTGGCCGGCTGGCCTTTGCGCAAGCCCAGAGTATCGACGCTATCGTTAGTAACTGTGGCGGCAACCTGATCGCCGCCGCTTAACTCGATATCGACCTCGGCATTGACTGCACCCGGCTTAACCTGTGTTATTGTGCCCTTCAACTGGTTGCGGGCCGAAATCCGGTAGCCGCCGAAATCAGTGACAATAATGATTTGCGGCGCTTTGACCAAAGCAATGACTTCCAGACCGGTCTTGATTCCCAGTGTTTCGGCGGATTCTTTGGTAATCGAAGCGACGAGGGTGTCTCCGCCTTTCAAGCCGATATGAACTTCTGCATTGACCGCGCCGATACGCACTTCACTGACGGTTCCGGTAAACTGATTACGTGCACTTGCTTTCATATTCATCTTCTCATTAGTTAGGATGGGAGTTTAATTGTACTATCTTGTTTTGACAAAAAAACACTTATCAATTTTATAGTGGACCAAGTTTGGCTTATTATAATACGCTATGTATAAATGTAAATAATGAAATTAGGCGCAGGCCCAGGTTGTTGAAGAAAAAATGCCTGGGCAGATAAGGGCTTCAGCTCTTTAAATTATTATATTTGGAGGTAATTAAAATGCTCATAAAACCGAACGACAGCATAACCACACCTTGGATCGAGAGCGAATTACGCTTGGCCGGCATATTGGATAAACGCATGATTGACTTATTAAAGGCTGTGGATGAAAGCGGATCCATCAACCAAGCGGCCAAACAGGTGGGTTTAAGTTATAAAGGCGCCTGGCAGATGATTGAGCGCGCCAACAATCTGGCGCCAAAAGTGCTAATTTCCACCGCAACCGGCGGCAGTAAAGGCGGCGGTACGAAATTAACTGCCGCCGGCCGCGCTTTGCTAAAGCTGTTTACCCGCCTGGAGCAGCAGCACGGCACATTTTTACAGCAACTAAACCGGAGCTTGGCAGACGACCCTGATATGCAGTTGCTTCTTAAACGGCTAGTGATTAAAACCAGCGCCACCAATCAGCTGTTTGGCACAATTACCGCCATTCAAACAGGTATTGTCAACGCAGATGTGTTCGTCGAGCTGAAAGGCGGAGAAAAAATTGTTGCTTCACTCACGTTGACGGAATTAATGCAATTACAACTCAGTATCGGCAACGATGTTTTGCTGCTGATCAATGACTCGGAAATCGTCGTCCTGACCGATCCAGGCGGCTACTTCTTCTCAGCGCGTAACTGTCTGCAAGGCAGGGTAATCCGGGTGCAACATGACGGCGTGGATTCAGAAGTGGTAATTCAACTGCCCAGTGGCGATAGTCTTGTAGCCACGCTAACCCAGACCAGCACCGAGTCACTCGGGGTTAACGTTGGCTTTTCAGCTTATGCGGTTTTTAAAAGCAATGCCGTAATACTTGGCGCGAACTCGCATTCTTCAGCTTAGTTCTTCACAAAGTAAAAAATACTCTCAGTTTTGATGGCTGGCTCGCATCCATCAGCGATATTGTTATTTTTTGCCTTATACCTGTGCCTTAAAATATCCAGACCCGGCCGGTAAAATTTCGAAAATGTTGTCTCTCTCCAATTGCTGCTCAAATCCACTCTTAACGCTTAAGTAGTAACAACAATTACCGAAATATTGTCCCTGCCGCGCCGGTTTTCCGCTTCACGAACCAAGCTTTGGGCAATGTCGCCAGCACCTTTCATTATGCAATATGTGGCAATTTCGGTATGAGTAAGGTCTTTATCCAGGCCGTCGCTGCATAAAGCAAAATTATCCGAGGCCATAATTCAACCACTCCCGCAAACCAGTTGCCGGCGCCTGCTACCCGGGTAACTCTATTGCCCCGCCCTTGTCCCTTGCTTCCCCAGAAGCGACCAGTCACGGCTAGGCGACCAACAATAAACATTCGCCGGTACTCAGGCTTTCTTCTATTCGCCCTTTGACCATATACGGCCTTAATCCTTTCAACGGACACGATAACGCCAATGCCAAGGTTCATAGATATACCCGAATTTGTTGTTTCTTGGAAATGACAGGAAAAACCTAAACCGATTGGCATGCATAGATAGCCAATTGTAGGCCGGCATGGCCTCGAACTGCTCATCAAGCGGCAGACAATCGGGACTACCGATGTCCATAGCGCTGCCGCTGTGATGCTCACTATAACCGGGCGGCGCCAAAACCTTGAGAATCTCATCAAGAATCATGCCTTGCTCAAGTTTACGGCGGATAATTAAAGCCTGATGCTCTATGCTTCGATAGGCTGACACCATTTGCAGCAGAATGTCATCCCCAGCCGCCGCCGTTTTAAGTTTATGCCAAGCCTCAGCAGCTTCAGGCGTTAGCAGGAATTCCTTACCATTTGAAGTAAATCCGGCAGTGACCAGTTTGGTCGGTGATCGCCACAGCACCAATCCACGGGCTGCGGGTATTTCTTCCGTTATACCCAGTTCCTGGAGAATTAAACACACTTGTGCCTGATAGTCGTCAATTGGCGGTTGCATTTTTATAAATCCCCTGATCGTTCGGCTGTTAATCAGTTGAATTGATTGTATCTACATTAACCCCGGACATACAGCTTAAAATAGTCTAAAAACGATAGTGTTTCTAACTGATTTAGCCGGGTAATAATGGCAATTTTTGTGGATAAAATTCAGCAAGCATTGCAGTTTTTTAGAAGTGCGACATATTTAAATCAAGCTCTTTTGAAAAAACTTAAAGCCTGAAAATGCTTGATTTGTTTGGTGGCGATGGGTGGGATCGAACCACCGGCCTTGGGGTTATGAATCCCATAAAATCAATAACTTACAAATCACTGCAACAAACAATAACAATAAACTCAATAGCTTAACCTGTTTCGTTGTTTGCTGTGTATTGCCATTTATTACCCTTTTTTATCCGCAAGTGTCCCGCCAGTGTCCCACGGGACAGCCATAAAAACCCTGTGCCGACTGCCGGTTTCCCAAGCGCAAAAAACCGCATGGTTAGCGGCTAAAGTTGTTTGAGAAGCTGGTAAAATCTTTCTTCTTTACCCCGGCTTGTTCGGCCATGCTTTTAATCAGCGTTTGCGAAAAAGGGGCTTTAGGACAATCGACAGTTTCCTTTTTTACCCATTGCTCGTGTGAAGTGCCTTTGGTGGGACGGGGTGTAAAACCCAAATGCGCAAGAATCTTTTTTATGTCCTTGCAGGTAAGCGATGGGTAGTCCCCGCTCACGCCGGGATAAGCGGCATGGTTTCATCAAATACACGGCCTGCGCTTGTGCCTAGCGCTATTTTCAGCTTGATAAGGTAGTAGTTAAGCCAGAATGATAGCGGGGCTCGTCTGGTTAACAATTGCGCTGCATAAGGTTTATCTTGTCCGGCCTGCGCGTCATACACTTAGTCGTAAATCTGCGCTTCCAGTTTGCTTTTCACTTCTTCAAAGGACTCGCCTTGCACTGCCAGATTAAAATCTAGACAAACGGCAACCCAGCAATCGCCTTCCGTTTCAGCGTAGCATTTAACAATCAGTTGTTTTGGGTTCCTGGCATCATTTCAAGATTTTTTTCCTGCATTGTAATAAAACACGGCAATTAAGTACAACTAACTGCAATTCTTGACATTATTATTTTTTTCACCTACCTGAATAACTGCCGCCATGACTTCCAGCGATAAAAAAGACTTATCCCGGCTGCTCGAAAAGTACGGGTGCGGAATTTATCAAAATGCGAGTAGGACTATAACCCATCATTTTATTGGTAGAACAAGTATGCGGAACATGGCGATGAAGCTGCAAAAGCAGCTTTAAAAAAACAAGCCGATAAACCTTCCTCCAGAAAGAAAATAACCACAGCATCAAGAATAGTGGAAACTTGCTATCGCGAAACCTATGAGCAACAAATTGTTCCTTGTTTTCAAAGTGGTATATATTCAAAACACCCTAAAATTAATGGATTTCGCCATGAAAAAAATACTCTTTTTAATCGCAGCACTTGCTCCACTATCTGCTCAAGCTTGGTGGTTTGGCAACTACGATGATTGCGTCTTAGATAATATGAAAGCAGGGTTATCTAACGGTGGTGTGGCGGCTGTAAAGACGGCATGTAGGAATAAATATCCATCGAAAACAGTGGAAACTAATTTAACTGATAAGCATGATAATCCGTTTTTAGCCTCCTATTATAAAACTATAGCAAATGGAACTTATAAGTCTGATAGCACATCATCATGCGGCGCTATTAATTTGACTAATGAAGAAATTGGAAATATTAAGCTTCAACCAGATAATCATTTTTATTCTATTTGGAATGGCAATAACTTTAAAATAAATGATTTAGCATTTACTTTAAAATTTAAAGAAAAAGATTATCTCGGTACTGTAGTAGCAAATAATGAAGTAAACAAAAGTGCTGGAAGTGTTGATAGCGAATCATCTCAATCAACTATCAGTCTCAATTTCCCATCTAATATTTATTCTTATACGGTTATAAAAGCAACCAAACTTAACTGTAAATAAGACAGAGCAAAACACTTTTATTAAAAATTTCAATAGAATCTCAAATGAAACAAACCCTATTGCTGTTAATTTTGCTAATTCCCGAAGCCTGCCTTGCAGGTGAATATAGCGATTGTATTCTTGAGAATATGAAGGACGTAAATGACAGATTGGCCGTTATTCAAGTTAAAAGTGCGTGTAGAGAAAAAGCCTTGCCCTATGTGCCTGAAAAATGCAGAGATATACCAACCGGAGGTCTTTTTGCTGAATACTATAATTTAGATATATGTACTAATAATTGCTTGAACGCCTCTTACTGGTCCAAACACTTTGGCGACTGCAAAGAATGAACAAGACAATATTTAGAGTTTGGTACCGGCAATAATCAATTGATATTCACTGGATTAAAATTTCAACCAACGAACTACCCTCAATCTTAGTGCGCCTCATGGTAATTTGGGGGTTTTGTTAGGGTTTTATTAGGGTTTTATAGGGTTTTATAGGGTTTTATTAGGGTTTTGTTAGGGTTTTGTTAGTGTTTTGTTGGGTACTATTGTGGTATTGTTGGGGTTTTGTTAGTTTATTTTTTAAAATTATTTTGATGCTTTGCCTATTGCTTTGTATTCAAGGCTAAAGGGTGGCTGGTCCTGAGAAAGGGTTTGGGACGGGGGGGACATTTGATAGGGGGGACACTGTTGTTAATCGTCAGCAGGAAAGCCAAATATATCGGCAGTAAACGCCTACCCATAAATACCAATAAGCGATTTTATGCCAGTTTTATCTAATCGGTTTCTGTGATTAAATTTTGATTAAAGTCTTTCGAAACTTTCTTATATATCAGGCATCAGGTATGGTTTTTTCACATCATCATTCGATAAAGTCCTAAATTTCCAAAAATTATTATTGTGCAGTTCGGGAAATGAGAATTGCTGATTGGTTGGGGGTTTGTGTCCCTGTTTTTTGAAGGGGTTGGAATATGGGAGAAAAAGACCTTTAACCCCCATCCAATGCGGCCTCTACCTCTACTGGATTTTGGATTTTTTATCACTGGCTTAAGTCACCGTATATCTTTGTTATAACTATATAGGGATTCTATTTGCGTTGATTCTTCATCATCCAATAAACTTGTTTTGACATTTGAAAATATTGCCCTGCTATGCGCTCATTGACATATCTCAAGTATAGACGGCACTATTTGTCGTTTAGCGTTATCCCAGGCACAGGGACATAAATCGCCTTTAATCCCTATCAATTTAATCTTATCTCCTACTGCCAGGCTTAGTAGCTTGGTTGCCACGTCCAAATGGGTTCTTACTCGCCATTTACGTTTGCAACTATCTCTAACGAAAGCGGTTGCTGTCAATCGGTTTGCCCATCCAAGAATAATCGGCTCGCTAATTAGTATTCCGGTAACCGTTCCTTCGGTGGGATTGTGTGTCCACATATTGAGTTGTTTGTTCATATAGAATATATAGGTAGTGGTATATGTAGGTGTGTATTAAATCGAGTAACAGTAAGTGCTTAAAATTGGCTGTTTGTGTTACCTTATTTAAGACACAAACCGAAGGTAGCTGAATTTGTGTTACCTCATTTAAGACACAAACTTGATTTGTGTTATTCGATTTAATACGGTTGCTTTAATTTTTAGGTTGCCATTTTTCCCAGTCGTGTGTAGGAGTTTTGCATTCAAACGGCATCCAGGTTAAACGCCATTCACGCGCCTTGCTCCCTGTTTTGCTGTTGAACAAAGACTCCCCATGACAGACAATGAAGCCGCGCTCCTGTAGCGTTATCAAGGCCTAGACTGCGGTATTCAGTGCGCAGCCGATATTTTTAGCCGCTTCTCGCACGCCATAGCCAACTGGCCTATCGTTGCGCCATTGAAGCTGTAGCAAATCCATCATCACTTTTGCAGTGGCAGGCATCGATTTATAAGCATGTGACTCACGCATTGCCCGAGAGACGGCCAATACACCGCCCCTCTGGTCAAAGCCCAGTGGTGATTTAATCTTCGCCATGACTGGAAACTCGGTTACAATTGCGTGTGAGTTGATTTTGCTATGTCGCTCATTTGCATTTTTGCCCGGGTGGTTGCCGTCACCCTAGCTCTATCCTCAAATTCATCGACCTCTTTGCAAAATCCCGCTACCCGCTCACCCAGTTCTTGAGTAAACTCTGCGAACAGCACATATCGGGTGAAGATAACTTTGCGCGGCACAAAATCTTTTGTAAGAACTGCCTCATCGTGGTTAACTATTGTCCAGCCTTTGTCGCGTAAAAAGCCGATGTAGCCGCCTAGTCTGTAGCTGTGGGATGAAAAATCAAATTCTCTATGAGACAGCATCCGCTCTGGTGCGAACAGGCGCCACAATACCCTGGATTCAAGACTGCCAATTTTCGGGAATATTACATTTTCTGAACTTAACAAGGGCTTAGTGTTGTTGTAATCAGCCTGGGTTATATGGCGGCGATTATCTCTAATCACTTTAGATATAATCATATGCACATCCTTTGCTGTTATGAGCTTCAACCCAAGCAAAAAACTTTGGACAGTTTATTAAAATTTTTCGTCCGATTCGGACTATTGCGCCCGACTCGGCAAGACCGTTGGTGTGCTCAAGGAAGATTAATGAGCGCAAGCCACCGATGGTGAAAGCGGGGTAGTTTTCTGCAAATTGCTTTACTGTTAAATAAATTAAAATTGTCATTGGTATAACTCTGATTGGTTTCTTAATAACTGGTGAAACATCACCATCATTCTCAATAGGTTACAACTCATAGCAATAATATTTAGTCGTATATAATCAATCAGTTATAGGTTAATCTTTGTAACCTAATGTAACCTAATGTAACTTTACGTAACCTACAGGTATAAAAAAACCCGCTTAAAGCAGGTTCTATTAATTAATTGCAAATTATTAATCGGTATCTTATTCCTCTTCCCAAAAATCACTACTACCATGTTGATTATTATCAAAACATTTATTATCTAAATAATCCATTGCATCAGCTCCCTTTGTAACATTACTGCCATTTAACGCCTCGTGAGTCATAGTTTTAAAAGTGAATTTATAGCCATTTCCATTCATGTATTTTATAGGGTTATCTTTCAAACCCATTGCATCCCTAAGGGTTTTTCTTAGACGACAAACAGCAGTTTTAATTTTGCCCTTTTCTGCCTCTAAATCCCTGCTTGAGTTTAACTTTCTCAATGGCTGCGATAAATCACCCCGATTAGCTGCCGCCCCTTCAAGCAATTTCCACTCCTGGGTGTTAGAATTTAAGCCTAACTCATCAGGACTAACCTTAAATTTTTTTTCATCGATAACCATTACTGCCGTTTTGTCTTCCATCATAATTAATGAGATTTGATTCGCACGTAGGTTTTTAAACTTGGAAAAAACAGCGGCAACCTTGATTGTCTTGGTGGGAGTATTCTGTGCGTTTGTTGTGGCTTGATGTTCATTGCTCACGCATTCAAGCTCCCGCTCAAAAGCTATAATATCTTCGACCATGACTGATAGATAGCTAATGTCGTCAGGTGTAATAATGATTCTTTCATTCTCATCAAGGATTGCCGCTTCAATTTCTGACAAGTCAAAGCACTCATCTCCTTGAATAAAATCTGATTCAGAAAGATTCAAAAAGAGGATTGTCACCTGCTTGCCGCATAAAAGCTCTCGAATTTGAAAGTCCGCCAGTTTTATAAATTCACTATTCAGATAAGCAACTATTTTTCTGCTGGGCCGTCCTAATCCAGCCCTAACACACAAGTTAATGCACCTAAGCCCAGAATTAACAGTATAAAGACTAAATTTACCATCTATGGCATTTTGCAATACATAGCTGTTCGTGATTGTTTCATCAAATAGCTTAGCCCATCGTGTAGCTAACTCTTGAACCTGATAGTTTGATTTATTTGGGTTTAAGACCATAATCAACCCCCAAAGATTTTCTGATTCATACTGGCAACCACATTGCTAACATGGCCGTCTGATAAATGGGCGTAACGCTTCACCATTTGCAGGGTTTTATGTCCCAATATCTCGGCTATTTCGGCAAGAGAAGCCCCATTCATGGCAAGATAAGAGGCGGTGCAATGTCGGAGGTCATGCCAATGAAAATCGTTGATTGCTGCGGCTTTCAGGGCAGTTTCAAAGGGCTTTCTTAAATCAATGGGTTTTTGAGCGTCTTTATTGCTTGGGAACAATAGTTGTGTGTCCAGCCGCCTAACCTTGGCATGTTCTTGTAACAGTGATAAGGCCAAACCGGATAAAGGAACGCGCCGCCTGTCTCCGTTCTTGGTTTCGTGCAAAATTAGATAACCGTCCTTAAGGTTGACGTTCTGCCACTTCAAGCCCATTAATTCACCTTGCCGCATGCCGGAACTTAACGCCAGAATGACGCATGGATAAAGCCAAGCGTTTTTTGACTCCTTGCAAGCGGTTAATAATCTTTGCCGCTCGTCATCGTCCAGAAAGCGTACCCGGCCACGCGCCGACTTTGGTTTTTTGAGCGTCCGCATTGGTGAATCTTCCAGCCACTTCCAATCATTAGTTGCCGTGGTAAAGGCCGTGCTTAAGGATGTCAGATACCTGAGTACCGTGGTTGCGCTGCGTTTTTTACCGGTTCGCGTTTGCTCATTTAGCAGCTTGTCCTTAACTTTAGTAATAACATCGGCGCTCACGTCTGAAAGCAATAGATACCCGATTTCATCTTTCCAGCGTCTAAGGTGCGTTCCTACATGTCCGTCTTGTACTTGGGTGAGTTCAGCACCAGCCAGAAAACGGTCAATCATTTCCCCTAATGTGTGTTTTTTGGACTCAATAGTTTTAAAATGCCTGCCCTCGCGTATAGCCGCTTCGGTAGCATGGGCCCATTTCCGGGCATCGGTAAGCCGGGCGAAGGTGGCCGTTTGGGTGGGATAGCCTTTTAACCGGATTTTTACCCGGTAGGCGGTTTCGGTTCCATCGTTGCGTTTTTCAATGCTTGCCATGATTGCTCCGTAGAGGATAGCAACCGGCATTTTGATATAATACTGTTAGCCACTTGCTTAACCCATTTCGTTAAGTGAATCGGTTAGGGCTTGGTTGTGTTAGTTGCACTTCCAAGCCCGTTCTTTATTGCTGATAAAATAATACAATACGCCACAACAAATTGCAACATGGGATATACAACCCCAATAATTATAATATTAACTTATTGTATTTATTGATTTTTTATTTATAAATATTCTGGTATGGGACACTCAAGGGGCAATTGAAAACAAAAACCGCTTAAATCGGCTATTTTTTAGGCCGACAAAGGGATTGTTGTTTGAAGGTGAATGTTTAAATTTATCTGTGCGCTGTTTCTAATTGTGTTTACACAACGAATTGGCTAATACCGACCGTAAACACTCATTCCTCCACCGTAATATTGATGTTTTAAATGCTCATATACCATGTTCGTCATTAAATCAATGTCGGCTTTTTGATAAGTCGGGTAAGGCAAATCTTCAAAGAGCGTCTTATCAACATAATTAAAAACCGCTGCTGCCGTTAATGTCTTGTCGGCCCATTGCTGAACTTTTAATTTTTCTTTTTTCAGTTCCTGAAGTAACTCAACCGCTATTTTCTTTATCTCATTCTTCTCTTTTTCTTCCAGTACTTTACCTTGCCTTAAAATGTCAAAGATTGCTTTCTGCTCGTCTGTAAGTCCTTCCCGTTTGGTGTCGGCTTCTTCTTGTGTAAGGGAATTAACCAGCTCAAGTAATTTTCTGAAAGTCTCTTTAATGGTAACTTCGTCTTTGCCACGATTGTATTCCTCAATGATTTCCTGATAGCGTTTGTAAAAGTCAACGGTTAAGGGATTGCGGTCAACCATTTGTTTGAGCCGCTTTTCAACTTTATCTTTCAGTGACTGTACGGCAGCATTCTTATTTTGGGCCTTCATAAAATACTGCACAAGTAGCTCAAAGTTTAGCCCGCTTAAATCAATGACTTTGCCTGCATTGTGGCTCGGTTCAGAAACCGTATTTTCAATGGAGCCGTCAACCACGCTCTGGATTTTCATCATGATGTCCGCCACATCAGCACTTTCTACTTTATCTTCAATGGCTGTGTAAATGACATCAATCGCATTTTTTCTCGCCTCAAATTGCCTTAATACTTTGTCTGGCTGTAAGGCTTTGAATTTTTTGAAAACCTCCCTGGCTAAAATTTGATACTTCTGCCTGGTTTCGTCGTTGGTGTAAACTGCATTTATCGCTTTTTCCATTGCCAATAATTTATGCAAGCCCTCAGCTTTGATTAATTCCTGCAAATCGAAATTTACTTCGTCTTGCAAAAATGTTTCAGTAGCCTCCAAAGTTTCTTCTAACAGGCTAATCAGTTCTTCCTTGGGTTTTACGGGGGGTTCCGGCTTATCGCCTCCGTCCCCATCCGTCCCATAAATTGCCAGAGCATCTAATAATGCGGTGTACGTTTCAATATAATCAACTATCAAGCCGTTGTTCTTGCCTTCACTTATTCGATTAGCTCTGGCAATGGCTTGCATAAGCGTATGGGATTTCAAAGGCTTGTCTATATACATAGTTGAAAGTGACGGCACATCAAATCCGGTAATCCACATGGCGCAAACAATGACAAAACGGAAAGGGTCATCTTCATCCTTAAACCGTGTTTCAAGGTCTTGGTTGTTCATTTTTTCCCGGTGCGATTCAATGTCTAAAGCCCATTTTTGAAACTTCTGAATTTCATTTTGCTCTGAACTGACCACTACACAAATTTCTGTTTCCTTTATCCATTGCAGCTCCCGGCTTTTTTCCAATAATTCCTGGTCGCCAAATTTTCCTTTTGCAATGTCTTTTTCTAAATGCTCAACCGTCAGCTTCTTATGATGGGAAATCAAATCATACATTCTCACGGCGGTGAGCTTATCCAGGGCGATAAACATGCCTTTGCCTTTGTAGCCGCGATTGCAGAAATGCCAAACGGCATCTTTGGCAATGGCGTCTAATCTTTTCCTGGCAGTCAGTATCGGATATTCCCTTGCGAAAAGCTGTTCAACTCTGCTGCGTTGGTCGGTATCCAAATCTTCACTTTCAGCATCAATAATGGCTCTTATCTGTTCATTGATAACGGGGTTTTTTAAGCCTAGATATTCGCCTCTGTTTTCGTAATAAAGCGGCACCGTTGCGCCATCATCAACGCTGCGTTTAAAATCGTAACGGGAGACATAATCACCGAAAATCCGTTTGGTGATTTCATCATCTTTAAACAGCGGTGTTCCTGTAAACCCTATAAAAGAAGCATGGGGCAAGGCATTGCGTAAATTCATCGCCAAACTACCGCCTTGGGTGCGGTGGGCTTCATCTGAAATAACGATGATATTTTCACGCTGTGTAATGACGTCTGCAAAATTGAATTTATGAATGAGTGTAAACAGATAACGATGTTCCGAACTCAATAACTCCTTTAAATGTTTGCCGCTATTGGCTTTTAAAGACTCTTTCGCTCCCGCTTTTACTTGCGGCACGGCGCCTACGCCGCTAAAGGCGCCGTAAATCTGCGTGTCTAATTCATTGCGGTCGGTAACGACTAAAAACGTATAGCTGCCTGTAAACTTGTGGTGAATCTTTTGGCAGAAGAACACCATGGAATACGACTTTCCGCTGCCTTGGGTATGCCAAAACACCCCCAGCTTTTGCTTTTCTTCCAGGCTGATTTTGCCCAGTTAATATAATTGATCTTTGTGCCGGATATTTTCAACGGCTTTGTTTACGCCAATGAATTGATGATTTCGGGCAATCAGTTTTACGACTTTGCCCAGGGAGTTATCAAACAGAATGAAGTTTTCAAACAAATCTAAAAAACGGTTCTTTTCACAAACGCCTGCAATAATTCTATCCAGGGCAACAATGCCTTCATCTTCTTCTGTGATGCGTTTCCATTCATGAAAATGCTGATACTGGCCGGTAACGCTGCCAATGCGGCTTTCAATGCCGTTGCTTAATAACACAAAAGCATTGTAATAAAACAGCTTCGGGATCACGTCTTTGTAATCGGTGAAATTCTTGTTATAAGCGTTTTCTAATTTGCGGTGAGCGGCTTTCAGCTCAATAAACAGCAGAGGAATACCATTTACAAAACCAATAATATCGGGACGGCGTTCCCGGTTGCTTTTGCCTTGCAGCCAAAGCTGGCGCACGGCTAAAAAGTTATTATTGTCTGCTTTATCAAAGTCAAAAATCTTCAGGGTTTTGTTTTTTATCGGTTCGCCTTTGTCATTGATAAAGTCAACAGCAATCCCGTTCCTGAGGAGTTGATGTTTCTCATAATTGATTTCAGCTAACGACTTGGTGCTGCTTTCTTCGATGAGTTTTTCGTAGGCCTGCTTATAGGCTTGGTTGGGTAAGCCGGGATTGAACTGTTTTAGTTTCGCCAGGACTGTTTTTTTGAGAACCACTTCTTTCTTGTTGAGTCTGCCTAACGTGCTGTCTTCGCCAAAGCCTTCATTGTTGTAAGCCAGCAGCGTATCCCAACCCAGTTGATTAAAAAACAGATCAATCGCGGTTTGCTCAATTAAGCGGTCTTCTGAATATTCCCTGGTCATTATTTTTCTTTTAAGGTTTTTATGGCTTTGTCAAAGTCGCTTTTAGTAAATGGCTTGGCTATAACGTCTCTTTAATCAAACCAATCTTCTAAACGCAAACTGTCGATGCGAGAAAATTCTTTAGTATTATGGGTTACCAAGGTCGCTTTATTGGCTAACGCTGTGCCTGCAATCATCATATCTAAAGGGCCAATAGGCGTTCCTGCCTTTTCCAGCGTGGCTCTCACCTGAGCAGATATTGCCGCTTCATGTTCTGTAAAAGGTAATACGCGCATGACAGTGAGCAATTCAATTAACTGGGCTCTACGCTTTTCAGGGGCTGTTGATTTTGCAATACCCACTTCAAGTTCATATAAAACCACCGAGGGCAGTGCTATTTCATAGGGCGGTAAACTAAATAAATGCTGGGTAACATTGCCCATGTCTTTAAAAAAATAAATCACCGTATTCGTATCTAAAGCGTACATCAAAAATCTTCCCTTGATACATCCTGGCCTTCGCCGGAGCGTAACTCTTCTGCAAAAGGCACATCTTGCCATGAACCCGCTAACGCTTTAACCGAATCAGGCCATGAGCTGACGGTTTTTTCATCAATAATGCGCTTTAACCATTGCTGAGCGGAAAGCCCTGCTGTTTTGGCGGCTATGATAATTCTGGCTTCAGTCGTTTCGTCTATTTCTACAATAAGCTGTTTCATTTTTACCTCTGTATAAACTGAGCTGAAAAATTACTTTTCTTCTTTATAACACTCTCATTATTATCAAACTGGATATATGGGGTTATTTTCTTGGTCATATTAGACTTCAATTTGTCCTTTCATTAGTCTGGGTAATAAAATATCCCGTGCTTCTCGGAGCTTGGTGTTTTGTTTTGCTAATACAAAAATTAACTTAATACTTGTTTCAACCTCTTTATTGAATTCTTCGACAGTATCAACTGAAGGCCAAATAAGTTTCAAAGATTTTAAACTTTCCTGATTTATCCCTGGTTGAGCTGCATTTGCATTTAGTTGTTGCATTTTTTCGAAATACAAACCTTGATTTAACGTGAAGAATAAGAAATATTGATAGCGGAAATCTGCGGTTGTTAAAAGAAAGACGTGTTCATTCACGCAACATTTTTCGTGAGGGAATTCATCTTGAAACAGGGTTGTTTTGCCAATATAAGCACCGTCTTTGTATATCAATATGTCTCTATCCTCAATTTTGCCCCTATTCATATTCTCGAAAAATGCTTCTGTTATTAGTTTCTCACTTTGATAATTATATTTGCCTAATCCAATAACATTTTCCGCACCTACACTTGCAATTCCTTCTTTAAGTTCTTTGTCAATGCCTCCTTTAGGTCGTGAACCTGATTCAAGCTTACCATATATGTCACCTATAGATTTAACACACCATCCTTTTGGAAGTGAAGAGAATTCTTTATTACTTACTTGATAATCTCCGAACTCACTTTTATAGGCAATAGCAGCCTTCTCCCCCAACAATTTTATTCGCTTCAAATTGTTTTCTATCAAATCATCATAAGCCGATAAGATGGACGCGATTTTGCGTTGGGTGGGGAGTAGGGGCGTAGGAATTTTAAAAGTTAAAAGCTTTTGTAAACTTAGATTGTCTTGTGCAGCACCTGTTGAAATACTTTTCATTCTTGCTTGAAAAATATCGAAGAAATATTTTACAAATCGCACGTCGCATTTATGCTCTTCAGCCACAAAGCCAATAACACTATCAGGAAAGCAAGCATCCATTCCTAAAATAGTTGTATCTGCAATATTCGCAGCTATTGTGATACAAAGCGTTCCTTCTTTCCAAAGTTTGCTTTGTGCTAAACCGGCTTCATTATAAGTTTGTGTATAATTGTTTATTCTAAATCCAGCGGCTTTAATATCACCTGTTTGAACAAACGGGTATTCTCCACCATATAAATGCTCAGCATTCCTTGGTCGGTGTCTTGATTTTCCTCTACCAATAAAACCAATTTCATCGAATGACTTTAAGTCCCAATTCATAACAAAACCGTTTTAAAATTTTCAGAAATAGCACTCGCCAAAGCAACAGCTTCTTCGTTCAACCCCTCCAGTTCAACATGTATTTCGCTGAGGCGTTCTTCGTAGTCAAAATCATCATCGGCAGCGGTATCCACGCCCACATATCTGCCGGGGCTAAGACTCCAGTCTTTGGCTGCAATTTCTTGCTGATTGACGACTTTGCATAAGCCTTCCACATCGGTATACACGCCAGCAGGAAATCGGCTTTGCAGCCAGTGGGCTTGTTTCCAGAAATATTCGGTTTCGTGCAGCAGGCCGGGCTCGCTTTCATCAGGGTTGCCGCTGAGTTGTAGTTGCAGGGCTTTGAGTCGGTCGAGCTGTTTTTTCAGGTTAAGGTCTTTCCAGTCTTTGTTTTTGTTGAGCTGGTATTCCTTGGCGGCAGCGGCTATGACATCCAGCAATTGCTTGATGAGTTTGTCTTGGGGTTTGCGTAAGGCTTTGCACAAATGGGCGATGCTTTCCAACACATCACTATGGGAGGTTGCCTTGCCGGCATCGGCAATCAGTTTGTTTTGTTGCTCGTAAATAATGGCGATTTCTTCAATGTTCAACGCATCGGCAAACACGGTCGTTGCTTTGTTTTCCTGGGCATATTGGCCGGCAAAATCGCTGACTGTTTTATGCGCTTTTTGAAACTGTATTTGCAGGTCTGTGGTGGCTTCGGCGGTTTCTTTGGCTAAGGCGGCGTACGTTTCCAGATAGCTGTTTACGGTAGCCGTAAATTTATTGGTATTGCCTCTATATAGATTGACGATGCAAATCAGGTTTTGCAATTGTTCGGGGCTAAAGTCGTTTACCTTGCTCGTTACCTTGCGGTAAATTTTTCGGGCATCCAGCATCAAGACCTTATCGCTTTGATTTGCGTCCTGTTCCTTGGCGCGGTCAAAAAACCACAAAGTGCAAGGCAAGGAACGGGTATAGAAAAAGTTGTTGCCTATCGCCATCATCACGTCAACGGCG
>JAQUOU010000002.1:0-114740 GCA_028716975.1 Methylobacter sp. | reverse complement strand
ACAGCATCTTTGGCTTTGTCAACGCCATCCACATTAAAGGGCGGATTCGCCATGACAAAATCAGCGCCGCCGACCAGATTGTGTTTGTCTTCGTAAAAAGTGTTGCCTTCTTGAATATTGCCTTCTAGCCCATGAACGGTAAGGTTCATCTTGGCTAACCTGGTATTGAGGTCGGCTTTTTCTTGTCCGTAAAAAGTCACTTTCTCGACCGGCTTCAAGCCTTCGCTTTCTATAAAATAACCGGTTTGCACAAACATTCCGGCACTGCCGCAGGCAGGGTCAAAGACAATGCCGTGGTCGGGTTCAATCACATTGACGATGGTTTGCACCAGACTCATAGGCGTAAAAAACTCGCCGCCTTCTTGCGCGCCGGTCATGGCAAATTTGCCAAGGAAATATTCGTAAATCTTGCCGAACAAATCGCCTTCGGCTTTTTGCAGCACTTCTTTATTGAAAATACGCAGTAATTCCCGCAACAAGTCTTTACTGAAAATGGAAAAATTTTTCGGCAATACCCCTTTGAGGGTATCGTATTCGTCCTCAATCAGCTTCATGGCGTTATCAATGGCTTCGCCTATGTCGGCGCTTTCGGGCAAGGCCGCCAAATAATCAAACTGCGCTTCATCGGGCAGGAACATGGAATTTTGTTCTTCAAAATCCTTTTTGGTCAAAGCCCGTCTGCCTCGTTGCGGATGTGAAGGCAAGGTTTTTTCAACTTCAATTTTTACTTTCTGAAAGCGATTATAAGCGTGTCGTAAAAATATCAAGCCCAGCACCGGCATTGAGTATTCGGAAGCAGTCAATTTACTGTTTGCCCGTAACTGGTCTGCCGCTCGCCAAAGTTCAGCCTCTAATTTTCTAAGTTGTGTTCCTTGCATGTATGTCTAATGTCCAGGTGTAATTATTTTATTCAATGAGCTGTTGGTGAAATTGAAAACCAAAGCTTTTATATCCAAAGAATGCTTTTAACTGTGTGCGGCATATAAACGAATAATGCGCTCAAAATACGCTGGGGTGCCGGCACTGTTGATTCCAATTTTATCAGTAAAGCGTTGAATATTTTCTAACCGATACCTGCAAAAGATGAATCCCAAAATGTAATCACGAAACTCGGCAGCCTCCATCTTGCCGCGCAAGGTGTTGGAGATATTCCAAAGCTATTGCAGTAATCGGCGGCGTTGCTCTTCCGACATTTATTCCCTAATATTCCCTAATATTCCCTAACGTTTAAAAGTCCGATAATTACCATAAAAATTGTAGTAAAGAGCTGAATAATTTTTGGATTTTTGTTGCGATTTGTTGTGATGAGTTATTTTGAAGTGTCCCGCCAGTGTCCCACAGGCATAAAAAAAGCACTTCGATCTCTCGTAAGTGCTTGATTTATTTGGTGGCGATGGGTGGGATCGAACCACCGGCCTTGGGGTTATGAATCCCACGCTCTAACCGGACTGAGCTACATCGCCATATAGGCAGGTCTTTGAAGAGGGCGAATTATAAGTAGCTACCCTCGCTTTGTCAAACGTTGAATCTAAAATGCATGACATCACCATCTTTTACTACGTAATCCTTGCCTTCAAGCCGCCATTTTCCAGCATCTTTAGCGCCTTGCTCGCCTTTATGGGTGATAAAGTCCTGGTATGAAATAACCTCGGCACGAATAAATCCTCTTTCAAAATCGGTATGAATCACGCCTGCAGCCTGGGGTGCGGTAGCGCCCAGGGAGATAGTCCAGGCCCTGACTTCCTTTACTCCGGCGGTAAAATAGGTGGCCAGATTCAACAGGGTATAACCGGCTCTTACTACGCGGTTAAGTCCGGGCTCTTCCAGCCCAAGGTCGTCAAGAAATTCCTTTTTTTCATCTTCGTCCAACTGGGCTATTTCTGCCTCTATTGCCGCGCATATGGGTACTACAATAGCCCCTTCTTTATCGGCGAGTTCCCTTACTTTATCCAGCAGCGGATTATTGTCAAAACCGTCATCCTGAACATTGGCAATATACATGGTTGGCTTAATCGTTAACAGGCAGAGTTCTTTAATTGATGCTTTCTCATCGTCTGTTAATGACAATGCCCGGACTGGCTCGCCTTTATCAAGTTGCTGGAAAACTTTTTCCAGCAACTGTTTTTTTGCTAATTCCTCTTTATTGCCGGACTTGGAAGCTTTTGTCGCCCTCAGTAAGGCTTTTTCAACAGAAGACATATCAGCAAGCGCCAATTCGGTATTAATGACTTCAATATCTGATACGGGATCAATTTTTCCGGCAACGTGAATGACGTTATCATCCTGAAAACAACGTACAACATGAGCTATCGCATCGGTTTCGCGAATATTGCCGAGAAACTGATTGCCCAATCCCTCGCCTTTTGAGGCGCCGGCGACAAGGCCGGCTATATCGACGAATTCGATTGTCGTAGGCAACACACGTTCGGGTTTTACAATTTCAGCCAGCATTTCCAATCTGGCGTCAGGGACAGGAACTACACCTACATTGGGATCTATAGTGCAGAATGGATAATTTTCGGCGGCAATCTTCGCACGGGTTAAGGCATTAAACAGGGTCGATTTTCCAACATTGGGTAACCCAACAATTCCACAATACAGCGCCATAGAGTTCTTTTGAAAATTTGAATATAAGAAGCGGGTTCAGCGGATCAAGCTGAAGTAAGGAGGGGATTATACAAGCTATGGCTTTAATCCAAAAAGCGGGATTAACATTTTATTGCCTGGGCATTTCAGGTGCATAAAATACCACCTTGTTTCTACCCGCTGCTTTTGCAGCATAAAGAGCCTGGTCCGCATAGTTTAGTAAAGTATCAATATTAAAGCCGGATTGTTCAAGAGCTTCCCCTTTCAGGCAATACACGCCGATACTTGCGGTTATTTTGACCGCTTGCTCCCTGACTTTCCACTCTAGCGAGGCAATTCTTAGGCGAATACGCTCAGCAAATAACTTGCCTTTGGCACTTTCAATATCTGTAAATACTATGACAAATTCTTCGCCGCCAAAGCGTGCAAAAATATCGGATTCGCGAATTTCCTCTTTTACCGAGCCCGCAATATCTTTGAGCACAATATCGCCAAACCCATGGCCGTAACTATCATTTATTACTTTGAAATTATCCAGATCCAGCACCAGCAGGCAAAGAGGCTGGGTATAGCGTTTCGCTCGAGCCAGAGCCCCTTCAATTTGTGAATAAAAATAACGACGATTATAGGATCCGGTCAACTCATCCCGCATCGACATACTTTCATGGTGTTCTTTCAGTTGTTTTATATCTTCCAATGCGGTTTCCAGATTTTTTGTCCTGGCGATAATTTGCTCTTCCATGTGTTTAAGCAACCGGTAATTAGTGATCAATTCTCCCATCATGTTTTTATAGATATGCAATAAACGAACATGCCATTCTGAAAAATAATTGACGTCAGGATGCGAAATATTTAATACGCCTATCAATTCGTCAGCCGCCCGAACGGGTACGCTAATGATCGATCCCGGCAAAAAATCAACAGATTGCTGAAGGTTATGATTTAAAAACCGTGAATCTTCCTTGCAGTTTCTACAATGCTGTAATTGACCGGTTGCAGCTGCCAATCCGATAATACCCTGGCCGATTTTAAATCTTAGAGATATTTGTTTTATTCTTTCCGTGCCGAAATGTTCGCTACTGCTGAGTCCGGTTAAATTAACCAGATTTTGATCTTCATCCAATATAAAAAAAGAGCATCGCTCCATATCCTGGTTTTGAATCAAGACTGACAATGCCTTGGAAATGAGTTCTTTTTCATCTCCTGCCTGAGGATTTAACTCAGAGAGCGCCCTCACTGCAGATAGTGAATTCAGTAACTCTACAAGAATATCCTGAAAGTTAAATTGGCTGATATTTCCCTCTATCTCATCCTTTTGCATCGACTATTTCCCCGATATTGCAAGTGCGGCTGCATATATATTGTCTTTTCTGGCGATGATTTGATTTATAACCGTTTGTACCACAGCGGCGGAAAGCCCGAATGATTCCAGCTTGTTTATTAAAGACGGTAATTCATCATCCTGGTCCGATAGAATTTTTTTTGCCAGAGCAAAACACAGGGATAATAAGTCGATCATTTTTTTTTCCTTACCGGAATAGGCAGTATTTTTAAACTCTCTTATTGCTGTCGGATAGACTGAGGGTAAATGCCAATGCGCCAATAATAATCCACCCAGTTCATATTGATTTTTTCCTATCAGACAAGTCATTTCCCCGGATACTGAAGTTGAGTTTTTTTGACTATTTAACAGGATTAAATTGGCTTCTTCCGGGAACAGGTAAACAGCCGCTATCAAGCCAATGTTTAACAATAAACCTGCTGTATACAAGGTTGATGGGATTAAGTCCTCATCATGAATCAGCAAACTGAATTTCTGACTTAATGTCGCCGTTAACAGAGCATCTATCCAAAACTTTTCACTGTTAAATTGACTGCATTTTTGCGTATCCAGCGCGAGGTTTAAAACCACTCCCATAGTCAGGCTTTTAACCAAATCCAGCCCCAGTACGCGGATGATTGCAACGCGCAAGTCACATACATTACCTGCACACCCGAAATAGGCTGAATTAGCCAAGCCTAATAATCGGCCCGCCAGGGTAGGCGAAACAGAAATCAGGGTTGCAAGCTCATCTATAGTAATGCTGGGGTCATTCACCGCCTTAATAATCTTCATGCTGGCGGCAGGTAAATCCGGCAGATTCTTTATCGTTGAAACTTGCAGATTAATTCTATCCACAGGCGCCCTATTTATCTCTTATCAGTGACCGAAGTTTTCAGCTTAACGATAAGGCGCCGATAATCATCCTCACACAACGCATCGTTTAAAATAAGGATAGCCTGTTTATCTGAATTTTGCCTTTTAATATGCAACCATACAGCAAATATTGTGATGACCGTCGATTGCTGAATAGTGACAGGTTTAAAGTCCTTACCGGCTGATATTTCCCAACCCGAAGCTTCAGTATGCCTGAGTTTATATCGCTCAATTTTTAAACACTTCAGATTAAACCCAAGATGTATGCAAATGCCTGTAAACAGGCCGAATTTAACCATAATCGGTAAGGCATTCAGTATACAGGCCCCTAATGTCAGCAAATGCACAAAAACAATTATCTGTTTTAATCGTTTCGATGGCTTAAGTTCCAGTATTAGCGCGCGTTCGTATTTTTTAGAGACTACCATAATACCTTGTCAATGACAGGCTCTTTAATAGAGCACACTGTTTTCTTGTCTTTGCTTAATTCTACTTTGTCAGATTTCATCATCACACCTTCCAAGCTCGTCATTCCGGCATGGATGGCCGGACCCATCCGCCCGGAGCGGATTGGCATTTACCCCTAGGGGTGCGGGGCAGGAAAGCCCCGCATGACCAATCTGTCCGGAACAGATTGGCATTGACCCCGTTGGGGTGCGGGGCAGGAAAGCCTCGCATGAATCCAGGCTCCATGGATGGCTTTGAGCTTACCATCCATGGCGCTGGATACCCGCTTCCCGGCGAGTATGACGGGCCTGCGTATAATCTGACAAAGTTGAATTAAAGCGCGATATAATCAAAGCTGCCCTGGATTTATCATTATTGTTTATCTATGAATCAAAACTGGAAAAACTTTCTGCTCTCTAAAAATGCAACCTGGGAGCAAGACAATCAAATTGTCTTTCCCTCATCTCAGCAGGAAAGTACACAACGTATTTATCCCATTTCACATCTGACTGTTTTGGAGGTTACGGGAAAAGACGCTGCAAAATTATTGCAGGGACAAATCACCTGTAATATCAATGATATCACTGCTATTAAAAGCAGTCTGGGCGCCTTGTGCAATCCAAAAGGCAGAGCAATAGCCACTTTTTTACTGATTAAAAAAATGGATGTTTTTCTTATGGTGCTGCCTGTAGAACTATTGGAGTCTGTCAAAAAAAGACTACAGATGTATATCCTGCGATCAGATGTAACATTAACTGACAGCAGCAATAATCTTTGTTTAATCGGATTATACCAGCCGGATTCCCGGTTAAACGGGCTCCCTCCATCCGAACATTTATTTGCAACAACTCAAAACGAGCATATTTCCGTTGATCTTTCGTCATTGCAGAATCGCTATCTCATTATTGCTGAAGCAAATAACGCTATTGCAATCTGGTCGGAAAAAGTAGGCAGCCAAGGCTTTCAGCCTCAAAACTCAGATCAATGGCGATATCTGGATATTATTTCCGGCCTACCCTGGCTTACGACTGAAACATCCGAAGAATTCATTCCACAAATGCTCAATCTCGATAAACTGGGCGGCATCAGTTTCAATAAAGGCTGTTATACCGGCCAGGAAATTGTCGCCCGCACCCATTATCTCGGCAAAGCAAAAAGGGAAATGTTCCTTGCCGAATGCGATATGGAAACGGCGCCTGAACCCAATTCCGCCATCATCGATGACAATACCGGACAAACGACAGGCAAGGTATTGAATGCACAAAATAAAGGGCGGCTTTGTAAAATGCTTATTGTTCTCCAACTCTCTGATACGAATACTTACAATTTAAAATTAATGGGGCAGAATCAAGGCAAAATCAAATTATTAACGCTATAATTCCATCCATATAATTTCGACCAGAATTCGGCAATAATGCAATTCACTTCAGTACAAAGCTTTCTCGATCATGTCCAGGAAGAACTGGATGCAAACCGGCTGGTTTTACCCACCTTACCTGATATCGCTTTGAAAGTCAGGGATGCCGTCTCCACGGGCAATGCCTCGGCCAAGGCATTAGCTGAAATGATAGCGACCGATGCTTCGCTCTCAACCCGGCTGATGTATGTAGCAAACAGTCCTTTATATCGCGGCGCAACTGGAATTAATACGATACAAATGGCTGTTTCCCGGCTAGGGAATAATACAGTCAGCGCTTTAATTACCAGCCTGGTAATGCAGCAAATGTTTAATCCGAAATCAAAACTTTTGGAAAGGTATTTCCGAAAAACCTGGGAACACAGCATTAATGTTTCCTCTATCAGCCGGGCGCTTGCCGCACTTGTTCCCCATCTGAATCGTGATGAAGCCATGCTTGCAGGACTTATCCACCAAATAGGCAAGCTCCCTATTTTAGCTCTGGTTGAGCACATTCCGGAATTCCGGGATAGTCCTTCCAGAATGGATAAATTGCTTGAAAAAGCCCACCCGGCTGTCGGCAAGCTTATTATGGATTCATGGAATTTTCCTGAAGCTTTAAAGCCCGTAGCGTCTGAATATGTTAATTTTCAATATGACTCAGCCGCCAAGGCTGATTATGTCGATGTAGTACAAGTTGCTTTTTTGCAGAGTATCGCAGAAACCGGCCATCCGGCATGCCGTGTTGACTGCTCCAGAGTCCTTTCTTTTGCCAAACTTGGACTTGCAACCGATACCGAAGTACTGGAAATTGAAGGAATTTCCGATGACATTGAATTAGCTCGAAGTATGTTTTCATAATCAGCCAAACCCATTTTAATATCTTAATATATGATTGATACCCAGGCCGCCTTGCGTTTTCGTCGTTTAGGCACGCTTACAATTTTCGCCGTTTATTTTGTCATTCTTGTTGGAGGCATTGTACGGGCTTCCGGCGCGGGAATGGGATGCCCTGACTGGCCGACATGCTTTGGACAATGGGTTCCGCCCACGGAAGAGTCTCAATTGCCCGCCAATTATCATGAAATTTATGCGCATCGCGGCTATGAAAATACCCAATTCAATCCGGTAAAAACCTGGACGGAGTATACCAATCGCCTGGTGGGCGTAACCATCGGATTTTTAATTTTTCTAACCGCCTGGTCATCACGCATCTACCTCAAAACAGACAAGACCATCTTTTATTTATCCGTAAGTGTTCTCTTTCTGGTGGGCTTTCAAGGATGGCTGGGCTCGACCGTCGTCGCCAGCAACCTGAAACCTTTCATGATTACTTTACATATGCTGCTGGCTTTATTTATAGTCGCTTTGCTTATTTATACAATTGCCCGATCGCAACGGCAGTTTATCAGCCGGGTTGATACCCGCTTACTGCCGGCTAAATTTCAAAAGGTTTTAATTGCAGCCATGATGATGACTTTGCTGCAAGTTGCCATGGGCACTCAAGTTAGAGAAGCGGTTGATTTTATTGCTCACGAACACACTTATATTGATCGCCAGTACTGGCGTGATGACTTCCCGCTTATCTTTTATATACACAGATCGTTCTCGTCCGTCATTTTGTTTACTAACCTTTGGCTAGCCTGGAAAATTCGTCAGGTTACTGATAAGAAAAGCCTGTTATTCCGGGCCGGCTTAGCCCTTGCCGCGTTTGTAATTATTGAGATTATCGTAGGTATTACCCTGGACCGGCTTGGAGTGCCGCCAATTGCCCAACCGGTTCACCTGTTAATGGCTAACCTGATTTTTGGCGCACAATTCTTTATTTATATCTGCCTGAATTACGCGTCAAGAAACCAGGTTCGAATTGAAATATCTTAAAATAACGCCTGAAAAAAATAATGAATTATTTTTTATTTATGATCCCGTGCGGCACATGCGCTGAAGTAACATGCTTGGCCGCGGATTCACAATGCCCTTGCTGATCATCAAAGAAAATATCCGCGCCAAACGCTTTTAAAAAGTCACCTTTAGCCATTCCGCCCAAGAACAGCGCTTCATCAATACGAATACCCCAGGCCCGTAACGTCCTGACCACCCGCTCATGGGCAGGGGCTCCACGCGCCGTCACCAATGCTGTTCTGATCGGTGAGGACAGAGAATCAAACTGCGTTTGAATATAATGCAAAGCGCTCAAAAATTCCTTGAAAGGTCCCCCGGGCAATGGCGTTTTGGCTTCTTTACGCTCATTTTCGGTAAACACATTCAGGCCGCTTTGTTGATAAATCCTTTCTGACTCATCCGAGAACAGCACGGAATCACCATCAAACGCTATGCGCAACTGGTTGGAATGACACGTTATGGAAGAACCGCAAAGAATTGTTGCCGCAGCAAAACCGGCTTCCAATGCCTTGGCGACATCATCGGCATTGATTGATAAAAATAAATGCGCGCCGAATGCTGAAATATAGCTGTAGGGCGATGCGCCGCTGGTAAAAGCCGCGCGGGTAATATTCAAGCCGTGATGGCTAATTGAATTAAAAATTCTTAAACCCGTATCGGCGCTGTTCTGCGAGAGCAGAATAATTTCCACCAGAGGGTCATTCGGGCAACTTTCATTTAAGCCCAGGAATTTTTTAACCAGCGAAAAGCCGTATCCCGGTCCCAAAATTTCATCCTCATGCTCTATTTGATAGCGGCAGAAAGCTTCTTTGCCTTGGGTTTCAAATACTGCATGTGAGTCATCCAGATTAAATAAAGCTCTGGAAGATACTGCCACCACGAGTTTTTGCTTTTTCATAAGACTTTTATGCAACTGAATAACTAAAGGTTTTAAATATTACCCACCCAAACCGAACTCAAATTAAGTGCTTTTTTTACCCTTGCAGCATAGGAAGCCGCTTCTTCCTTATTGCTAAAGCCATTCACCCGCAACCGGTACCAGGTGGCATTATCAATCTCCACTTCTATGACTTCAACAGGAATGCCTTTTTGGGCAAACTCGTCCGCCTTGCTTTTCGCATACCATTGTTGTTTAAAGGAAACCAGGTTTACGGACCAGTTTACGGCTGCTTGTGCTTTTTTAGATTTTTTAAGGTTCTTTTTTACATGTGCCGTTTTGACAATTGAGCTGGAAGATTTTTTCACTGCTGCAATAGTATTCCGGGCATGCCGAGCATCGGCAGGTTTATTTATAGTTTCGGGCTTGATGGCGGCATCTGCTGTTATAGGATTTAATAGATTAGTGGAAGAGCCTGATTTTTCTAAAGGTTTTTTGACTTCCAAAACATCGGTCTTGGTTTGTTGATGCTCAAGGGGTTTAGTTAGCACTTCCTGCTTGGTTGCAGCATTCGCTATCTCTTCCTTAATCACCTCATCTTTCGCGCCATCAGTTGATAGGGATTTTACTTTCAACTGCTCTATCAACTCATCGACTTTATCGTTTAACTGTTCAATAGACAGATTACTATTGTTAACTTGCTGACCGGCAGTTTCTCCAGTATTACTTCCCATATCTTCGGTAATGACTGCAACCAATGCTGTTAATTTTGAAACTTCAGTTTGCGCTTTATAAACCATCCATGCCACTCCCAGTACAGCACACAGGGCAACAATACCCAAACCCAAGGCTGCATATGTAAGAAACGCTGCTTTTTTTACCTTATTTTCACACTCTTTTATCAGTTTTTTCTGTTCAGCCTTAAACTGATCCAGTAAAGCAATTTCAGCGTTATCCGCATCAGCACCCCTATTACCAGACGCTTGCTCAGTCTCAATTTCGGCCGCAGTCTCGCTAATGTAGCTTTCCGGCTCTACTTCTTCCTCTATCGATTGTTCAGTCAATGCATCTGTTTCACCTGACTCCTCTTCTTCAGTTTCCGAAAAAGCATCAATGCCGGGAGCCTCTGTCTCAGAAGCAATATCAAAATCAGCTAAAAGAAAATCATCGTCCTGATAATCAGGATTTGATGCAGTTTCAATCTCTTCTGGCTCGGTTAGATCTGTATAATTATCAGGTTCAAGGGTGATAATATCATCCTGCGGTTCGATCAAATCCTCACCGAATTCATCATCGTCACTCCCCTGTTTATCCTCTTCCGTTAAAGCACCTTTTGCATCGGCAATGAAAGCAGGTGACGGGGCAGATTCAATAAATCCTGATGAATCAGCGGGGACCATCTCAGTATTTTCAAATTCCGCAGGCTCGAGTGTTTCAGACTCCTCATAATCATTCCTTTCATCAAAATCGGAAAAATCATCAACAATTGCATATTTGTCGTCGGTTTGCCCAGTTTCATCAGGCATATCAAAACCATCATTCCGGAGCAATCGGTCGATAGCGTCTTCTTCATTCAGCCAATCATTCCCCGACTCGAAAGATAAGTCTCCTTCCTCAGGGATTGCATTCGCCGCATCATCGCTATTATTTCGTTTTCCTCTTGGGTTTTCATCTTTAGGTTCTGTCATTTCGGGCTCTTGATGGGAATAAGGTAAACTAAAGCTTAGCTATGATATTTATTGTTTGTTAACCTAAAAAACAATTTTCTTTAATTTTAAGGTTTGTAAAGCTTAACGTTCGTAAAGTGTTATCCATTAATGATAAACTTCTTAAAAAATTTAAATTATAAATATGCAAATAACTCTCACTGCCTTAGGTAACACCCAAACAAATTTTATTGCAGAAATATTGCCGGCAATACGCGACTGTAAATGCCATATTCTCGAAATAAGATTATCGCGGCTAGCCCAGTCTACAGCGGCCTATCTGCTTATTCAAGGCAACTGGAACCAGGTTGCCAAACTTGAAAATACCCTGGACTTCATCCAGAAACGCCTGGAGATCAAAATTCATACCTTCCGGCCCGATCAAAAAGATAAGGGCAAGGATTGTCTTCCCTATTCATTGGAAACCATATCGCTGGATCGTGATAACGTTATAGAATCCATTACCTCTTTTCTGTTTGACCGGGAAATAGAGATTGAAGAAATCACGGGTAGCTGCTATCAGGCTCCCTATATTCAAACGTCTGTGTTCTCGACCAAGTTTGTAATTCTGATTCCTCCCCAGCTTCACTTGCTTTCGCTACGGGAAGAATTTTTGGAGTTCTGCGATCAGTCAAATATAGACGCCATTCTTGAACCCATAAAACGATAGCTTAATAATGACTCAAATAAATATAGGCAGTACCGTACCTGATTTTGAAGTTTCCTCCACCGGCAATAAAACCGTCAAACTGGCTGATTACCGGGGCAAATATGTCATTCTTTATTTCTATCCAAAAGATAACACGCCCGGCTGCACTCAGGAAGGCCAGGATTTTAGGGACAATATAGCAAAGTTTGACGCATTAAATGCCGTGATTTTAGGCGTATCGCGCGATACTGTTCGCAGCCATGAAGGATTTAAGTGTAAACAGGAATTTCCTTTTGATCTTCTATCAGACTCCAATGAAACGCTGTGCCAGTTATTTGATGTCATCAAAATGAAAAACATGTACGGCAAGCAGGTTCGAGGAATTGAACGCAGCACTTTTCTAGTCGGCCCCGAAGGTCTGCTGGTTCGTGAATGGCGTAAAGTAAAAGTTAAAAGCCATTGCGAAGAAATCCTGCAGGCTTTAAGTAAAATCACCGATAACTGAATCATAATGAATATTCAAACAACGCCGGATAAAAAGCTGTTTGTTTTAGATACCAATATCCTGATGCATGATCCCGCGGCCATCTTCCGCTTCCAGGAGCATGATATTTTTATTCCCATGATCGTCCTGGAAGAACTGGATCATTCCAAAAAAGGCTTAACTGAAGTAGCACGCAATGTAAGGCAGGTCAGCCGGTTCCTGGATGAATTAATCAGGGATGCGAACCAGCAAACCATCAATAACGGCCTGCCCTTATCGCGCCTGGAATTTGGCTCGAATACAAATGGCGCTAACAGTGCCGGGCGTTTATATTTTCAAACCAGCGCCATGACGTCACTGCTTCCGGACAGCATGCCGGGTAATCTTGCGGATAACTCAATACTCAGCGTTGTTTTGACTCTCACTAAAGAGCTGCCCGAAATCAACGTCATTCTGGTATCCAAAGATATCAATATGCGCATCAAGGCAGCCACTTTAGAGTTACCTGCCGAAGACTATCACAATGACCAGACGCTTGACGACATAGACCTGTTATATAGCGGCGCCACAGCCCTGAATAGTGATTTCTGGGAGGAACACGGCACAAAAATGGAATCCTGGCAGGAAAAAAACAGGACATTTTACAAGCTGGAAGACCCTTTGGTCTCTGAATGGTACCCGAACCAGTACTTGTATATAGAGGATGAATCAAATTTTGAAGCCATCGTCAGATCTTGCACAGGCCAGGTTGCGATATTGGAGCTGGCAAGAGATTATCGTACAAAATACAACAACGTCTGGGGAATTACTGCAAGAAATCGGGAGCAGAATTTCGCCCTTAATGTCTTGTTGGATCCTGAAATTGATTTTGTTACCTTATTGGGCACCGCCGGTACAGGCAAAACCTTGCTGGCTTTGGCCGCAGGGCTCACCATGACCATGGAGCATAAAATTTACCACGAAATTATCATGACCCGGGAAACCGTTCCTATCGGCGAAGATATCGGATTTCTGCCCGGCACCGAAGAAGAAAAAATGGCGCCCTGGATGGGAGCATTAATTGATAATCTTGAGCTGCTGGGGAGCCGTTCCGGACAAAATGAATGGGAGCAAGGCGCAACCAATAATATACTCATGAACCGGGTCAAAATCAGGTCGCTTAATTTTATGCGCGGGAGGACCTTCCTGAATCGATTCCTGATCATTGATGAAGCCCAGAATCTGACCTCAAAACAAATGAAAACCCTGATTACCCGAGCCGGCCCCGGCACAAAAATAATTTGTATCGGCAACCTGTCGCAAATAGACACGCCTTATTTAACAGCGACAACTTCCGGTTTAACCTATGTAGTGGATCGTTTTAAAACCTGGCCGCATGGCGCCCATATCACTTTACGCCGAGGGGAAAGGTCACGCTTGGCGGACTTCGCTTCGGATATTTTATAAAGGCGCAAGATAAAAAGCTGTATAGGGGCAACCTCAGCCATAAGGTCGCTCTTTCAGTTTTCAAGTTACTCTTATTAACAAATAATCTCCGAATTAACAAATAATCTCCGAACTTTTATCTCCAATTCTGGGCCAGGCAGTCAAAACCGCTTTAACAACCGTCGCTAAAGGAATAGCGAAAAACACTCCCCAGAAGCCCCAAAGCCCGCCGAAGAACAGGATAGCAACGATAATTGCAATAGCATGCAGATTAACCGCTTCGGAAAATAATATCGGTACTAATATTACCCCGTCTAATGCCTGGATAATTGAATAAGCAATAACAATATACATAAAATGATCTTCGCTTAATCCCCATTGAAAATAAGCAACGGCAAAAACCGGAAAAGTGACTAACGTTGCGCCAACATAAGGAATAATCACCGATAAACCCATTAAAACTGCCAGCAACATGGCATAATTCAAGTCCATCGTCGTAAAGGTGACGTAACTGACAAACCAGAGAATAAAAACTTCGGCACATTTCCCTCGCACATAATTACTCATCTGTACATTCACCTCTTCCCAGACCCGCACTGTCAAATACCTGTCCCTGGGCATAAACTGCAAAAACCAATCAACCAGCAATCGCTTATCTTTTAAAAAGAAAAACACCATCATCGGCACCAGGAAAAGATAAATCATGGCGCTGACCACGCCCACTACAGAGGCCGCTGATACCGATAACATATTATGTCCATAGGTTAACAGCTCATCTTGCACTGCAAACATTATTTCCCGAATTTTGCTCTCTGAAATAAACTGCGGATACATTTTAGGCAACCGCATGATTTCAGTCTGCGCTCTTCTGATAATATCCGGAATATGCTGGACAAGCTCTACAGCCTGTTGGGACACAATCGGCATTAAGTAAAATAATAAAAATATCAAACAGGTCATAAAAACTGAAAATACCAGGCATACGGCCGGCAGACGGGGTAAGTTCATGCTTTCTGCCTTACTCACCAACCCGTCCAGCAGATAAGCCAAGATGATTGAGGCAAAAACAGGCATCAATACACCCGATAATGAATAAATCAGGACAAAACTGACAATTAAAATAAACGCCAGTGAAACAGCTTGGGAATTTGGCAAAAAACGTTTAAAGCGCTCTCTAAAAAATTGTAAATTTACGAATTCGGCTTGTGTTGTCATTAATAATGAGACAGTTTTTATGGGTATTTGCACTTATTCTACATCCAATAAAGCCGACCTATGAGGATTTATATGATCACTAACAGTTATATGCCGGCAATTTCTGCTGACCGGACTTGTCTGCTAACCATTTTATAAATTATTGCCGCATTAACCTAAAAAAATCAGTTAGAGCGAGTGAAATCCGTTCGTGCTGAGCTTGTCGAAGCATGAACGGATTTCACTCTTCCACCCATTGGTTGAGCATATCAAAATCCCGTCCACTCTTCGAGGAGGCTCTCCTGAGCGTAGCCGAAGGGCTCAGGCCGAACGGGATTTTGATATGCTCAATTGCGTTTTTTAGAATTAAGCAGGAGCGCGGTAAAGCACAGGCTACGATAATAAAAGCTGAAAAAGTATTATTGCCGGCCTGGTATCAACTCACCGGCATAAATTTTATTGGGTTTTTCGGGACTTGGCGGAAGACTTTTTTTTCTTTACAGACGATTTGGTGGCCGATTTTTTCTTCTTGGCCAATGACTTTGCGGTTGATTTTTTCTTCTTGACCGGCTTCGTTTCAATCTTTACTTTGGTTGTGCCTCCTTTTACCATGTCCAGTTTTTTAGCTGCTGCGCGGGAAAGATCGATAGCTCGATCCTCAGTGTATGGTCCGCGATCATTGATGGTGACCTGGACTTTCTTGTTATTTTCAAGATTAGTCACTTGGGCTTTAGTTCCCAGCGGCAATGTCGGATGCGCGGCAGTTAACTTTTTTTGATCAAAAGTATCGCCGTTGGCGGTCTCCTGTCCATGAAATCCAGGCCCATACCATGAGGCTTCGCCGATCTCCTTATGGCCCGGTGTAATATTAATATTTTCCTTAACTTCTTTATCTTGCGACATTTGTTTTGCTTGGTCGCCAGAGCGTTCGGAACTGCATCCGGATAATATCAGCCCGCAAACCAATCCTGTGACTAAATAATCGGAGAACCGCTTCGGAAGCCTTCCCCGGCTAATTATCGACTTGAAATTCCTGGCAATACGGTAATAGCCGGAAGTCAACCGGCCTTTATTGTCCATGTCCAACTCTTGATATTGGATTATTAAATGCAACATTTCTCTCTCCCCTGAAAACAATTTAGCGATAGAATTTATTTTTGTAATTTTTCAAAATGCTTACTGTTTATACGGCATCTGAAGTGACTCCGTCAGTTGCCCTATCCTTGCGAATACTCAGCCTCGTCGGGGTTAAAACTAATCCCCCAGCCTTATTCCGAACTGCTGCAATAATAAAAATCTTTAAACTTACATGACAGTATAGAAAATTTGTTCCCTTTATATCGGTGTGCCAGCGTACAGACCCTGGAAAATTACTACTGTAGTTTTCTTACCCAATCGGAACGAATATAGCGATTCCATCCATGAAGTCACTATTCAACATAGGGATTGCTGTTGTGATCCGTTTTTGGGCTTTGTGTTTGCATTTTCCAACCCTGCTGGAGGGTGCCCGTGCCATTTAAACAACAGGTGAACACTATTAATCGTCTATTGGCAGCATTACCCGGCAAAGACCGGGAAAGGCTGCTTGCGCATTGTGAATTGGTCGAACTAATGTTTGCTGATGTCATTTACAAGCCTGGAGAACTTATTCTCCACGTTTATTTTCCCATTAACAGTTCCATTTCTTTAGTGACCCGGCTTGAAGGCAGCGCGAGCCTGGAAGTAGGATTAATTGGCAATGAAGGCATGCTCGGTATCCCGCTCATGCTCGGTGTGGAAGTATCTCCTTTTCTCGCCCTGGTCCAAAGCTCAGGACCGGCATTACGGATGAATGTGGCCTCGTTCCTTCAGGAACTTGAACGCAGCGCGGCTTTACAACGGGAGTTGAATCTTTACCTGTATGTATTGATAAGCCAGCTCGCTCAAACTGCCGCCTGCACCCGCTTCCATGTAGTAGAAGCACGGCTCGCGCGATGGTTATTGATGACCCAGGATCGCGCGCACTCCGATACATTTCATGTTACGCATGTGTTCCTGGCCTATATGTTGGGTGTGCGTCGCGTCGGAGTCACTAAAGCCGCGAGTTCCTTACAGAAGCAAAAACTTATCAGTTACCATCGGGGCGATGTCACTATTCTCGACCGCGACGGACTTGAAGCTGCTTCTTGCCGATGCTACCGGGCCGAGAAAGAAACTTACGACCATATTCTGGGCTACAAACGCAATATCCATCATCTGGAAGATCTTGTTCACAGCTAATACATTAAATCTTCCGGCCGGACAGAGACTTCTTTCATAACTCTCCTCCCCTGCTTTCATCTTGAAACAACTTAAGGGAACCTCTAAAAATTATCCGTTTATGCTTCGACAAGCTCAGCACGAACGGATAAGTCACTGATTTTAATGAACCACCGTTCGCACTGAGCTTGTCGAAGTGCAATTTTTAGAGGTTCCCTTAAGCATCCAAAGTTCCGCTTTTTATTTGATAATCCGATAGCAGGGTAAATATTTTTTCCCGGGCAGTTTCATTCGATGCTGTTCAACAAAAGATGTCAATAATGAATCCATAAGCTTCATGATGTGGCTATCGCCATATATTTCAAAATGACCGTACTGCTGAATGGCGCGAATTCCTTCATTTTTTACATTGCCTGCTACAATACCTGAAAACACCCGCCGCAGATTAGCTGCAAGCAAGTGATTATCCTGGTTTTTGTGCAAAGCGAGATTTCTCATGTTCTCATGAGTCGGGATAAATGGCTTTTGAAATACTTTATCGATCTTCAACAACCAGTTGAAATAATAGGCATCACCTGTTTCCTTACGAAAATCGCGCACCTCTTTGATGCCTGCCTGCATATCCAAAGCCACCTGCACCGGATCGTTAATGATGATTTTGTATCGCTTACGGGCTTCCTTGCCTAATGTGCCGTCAATAAATTGATCAATATTATTAAAGTAGTCTCTTGCGCTGTCAGGCCCTGAAAATATGAGGGGAAACGGCATATCTTTATTATCGGGATGCAGTAATATTCCCAGTATATAGAGAATTTCTTCAGCTGTGCCCGCGCCGCCGGGAAACACCACAATGCCATGCCCGGTGCGGACGAAGGCTTCCAGGCGTTTCTCAATATCAGGCAAAATAACCAGGTCATTGACAATCGGATTGGGTGATTCAGCCGCGATAATTCCCGGTTCTGTTATACCTAAGTATTGACCGTTTTTTATACGCTGCTTAGCGTGTCCTATGGTAGCGCCCTTCATCGGGCCTTTCATGGCGCCCGGCCCGCAGCCGGTACAAATATCCAGACCGCGCAGGCCCATTTCATGGCCAACCTGTTTGGTATATTCATATTCTTTACGGCTAATAGAATGCCCTCCCCAACACACCACCAGCTTTGGATTAGTCATGGGACGCAGGATTTCTGCATTGCGCAGGATATGAAACACGGCATCCGTAATGCCTTCCGAAGTATCCATATCAAACTTCGGGTTATCGTTGATTTCATCGCTGACATAAATAATGTCCCTGAGCACTGCAAACAGATGCTCATTGATACCCTTAATTATCTTGCCGTCAACAAAAGCATGCGCCGGCGCATTCTTAAGCTCAAGCTTGATGCCCCGCTGCTGCTGAATTACCCGAATCTCGAAACCGGGATAACGATCCAGCAATTCCTTACCGTCATCCATAGCGCTGCTGCTGTTCAGAACGGCGAGCGATGAGTTGCGGAATATCCGGTATAAACCGCCTTGACTGGTGTCAAGCAGCTTACTGACTTCCAGTTTCGATAAAACGTCCAGACGGCCTTCAGGTGTAACTTGTGCATCAACTACTTTATATGTCATCGTATTCCTTTAAATATTTTAATTATTATGGGACCTCTAAAAATTGCCCTTCGACAAGCTCAGGACGAACGGTGGTTCATTGAAATCAGTGACTTATCCGTTCGTGCTGAGCCTGTCGAAGCATGAACGGATAATTTTTAGAGGCTCCCTTATGTCCATGCCTGTATTCCAAGGTTCCGTACCCGCCTCTTGATTTTAAAAACTGTTTATTTTATCTGCAATTCACGCAGCATTCAGCGTCCCCCGGCTATTATTTAATTGAAATTGATATCGGAGGAGATAAGAATGAATACATTGACTATAAAAACCCTGCTAGCGGGTTTAATGCTGTTGGCTAGTGCGTGCGCTCCTTATCCTTATTATGCAAACACAGGATTTTACGGCGGCGGCTATACCGGCGGACAAAGAAGCTATTATGGCGGAGCGCCTGATCATTACACTAATAACTATTATTCCGGCAGAAATTTTAGGCCTAATCGGCATGACGGCTATGATGGAAATCATAATGCCAATAATAGCCCCTGGAGACCATCGCATCAATCTAATGCCTGGGGCAACTCTCAAGGGGGCAACCGGCATAACGGTCATCATTGGCATTAATTGTCAGTGGAGGTCTGAGGCGCTACGTTAAACGCGTCTCGGCGGGGCCAAGATCGAAATTTCCCCGGCAGATTTACCCTCCACACGACGCAGGCAAATCAGAATCACAGGCCGGAATTGCCGTAGCTATCCAGAAACAGCCCACGGAAAACAACAGGCTGTTGCGATAGCATTTTACAAGTAGTTTTTATCAGTCACCTTTCGGTTATTACTTCAAGAAAATAAAAAAAGCGAATTTTATCCTATCCTCATTGCTACCGAATCTTGCCTTATGATGACGCCGCGCTATGAGCAGTATTCAGCTCCTTCTTTCATACTCATTAGCGCGGTATAAGCCGCTCAACCGCGGCACATTCCTTACAGTTTATATTTCTGTGGGCGTACGCGGGGGTTCCTCAACAGGACTATTGGGAGGGATTTCATTCGGGGTATCCAGAGGTTCCTCAACGGGAATATTTTGGGGTACATCGATAGGTATCTGCTCAGGTATCTCATCAGGTATATGATCCGGCACTTCAGTGGGTAGATGGGCGAATATTTCCGCGTAAGCCCTTTTGGGTAAATTAATGTTCACGTTGGTTTCTCCAGTAGATGTTGATGAGATGACACGTATGAATATCCATTTAATATCCGAAGCGCCTAAGCACCTCTATTTAGCCTCAATTAAGGGTACTTTCCAGCTTTTTGTAACGATCACGCTCTTCCGCAATAGCTTGTAATTTTCTGGCAATTTCAAAGGGCGATAACACAAAATCAACACAACCGGTATCTACTGCATGTATAGGCATATCCGGTTCTGTTGCTGTATGAAAATCCTGCGCAATGACTATTCCGCCTGCCTCCTTTATGGGCCTGAGGGCGGCTGCTCCATCCGCATCCAATCCTGACAAAATCACGGCTATCGCCTGTTTTGATTGATTACCTGCCAAAGACTGCAAAAAAACAGAAATGTTTTGCGGCCAGCCTGACTTTTTCACTAACGGAGTGAGCCTGAACCGGTCACCATCCATATGAACCTGCCTGCCTGCAGGCACGACATAAACATGGTTGGCTTGCACCTTTTCCCCATCTGCTACCTGCACAACCGGCATAGTAGTGTAACGCGGAAGAATTTCGGCCAACAGTGATTTCCAGTCTGATGGCTGATGATGAACGATAATAAACGCAAACCCGGTTTCCGCGGGTAGCAATGAAAGAATCTTGGTATAACTTTCAAGGCCGCCCGCTGAAGCCCCCAAGCAGACCAGGGTTAGATCATCATTCCTCTCATTTGAAACTTGAGTATCGGTCATTTCGGTCACATGCTTAAAATTGAGGTTTAGAATCGAATACACTGGTTTGTGACAAGCCCATTCCCCAGCTTCTCTTCTGTTTAACCAGAGAGCGAAAATAAAAATTTTTATCCGATAATAAAGTTATTAACATGGCGTACCCGCTAACCGTTAACCACAGTGCCGCCATTGGGATGAAGGACTTGGCCGGATATATACGACGCATCATCGGAGGCCAAAAAGACAAAGCAATTGGCGACTTCTTCCGGCTGACCGGGCCGGCCCATCGGCACCTCTTCACCAAATGTTTTGACCCGCTCAGGCGGGAAAGTCGAAGGAATAAGCGGCGTCCAGACAGGCCCCGGCGCAACGCCATTGACGCGGATTTTTTGTTCGGCTAGAGACAGGGACAAGGAGCGGGTAAAACCGACAATTGCTCCTTTAGTTGCAGAATAATCGAGCAGCTTAGGGCTACCCTTATAAGCCGTAACCGACGTGGTATTGACAATCGCGCTACCCGGCTTAAGGTGTTTGAGAGCCGCTTTGATTAAATAAAACATGGAAAAAATATTGGTGCGAAACGTCTTTTCAAGCTGCTCTGAAGTGATCTCTTCAATACTTTCCTGCGGATGCTGTTCAGCCGCATTATTGATCAGGATATTAAGCTGGCCCAATTCACGGACAGTGTGTTCAACCGCCTCGCGGCAAAACTCTTCTTTTCCAATATCGCCCGGGATAAGCAGGCATTGCCGGCCGCATTCGCTAACCAGGCGTTGGGTTTCTTCCGCATCGGCATGCTCATTGAGATAGATAATGGCGGAATCAGCCCCTTCCTTGGCAAACGCCACCGCTACGGCCCGTCCAATACCGGAATCTCCGCCGGTAATAAGAGCTACTTTACCGTTAAGTTTGCCGGAACCGTGGTAGTGAGGATCCTGGAATTGGGGTTTAGGATTCATCTCGGATTCCAGTCCCGGCTGGCGATCCTGGTGTTGGGGCGGATGGGGTGGAACGGGATGTTCAATGTCGGCCATAATGCCTCCTTCTCTTCTACAATCGATAACTTAAACAAATCATTTATTTACCTTTTTAAACTCCCGTCTGGCAGGATTATTTTGAAACTTTCCGACCAGGATAACACTTATGCCTTTACCTAACATTCCAGCTAAGGTTTCAATACAACCTTGATGCAATGATCTTGTTTTTCCTTAAATATTCTGTATCCGTCAGGGGCATCTTCAAGCCGCATTTCATGCGTAATGACAAAGGATGGATCAATTTCGCCTTTTTCAATTTTCTCAAAAAGAATCGGCATATATTTCTGCACATGAGTTTGGCCTGTCTTGAAGGTCAAGCCCTTATTCATGGCTGCGCCAAGTGGAATTTTATCGCCGAATCCGACGTAAACACCCGGTATCGAAACTGTTCCGCCTTTGCGGCAACTCATAATTGCCTGGCGTAGAACATGGGGCCGATCGGTAGCAAGAAAAGTCGCCGTTTTCACGGCATCCAGAATTCCATCCAACGTTCCGCCTGCATGCGCTTCACACCCCACTCCATCAATGCAACGGTCAGGCCCGCGCCCTCCGGTCATTTGCATTAACTGATCATAAACGTCCACGCCATCAAAATTAATTGTTTCTGCCTTGCCGTATTGTTCCGCCATTTCAAGACGTTCAGGCACGTCATCAATTGCAATTACGCGGCCGGCCCCGAACATCCAGGCACTCTGGATGGCAAACTGCGAAACCGGGCCGCAACCCCAGACAGCAACTGTATCACCGGGTTCAATGCCGCAATTTTCAGCGGCCATATAGCCGGTCGGGAAAATATCCGAAAGAAACAGGACTTTCTCGTCAGGGATGTTATCAGGAATTTTAAATGGCCCGACATCGGCAAATGGAACCCGTAAATACTCAGCTTGCCCCCCGGCAAATCCACCGAGCATATGGGAATAACCAAATATACCGGCGGTAGCCTGCCCCATAGCTTTGCGCGCTAACTTTGCGCCCGGATTGGAGTTATCGCATAACGAATACAGCTGTTTTTGGCAAAAAAAGCATTCTCCACAAGCGATGACAAAAGGCACCACGACCCGGTCGCCCACCTTCAATTTTTTGACATTACTACCAATTTCAACGACTTCGCCCATCGGCTCATGACCCAATACATCGCCTTTTTCCATGGTTGACTGGAAGCCGTCCAAAATATGCAAATCAGATCCGCAGATTGCGGTAGAGGTGATTTTAATGATCGCGTCATGCGAATTGATGATTTTAGGATCGGGAACATTTTCAACCCGAACATCGTTTGTACCGAACCAACATAAGGCTTTCATATCACTCCTCCTTCTCAACAAGGATGAATAATTACCGCTTTCATTTAGTCAAAATCGGTCTCGTTCCTGAAATCAATTTTTGCATATAAATAATCCATATATTTTGGGACTATTATTTAGATCGTAAATTACTATTGTTGAAGAAGTTCTTCTGTGTATTAACGTACAAAGCCACCTTTTATTTTTAAACATTTCTATACTCACTTTTTCTGACTCACGGACTTGGACATTGATCGCAAGTTAGTATTAATAGAAATCACAGATAAGGCATTATTTTTATTGGGAAAAATAGAATTTATACCCCCGCAAACTCACCCTATGACGTAATGACAGACCGGTATTTATATAAAGGCCGCGACCTTCGACACGTGAATCGGGTCAGTAGCAAGTGGGTGTCTAAAGCCGGGTAATCCATGGATCTATCAAAAAGGTGGAAAAATCGAAGAGTTCCACACTCTAATTAAAATCTAACGCAGGCTTGGCAAAATCCCTCCAGCCTTTATTAACAGGTGTTTCATCGTGCGTAACTAAGAGTTTAGTTTATTCATTACCGCAGCTATATCTCCAGTAACTATTTGATCTATAACGCATCTACTTGAATTTAAGGATGATATTATCAATTCCCATTCACTTTTAGAAGGGGAGGATAATACGAAGTCACTCACTGATCTTCCCGTTGCAGGACGACCAATACCTATCCTTAGCCGATAAAAATCCTTTGAGCCTAAATGAGCAATAATATCTTTTAAACCATTATGACCCGCATGGCCTCCATCTTTTTTAAGTTTTACAATGCCCGCATCAAAATCCAGGTCATCATGAATAACCAGAATATCTTCGGGCGCCAGCTTATAGTATCGAGCAATTTTTCCAACAGACTGCCCACTCCGATTCATAAATGTATCAGGCTTTAACAGCATTACCTTACGATCGGCTAAGAAACACTCTGAAAATGATCCTTGATATTTAGGCTCGTTGATCCAGATACAGCCTAATTCAGATGCCAATCCCTCTAAAAACAAAAACCCGACATTATGCCGGGTTTTTTCATACTGTTGCCCAGGATTTCCTAAGCCAACTAGAAGTTTAACCACTTTTTATTCTGGAGCTTCTTCAGTAGCCTCATCGTCCTTGCTGGCTTTGGAAGCCATCATTGAGACAATAGGAAGATCATGTTCGGGGCCTTGAGCCAAAACTACAATTTCAACTCCCGGCGGCAGCACAATATCGGAAAGATGAAGGGATTCGCCAATATCCAGTTTAGCCAGATCTATCTCCAGGTACTCAGGCAAAGCCGCAGGTAAGCAAGAAACCTCCACATCCACCATGGAATGAGTTGCAATACCTCCCTTTTTTCCACCGATAGAAGTAGGCTCATTGATAAAATGTAAAGGAACATGTACCTTTAGCGATTCGGACATACTGACTCTTAAAAAGTCCATATGCATAATTTGGACTTTTGCAGGATTACGTTGAATATTTTTTAGAATCGCTTTTTCTGCTTTTCCATTTACACTCACATCTAAAACGTGGGAATAAACAGCTTCATGGTCAAGATGCTTAAGGACATCATTATGACTTAACGTCAACATTTGCGGTTCCCTATGTCCACCATATATTATCGCGGGCACCTTACCTTGACGGCGAACTTTTTTTGCTGCGCCCTTACCTGATTGCCCACGGCTTTCGGCAACAAACTCAAATACATTAGACATTTTCTCTCTCACTCTCGTGCTTGAAACACATTAAATTCTATTAGTCAACATCAATCTACATAAAGCGAACTGACTGACTCACCTACTGCTATACGTCTTATTGTTTCAGCAAGCATTTCAGCAACACTTAACTGTCTTATTCTTCCAGACCTAACAGCCTCTTCACTCAAGGGTATGGTATCGGTAACAACCAATTCATCAAGCATTGAGCTATTTAAATTCCTCATAGCACAGCCTGACAGAACAGCATGGGTGCAATATGCAACCACTTTGACTGCACCATGTGTTTTTAAAGCTTCAGCTGCATTGCATAAGGTACCTGCCGTATCAACCAAATCATCAATTAATATACAAATACGTCCATCGACATCGCCAATTATGTGCATTACTTCTGCAACATTCGCTTTTGGCCTACGTTTATCTATAATCGCAAGATCAGCATCATCCAATCGTTTTGCAAGAGCCCGCGCCCTGACAACTCCACCTACATCGGGTGAAACAACAATTAAATCTTTATATTTCTGCCGCCAGACATCTCCAAGAAGGATGGGCGATGAATAAACATTGTCTACCGGTATATCAAAAAATCCCTGAATCTGATCAGCGTGCAGATCTACAGTCAAAACACGATCAGCACCGGCTTGTTCAATCATTTTAGCAACGAGTTTAGCACTAATCGGCACTCGCGCTGATCGGGATCTTCTATCCTGGCGAGCATAGCCGTAATAAGGCATGACCGCTGTAATACGGGAAGCTGATGCTCGATTAATAGCATCAATCATCACCAGCAATTCCATTAAATTCTCATTTGTAGGGGAACAGGTAGGCTGAATAATAAAAATATCCTTACCTCTGACATTCTCCTCAATTTCTACTGCGATTTCGCCATCACTAAATCTTCCGACAGTCGCCATACCAAGGCGCATATTGAGCTTCTTGACTATACCTTCTGATAAAGCCGGATTAGCATTTCCGGAAAACACCATCATAGAGGTGTCATTCATTCAGGCACTCCCAATAGAATTGACTTTAATGGAGATAAAATGGCTGGGCCGCAAGGATTCGAACCTTGGTATGCGGAGATCAAAACCCCGTGCCTTACCGCTTGGCGACGGCCCAATAATCAAGATGTATACTTTCCAAATTTCAATTTTGAAAACAAAGGCGACTCATTTACTCCTTTTGCCAGATAAACCTGCCATTTATCTTTAAGTGACTCATAGGCATCCATCGCCGCAATTTTTGAATCGAACTGTGCGAAAACACAAGCCCCTGTTCCGGTTAACCTTGCTTCAGAAAATTCAGCCAAGTCAACTAACGCCTCTTTAACAGATGGATAAAGTTCGCACACAACAGCGAGGCAATCGTTTTGATGCTGCCCCTCTGTAAAGTCGCGTATTGTGATTGATCTGCTATTTCGTGTCAAATTTTTAGCTGAAAAAATCTCTTTTGTATCGACATGACAGGCCGGTTTTATAATAATGGCCCATTGCTCTTCAATGTTTATTTTTTCAAGCCTTTCGCCAATTCCTTCCGCCCATGAGGAATATCCATATACAAACACCGGCACATCCGCGCCCAAAGCCAAGCCTAAGCTCATCAATTTTTCGGATGAAAGCTTTAGATTCCATAATTCATTTAATACTACCAGCACAGTTGCGGCATCAGAACTGCCTCCACCAAGACCTCCGCCCATAGGCAGGTTTTTTTCTACTTCAATACAGACGCCCTGTTCACATCCTGTTTCGGCTTTTAACAATTTTGCCGCTCTGACTGTCAAATCATCTGATTCAGGAACACCCGGAATAGTTTTTTGCAAGCTGACTTCGCCATTATCGACCGAATGAAAGGTAATCCAGTCACACAAGTCAGTAAACTGAAAAACTGTTTGCAGTAAATGATAGCCATCACTTCTCTGGCCGGTTATACGCAGCATTAAATTTAACTTGGCCGGCGCCGGCCATCTTTCAGCCCATGCGGAGTGGTTATTTGGCTTTTGCGGCATTCAGAATCCAATGGTCTATCACTAATTTTAATTTAACCTGATCATTCATTACGGTAATTTTTCGAGGCATAATTTCATTATCGGCAAGCTGCATTTGCTTGTATTCATTAAACCATCCTGCCTGTTTGAAGCCTCCCTGTATTTCTTCAAAAGATCGAGAAGGCTCCGGCAAGCCTACTACCCAATAACGCATTGACTGCACAGGAACAAACATTCCCAGTTGCTGGTTAATAAATCCTCCCGGCTGCCGGGAGGATTGAACTTTACCATCGCCCTGATCTACTGTAACAAAATCTCCTGATAACTTAATGATAACCGTTCCTTGCCCCAACGGTCCGGATAATTTTATTTTCTCTTCGTTAGGCGTGTGTTCCCAAAGTATATTTGCTGACCAGGAGTCATTTTTTCCGGTTAATGCCAGCCGGCCTTCAAACGACCATTGCTCCAGCTGATAAAGATGAAGTCTTGCCGTTCTTGAATAATTTGTTTCAGGCTCAACAGGAAGGATAGAGCAGGCTGACAATAAAACTGCCAGGCAGCTCCAGGCATACAGCTTTGGATTTAAAAGTAACACTCTTACTCTGTGCTATTTAATATTCTTTGTTGAAAATCCAATAGATATTCATCTTCCGGCGCATTTTTAATGGCTTTGGCAAATAACTTCCTGGCTTCAGCCTTTTTACCTAAAGCCCATAATACTTCGGCAAGATGAGCCGCTATCTCATTTTCCTGTTGTTTAGCATAAGCCTGCTGAAGATATTCCAGAGCTTTTTCAGTATTGCCCAATTTAAACTGAAGCCATCCGAAACTATCCAAAATTACAGCTTCATCAGGCTGTAATCTTAATGCATGCTGCAGATATTTTTCAGCTTCAGCATAACGATCGGTTTTGTCCAGCAGGGTATATCCCAATGCATTTAATGCTTCGGCATTATCCGGATATTTAGCCAATATTTTTTTCAGATCCGTTTCCAATATATCCAGCTTGCCGATACGTTCAGCCATTAATGCCCGGGTATAGAGTAGTTCTTTTTGATCAGGCAGTTCAGTCAGCGCTGTAGTCAACAAATTGAAAGCCTGCTCATATTGTTTTTGCTGACTCAATAATTCCGCTCGAATCAAGATGATACGCAGCTTTTGTTTTGGAAATTGATTTTGTAACAGACTTAAGCGCGAGTTGGCTTCATCAAACTGCTTGTTTTTTGCAAGCAAGGAAACCGCTGAAATTGACGCCTCAAAAACAAATGGCCCGTCAGTTACTTTATCAAACCAAACTAGGGCGTTTTGCGTGTTTCCTCGTTTTTCTTCAATTTTGCCTAAATAAAAACTTGCCTGATATTGCCAATCAGGTTGATCAAGCAGCTTTTTAAAAACCTCTTCAGCTTTTCCATCTCTATCCAATTGCAGGTGTACCAATCCTAAAGCAAACTGGCTTTCCATATCCTTTGGATTAGCCGAAATTATTCCCTTATAAACCTCGCCGGCCTCTTCATATTCCCCTGCTTTTATTAAAACCTGGGCCAAAAGTTTTTTAATTTTGTCATTTTCAGGATACTTAAGAGAAGCATCTTTTAACAACTTTTTTGCTTTATCCAGATCGCCTGAAAACACTGCTATTTGAGCCTGAAGAATGAGCGCCTTATCCCAGTTCGGCTGGATAACCAAAGCTTGCTGGACTTTTATTTCGGCCAGCTCCTTGTTTTTCATCTCCGTAGCTAATAATGATTGAATAAAATATATCACTGCCTGATTGGGATGCTTTAACGACAATGCCTCCAATACATCATAAATAAATGTGACATTCCCGTCTTTCTGCAACGCACTTGATAATTCAAACAAGGATTTTTCGAAGCCGGCAGGATCAGCCTTCAGCAATACATCCAGGTGTTCAACGGCTTTTTGCTTATCACCTGCCCTAAATGCGGCTAATGCGGCAATTTTTCTTGCCGCCAGATTTTTAGGGTCCTGACGCAGCCACACAGAAACAGCTTCATTGGTTTTATTGCTGTCCTTCATATACATCGCAATCATGGCCGCCCTTTCAGCAAACCGCGGGTCATTAACCCGCTTGGCGGCTTCCATATAACCTTCCAGGGCAATATCATACTGCCCTCTTTGTCCCGCAAGTTCGGCTGTCAGAAGCATAAACAGCACGTCAGGATCAATATCCGTTTTTGCTTCTTTATATTTGGTTTTGTCCTTTATATCAGATATTTCCGGCACAATAGCAGCTTTTGAGCCACTGGGCTTTTCCGGTAAATTGGCGCAGCCATTAAGCAAAACAACGGTAATTACTGAAAATAATCTAAAAATTAACACACCAAAATCCTATTATTACTTAACATATATTTGTTATAGCTTATAAGAAAAACCAGATGCTACAAACATCCGATTTGTTCCATTTAGATAAAACTATTATATTTCCTAGAATACGCACGACATAATATACTGAGAATTTACTTAAAATTATCTGATTCCATGAAATTTCACCTGCATAGACTACAGCAAAGCATCTGAATTCCTAAATCAACACCGGAATAAAACTCAGGAAAAATATATTGTTTTGTTATAGCAGCCTAAAATTTTAAACACTGACCCATCGACATCATGACATTTCTTGCAGTAGGGATTAATTACAATACCGCGCCGGTTTCCATCCGTGAGCGCTTGGCATTCCCTGCCGAGATTCTGGAAACAGCGCTACTGGAATTATGGAATATCAAGGAAATAAGTGAAGCGGCAATTCTTTCAACTTGCAATCGCACCGAGTTTTACTGTTCCTCGATAACGCCGAACCAGCAGATTCTTATTGACTGGGTTGCCCGAAGCAAACAAATAAAAGCCGCGGATTTTACACCCTATTTATACTACCATACTGATAAGTCAGTCTGCCGGCATATGTTTCGAGTGGCTTGCGGCCTGGATTCGATGATCCTGGGTGAACCGCAAATACTCGGGCAGATGAAAACTGCCTATCAGGCCGCCTATGAAGCAGGAACTTTGGGTAAGCATCTGGGCAAACTTTTTCAGCATACTTTTTCCGCTGCCAAAAAAGTGCGTACGGATACTGCCATAGGCTCCAGTCCGGTATCGGTCGCTTTTGCGGCGGTACAACTGGCGCAGCAAATTTTTGATAAACTCAGCGAGCAGACTGCCCTCCTCATAGGCGCAGGCGAAACCATAGAACTAACAGCCAGGCACTTGTCTCAACAAGGCATCGGCCGCATCATAATCGCCAACCGAACATATGATAAAGCCCATACCTTAGCCTTACAGTTTAACGGTTACGCCATTTCTTTAGCTGAATTACCTATGCATTTGGCTGAAGCTGACATTGTGGTTTCATCGACCGCAAGTCAACTGCCGATTCTTGGTAAAGGCCGTGTTGAAAGCGCGCTTAAAAAACGTAAACATAAACCCATGTTCATGGTGGATCTTGCTGTACCCAGGGATATTGAAGCTGAAGTTGAACAACTGCGGGATGTCTATCTTTATACCATTGACGATTTGCAGGCCACTATTGACCAGAATATGGATTCGCGCCGCCAGGCAGCGGAACAGGCCGAAGAAATAATCGATACCCAGGTAGACTATTTTTTAACCTGGCTACGCTCCCAAGGCGCGCAATCGACTATTCAGGACTATCGCTCCCAAGCTGAAAAAGCCCGGGACGAAGCCTTACAAAAAGCCTTGGGATTACTGAAAAACGGCATTCCTCCTGAAGAAGCTCTTAACCGGCTCGCTCGCAGCCTGACTAATAAACTGATTCATACGCCCAGCATACAAATCCGGGAAGCAGCCGAAAACGAAAGGCATGACTTGATTGCCGCTGCCAGAGAAATTTTTAAATTGAAAAAATCTTAATGAAAGACTCCATACAACATAGACTAGAAAACCTGTGCGAACGTTATGACGAAATCGCAGCATTACTTTCAGAGCCGGAAGTACAAAACAATCAAAACAGATTCCGCCTATTAAGCCAGGAATATGCGCAAATCAACCCGCTGGTGGATTGCTATAAAAGATATCAGCAGGCACAAGCCATGCTTGTCTCGGCAAAAGAAATGGCCAATGACACGGATCCTGAATTAAAGGAAATGGCCAAAGAAGAAGTCAATGAGGCGGAAGATCTGATTGAAGCTCTTGAACATGAATTACAAGTTCTCTTGTTGCCTAAAGATCCAAACGATAATCGCAACATTTTTCTGGAAATTCGCGCCGGCACCGGCGGGGATGAAGCCGCTATTTTTTCCGGCGATCTTTCCCGTATGTATCAACGCTACGCCGAAAGAAAAGGCTGGCAAACAGAAATCATCAGCGAGAGTCATGGCGACCACGGCGGCTACAAGGAAGTTATCCTGCGTGTTTCGGGAAAGGATGTTTATTCGCAATTAAAATTCGAATCCGGCGCGCACCGGGTGCAGCGCGTACCCGAAACAGAATCGCAAGGCCGTATCCACACCTCAGCCTGTACCGTCGCTATCATGCCGGAAGTCGAGGAAGTTGACGCCATTGATATAAATCCAGCTGACCTTAAAGTTGACACCTACCGCGCTTCCGGCGCCGGCGGGCAGCACATCAATAAAACCGAGTCAGCGATACGCATTACGCACCTTCCCACCGGCGTAGTCGTCGAGTGCCAGGATGAACGCTCACAGCACAAAAACCGCGCCAGAGCCATGTCGCTGCTGGCATCCCGTCTGTTATCGGCGGAACAGGAAAAACACCATGCCGAACAATCTGCCACGCGCAAGCTGCAGGTTGGCAGCGGTGACCGTTCCGAACGTATTCGCACTTATAATTACCCACAAGGACGGTTAACCGACCATCGCATCAATTTAACGCTGTATAAACTGGATGACATCATGCAGGGTGGTCTGGAACACGTTATACAGCCACTGGTTAGCGAGCATCAGGCGGAACTTTTAACCCAACTGGGTGAAGACTAAGGAAAATGCAGAGCATAAAGTCGGTGCTGGCAAAAGCTGCCTGCATACTGGCATCCAGCTCTGATTCGGCTGGTTTGGATGCGGAAATTCTGCTTTGCCAGATTCTTAATAAGGAGCGTTCCCATCTTCGCGCCTGGCCCAACAGACAATTGGAGCCCGAACATACAAGCCGCTTTTGGACATTGATTCAAGAGCGGCAAAAAGGTGTGCCTATTGCCTATATCACCGGCAATCGGGAATTTTGGTCACGCGATTTTTATGTCACCCCGGAGGTATTGATTCCTCGCCCCGAAACTGAACTGCTTATTGAACTCAGTTTAAAATTAATTTCGCCCGCCCAATCCGTCAGTATTATCGATCTTGGCACCGGCTCCGGCATTATAGCCGTCACTCTGACTTTGGAATGTCCGCGCGCAAAAATTAGCGCAACGGATTTAAGCTTGCCCGCGCTGCGCATTGCACAGCTTAATGCCAACAATCATCATGTTACCGATATTGATTTTTACCATAGCGACTGGTTTGCGGGCATTCCCGATGCTAAGTTCAATCTGGTCATCAGCAATCCGCCTTATATTGCTGAAGACGACAAGCATCTTCAGGAAGGTGATATTAGATTTGAGCCTCAAACAGCCTTGCGCGCTTCCCGGCAGGGGCTCAATGATATAATAATCATTGCCGATACTGCCCGTAATTATCTGGAGTCTGGCGGACATTTATTAATTGAACATGGCTATAATCAACAGCAACGGGTTCAAGCAATTTTTAAAGATTTTAATTACGATAACATTCAAACTCATAAAGACTTATCGGGGCACCCCAGGGTGACTTATGGACAATGGAGCTATAGTGCAGTGAGCGAGTGAATTTGCTCATCGCAACCTTCTTAAACTTATATTATTATGACACTGGAACACATCAAGATTCCCCGCAAGATAACTAATCAATTACTACATTTTGCCCAGCAATCTCCTGATGCTGAAATATGCGGTCTTATCGGCGGTAAAAAAGGTCTGCCGACCCATTGCTATCCCATTAAAAACCGTGCTGATCAACCTCGCCAGCGTTTTTTGCTTGACGCCGGGCAGCAAATATCCGCCATGGCTGCTATGCGTGATCAAGGTGAAGATCTTTTTGCCATCTATCATTCTCATCCGAGTGCTCCGGCAGTGCCTTCTGATACCGATTTAGAACTGGCAGCTTACCCTGAAGCGCTTTATTTGATTATTTCATTAACTACTAAAGGTGTTTTAGAAATGCGTGGTTTTAAAATAAACCATAACATCGCACGAGAAATAGCGCTGTCTCTGGGCGAGGACTGATCACCCGAGAAAAATCGGACCGGCTTATAAAATGTATTGTTTAGACGCAGCCCCCGCCTGTTCTTTAACCAGTTTAGGAACAAGGTAGCCTGGCAGAGTATCCTTAACCTGTTTAATAAGCATCAAGGCTTCTGTCTCAGTAACATCAAAATGTCCTGTTCCTGAAGCTTTATCCAACAAATGCAGGTAATAAGGAATAATGCCTTGGGTGAATAGTTTTTCGCTCAGTTCGCATAATACCGCTACATTGTCATTAACACCTTTTAATAATACCGATTGATTAAATACTATTATTCCATTGCTTTTTAAGGACCGGCAGGCGTCCATGACGCGTTCATTTATTTCATTTGCATGATTGCAATGGATAACGACTACGATTTGAACAAGGCTGCTCACCAGAGTGTTAATCAGCTCGCCTGTTATTCTGGCTGGCAGAACGACGGGTAGCCGGCTATGTATTCTTATGCGTTTTAAATGCTTGATGGCACTTAATTGCTGAATGAGATGGGTTAATCTGGCATCGTTTAACAGCAACGGATCGCCGCCGCTTAAGATGACTTCCGCAATAGAGGAGTCCTCCTGTATGTATTGTATGGCGGCAGTTTCCTTTTGTTTAGTAAGTTGCAAATCGGAATAAGGAAAGTTTCGCCGGAAACAATACCGGCAGTTAATAGCGCAACTGCCGGTATTGATAAATAAAACCCGGCCTTGATACTTATGCAAAACACCGGTCTGCGCGGCGGCCTGAATATCGCCTACCGGATCTACGCTAAAACCGGGATAAATACCCATTTCCTCTTTAACGGGCAATACCTGACGTAATAGCGGGTCATGCGGATTGCCTTTTTCCATGCTTGCCGCGAAACTGAGCGGAACACGTAACGGGAAGCTTTCGATGGCAGCTATTGAAATTGGCAAATCATCCGGCGATAACTCCAAATAATCACATAAATCTTCGATTTTGTTAAAAGCTTCGGCAAGTTGTTGTTGCCAGCTTTGACTAAAGTGCAGAGTTTCATCGTATGGGTCTGTCATGAATTGAATTATTAAAGTTTCTATCAATTGATGGCCTCTATTATAATGGCTAGATTTTTCATTGTTTGTAGTCTCGAGGATAAAATGGCTAGTTTTAGCACTAATGAATTTAAGGCCGGGTTGAAAGTCATGCTGGATAATGATCCCTGCGCAATTATTGAAAATGAATTTGTCAAACCGGGAAAAGGCCAGGCGTTTAACCGGGTCAAAATCAGAAATTTGAAGACCGGCCGCGTGATTGAGAGGACATTCAAATCAGGCGATTCCCTTGAGGGAGCCGATGTTGTGGATGTTGAAATGCAATATCTTTATAATGACGGAGAGTTCAGACATTTTATGGTCCCCGACACTTTTGAACAGTATCAGTCTGATGAGAAAGCGGTGGGCGAGGCGAGCAACTGGCTCAAAGATCAGGATTTTTGCACGGTAACCCTGTGGAATGATGTCCCTCTTTCCGTCTCTCCGGCCAATTTTGTCGAGCTGGCAATCACCTTGACGGATCCCGGTGTGCGCGGTGATACGTCCGGTGGCGGCGGCAAGCCCGCAACCCTGGAAACGGGGGCCGTGGTAAGAGTACCGTTATTTGTGCAACAGGGCGAAATGATTAGGGTGGATACGCGCACCGGCGAATATGTATCCCGCGTAAAAGAATAGTGCTGATTGCATGCGTAGGCAATCTAATACGAGTTGCCAAATATTGCTGCCCCTGAGCGCGGTATTTACTGTTTTCGACCTCACTCGCTTGTCGCCGTGAATGCGAATTGGGATGAATGAATGGCGGCCTGCGTGCTCTCTGGCGCATCTGCATTTAAGGGCGCAGATGCTGCATGATATACGGGGATTTTTTTCAGAACGATCGGTGCTCGAGGTGGAAACGCCGCTTCTTTGCCAGGGGATCGGCACAGATCCCCAGTTAGAGTTCTTCACTGCTGATTATTTTTCGCCTCCCCTGCAACAAACTTTATTTTTGCAAACATCGCCTGAATTTGCCATGAAACGCCTGCTGGCTGCCGGTAGCGGTTCAATTTACCAGATATGCAAGGCCTTCAGGAATGGCGAATCGGGACGCTTTCATAATCCCGAGTTTACCATGCTGGAATGGTATCGGGTCGGCTTTAAACTGCCTCAATTAATGGATGAAGTCGACGAATTAATTGGACGATTGTCTAAAACGCATCGATCCTTAAACGAAACGCAAAGATTCAGATATCAGGATATATTTCTTTCATGTACCGATTTGAATCCTTTAGAATTTTCATTTGGAGATTATTGTGCTTATGCATTGGGTAATCACATGCCTGAAGCGGTAAATATTTGCGGGCAGGATCATGGCTTATGGCTGGATTTTATATTCAGTCATAAAGTTCAGCCCTATTTGGGCGAAAACGCGCTATGTATGGTATACGATTATCCCGCCTGTCAGTCATCATTGGCACGGATCAATGAACATAATTCACAGATTACTGATAGGGTTGAGATATTTCTCGAAGGAATCGAATTGGGCAATGGCTATTATGAACTGACCGATCCGGAAGAACAGAACAGGCGATTTAACAAAGAGATCAGTATCAGACGAGAGAGAAAATTGCCCACTATAACTAAGGATAGTTATCTTATTTCGGCGCTGGAGGCGGGTTTACCTGAATGCTCGGGTATGGCTATTGGTCTTGATCGTTTACTGATGGTGCTGACAGGAAGTAATGCTATTGATGATGTGCTGAGTTTCCCCTTGCACAGGGCTTAAGTTGATTGAATATTACTGTGATATACTCCGAAAGTTTTTCGATAATAGACCATGCCGCTTCATTCTTAGACGCCACTACATGAAACTAAATACTTTTTCTTGCGTATTATTGCTATGCCTGCTTGTTTCCCAAGCTGTTAAAGGCGATGAAGAATTTATTGTTGAGGATATTCAGGTCAAAGGTCTACAGCGTATTTCCCTGGGGACGGTTTTTAACTATCTTCCGGTTAATGTCGGAGAAAAATTCTCATTGGATAATGCGGGCTCGGCAATTAAAGCTTTATTCAAAACCGGTTTTTTTAAAGACATTTCAATGGAAAGGGACGGTTCCAAGCTGATTATTAATGTGGTGGAACGGCCATCGATAGCAAAAATCATTTTTGAAGGCAATAAAGATCTCAGTAAAGACGACCTGAAAAAAGCGTTGGATAAAATCGGCTTGTCTGAAGGCAAAGTATTTGACCGGCAGGTGCTGGATAAAGTTGAACAGGAGTTAAGCCGCCAATATCTCAGTCATGGTAAATACGGCTTAAAAATCAAAACGGATGTGTCCAACCTTACCCGGAATCGCGTGGGTATTCATATCAAGATTTCTGAAGGCCGGGTTACCAAGATTAAACAGATTAATATTGTCGGCAATAAGGCTTTTGATGATAAAACGCTGTTGCGTAACTTTGAATTGAATACTTCCAATTTGCTGTCTTTTTACAGCAAAGACGATCAGTACTCCAAACAAAAATTATCCGCGGATATGGAGACGTTACGTTCTTATTACCTGGATCGCGGTTATATTAATTTTTCAATAGAATCCACGCAGGTAGCGATTACGCCGGACAAAAAAGACATCTATGTCACCATTAATGTAAAGGAAGGCGATATTTACCGGCTGAATAAAGTTAAGCTGACAGGTAATCTGGTTGTTGCTCCAGAAGAACTCATTAAGCTTGTGAGCTTGGGCCCTGGAGAAATTTTTTCCAGAAAAAATGCTACCGAAACATCCAAAGCAATCTCTGAGCGTTTAGGTGATGAAGGCTACGCTTTTGCAAATGTTAATATGGTGCCGGAAATCAAGGAAGCCGATAAAACCGTCGATATGACGTTTTTTGTTGATCCCGGCAAACGCGTTTACGTCAGGCGCATTAATATGAGCGGCAACACCAAAACCCGTGATGAAGTTTTACGCCGCGAGATGCGGCAAATGGAATCCAGTTGGGCTTCCAGTTCAAAAATTGAACGCTCAAAAACACGTCTTGAACGTCTGGGGTATTTTGAAACCGTAAATGTTGAAACGCCGCCGGTTGTAGGCACGTCGGACCAGATTGACGTTAATTATACGGTAGTGGAGAAGCCTTCGGGCAATTTATCGGCGGGCGCGGGCTATTCTCAGGTTCAGGGAATTATATTAAATGCCAATATTTCCCAGGACAATGTCTTCGGCTCAGGCAAGCGCGTGAACATTGCTTTTAACAACAGCAGTTATTCCACGTCTTACCAGTTCGGGTTTTTCAATCCTTATTTTACTGTGGATGGCGTGAGCCAGGGCTATAATCTCGGCTATACCAAGCGCAATGCGGGACAAGTGAATATTGCCAATTATTCCACCAACATCGCGAATGCCGGCTTGAATTTTGGGATTCCTTTAAATGAATTCGATCAGATACGGTTTGATTTTGATTTCAAACATACCCATTTAAGCACCACCACCTTTACTTCTACGCAAATTCAGGACTTTCTTAACAAGGAAGGTAATAGTTTCCTGACCTTTGCTCCGGCGGTAAGCTGGACACACGATACGCTTAACCGGGCCATATTCCCCAATAAGGGCGGTCAGCAGCGTTTTTCTGCCTTGGGGACAGTGCCGGGTAGTGATCTTGAATATTATAAGGTCAGTTACAAACATCAGCTTTATTTTCCCTTAGCCAGGGATTTTACCCTTAGACTGCAGGCCGAAGCCGCTTATGGAGACGGTTATGGTAAAACTAAAGACTTGCCTTTCTTTGAAAATTATTTTGGCGGCGGCACGGGCTCCATACGCGGCTTTAAAAATAATACCGTGGGCCCAAGAGATTCCAATAACTTCCCTTTTGGCGGCTCAACCAAAATTATTGGCAATGCAGAGTTGTTTTTCCCTGTGCCTTTCTTGCCGGAAACAAAATCGGTTCGGCTGGGAACATTTATTGATGCGGGAAGAATTGATAATAACCTGGGATTAAACAACCTGAAATATTCTGCCGGTATTTCAGGCGAATGGCTGTCACCATTTGGAGCCTTATCCGTCAGCGCGGCATTACCTTTAAATGCAACATCTACATCGTCTACCACGGGCGCGACAGTCGATCAAAAACAAATTTTCCAATTTAACTTTGGCCAAAATTTCTAGAAGAAGTCTTTTAGTTTAATGGGCTTATCCCCTATAATTTAACTAAATATCAATAACTATTTAATTTGTATAAACCTGAGATGAATTTAACCATGAACAAAAAAACGAAAATTGCCTTATTTTTAGGATTGTTGCTTACTGCGAATGCGAGTTTTGCTGATTTAAAAATTGGCTTTGTGAATATACCCGCAGTCCTTGAAAAAGCACCTCAGGCTGAAAAGGCTAAGAAACGTCTGGAGCAGGAATTTTCACCTCGAGATAAACAGTTAGTTGCGCAGCAAAAAGAAATCCAGACTCTTGAAGAAAAAATGACTCGAGATGCCTCGGTCATGGGAGATTCAGAACGAGGTAACCTGGAAAAAAATATTTTAAATAAGAAAAGGGATGCCAAAAGATCCCAGCAGGAATTTAGTGAAGACTTCAATGTTCGCCGCAATGAAGAACTGGGTAAACTGCAACGCCGTATAGTTGAAGCTATTCGTTCAATAGCTAAAGCTCAAAATTTTGACTTATTACTGACTGACGGCGTTATTTATGCCAGTGAACAGATTGATGTCACTGCCCAGGTTCAGCAAAAATTATCAACGATGCCGGAATAATACTGATTTTTAATTTTTTTAAGGGCCATATACTAACCCTAGCATGAAATACTTTAAACTATGTCCGTTAAGCTAGATATTTTACAGATACAAGAATTCTTGCCCCATAGATATCCTTTTCTATTAGTTGACAAGGTAATTGAATGTGAACCCGGAGTCAGGCTATTAGGAGTAAAAAACGTTACTTACAATGAGCCCTTTTTTCAAGGTCATTTCCCGCAAAAACCCATTATGCCGGGCGTGCTCATTTTGGAGGCATTAGCTCAATCTACTGGCTTACTGGCATCAGAAACAGCAGGGGACGAACTGGAAGGCATGATCTATTATTTGATTGGTATTGATAAAGCCAAATTTAAAAGACCGGTTGTGCCTGGAGATCAACTGATGCTCGAAGCAAAATTTATTAAAAGCAAACGTAATATTTGGGCATTTGAATGTCGCGCAGAAGTTGACGGCGAATTTGTAGCGAGTGCCGAAATCAGATGCGCAGCGGTGGTAGATTAAAATTGATCGATCCAACCGCAATAATTGATAAGAAGGCAGAGCTGGCTAGTGACGTATCTGTAGGCCCATTTACTGTTATAGGGGCTGATGTAAAAATTGATGCCGGCACCATAATAGGTCCTCATGTTATAATTAAAGGGCCTACTCACATCGGTAAACAAAATCATATCTATCAATACACCTCAATCGGCGAAGACCCCCAAGACAAAAAATATGCGGCTGAGATAACCCGGCTTGAAATTGGTGACCGCAATACGATACGGGAATTCACCTCTTTACACAGAGGCACCAAGCAGGATCAGAGCGTCACGCGAATAGGCAATGATAATTTATTCATGGCTTATACCCATGTCGCTCATGATTGTGTTATAGGCGATCATGTCATTATGGCAAATGGCGCGTCATTAGCCGGGCATGTCCGCCTGAACAGCCATGCCATTTTGGGTGGTTTTACCCTGGTTCATCAATTTACCAAAATAGGCCAGTACAGTTTTGCCGCGATGGGCAGTGCAATTACCCAGGATATACCGCCTTTTGTTATGGTCGGAGGAAAACCTACCCGGCCGCACGGCATAAATTCCGTGGGCATGGAACGGAATGGCATTTCCCCTGAGGACATTCGATTAATCCGGAAAGCCTATAAAATAATCTACAAGATGAACTTGCGCCTGGAAGACGCCATTGATCAAATGGAAGATCTGGCCGGTGAAAGTAAAGAGCTGTCTGATATGGTCAGCTTTTTGCGTAATGTAAGCCGGGGTATATTGCGATAAGCGGCTCATTGAAGAATTCGTGCTGTTTCACTAAGGATTGCGTCCCGGGCAATGGATATGCAGCAGGAATCTTGCAAAATTTTAATATCACCGGCGTTGATGAAGCGGGTCGCGGCCCTCTTGCAGGGCCTGTAGTAGCGGCGGCGGTTATTTTGAATCCCATGAGGCCAATTAAGGGATTGGCAGACTCCAAAATACTGAGCGAGTCCAAGCGAGATAAGCTATCCATAATCATCAAGGAAGCCGCTTTAAGCTGGTCTGTGGCTCACGCCACTGTTGAAGAAATCGATGAGCTCAACATTCTTCAGGCAACACTGCTGGCAATGCGGCGCGCTGTTGAGGGTTTACATATCCGACCCGATGAAGCCTTAATAGACGGTAACTGCCTTCCCGATTTGTCTATTCCTGCCCGGGCAATCGCTAGAGGGGACAGTAAAGTGAAGGCTATTAGCGCTGCTTCCATACTGGCAAAAGTTGAGCGGGATAAAATCATGTGCAACTATTATAAAAAATATCCCGACTTTTCATTTCATCAGCATAAAGGCTATGGCACTAAGCAACATTTAACCGAAATTGAACAATTCGGCTTTTTAGATATACACCGAAAAACCTTTAATCCGGTAAAAAGTATAATAATCCAGATGAAGGCGAAATAATTTTTCCTCTATCGCCATATTTTAGTTGTCTTTAGATTAGCGCCAAAGGCCCCTCATCCATCAATGCAATATCCATCAATGCAATCTGCTCGCGCAACTCAATGATACGATCCTGCCAGTAGCGGGGAGTATTGAACCAGGGAAACGCCATGGGAAAAGCCGGATCATCCCAACGCTTGGCAATCCAGGCGGAATAGTGGAGCAGTCGCAAGGTGCGCAGAGCCTCTATAAGATGTAACTCCCGGAAGTCGAAATTATAAAAAGTCTCGTAACCGGCAAGTACATAGCCTAACTGCTGCGCCATCTCGTAACGATCTCCCGAGAGCAGCATCCACAAATCCTGTATGGCAGGCCCCATGCGGCTGTCATCGAAATCGACAAAATGAGGGCCGTCATCTGCCCATAAAATATTACCGGGATAACAATCGCCGTGTAATCGCAAGATTTTTACTTCACCTGCCCGATCAAAGCAACGCCTTACACCTTCCAATGCAAATGCGCTAACACTGGTGTAAGCATCGAGGAGATCGGCTGGAATAAAATTATTTCTCAGCAAATATTCTCTCGGTTCAACGCCAAAACTAGCGATATCCAGCGTTGAACGCTCCCTAAAAGGTTTCAAGGCTCCGATAGCATGAATACGGCCGATAAACCGCCCCATCCATTCCAGCTTTTCGCGCCCTTCAAGCTCAGGAACGCGCCCATTTTGTCTTGGAAACACTGAAAACCGAAAATCATTAAACTGGTTTAAAGTTCTGTTGCCGTTAAATTGCATGGCGGGTACAACCGGTATCTCGGAATCAGCCAGTTCCTGAACGAAAACATGTTCTTCAATAATCGCGGCTGTTGTCCAGCGATTAGGCCGGTAGAACTTGGTGACAATCGTGGATGCGTCTTCTAAACCGACCTGATAAACGCGATTTTCATAACTATTGAGCGCAAACAGCCGCCTATTACTATTTAAACCGATACTCTCAAGCGCATTCAAGATAATATCAGGAGTAAGAGTTGAAAAAGGTATGAGATTAATATTCATAGTTATCATTGTAACTCGGAATACTTAATTATAGGTGCGGGAAGTTAAAGTAAACAGCAAAACCGGACTTGTTCTGATCTGTAATGTCGCTTTGTCAAACTAAGCATACCAAGAAGACCGGCGCGGTAAAAGCTAACCATAATAACCGTTTGAGGCCGATACACTACGAAATGCAGTTTAAATCTGCTTAGGAACAGGCACGATTTAACTTGATCAAGTTTATGCTTCGACAAGGCTCTCCTGAGTTTATCGAAGGGCTCAGCACGAACGGTATCGGAGTTTCAGGTTGCTCAATTTATTTCGTGCACGTTCCTTAACTTTGTATTTGGGCAAGTGTAAACACATCACATTTTTCGGACAAAAGCTTTGCAGATATACAGCAGATAAACTACACGGGGAAACGATTAAATTATACGATTGATTCGCCGGGTGGCAAACACATAGCTGCCAGAAGTATCATCTTTGGCAAATGAGCTACATTTTTTATACTCAAGCTATCATTTCCGTCCGATAACGATAAACCCGGATATTGTCAGACCAATAACCCGGAGCCAAGCCGGCTTTTTGTTTTAAATGCTGCAGGAATTGTTCAGCTTCCGGCAGTGATTCCCATACTGAAGGCAGAAAGGTGCCGCGACGGTAGCCATACTCCAGAATCAAGCCGTCTATGCCGGGTTGTAACTGGGTCAATAAATCCTGTTCAGAGACAAATAAAACCGGCTCAGCAGGAGTGAGAATAGAGAGATGTATTTTCAAGTGGTTGAGCTCACTGGTTTCCAATACTGGAAACCGTGGATCTTTAAAGGCAGCAGAATAGGCATTTTCTGTAATATCTTCAATTAGCGGTCTTATTGGTTTTACCATGCCCATACAGCCGCGCAGTTGATGATGGATTGACAAGGTAACAAAAGTGGCGCGCTCTATTATCAGCTCTTTGGGAAAATCAGCTAATTTGACTTTTAATGGTTTGCCTGTTTGCAGGCCATGCTGAATGGAACTCTTCGCCGAGTCGAGCATTTGCTTGTGATGCGCTTTAGTCAATAACATAGGCGCCGTAACCTACAACACGTTTTTTATCCCCAGCGGTATCGCCCGAGTTGCGCAGATCAATTGTTTTAACTGCCAGTGACTTTTCGCGCGCTAGCCTTAATAAGCCGCTAACCGGAACTTTGCCGCAAGCGGAATTCACGGCCAGTTGTTCATACTGCAGTTGTTCTATGGCAGCGCTGGTTGATTTATCAAGCTGTTGCGCGGTTCTGTAATCATGATAATGGCTTAGGTCCGAGCTAATCACAATCAGTGTTTCTTCCCCTCCCCACAGCATGTTAATAATCTGGCTGACTTGTTCCGCTGTTGCTTCACCGGCAACAATGGGAATGATTTTAAAGTCATCCAGCATTTCCTGCAAAAAAGGCAGGTGTACTTCCAGGCTATGTTCATGCGTGTGGGCCTGTTCAAGGAATTCTACAAAGGGTAATTGGGCAACAGCTTGCAGTGCTTCCTGATCCACAAGGACGCTGCCTAGAGGGGTATTAAATGATGTCGCCCTACTCAAAGCCAGGCCTTTAAAAGCTAAACGATGGGAAGGGCCGATAATAACGACCCGGTTTATTAGGTCGTGGGCTTTTTTTAACCTTGCATAGGCGCTGGCAGCCACCGGGCCTGAATAGATATAGCCGGCATGAGGCACAATGATGGCTTTGGGAACTTTTTCGGCCGTTTCAGCATCATTAAGAAAATAATCTAACATTTGATGAAGTTGCTGGGGGAGTGCAGGATAAAACGTTCCTGCCACGGCGGGTTCTCTATTCATTGATTGTCATCCTCATTATAGTGAAAGCTTCAATTTATAAAAAATCTTTAAAGTCAGCATAAACTTATATCTAAATATAGCGATTGATAACTGCTTGCCTATGTTTAGGACTCTATTTCTATAAATTACTGACAAGCGGATTTAAGAACGGTTCAAGGAGAATATTTATGAGTGTTTTCGTTTCCCATGACACGGTTAAAACCCGCTATTGGCATAAGCTGGAAGATGGCCGGGTTCAATGTGATATGTGCCCGAGATTTTGCAAGCTGCACGAGGGCCAGCGCGGCTTGTGCTTCGTCAGACAAAATCTGGATGATCAAATTGTAATGGCCAGCTATGGCCGCTCAAGCGGTTTTGCTATCGACCCTATTGAAAAAAAGCCGCTGAATCATTTTTTACCCGGCACGCCTGTTTTATCTTTTGGAACGGCAGGATGTAATCTGGCCTGCAAATTTTGCCAGAACTGGGATATCAGCAAATCGCGTGAAATGGATACGCTGATGAGCAAGGCTTCTCCTGAGGCGATAGCACAGGCAGCAGTGGGATATGGTTGCGACAGTGTGGCTTTCACCTATAATGATCCGGTGGTTTTTCATGAGTATGCGATAGATACCGCCCAGGCTTGCAAAAGCCTCGGTATAAAATCCGTAGCCGTTTCTGCAGGCTATGTGTGCGAACAACCCCGAGCCGAATTTTATCAATGGATGGATGCCGCGAATATTGATTTAAAAGCTTTCACTGAGCGCTTTTATCATGCGATTACCGGCTCGCGCCTGCAACCCGTATTGGAAACACTTAAATATATCAAGCATGCGACTTCTGTCTGGCTGGAGTTGACCACTTTGATAATTCCTGATGAAAACGATTCGGAGGCAGAACTGGAAGCCATGACTCAATGGGTTGTCGAAAATCTTGGACCCGATGTGCCGATGCATTTCACAGCGTTTCATCCTGACTGGAAGATGCGGGATAAACCTCATACGCCTGCTAATTCCCTGTTGCGAGCGCGAGAAATTGCCCTAAAGAATGGTGTGCATTATCCCTATGTGGGCAATGTTCATGATAAGTTGGCAAATAGTACTTATTGCCATGAATGCGGAAATTTACTGATAGGCCGCGACTGGTATCAGCTATCTGAATGGAACCTGGATAAATCAGGTTCGTGCGTTTCTTGCGGCGAACGCTGCGCGGGAGTTTTTAATGCAAACGCCGGGAATTGGGGCGCCAGACGAAAAGCGGTTGCTATCGGTTAAGAGTTGGAAGGGTGTGAAGGCAGGTATTAAACTAAACGAGCCGTAAGTAAAAAATCTTACTGCTCGTTTACCCGTATTGAAACTATGCCCTTATCTTTGAAGGATATAGCGAATTGCTAACGCATTTTTTATAAAATAGCCACGATTTAACGTGCAGATGCTTTCTGATCGGCGTTTTAATGACAGAGACGCAAAGAGCGATAGAAAATAGGCACCACACTGCGGCATACTCGTTAGGGTCGGTCGTCGTAATATCAGAAATAAAGGGCCCGATCAGGTAATGGAAGCTTACGAAACGCCATGAGCCGTAAATAAAAGGCATATAAAAAGCGACCAGGATATAGGTGAATGCATGCAAGCCCCAGTCAAAACCAAATAACCATTCGACCGGATCAGACATCAAGCCATTCAAGGGCATTTGCCAGGCAATATGCCAGGAACCCGACGTAGAACAGACACTTGGCCCGCAAAAACCTTCAGTACCTATATGACAGGTTCCAGCCCAAGCAAAAGGATACATTTTCACCAGCATGGCTACCGAACCGATCGCGCAAATTGTATAAACCGTCGTGCGTATTTTCAGTTTGACGCTTTCCGGGATAAAATACATGGCGACCATATTGACAAAGAATGGCTGAAATGCGACGTGCAAATAGCCAAAAAGCGTGAGCACCTGATTATTCGGGTTATCACATAAATTAATATAGACATAAGTCGCAGCCTGCAATAACTCCATTAAGGCAAAATAGGTTAACGGTATCCAGAGTTCCTTTGATTCCCCTTTAAGTGCAACATAAGCTGCGGTACTAAGACCTGCCGCGGCTAAAACTGCAGACGCTTCACCACTCCAACACATAAAACTGACCCTTCTTTTTTTATAATTATTTTAAATGCCATTATTCCAAAGCCCCCTCGTTGGCTTATATTATTGAAATAACGGTAATGTTTTTAGCTATACAATTGCCGGCGCATTACAATTATCTGTGGCTTACTTATTGATTTTTTTGGTTAATAAGCAATAGCTTCGTTTTTGTAACCGTCGGCCTGAATCCCATGTACCGAAACGAGCGGCCAGCAAATTCTCCGCATTATATTACAAGTGCATAAACACTGAGAAACGGCAATCAATATACCGGCAAAACCGGTTTTCCAGCGTGGCTATTTCCGGGCAGTAAAGGCGAAACTGCGGATATAACAATAAGCCGGGATTCATACCGAATATTACGAGTTGTATTAAATAGTGCTTTTATACCGGGCTTCCACTAGACTGTGACCTGATTCAGGGATATTCCCTGCCTATGCGTATTGAACGCCGGAATTTAACCGGTATATTTTGTCTTTTATTTTAAATAGGTAAATTTTCTAATGAGACAGCTTACTCCAGAAGGCCAGCAGATAATAAATAACCTGGCTCAACGCTATAATTTTAGCCCGGATGCCGTATTCAGCCTGCTGCAGTCTGTAATTAACGGCAATGGCTCCATGGCGCAATTTAACCACCCGGAATTCGGCGGCTCGGGCCAATGGATGCGGGGGGGTATGATTATGTTGGGCGATATGTTCAATAATAATTTAAAAAACAGCGTAGGCGGGCTTTGTCAGGAGCTCTCCAACCTGATAGCCAACCAGCCGGATTTACTTCAAAGCGGCAGCTTTCAGTCACAGAATCAAGGCTCTCAGCAACAAGGCAACTATAGCGGTAATCAGCAGCAGCAAAATGGGCCAGGAGCAAACGGGCCGGTCAGTTTGTTTGTTCCACCTCCGGCTGGCAGTTCTGGCAACTGGTGGCCCGCAGGTCTGCAATTCCCTACCAGCACCGGTGCACAAAACAATGTCCGTTATGCGTATTTCGCTACCATACGACGGCTGGCAATCGAGGCGAATGGTCATGTAACGCTCTATGATACGCTCGACCATCAGATCGGCGGTTTTTCCCAGCAGCAATCGGGAGGCAGCTCTATTACCTTTACCAGCCAGTACGGCATTGTTGATGTAAATAATCTGCCGGTTATTTCTATCGACAATGTGCCTGTGCAAGCCTCCGCGCCAACAACGTCCCATAGCGAGAATAACTCTGTTAGTACGCAGTCGTTAAACCAAGAAGCCGATATTTTCGCGGCTATTGAAAAATTGGCCCATCTGAAAGATAAGGGCATATTGACGGATGACGAATACAATGCCAAAAAGTCGGAGCTGTTAAGCCGGTTATGAAGCCAATCGGCACAGATAAAGCTCTGCTTAAGGCAGCTACGAATCATAAGCCGCATGGTCGATATAAATATCGACAGGGTTTTCCGGAACTATGGCAGCAACCGGTAAATCCTGCCCCAAACGCCAATTTTTAACGGCTTCCTGTTTGCTTGTGCCGGTAATCAGGAAAATAAGCTGGCCCGTGCTGCTCAAGGCTTTTGCGCTAAGGGAAACGCGTTCTGGCGGGGGTTTTGGCGCATTATAAACAGCGTGCGCCAGCTCCTGGTCTGGATGCTGATGACCGGGAAATAAGCTGGCCGTATGGCCGTCTTCTCCCATGCCTAACAGAACCAAATCAAACGGCAATGCATCGGCAATGGTTTGTTGATAGCGCTGAGCCGCTTTTTCCGGGCCCTGTTCAGCGGGAATAGTAAATATGTTGGCATCCGGAATGGCTACTTTTTCCAGAAAAGACTGAGTGGCCATAAAACTGTTTCTGTCTTTATCTGCCACAGGTAAACAGCGTTCATCGCCATAATAAATATACCATCGCGGCCAGTCCGCATCGGCCTGCGCCAATAAACGATAAACTTTTTCCGGGGTACTGCCGCCCGCCAGGACTAACCGGAATTGGCCCTGTTCCGCAATAGCTTGTTGAGCCGCTTCAAGGATGTGCCGGCAAGCTGCCTGTGCGACCTGGTCGGCATTTTCCAGGATATGCCATCGACTGTTATTCTGCATTTATTTACACTCCGGAGTTAATGAGCTGCGCCAGGACTGGCTTTCTTTATCAAACAAACGGCTACTGTCTTCAGGCCCCCAGGAGCCTGCCGGGTAAGTCGCAATGTAGTCGCGCTCAATCGCCCAGGTTTGCAGGATAGGCTCAACAACGCGCCAGGCATGTTCGACTTCATCAAAGCGCAGGAACAGTGACCTGTCGCCTTTTAATACGTCAAGCAATAAGTCCTCATAGGCATCAATCGCTTTTTCATCATAATTCCGGAAACTGGCATCCAGGCTGCTGACGCGGGTTTTCATCTCCAGGCCGGGTTCTTTTACCGTCATTTCCATGCGAATGCACTCTTCCGGCTGTATGCCCAACAGTACCCAATTGGGATTCATGCATTGAACCTGGGTGTCACGGAAAAATTGCAATGGTGGATGGCGGAAACAAATTGAAATTGTCGATTGGGCCTTGGCCATGCGCTTGCCGGTACGCAGATAAAAAGGCACCCCGCGCCAGCGCCAGTTATCGATATAAAGCTTCATGGCGGCATAAGTCTCGGTAACGCTATTGGAGGGTATATGGTCTTCTTGCAGATAGCTTTCGACTTTTTCGCCGTTAATAGTGCCTTTGCCATATTGGGCCCGGAAAGCATGTCCGTGCACGGCCTCTTTGGGAATAGGGCGAATTGATTTTAATACTTTGACTTTTTCATCGCGCAATGATTCCGCTTCCATTGAAACAGGCGGTTCCATTGCCATCAGTGTTAACAATTGCAATAAATGACTTTGCAGCATATCGCGTAGCGCACCGGCGCGGTTGTAATACTCCCCCCTGCTTTCTATACCGATTGTTTCAGAATGAGTAATCTGGATATGGTCTATATAATTGCGGTTCCATAACGGCTCCAGCATCACATTGGCAAAACGGAACACTAACACATTCTGCACCATGCCTTTACCCAGATAATGATCTATCCGGTAAATCTGGTCTTCAGTCAAGTATTGGCTGATGCGCTTCTGTAGAGCCTGAGCGCTGTCAAGATCATAACCAAACGGCTTTTCAATAATCACCCGCCGCCATCCATACTCTTCATTAAATAAGCTGTTCTTACTCAAAAACTCCATGACTGTGCCAAAGTCTGAAGGACTGATGGACAGATAAAATGCGATGTTTTTGGTAAATTTATTTTCCTGGTTAAGTAAACCTGCCAGCTCCGTGTAGCACTGCTCCTGTTCTATATCGCCCTGATGATAATAAAGACGTTCGCTGAAGCGCTGAAAAACCTTTTCATCGGGTTCTTCTTTTGCCTGGATCATATCCCTGACTTCCGCCTGCCATTTTTGCTGATCCCACGGCCTGCGCCCAATTGCTAATATGCGCGTTCCTTCCGGCAAGTGATTGCCCGCATCAAGATGGTACAAAGCCGGCATTAATTTAATTCGGGAAAGATTACCCGTGGCGCCAAATATAACGTAAGTACAAGGTTCCGCATTCATGAGAAGGACTCGTAAAATGATTTATCACGAAGGTCACAAAAAATTAACTTGTTGCTGGTGAAAATAATTTGTTACCAATAATAATGCAATGACTTATACAGTGTAGGTAGACGATGCCGTTTTGCCGCCTCGTCCGGTCCAATCGGTATGAAAAAATTGGCCTCTGGGCTTATCTGTGCGCTCATAAGTATGCGCACCAAAATAATCTCTCTGCGCCTGTAATAAATTAGCCGGCAGCCTTTCCGTACGGTAGCCGTCATAGTAAGCCAAAGCGGAAGAAAATGCCGGGGTTGGTATGCCTAATTCTATGGCTAGAATGACAGCTTTACGCCAGCCTTTGTCAGCCTCTTTCATCGCATTGATAAAGAACTCCGCCAGCAGCAGGTTTTCTAAATCAGGTTTAGCGGCATAAGCCTGCTTGATATCGTTTAAAAACCTGCTGCGAATAATGCATCCGCCGCGCCACATCAGCGCGATTTCACCATAATTAAGTGCCAGGCCATATTCTTTGGAGGCTTCTCGCATCAGCCTAAAACCCTGGGCATAAGAAATAATTTTGGATGCGTACACGGCATTACGAATGGCATCGATCATGATTTGCTTGTCACCGTTAAATAGTTGACCCTGTTTGGGCAATAACTGCGCGGCATTAACTCTTTCCTCCTTTTGCGCAGACAAGCAACGGGCAAACACGGACTCGCCAATCAAGGTTAAAGGAATGCCTAATTCCAGCGCATTAATCCCGGTCCATTTACCGGTACCTTTTTGACCGGCGGTGTCGAGGATTTTTTCCAGTAACGGTTTATTGTCCTCATCCTTGAAAGCCAAAATATCGGCCGTAATTTCAATCAGATAAGAGCTTAATTCGCCTTTATTCCATTCGGCAAATACAGCATGCATTTCATCAGCCGTTAATCCCAAACCCTCGGACAGCAATTGATAAGCCTCGCCGATAATCTGCATATCGCCGTACTCAATGCCGTTATGCACCATCTTAACGTAGTGGCCTGCGCCATTTTCGCCTACCCACTCGCAACACGGCTTGCCGTCAACCTTGGCGCTGATAGACTGTAAAAGGCTTTGAACAGCAGGCCATGCGGCTTTATTACCACCCGGCATAATCGAAGGGCCGTGTCTTGCTCCCTCTTCACCACCGGAAACGCCTGTGCCTATAAACAGGATGTTTTTTTCTTTCAGAGACAGCGTGCGGCGTGTCGTATCGGTAAAAAGCGAGTTGCCGCCGTCGATGATAATATCGCCTGTAGATAACAGCGGCAGCAATTTGTCAATATATTGATCTACCACTTCACCTGCTTTAACCATCAGCATGATTGTGCGCGGGCACTCCAGGCTGTCAACCAGCTCTTCAAGCGAGTGTGTGCCGATAATTTGAGTGTTTTTAGCCGGGCCGTTTAAAAATTCATCTACTGTGCTGATAGTACGGTTAAAAACTGCCACTCTAAAACCATGATCATTCATATTTAGAACCAGGTTTTGTCCCATTACTGCCAGACCGATTAAACCAATATTTGCTTTCATATTGCCCTCTGTGATTGTTGTATTATTCAAATAATATCATGGCGGAAATGGCATCGCTAAAAAATACCGCCAACCGCTTCGGCTGAGAATAACTCACGTCTGTCCTAATGTAAGTGTGGCATACAATAAACTATAGCAAACCGATAAAAAAAACTGTAACACAAGAATACGGCCGCCTGACCAGGTTAACAAGGACTTATGGCTTAAGTCCTCATTAGGAGTATTGCATTGATTGAATAGTTTATTATTTTCATAGCTAACTTTGAGACAATTATTATGTTATGTTTTGGCCATTCCTGTTAGCTGTAACAACCGCTGAAAATCCTTAGTATTATTTGGGAGGTCAAATGGATACTTCAACACATACCATGCAAGCGTTATTTTGCCAATTGGGCTTGGCAGACGATGAGGAACAGATAAATGCTTTTATTGAAGCCCATAGGCCGATACCAGGTAATATTGCCTTGTCTGAAGCTGATTTCTGGAACGAAGCACAAGCTGCGTTTCTGGCTGAAGCGGTAGAAGAGGATTCGGATTGGTGTGAGCTCGTGGATGAGTTAGATTGTTTGCTGAGAGAAAATTAAATCAGGCTATTAATAAATCTCGGCGATTTTTGATAACGCTTCCCTGTAGACTTTGAACTGAGCTTGTGCAAAGTTGATTCTAACCTAACCTAGTCACGTCATCTATGTCGCCTCCCAATTCTACAACCGCTATTCTCTATGCATTTGCTGCTAATTTAGGCATCGCGGCAGCTAAGACCGGAGCTGCTTTCTGGACCGGCTCAGGCTCTCTATTAGCCGAAGCGATTCACTCATTTGCCGATTGCGGAAACCAGGTATTACTGTTTATCGGCATGAAACGATCTGCAAAAGAAGCTACTCGTCAACATCCTATGGGCTTTGGGCGGGAATCTTATATCTGGTCCATGATGGTTGCTTTCACATTATTTTCCGTGGGCGGGGTCTTTTCCATTTATGAAGGATGGCTGCGTTATACCCATCCTCACACAGTGGAAAATGAGAAAGTTGCGGTGCTCATCCTGCTGATTGCGTTCGGGTTGGAATGGTTTTCTTTAAAAGGAGCACTGGCGGCAATGCGGCAAGAGAAAGGCACGCGCTCGCTGTGGCAATGGTTTAAAGAGACTCAGTCCAGCGAACTGATGGTGGTTACCGGTGAAGACGTGGCAGCCCTGGCCGGCCTCGGGATTGCGCTGATCATGCTAAGTCTGACAATGGTTACGGGCAATACCGCCTATGACGCAGCCGGCTCGATGTTAATCGGGCTTTTATTGATTACCGTTGCCGTCGTAGTTGGTTCGGAAGTACATTCATTACTGCTTGGCGAGGCTGCTGAAGAGATCAGTGACAATGTGCAGCAATATTTGGAGAACCAGCCCTGTGTGCTGAAGGTACTGAATGTATGGGCAATCAATCACGGCAATAATGTCATGGTTAGCATTAAAGCTGAGCTCCAACCCGATATGGCTGTTATCAACGCGGTGAATGAAATCAATGCCATGGAACGGCAAATCAAGCTAACGCATGCGCGGGTTAAATGGATATTCTTTGAAATCGATAATGCTGATTAAGGAAGCGCTGAACAAATCGATTCCGCTCATGGTTCGACAAGGCTCTCCTGAGCCTAGTCGAAGCCTGTCATGAGCTTGTCGAATGAGGCTCACCACGAACGGATTCCGTCAAGGCTCTCCTAAGCGTAGGCTAAGGACTCACCACGGATAAAATCAACCGCTTACCGTTCGTCCTGAGCTTGTCGAAGGAAGCTTGTCGAAGGAAGCTTGTCGAAGGAAGCCTGTCGAAGGATTTAATCAGACTTCCTTAAGTGACGATGCAATTGGCCTATTTGCTTGTCTACCCGCCTTGAGATTTTCATCTTTTTTACGTTTTACCGGCTTGGCTATCTTTTCCCAGCAGATCCCAACAGGTAATGAATAAAGCGGCAATAATCGGGCCTAATACAAAGCCTGTTAATGAAAACCACGCTAATCCGCCCAAGGTTGATACCAGCACCAGATAATCCGGCATTTTAATATCCTGACCTATCAGCCGCGGACGAAGAAAATTATCTATCATGGCAATTCCTAACATACCTATGCCTAAAAGGACTACCGCTTTTAAAGTTTGACCTTGTAAAAATAAAATCACCGCGGCAGGCCCCCAGACCAGGGCACTACCTATAGGCAATAATGATAAAACTATCATTAGCGTACCCCATAAAAAAGCCGCAGGAATACCTAAAGACCAAAATAATATTCCGCCGATACTGCCCTGAATGACAGCTACGATTAAACCGCCTTTGACAGTGGCTCTGGCCACGCTGGTAAAACGCTCAAACAATTCTATTTCTATCCTGTCCCCGATCGGGATTATATGTATGAATTTTCTTATCAATTGGCGGCCATCCCGTAATAGAAAAAACAGAATGTAGAAAGCCAAGGCAACTTGTACCATAAGATCCAATATATTCTGAGTAAAGGCAGGAACTTGTTGCGCTATATATTTTACTGACTGGGTAACGGCATTCCCTATTGAAGCGCTTATCTGCTCAAAGCTTATCCCCCGTATATGCGGAAGCCTATTGAGGTTTGGCAAAAAAGAAAGGGCATCCTGAAAGTAATGCTGAGGGTTTACTTCCCCGCTTTCAATTCTCTTATAATAGTCCGTGCTTTCTTCCGCTATCATCAAACTGATAGTGAGAAAAGGTATAACAAAAACCAGGATAATCATAAGCATGGTCAGCAGCAAAGGCAGTTTTTCCGAATTTTTAAAATATTGCTTGAACCTCTGATAAGTTGGATCAAAAACCACAGCCAGGATAATTGCCCAAAAACAAGCCAATAAAAAATCTTTAATCAACCAGAAAAAAGACATTGTGACTAATAAAACAAATGCCAGGAACAGAATGTAAGGAGTATTTTTGTGCATGGATAACGAGATAAATCAAATACATCAGGAAGAATAGTTGGGACATCCTATCATAGCTGCTATCAGTTTCCGTAAATGTTGCAGTCCGGATTGAAATAGTTTAATCAGACTATAGCAACTCAAATGCAATAATCAAATTACTTCCGGAAGTTTGAGCTGATTTTGTAACAAATATTTCGTGATTGCCTTGCAGAGATGTTTGGCGCCTGCTTTTAAACAACTCTGTTTAATGAAGAATCACAATGCTTAAAGAAAATTGCATACCCCTATGTTTAGCGAGATGTTTAGCGAGTAAAGACCGGAATTTTTAGCATTAAGAGGAGTCGTAATAGCAGGTGATGATTTAATACCATTTAATAAAAGTCTCTACTTACAATGTTATTCATTATCTTAGGGAATCTCTGCATAGGCCCTCGACAGGCTTCCTTCGACAGGCTTCCTTCGACAGGCTCAGGACGAACGGTAGGCTATTGATTCCGTTCGGGGTGACTTTGTAGAACCATGAGCAGAATCAACTTGTTCAGAGATTCCTTATGTAAATAACAGGAGAATCAGTATGAAACGGCATTTATTATTTATCTGTTTACTATTGACCGCTTGTTCGAATTTACCTCCCGCAATTAAGGAGCCGCCTTTATATGATGTTAGCTATAGCCAGGCAATACAAAATATTAACCACTATAAGAGTGCGCCTGTACGTTGGGGGGGAACTATTATTGATGTGGAAAATGAGCAAAATTTCACCCTTGTGCAGGTATTGTATTACCCTTTAAGCGATTATGGCCGGCCGCAATTGGACAAGGCAAATGAAGGACGTTTTATTTTTAAAAGCCCTAAATTTCTCGATCCTGTTGTGTATGCCAAAGACAAGGAAATTACTGTAGCAGGCACGCTTGAGGGTGACGTAGAACGTACTATCGGAAAGAAAAATATCCGGCTGCCACTGATTTCATCGACTGTTATTCACCTGTGGGCGCCGGATTATTATCGTAATAATTATTACGGCTATGGTGGTTACGGCGGATTTGGCTATGGTTATGGCTACTATCCTTATTTCGGCTATTATGGCTATCCTTACTGGGGAGGATATTACAGCCCTTATCGACGGTGGTAATAATCTCTAAAAAGATCAGCATTGCGGTTATCAAAAGCTAAAAACCGGCCACTTAAACATAGTTATATAAGGTATTGCTAATTATGGAATAAGCCTTACCAACTCAGGTTTAAACGCTAAAAATAACGAACTTGGGCACTTAATCACGGCCAGGTTCTATGATTGCTTTTAGCGTTTCTGTTCCTTCACTTTGAGCGGCATCCTTAGTATATATCTTTTTTAAACGTTCAAAGGCCGACCATAAAGTTTTATCCATAACTACCTCGTTTCCGATAGACACAATGACCCTGGTTAATTCCGGTATTTTGGTTTTGACCGAAACCAAATAAATAGGCTGTACGTAGAGAATAGTATTTCCCATCGGCAGGATAATCATGCGACCCATTTTTACTACTGATCCATACCGGCCCCATAAGGTAAATTGCGCGGATATTTCCGGGTTTTGGTTAATCAATGCCTCAACCTGGGCAGGTCCGTTTACCTGTACATCCTTACCGAACCTGTAAACTGTAATACCGGGTTTGTAATCCGGACCACAATTTTTCCCATCCAGTATGCTGGCGACGCCTATCATACTGAGGTTATCCCTATTCACAGGCGTCATAGGGTTAATCATGACAAATTCTTCCTTGTTATTACAATTGCCGAAATCCATAGTCTGATAATAAGGCCGCACAGGTTGTTTCCGGACATTGGCAAACTGCCAGGTTTCAGCCTGTTCGTAAAATAGTTCAGGACTCTGCTGATGGTATTTGGCATACACTTTCATCTGCAGGTAATAAAGATCCCGAGGATAGCGTAAGTGTTTCTTTAATTCGGCTGGCATTTCCTCCAGATTTTTAAATAATCCCGGGTACGCATTGGCGTATGCTTGAATAATCGCGTCTGAGGGATCTGAAATATAAAAATCAACATCGCCATCAAAGGCATCCACAACAATCTTAACCGAATTGCGGATATAGTTAAAATTCTGGTTACCCTCAAGGAAATCATCGGCGGCGGGCTGGGAAACCGGATACCAGTTGGATAAGGTATAAGCATCCTGAATCCAGTAAAAACGATCCTGGGTTACCACCAGATAAGGGTCTTTATCCAGGTGCAGGAAAGGAGTCAGCATATTAATACGCTCAGTAATATTTCTGCGTAATTTGACTTTACTTTCTGTAGAGATATTGGTTGAAAAGAATATTTTTTCGTCTTTGAAATAAAAGGCAAATAACGCTTTTCTGAACAAGGAGGGAATAGGAACGCCGCCTTCACCGTGGTAAGCCTCTACTAAAGTGGGATCAGAACCGGCAATACCTACAACATTGAGCTTGTTGGGAACTATGGCATAGTCAAATTTTTCCTGGCCATAGTAAATGTCCGGGTGTTTGACGTCGAACCCAACATCGGAGTGCAGATTTAAATCGCGCAGATACCAAACCAGCGGTTTATCTGCGTCCTGGGCGGCGGCAGTGACAACCGCTCCATACCCATGCGTATAGCGCAAATGGGTATTTTCCCAGTTTTGCGCTTCAAGCGGCAACTTTGATATGTTTACTTCTCTTGCTGCGAGATTAACCTGCCTGGTATGGTCAAGAATAAAATAGCGATCCTCATCGACGGACAGGAATTGGTAGTATGGCCTTATTTCCTGTAATTGCTTATAACTGTCAATGAGGTATTCCCTGTCCCATACCGGAATATTTTCAAAACGTTTTTGAGTCCCCCATGTCTCAATATCCTGAGTGGCATTTAGCTTAATGGTCAGATCAACAGTTTTAATATTTTTTAAGTCATACGCGTCCAGTGTCGCAACAATATTGTGCTGCATAAACGGCTTTTCGGTTTTAACCGGGTTCGGATTAACAATATATCTCTGTATTAACTCAGGTATAAACTGGACTTTTGGCAGTAGTAATACCCCGACAAAAACTATCAGGGAAATAAAAAATGGCGCCTTGAGATGATGTTCGGAAAAAATATACACGCCCGCCGTGATGGTGGTGGCCAGAAAAGTAATAATTCCCAGCCAAATGAGTGGCAATTTATAACGAATTTCTATAAATCCGGGGCCGTAAAATACCGGTTCATGAGTATCTATATAAAGCAGAGAGAAACGTTGCAGCAAAAATCCCCACACAACATATATCAGCACAAAACCGAGTAAAACCATTAAATGGATTTTAGCGCCGAACGGATATTCCTTGTGCTGGTTGGGCACAAAATTATGTTCCAGCCAGTACAAAAAGCCAACCAGGAAGAAAATCAAGACAGCAGTGCTTAGAAGCTCCTGCTGAACAAGCATATAAATGGGATAGGACAACAAATAAAAGCTGATATCATTTCCATAAACAGGCTCGGTTATGCCCGAATCCCCGCCAAAAAAATACAGTAAGGATGTTTCCCACTGTTTGTAAAATGGCATGGCGACCACTACAGCCAGAATCAGGGATATGGGTGTATAAATTTTCACCGACCCGTTCATGAATTTATCGGCAAGCCGTTGAAATCGTCTGTTTTTATCTAAACTACCCAGGACTTCATCAGATCGGTTTAAACCCAGATAACGCGAAGCGATCCAGAAATGAAAAAAGAAGATGATGAAGAAAACCAGAGTTACTCCACCAAAAAGAAAAAACTTATAAAGCAGTCTCAGCCAGAAGTAAGGCTCGAGTTTTAATGACTGAAACCACCATAAATCGACGAAGAGATCCAGGAAAACAAAGTAAAAGGCGACATATAAAATAATACCGATGACAAGTATCGGCCCAATCAAGGCGGTTAAAAATTTCCAGTTCCGCATAGTGTCCTCTCCGGGATGTGCTTTAACGATTATATGTGTTTCAGTTGGCAATAATATTTTATCAGTCAATGAAACATTCGTGGTGATTTAACGAGAAATGAGTATCGAAAACACATCCTTGAAACTTACGCTTTAAAGAAGACTTTTGCTTGCCACCTCGTAAACATCGCTGGAAATTGCTTCGGTAGAGATAATTCTTTTCAACTGCGCTTTCATTAGCTCCTGTCTTGCCTCGTCATACCGGCGCCACGATGTTAATGCATTCACCATGCGAGAAGCGACCTGCGGATTTAAAGTGTTGAGCGCAATAATTTGATCGGCGAGAAATTGATAACCCTGGCCATTTGCAGCATGAAAATGTAACGGATTAGCCTGACTAAATGCTCCGATTAAAGCTCTAACGCGATTGGGATTTTTTAAATCAAACGCCGGATGTTTCATTAATGACAGTACCTTGGCAAATGTATCCGGCATGGGACTGGAAGCTTGCAGCGCAAACCATTTATCAATAACCAGCGCTTCGGCTTGCCATTGCCGGTAAAAATTGTCTAAACACGAGTGTTGGGCAGGATGCGGATTATTGACAATAACGGCTAAGGCTGCGATTTGGTCAGTCATATTTTTAGCGGTATTTTGTGCGGTAGCCGCCCATTTCTGAATCTCTGCATTTTCCAGTTTGCCTAAATAACTCAGGCAGGTGTTTTTAATACGTCTGCGCCCGATAGCGCCGGCATCAAACTGTCCTGACTCTTCACGATTATTAGCCAGGTATAAAGTTCTAAACTGCGTTTGTAACTGCTCGGCTAGCGTCAGTACGACAAATTCTCTGGCTTTATGAAGGGCGTCTACATCAATGACCTGCATTTGTTCTGCCAGATAGATTTCTGAAGGCAGGCTTATTAACAAGGAAAAATAAGATAAGTCATCCCATGACTGTTCCAGTACCTGTTTGAAGGCATTGATAAAAACAGGATTCACCTGCAAATTCCGGCCATTTTGCAGATCGGCAATCAGCCCTGAGATAATCTGCCCTGCTAGTTGTTGTCCTGCTTCCCAACGATTAAAGGTATCGCGGTCGTAGCTTAATAAAAAAGCCAGTTCTTCAAGACTGCGCTCCATCACCAGTTTAACCGGCGCTGAAAACCCTCTTAAAATTGAAACAACAGGCTTTGGCGCCGGTAAATTTTCTAAAGTAAAGGATTGTTCCGCTTGTGTTAGCTGCAAGATCACCTCCTCAGCGGCCCGATCCGTGCCTTGCAACATGCAGGAGGCGTTAGAGCCGTCGCTATTAAGCAAGCCTACCGTAACCGGAATGTGCAACGGTTCCTTAATTGCCTGTCCCGGAGTCGGCGGGCAGCTTTGTTTGATGGTTAAGGTAAGCGTTTTTTTAGATGGGTCATAATGCTGCTGAACATTTAATAGCGGCGTACCGGCTTGGGAGTACCAGCGCCGGAATTGAGTCAAATCTGCCCCATTGGCGTCTTCCATGGCACTAATGAAATCATCACAGGTAACAGCCTGCCCGTCATGGCGCTCAAAATATAAATCACTGCCTTTACGAAACCCTTCGGCGCCCAGCAAGGTGCGTATCATCCGCACCACTTCCGCGCCTTTTTCATACACGGTCAAGGTGTAGAAGTTATTGATTTCAATATAGGACTCAGGCCGTATCGGATGCGCCAATGGCCCTGCGTCTTCAGCAAACTGGCGGGTGCGCAGCATATTGACATCTTCAATGCGCTTTACGGCTCTGGAGGTGCGGTCGCCGGTAAATTCCTGATCGCGAAATACCGTAAAGCCTTCTTTCAGGCTGAGCTGGAACCAGTCCCGGCAGGTAATGCGGTTGCCGGTCCAGTTATGAAAATATTCATGGCCGATAACGCCTTCGATATGTTCATAATCAGAGTCTGTCGCCGTATCAGGCCGCGCCAGCACAAACTTGGTATTAAATACGTTAAGCCCTTTATTTTCCATGGCGCCCATATTGAAATGGCCTACCGCAACGATCATATATAAATCCAGGTCATATTCGCGTCCATAAACCTGCTCATCCCATTGCATGGCGTTTTTTAGCGATTGCATCGCATGGCCGCATTTGTCCAGATCCTGTTTTTCTACGAAGATTTGCAAGCTGATATTACGCCCGGACAGCGTGGTAAAGCTGTCTTTAAGGCATTCCAAGCGGCCTGCAACCAGTGCAAATAAATAACAAGGTTTGTTAAAAGGGTCTTCCCAAGTCACCCAGTGGAGATTACCGGGCAATTCGCCTTGGTCAACTTTGTTGCCATTCGACAATAAAACCGGATAACGCTCTTTATCGCCTGTTAAAGTCGTGGTAAACCGCGCCATAACATCGGGACGATCCAGAAAGTAAGTGATTTTTCTAAAACCTTCAGCTTCGCATTGCGTACACAGCATGCTATTGGAAAGATACAGACCTTCCAGCGCGGTATTGGCTTTCGGATTAATCACGTTTTCGATGGTCAGGATAAAATTCTGCTGCTGCGGCACTTCATTAATAATTAACGAGTCCTGAGTCAGCTGATAGTGCTCCTCCGTTAAGTCATTGCCGTCATTCAGGTTAATGCGAATTAATTTCAGGTTTTCGCCCGACAAAATCAGTGATTTGTCGCGTGACTGACTGGCAGGGTTACGGCTCATGGTGAGCTTTGAGGTAACCCTGGTGTTTTCATCATCGAGAACAAAGTGCAAGGCTACGCTGTGAATAAGATATTCGGGGGCGGTGTAATCTTTTAGATAAATGGTTTGTGGATTAGCGTCGCGCATTATTTTTTTCCTGGTAAGGCCAGGTTGTTCCTGGCGGCGAAAAAGGTAAGCAATAGCCAGGCTGTTAAAAAAGCAAGCCCGCCGAAAGGCGTAATGATACCCAGCCATCTTATATTTAAAATTGACAACAGATATAAACTGCCGGGGAACAGGATAATGCCCATAAACATCAGCCAGCCGGCGCAACGCAATAAGCGGGAATCAGGTGTCTGCTGCCGGATAAATCCAATGCTGATCAGACCCAGAGCATGCCACATATGATAAGTAACACCGGTTTGATAAACGCTTAAAAGCTCCTGGCTTAAGATGGCTTTTAAGCCATGAGCGCCAAATGCGCCCATGCCGACGGCGATGAATGCGTTTAAGGCGCCGAGAAACAAAAAGACAGAAGGCAATGTTATTCCTCCATCAGCCGGGGCATGAGCTGCACCAGATTGCAGGGCCAGGTACGGTGATCCAGCTGCTCCCTGATTAATACATCCCAGGCGGTGCGGCAGGCCCCCGATGAGCCCGGCAGGCAAAATATATAAGTCGCATTAGCGACGCCGGCAATAGCTCGGGACTGAATGGTTGAGGTTTTAATGTCATGATAGGAAATCATCCTGAAAATTTCGCCAAAACCAGCCAGCGTCTTATCCAGCAAAGGCTCAACCGCCTCAGGAGTCCCGTCCCTACCGGTTACACCCGTGCCGCCTGTAGTTAACACTACATTAATATTATCCGCTACAATCCAGTTGGAAACGGCTGCCCTGATCTGGTAAATATTATCAGGCACAATTTTCTTTTCAATAACCTGATGTCCTGCCTCGGTTGCTCGCTCTACCAGGATTTTACCGGATATATCGTCGGCTTCATTGCGGCTGTCGGAAATCACCAGCACGGCAATGTTTAACGGGATAAATTGTCTCTCAGTAGTCACAGTTTTATATCAGTATTAAGAATGCTGCACCGAATCTTTCCTGATTCGGCAAAAGGAATAGATTCCTGTTATTGCGATAATGACCACAATACTTTTAATCTCTTAACCTATTACTTTAACACAACAAAGAACCCTTCCTGTCCTCGCTGAATGTTAAGCAGCAGAGCATCATTAGGATCAACGACCTGTCTTAACTCGGCAAGATTCCGCGTACGATAGCGATTGGCAGATATTATAACGTCTCCAGCACGTAAGCCTGTGCGCCAGGCAGGGGATGACGTCTCAACTTTTGCAATTAAAACGCCTTCAACCTGATTTTTTTGCGTTGCACTGAGTAACGCGCCCTGCAATCTGGGATGCAGGTTATTTCCTGCCAGTTGTAGTTGCGTCACTTTTCCAATAGTAGCAATCACTTCTTTTTTTTCATTGCCGTGGGAGTACTCTATGTTTACCTGGTCGCCAATTTGCAAGAGGCCGATGATATTGCGAAGGTCATAGCTGTTTTTAATGGGCCGACCGTTAGCTGCAACAATAATATCGCCGGGTTCCAAACCGGCTTTTGCTGCAGGTGAATTACTTTCAATCCGGCTGATAACGGCGCCTTGCCTGTTTTGCAGATTAAAAGCCTTGACCAGTTCAGGAGTCAAATCCTGGGTGGTTACCCCTAATAAGCCGCGGCGAACTTCGCCGTGCTTAACCAGCGACTCCTTAATAGTCATAACCATATTGGATGGGATGGCAAAACCGATGCCGACATTTCCGCCGGTGGGTGCGAGAATTGCCGTATTCATACCGATGAACTCGCCTCGCAGATTAACCAGCGCGCCCCCGGAATTGCCTGGATTGATTGAAGCATCGGTCTGAATAAAATCTTCATATCCTTCTATGCCAAGCCCTGAGCGTCCCAAGGCGCTGACTATACCGGAGGTCACCGTCTGTCCTAAGCCAAAGGGATTACCGATAGCAACGACAAAATCACCGACTTTCAATTGGCTTGAGTCGGCAATTTGCAGCTGTGTTAAATTATCGGCAGGAATATGAATGACAGCAATATCGGCTTCCGGATCGGTACCGATTAATTCGGCATTGAGCTGCCGCCCGTCATTTAAGGTCACCAAAATTTTGCTGGCTTTATCAATAACGTGATTATTAGTCAGTACATAACCGTGCTGGCTGTCGATAATTACGCCCGAACCCAGGCTGTTTCGTTGCAATTGACGCGGCTGATCATCAGGCACATTAAAAAAATGGCGGAAAAACGGATCCTGCATGAGTGGATTTTCACTAACCTCGATATTAGTTGATGTCGAGATATTTACTACCGCCGGCATACTGCGTTCAAGCATTGGAGCAAGGGATGGCAACGGCTGACCTTCGGCAAAAGCCGGTAAACCTGACTGGGATATTGAGGGAATAAAAATGGATAAAAAAGTTATAAATAAAAGATGTTTCAATAATTTATTATTCATCAAGGCTCCAGGATTATTAAGCGGCATAGACAATATATGTTTAAAAGTATTTAATACAAGGACAAGGATTAAAATCTATAGTTTCCCGATAATCGAGATAGAATCATCTACTATTTAATTGATTAACCCTATTTAAGGTATTTTGATGACTGTGGATTTAAGCTCTGAAGACGCTGCGGTTATCCGTAAGTTAATTCCACTGACCGCATTGCCGGTTGCTCAATTTAGTGCATTATGCGCTCAAATGGCTGTCCAGGAAATTGATGGCGGAATCTTATTTGAAAAGGGAGATACAGATAGTTATCTTGTCTATTTGATAAAGGGTGAAGTTATTCTTCAGGCAGAAGGGCTAATCGTTGAAATCATAAACGCTGAAAGTGAGTCTGCAAGATTTGCACTAGCTCACCAGATTCCGAGAAAAATTGATGCAGTTGCGAAGGGAGTTGTGCGTTTTTTGCGCCTGGATGCTGATAGTGTTAATAATCCGCCCCCCCTTTGCTATAAAGAGGACAATACCTATATGGTCACTGAAGAGCCTGAAGCCGATCAGGACGACTGGATGACAGCCTTACTGAAACTGCCTGTTTTTCAAAGCCTTCCTCCCGCTAATTTACAAAAAATTCTAATCAGCATGGAAATGATCAGTTTTAGCAAAGATGAAATCATTGTTGAGCAAGGGAGCGCAGGTGATTACTTTTATTTGATAAAAAGCGGCGAGTGCCTTTTAACACGTAAGCCGTCACCAAACGCGAAGGAAATTAAACTGGCCCAGCTGCGAAACGGCGATACTTTTGGTGAGGATTCCCTGATTTCCGATGCGCCCCGAAACTTAACAATTACGGCGCTGACGGATATAAGTTTATTGCGTCTGGGGAAAAAACAATTTTTATCCTTGATAAAAGAGCCTTCTTTAAAGTTCGTAAATTATGCAGAGATGCAAGAGGCGTTAAAACAGGGAGCTACCATTCTGGATGTTCGCTCTCCGGATGAATATAAAATTCGACATCTGAATTGCAGTATTAATGCGCCTTTTTTTTCATTGAGAATGCAGCTTAAAACCTTAAACCGTGAAACCCCCCTCATCGTTGTTTGTGCTAATGGCAAGGTCAGTGAAGCTGCCGCATTTTTATTGCTTAAGCATAAGTTTAACGCCATGATTTTAAAAAAGGGAATGGAGGGCATTGAGCCGGATCCGAACAATGAAACTGCTCATTTTAATATAGATGACGGCATTGAAACGCTGATTGATCCCGGCGAAAGTGTTCACAGGGAAAATCATCCGGAGGCTGGCGATAAGCCAATATCCACTGCCGGTAGCGATCGGGAGGATCGTATAAGATTTCTTAAATCAGAAAATGAAAACTTAAGAAAAACAAATCATCAACTCACCGATAAATGCAAAAGGCTGGAGCTTGAAAAAGAGCATACGGAAAAGCAGTATCGAATATTATTTAAACAGATGGAAAAATTGACGCAGGTTCTCGATAGGCTTAAAGGTAGCTGAGTGAATAATTTAAAGAGAATAGTCAGCAAAACCACAGAAGAGTCAGCTGTGGTTAAGCAACTTCAACCCATCATTATTTAATTTTGGCTTCCTTGTACATCACATGTTTGCGAACAACCGGGTCAAATTTTTTAATCTCCATTTTTTCAGGCATGGTTCGCTTGTTTTTTGTTGTGGTATAAAAGTGCCCGGTGCCTTCAGTAGAAATCAGTTTAATTTTATCGCGCATTTTCTATCCCCTTTAGACCTTATTGCCACTACTACGCAAATCCGCCAAAACAGCATCAATGCCTTTTTTATCAATGATCCGCATTCCTTTTGTTGAAAGCCGAAGACGAACCCAACGATTCTCGGTTTCCACCCAAAATCTGTGAGACTGCAGGTTTGGAAGAAAGCGTCTTTTGGTTTTGTTGTTAGCGTGTGATACGTTATTACCAGTAACAGGGCGTTTTCCTGTTACTTGACATACTCTGGACATGATGGACCTCTAATCTGTGCCTAAATCTAAAAGTTAGCCAATCTTTATACCAAAAAATCTTTTCAAGGTAAATAACAATCTATAAAATGAACTGCGCAAGCGCTGACTATTTATTTTTGAAGTAATTATAACAGGACAATAATGCCTATTAAGCTCGGTATGGTCATGGATTCCATAGCCCATATAAACATAAAAAAAGATACCAGTTTTGCCATGCTGCTTGAAGCCCAGTCCAGAGGCTGGGAATTGCATTATATGGAACTCAATGACTTGTTTCTTAGAAACGGCAGAGCTTACGCCCGGACCCGTACATTAAATGTTCAGCGTGATCCACAACAGTGGCACCGGTTTATTGCAGAACAGGATATTCCACTGGATCAGCTTAACGTTATTATGATGCGCAAGGATCCGCCTTTCGATCAGGAATATATCTATGCCACTTATCTATTGGAACGCGCGGAAAATTTGGGTGTCTATGTGGTAAATAAACCGCAGTCATTGCGGGATGCAAATGAAAAGCTCTTTACCGCCTGGTTTCCGCAATGTTGCGCCGAAACCCTGGTGGCCCGGGAACCGGCCAGGATCAGGAGCTTTCTACAGGAACAGGGAGAAATTATATTAAAGCCCCTGGATGGAATGGGCGGCACATCAATTTTTCATTTGCGTCAGGGCGATCCTAATCTCAGCGTAATACTGGAAACTATGACCCAATATAACAACCGGTATGTTATGGCTCAAAAATATCTCCCTGCAATCAAAGATGGCGATAAACGCATCATAGTGGTTAATGGCGAAGCAGTGCCTTATGCGTTGGCCCGTATACCTGCTCAAGGTGAAACCCGCGGCAATCTCGCTGCCGGAGGTTCTGCGGAAGGTCGCCCATTAACCGAAAGAGACCTCTGGATTGCCAATGAAGTGGGGCCTACGCTTCGGCAAAAAGGCCTGGTTTTTGTAGGACTTGATGTGATTGGCGATACCCTGACTGAAATTAATGTGACCAGCCCCACTTGCGTGCAGGAGCTGGATCGTCAGTTTGGACTTAATATTGCCGGACTGTTAATGGACCATATTGAAATAACCCTTCACTAAAATATGACAAATCAGGCAATGTTCTATCCTTCTGCTTCTCTATCTAATAATGATTCATTATTAGTGGCCCTGTTTGTAGCAGCCGTTGCACACATTGTTATTGTATTGAGTATTAATTTCACCACGCCTCAACCGGAAAAAATCAGTAGATCCATAGATATTACACTGGTCAATACACCCGTCAAAAAAGCGCCTGAAAAAGCAAAATTCCTGGCTCAGGAAAATCAGCTGGGAGCAGGAAAGAAAACTACGAAACCCGAACCGCCGGCACAAAAGCTTTCCAGCCAGGGAAATAGCCAGAAACAACTGATCAAGAAGACTTCCGCTGAGGAATCCAAGCCCAAAGTAAAACAAAAAATTATTGTTCAGCAAAAAGCTGAAAAGAAAGTTGTGACTGCAAATAAAGCCATTGTTGTCGACAGCAAGGAAAAACATCCGCAATTATCCGCTGAGACTTTACAACAACAAATTACCCAATTAGGCACTGAGATCAGGCAGAGTCAACAAAGTGCCGATCAAGCCAAAGTAAAGTTTGTTAATTCCGTGAGTGCGCATAAATATGTTGCCGCTCAATATATGAAGGATTGGGAAGGCAAAGTGGAACGAACGGGCAACCTGAATTACCCGGATGTGGCGGCCAAGAAAAATTTTTCAGCTACTCTAATTATGGATGTAGGTATTAAAGCAGATGGAGATATATACAGTATCCGCATAAATCAGTCTTCCGGAAATCAGGCGCTGGATGATGCAGCTAAAAGAATTGTCAGGATGAGTGCGCCGTTTGCGCCCTTACCGATAGAATTACTTAAAGAACTGGATGTACTGGTAATCACCAGAGTGTGGAAGTTCTCTGATGAATCAGGCATGACCACCCGATAAAATATTTGCAGAGCCACCCATAACCTTCGAGACTACGAATATGAGCCGAGCTACTTACTTAAATAACCAGTTTATTATCGCCATGCCCAGTTTGGCTGACCCTAATTTTTTTCATACCGTGACTTATTTGTGCCAGCACAATCAAGAGGGCGCATTAGGCATAGTCATTAACAGGCCGGCAGAAATGAAGCTGAGCGAAATTTTTAAACAAATGGATATCCACGTCACTTCGGCTTCTGCGGCAGAAGCCCCTGTTTTTGCAGGGGGTCCTGTTCAGCAGGAGCGAGGTTTTGTATTACATCCTGCGGGCGGAAATTGGGATGCCACGCTACCCATTTCAGAGTCTATTTCCCTAACCACATCACGTGATGTAATTGAAGCCATTGCCGTCGGAGACGGGCCTGAAAAATATCTGGTGGCTTTAGGTTATGCGGGATGGAGCGAAGGGCAACTGGAAAAAGAAATGCTGGATAATGCCTGGCTGAATACGCCATTTGCTACCCAGGTTTTATTTGAAACCCCGGTGGATTTGCGTTGGAGCGCGGCGGCAGGTCAAATTGGTATTGATATTCACCAATTAACCATGCCGGCCGGACATGGCTAAACCCGGCCTGCGTTTGTCCGCCTTTAATCATTAACGTAGAGCCAGTCTTGCGGTATTGACTCTACACTTTTTCCCTTGCTTTCCGGTTATGCATGCAAGACTATGCGAGATCCCTTACTACCCAAAACCCATACCGATACATATATCGGATTTGATTTCGGCAATAAAAAAATAGGCATAGCGGTAGGCCAGACGACCACCTCTACAGCCAATTCATTGCAAACTATTCGCTCGATTAATCAAAGTCCTGATTGGGGGAAAATCAGCAAGTTAATACAGGAGTGGCAACCGGCGGGTTTAGTGGTAGGGATTTCAAAACAGGCGGACGGTTCGGACAATCCTATAACCCCGCGTATGTTAAAATTCTGCCGGCAGTTGGAGGGCCGGTATCAACTGCCGGTGTATCAACAGGATGAAACCTTATCGACATTTGAAGCCAAGCAAATGTTGTTTGATGAAGTCAGCGTCACGGCAACCAAACTCTGGGAAGTACAGGATCAACTTGCTGCCCAGCTTATCCTGCAGACCTGGTTAAATGACTACTTAACAAAAAATGCCCCTAAGAAACTTAAAAATACCTGACCTGCTTGATAACCTGGAAGCCGCGCTAAAACATAGCGTGGTGGAAAGAAACCTCGTCAATCCGCTGATGATAGGTATTCGCACCGGCGGCGTATGGATTGCCGAACACATGCACCGGCGGCTCAATATCGAGGAGCCGCTGGGACTACTGGATATTTCATTTTATCGGGACGATTTCTCGCAAATCGGCGTCAATCCCGATGTAAAGCCGAGCCAATTGCCCCCTCATATTGAAGGTCGTGAAATTATCCTGGTAGATGATGTTTTTTATACCGGAAGAACCATCCGTGCCGCCTTGAATGAAATTTTTGACTATGGGCGGCCCAACCAGGTAGTTCTGGCGGTGTTGATAAAACGTGACGGCAGGCAAATCCCCCTCAATCCCGATTGTATCGGAGCAAGCATCATTCTAGATGCAAACCAGCGAATTAAACTGACAGGTCCTGAGCCATTGGCTATTGAGTTACGAACTATTGAGGTAGCCGCATAAATCTATGGCTGATAACCTGCAGTTAAATTCGGAAGGTAAGCTTAGACATTTTTTGACTATCGAAGGTCTGAACAAGAACTTGTTAACAGAAATTCTGGATATGGCCGAATCCTTTATCGGCATGTCGGAACAAAAGGTTAAAAAAGTCCCCTTGCTGCGCGGCAAGACCATCGTCAACCTGTTCTTTGAAAACAGCACCCGCACGCGCGCAACCTTTGAACTGGCGGCAAAGCGGTTGTCTGCCGATGTGTTAAGCATGAGCATCGCGACTTCTTCAACCTCAAAAGGGGAAAGCCTGCTCGACACCATCCGCAACTTGCAAGCCATGTATGTAGACATGTTCGTGGTGCGTCATTCCATTAGCGGCGCTGCTCATTTTATAGCCCGGCATACCGCCCCGCATATCAGCGTTATCAATGCCGGTGACGGGCAGCATGCCCATCCAACCCAGGCCATGCTGGACATGTTTACTATTCGCCAGATAAAAAAAGACTTTGCAAATCTGCGCGTGGCCATTATTGGCGACATTTTGCATTCCCGCGTTGCCCGCTCACAGATTCAGGCATTAAATACTCTGGGCGTCGCCGAAATCCGGGTTATTGCTCCGAAGACCTTGCTTCCTGCTCATGTTGAAACATTGGGCGTCAGTGTTTCACATAATTTGACTGAAGGACTCAAGGATATTGATGTCGTTACCATGCTGCGCCTGCAAAAAGAACGCATGAGTTCGGCGTTGCTGCCCAGTGAAAGCGAATATTTTAAATGTTTCGGTCTTACTGAAGAAAAACTGAAAATTGCCAAACCCGATGCCATCGTTATGCATCCGGGGCCGATTAACCGTGGGGTGGAAATTGATTCCAAAGTGGCTGACGGCCCGCAATCGGTCATCCTGAAACAAGTCAGCAACGGCATAGCCATCCGTATGGCGATTATGGCTATGGCCATGCAAAAACAGGGACTTGCCTGATGGATCAGATACATATCAGGGACGGACGAATCATCGACCCGGCCAACGAAATCGACCGCACAGGGTCTGTTTATATCGCTGATGGAAAAATTATCTCCATTACCAATGAACCGGCCGGTTTCAAGCCGGCTCAAGTCATTGAAGCCAAAAACCGGATAGTGTGCCCGGGCTTTATAGACTTGAGCACGCGCTTGCGCGATATGGGACATAGCCGCAAGGCAACTTTCAAAAGTGAAACCTGCGCCGCCGCCAGTGCCGGAATAACCACCCTGTGCCTTCAGCCGGATACCGCCCCTGTCATTGATACGACAGCAGTTGCAGAACTGGTTAGGGAGCTGGCGAAAAAAGCCGGCTATGATCAAGTTTACCCGATCGCAGCCCTTACCCAGAAGCTGGAAGGCGCAGAATTAAGCTCCATGCTTTCGCTTAAACAGGCAGGTTGTATTGCCGTCAGCAATGCTAATGAGCCGGTAAAAAATCTTTTGATATTAAGGCGGGCGATGGAGTATGCCGCGAGCCATGACTTATTGCTGATGTTTCGGCCTAATGATTTTTGGCTGAGTAATAACGGTTGCGCTCACGAGGGCGCGTTCTCAACCCGCTACGGATTGCCGAGCATCCCTGAAGCCGCCGAAACCATCGCACTGGCTCAATGCCTTGAATTGGCCGAGCTTACCGGCTGCCGTGTCCATTTTGGCCAATTAAGCTGCAAGCGTTCGGTAATCAAGATACACCAGGCAAAAAAGTATGGCTTGAATGTCACTGCGGACGCCGCCATTCATCAACTGCATCTAACCGAAAATGACATCGCTCCTTTTGACAGCATCTACCATGTATTGCCGCCATTACGCAGCCAAACCGATAAGCAGTACCTGAGACATGGCCTGGCCAACGGCATACTTGACAGTCTATGTTCCGACCATCAGCCGCATGATATAGACGCCAAACTGGGCGCATTCCCCGAAACAGAGCCAGGGATTTCATCATTGGAAACCGTATTGCCGTTAATGCTCAAACTGGTAGCCGAGAAGGCCATAACACTGGAGCAAGGCATAGCATCTCTAAGCAAAAACCCCGCTCGTATTCTCCGTATCAACAGCGGCGCCCTGACCCCGGGTTTTTCAGCAGACGTGTGCATTTTTGATCCTGAACGAGACTGGCAAGTCAATTCAGACAACTGGAAAAGCCTGGGTGCCAATACGCCTTTTTGGGGGCGGACATTGAAAGGCCGAGTAACCTGCACTTTGCAGGCAGGCAGAATTATTCATTGCCTGGAAGAGTGTTAAGTAATTGTTATCTTCACCGGTGTGGGAATAACAATTTTCGGCCTGGGCCGATGAGTCGCCCCAGAACGGTTTATCCACTCGGGTGTGGAGAACGCTTTTTTCCTGCGCGGATTTGGTCGTGTTGCCGGCTTCCATGATAGCTGCGCTGGGCCGCAGATACTGCCTTTACCCCGCAACTGGCATGGCCGAAGCTAAAATCGGCATGCTGCAGGAGCTGAGAATTGCCGGGGAAATCCCCTTCAAAACGTAGAAGCGGCCTTCGCCGCGGATCATCTTTTAGGGAAAAACAGCTTGCTGGGGATGAGTGTGTTAGGCATCTATCGATTGATTATTGATAGTAAATCCCAATCCATCCCGCTGTTTAAAAAATAGCAATTCCAGCCGTTAGCTCCTTTTAAATATGAAAAAACTCACATTGCCCCCGTAAGATACTTCACAGACATGCGATACAAATATTTTTACACTTCATTAACCCTCCAAGGCTTTCATTATGGGCATTGGCGAGTAATAGATAAGCCCCTTTCCTGTTTAACGTGGACCGGACATTCCTGGAATGCCAAGCACGTAACGCTCTAAACATTACTTAAATTACCGGCGCGGCAGGAAACGGTTTTATTTTTCAGAAAAGGAGTGGATGAAATGAACGCTGAACCAACGAAAGATCAACGCTTGCCTGTCAACCGGGAAAAATTATTAGCCTTTGTACGCGCAATAATCGGCGGCAGGGGACGCGAGGATGACGAGCATCCCCTGCCGTCAGGCCCTTGGGATCCGCTTATTCGCGCGGCGTTGGAACGAACCTACGTTTTCGGCCCGCGGCCGGAGCCCTGGAAATTTGCTTTCGCAAGCATTCTCGCCCGACATCCTGAAGCCGGGGAGATTATCGGGGGCGGACCCGGCTTCGGTGAGGAAGTCGCGCTCAATCCGCAGCCGTTGCCGCCGCGCTACGCTTTTTTGGCGGCGGTGGCGCAAACGGTCATAAGCCGCGCCGGGCTGCTTCAGGATATTGCCGATGCCACGGCGCGCAATGGCGAGCAGCAGGGCATTATTATTGTCGGCGGGCATATCTCAAAATTTGTTGACGATTGGTGTCCTACTCCGCCCCGGTTAAAATGGCCATTTCCCGGACCTCGCCCGCATTGGTTTACTCACGAATTCGACGGAATCGATTTATTAGTGATGGCTACGCAATTCGAACAGGCGGCGCAACAAACCTTTAGCCCGGCTTTACGGCAAGACTTGGCGAATGCGGGGGCAAAATTCGTGGACGCGGGCTTGTCGAAACTGCAATAAGCCTTAAACAAGCCTGTTAAGTATTCAGGAGCCTGATCGCCGGAAAGAAAACCGGTTTCCGGTTGTTGCAGACAAGCGCGGCTTGATTCATATTAACCGGAAATTCCGGCGGGACTCCGCCCGAATTTAAATCGGCAGTCCCCTGCCGGATCATTATTTGTATATTGTGGAGAATGGATGATGGCGCTCAAAGTTGATTTACTCCGCCCCGACGACTTGCTCAATTTGCAAATTGAGTGCAGAAACCTGAAACTCGACAAAAGCGATCCGGCTAATCCTGTTTTAGTCCCCGAAGATGCGGCGCAGACAGCCTATTTAATCGCGCATTTTCCGCCGCAAACCATTGCTGAAGAGGCGGTTTATGAGTCATCTGCAACAAAAGCTCCCACGGATGAGCAAGCCAAGCCCTACAACAAGCCGCCGGTTCTGTTTCCTGGCTCTGAAATGCCTGGAAGATCGCAGGCAAGAATGGGGCAGCCCACGCGTCTTGTGTTTCAGTTGCCCGCCAGCAGCAATCCGCGAATTCCTTATAGCATTGAAGGCTTATTAAACTGGTCTGACTGGGAGTTGAGCGTTTCAGCTCTCGCGGATATTCCCGCATCGCCAACCGATGAGCAACGGACGAATGCTCCACCCATTACTCCCCCCGGCGAAGTCGAAACCGCGATAGAAATGCCTTACCGCCTGACTTTATCGCCTGACCGCAGCGTGGTTTGGGTTAATGCCGCTTCCCCACAAACTCATGCGGGGCGCACGGAACTTTGGCATACCCGGCTCGCCTATCGGGAAGGAGAGAAGATTGTTAATCTCTCCAAGAGCCGCCCTGCGCCAATGAGGGCAATCTGGTCGCCGGATTATGTCGCGAAGTCATCCAAGCCAAAACCAAGTTGGCCAACCCTGGGTGAAGCTGATAAATGGGCCGGGCAATCTGTTCTGACGGCAATGAATGCCCGCGACCGCCATGAACTGGTCATTCTTACTTCGGCATTTCGGGGCTTTATTAAATCCCGAACCGATTGGACAACCTATCAGCCCAAGTCCATTCAAGCCGAGCAGGTGATGCTCTCGCCGCTGGGCGGATGGCTGAAATCTCGAGGCAACTGGGAGCCTCCAACCGAATTGCTATTTAATCGCCGTGGCTTATTTGATCCGCTTCCGGTTAATCCTCTGCTTATCGAAGCCGCTCCGCCAAATTTCGCGGATATGGGGCCGGTAGAATTTAACAGAAAACTCCTCAAGGAAGACTTCATAGCATTGCTTGATCCGCTGCTACGCGATCGTCCGCCTTTTTTTCCGCCGATCAGAATTGGCAATCCCGGCCAGTCTCTTAATATTTCGGAATGGGGGCATACAGCTACGCAAGGCCGCGACCATTATGTGCGAATTGTCTACGAAGGGTATCTCTATCCCTTTGGGCATCGGGCCGCGCTGGTTAAAGTAACGGAGCGCAAATTCAACGATGCCAATGGTTCGCCTGTGGCTTATCTGGCGCAGCGCATGTTTATCGTGGTGCGGCAGCCGCTAAAGGACTATACGAAAGCGGACGCAAATCAGGAAGCATTGCCGAATGCAGGGCGAGGCATGCCTTTGAAACAAGTGCGCTTGACCACGCTGAGCACGCCGGACATTGGATTACCGCTACCCATTGGAGGAACAGAGTACTCCTTCTGGATTGAAGTGGGAGGAAATGATTTTAAATTTCATGCCGTAGGCCAGGACAGCGAAAATCATACGATTGATTTTACGGCGGCGCTGATTTTTGTGCCCAACAGTGATGCCGTGCTTCCAGCTATTGAATCCATTCGAACTGAATACAAGAATGCAAAAGCTAAGGATGGCTTGAGCAATCGCCGAGTCTGCCAAGTTCTCGGTCAACCCATAACCTATGCTCCCGTCAACGGCGATGCCAGCGACAACACCACTCTGACTACGCGCTCGCTCTACTTTGACACCGACAATGCCGTCATAGCAAAATTTTTGCCTAGGCTCGACAAAGCAGCGGTTAATTTAACGGCAGTAGAGCAACTAATAGGAACGACCGCCGCAACGGAAATAAAATACTTCGCGAATTACCTGAATTCGGACTTTGACAGCGGCAATGAAGTCTTCGCCGAACTACTCGACAAAGTGCAGTCGAACTTCTCAGCAGACAAAGCAGGCGGCATCGCCACTCCCAATCTGTCAATATCGAGCGTAACCCGAAAATTGGGAGCCGCCGCAGGCGATCTCGCTAACGCCGCTGCTAATGAGTTTAAACCTGCCGATTTCTTTAAAGATGCGGGGGATGCGGCTACCTTGTTTGGCAAGTTAAAGCTTACTGAACTCATTTCAGCCGGTACTTTCGGCAATGCGCCCACGATTCAGTTTTTACCGCAAGCCGCTCCGCCCGCCGTCAAGCTGAATTGGAAGCCGAGTATAGAAGAAGTGGATGCAGGCTTTTTTAAATTCGTCCGCGAGGCAGGAGCGGCATTAGAAATCGAAGGATTAGTTGAACAACCCACTGATGGCAAGGCAGGATCATCAAAGTTCACCGGCAAGCTGACTCATTTCCACCTGGAGTTCCTCAATGTCGTCAAGCTCAGCTTCGACTCCTTCAGCTTCACCTCGGAAACTGGCCAAAAAACTGACGTCAACGTGCAGCTAAAAAACCCGGACGCACTGGAGTTTTTAGGCGACCTGAAGTTTGTCAACGAGCTTAAAAACATTATTCCTCCAGGGCTATTCGGCGACGGCGCCAGCCTGGAGATCACCCCCGAACCGGCGATCCGCGCCGGATTTGCAATCGGCCTGCCGCCTGTCGCAGTGGGTGTATTTGCTCTTAAAGATGTCAGTCTGGGGGCAGCATTGACCCTGCCGTTTTTAAACGGCAGTCCGCTGTTTGACTTCAATATCTCCGAACGGCAGCATCCGTTTAATTTAACGGTCGCCTTCTTCGGCGGGGGCGGATTTTTTCATCTGCAGCTTGATACCCAGGCACTTCGCGTGGTGGAAGCCGCGTTTGAATTTGGCGCTTCGGCATCCATTAACCTGGGCGTTGCCAGCGGCGGCGTTCATATCCTTGCTGGCATTTATTTCAAGCTTGAGTCAAAAGAGGGCAAAGATTTCGCCACCTTATCAGGCTATTTACGCATGGGCGGCGAGTTGTCGGTGCTTGGGCTGATTTCAATTTCGCTGGAATTCATGCTGAGCTTTACTTATGAATCTGAAACAAAAAAAGCGTCAGGCATGGCGACCTTGACAGTTAAAGTAGAAGTGCTTTTCTTCAGCAAATCAATTGAAATTACGGTTGAGAAAAAATTCGGCGGCGAAAACGGCGATCCTGTTTTCGTCGATGTATGGGAAACGCCCCGCCTGTGGAATGAGTACGCCAATGCTTTTGCATAGCATAGATATTATGCGGAAAGAAAACTTTGTGAAAACAAGACCTGGGAGAACAAGATAATGGCCAATCAGACGATTTTATTTACCATGATGCCTCGCAGTATCAGTATTGATCCCGCGACCATGCCGGTATCCGTGTATGTATCTCCCCGGCTGTTTGGCGATGCGGAACGCACAACGCTGGATGCTTTTCCCGATTGGCTGCAATGGACGCGCCGCTTAAAAGAGGATGGTTTAAGTTTGACATTTCACTGCAATGGGGCGGATTTTATAGCGCCGGCGGCAACCGGAGCTTTAAAGCCGGAATTGTGGGAAGCCATGTTCAAAGAAGATACCTTGGTGCGGTCGCATGCCTTTGATGACTATTCAAAACATAACATCGCCTCCTACTCCACCCGCAACGCGTTGTCTTTATTGAAAGGACTGTACCAAAAAGCCAGCGTGGAATTGGCATTGCCGCAAGCAGCTGACCGTCAGCAGCGGGAACAGAACAGCAATTATGATAAGCTCAGAAGATTAGTCAAAGGCTTAGAGGTTAACTGGAAGGATAATCTGCGCGACTTTTACCGGGACGGCGGAAAGCGGCAGCTACGCACTCTGCAAGCGCCGATTCGGAACCAGCCGCAAGGCGAAGACGGTCTGTTTCAAACCTCATTGGTCGATAATCAGCAGCTTGCCGACGCCCGACGCGGAAGCGCTCAGGAATTTGCCGTTTTTCATCATATCCCACCCGGACAACCCATTGAGGATAATCCGCCGGATTTTGACAAGCTGCTGGATTTTCATCAGGTTTTAAGCTCTCTTAATTCATATCCGGAACTGCTGCGGGCGCTTGGCCTGGTAATGGATTTTGAATTGCCGCTGGAATTTGTTCCCATCTCGTTTTCAGGCGCTTTTAGCGTCGTTGCCGCTGAGCCTGGCCGGGAATGGGACATTTCCACATCAATTACTCCCGTGGAAACCGGCTATGTTCATTTTAAAACTGAATCGGATATGCGTGTTTTTCTTCCCCTGCCCAACCCGAAAATTGCCGAAGCCATAGGATTATTGGCTCTTAATCCGCACTTGTTTGGATTGGCTCAGGTAGATGTCGATGGCGGCATGCATAAGACAATCATGCTTGCCGAAACAGTGCAAGATAAAAAGGATGAAAAAGGGCAGGTTATTAAACCGCCGGATGCCCCTCACCCTGAAATATTCGATCCGCAGGCAACCCTTCCGTCATTGCGTTCAGGCGGTTTGTCCTTGTATGCCGATGACCGGGGAGAAAAACTGCTTCGCTCTTTCCAGAGATCGAAAAACTTTCAGGATGCCGCCAATGGGCAGCAGCCACTGCCCGACCAGCTCTATGCGGAAGACCTGATTCATGGCTACCGGCTGGATATTTGGGACAGCCATACTAACCAATGGCACTCGCTGCACCGCCGTGATGCAGTTTATAACATTGAGGATCAAAAGCTGACCACAAACGATGAAGAAGGATTTACCCAGCTTGCCGCCGCCCAGCCCGCGCCTAACCCTGATAATCCTCCGGCTAAAGATATGTATGTGCATGAGGCAATGGCACGTTGGGCGGGCTGGAGTTTGAGCGCGCCTTTTCCAGGCAAAGTACTTTCCAGCGATCCCGATCCGGAGAAAGCCCTGGATCAGCCCGATACCGATCAAAACACGCCCGCCACGCCGTTTAAAATGACAACGCACTTCAAGGCGGTAGGCGGCTCTTTACCCGGCTTACGCTTTGGCCGGCGCTACCGGGTAAGAGCCCGGGTAGTGGACATATGCGGCAACAGCCTCGCGCTGGATCATCCGCTGCTGGAACAATTATCAGCGCAACTGGCTTTGCCTCAGAATGCGGAAGGCTTTGCTTATTTGCGCTACGAGCCGGTCATTTCGCCGCTGGTTGTCCTGCGGGATGAAAAGGGCGTAACGGGGCCGGGGTCTCAAGTGGATCGGCTGGTGATTCGCACTTTTAACAACGGTCCGGCCCAGGATAATAATGCCGCGGACTTGACCGCAAACGACCGTCATATTCTTCCTCCCCGCGCCAGCGTGGAAGTCGCGGAACGCTTGGGAATGCTGGACGACTCAACGGGTAAACTGAACCCAAACCCTGCGATGTATGATCTCTTGGCAAAAAAAGACGGTGCGGAGCTTAATCAAGTGGAGGTAGCCGTTGCCGGAAATCCTAAGCAGAAATTTCCGCTGGAGGCGGATGAGCGCATAGACAGCTTGCCCTATATACCCGACGTGCTGGCAAAAGGCGCCGCGCTGCGCGATCTGCCCGGCGCTCCTAACAGCAGCATTGGCAATGTTCAGCCCGGCCCTGGCCCGGAAGCGCAGGTTGCCTACCATTTATTGGACGACCCCAACCCGCGCCCCGGCTCCGCAACACTAATCAGCTTCGGCGGCGAGGGTGACTGGCAGGCCATGCAGCCATTTCGTCTGGCGCTAAACGACGGGCATGCCGCTCCGAAATGGGATGCCGAAAACCGGGTACTGACAATTTCGCTGACCAAAGGAACCAATGCTGTGGTGCCGCTGACCAGCTATATCCGGACGGACGATTTGAAACTGATGGGCGTTTGGCAGTGGCTGCGGGAATATATTGATCAAAAAGCCGTTGCCTCGCCTGACAGGAGCTTCTTTGATCCAAGACAAGATGTAGACAGAATCGCTCACATCCTCCAGCGGGCGGTTGAAGGCGGACACTGGATGCTGACGCCGCCGCGCCTGCTTACCCTGGTTCACGCTGTGCAGCAGCCGATAGGCGTTCCTGAATTTACCGCGATTCCCGTGCAGCACGAACCCTACAATGAGTTGCAGCCCGATCCGAAGATACTGCAAACCGCCCCTGAAGCCGCTTTTGCCATACCCACGCGCAATTCCTTCAATATAGAATCTAATCCTTCCGAGCTAAACGCCATTAACGCATGGCGGAAACCCGGCTCAACGGACGCTTACCTTCTGGGCGGCTTGCATATTCATGCAGCCAGCACAGCCAGAGTGGATATTCTCGCCGAATGGGATGATCCTGTAGATGATCTCGGGGTTGAGCATTTGAAATTTAAAAAAATTGAGGAACTCAATCAACATCATGCCGCGCCGGTTGATGAAGTCCCCATCAATCAATTGCTTAATCATGTAATTCAGGTAACTCCTGATAAGCGGGCTGTCGGCTATTATGATGCCGGACATGATCTGATTTGTTTTGTCAGGGGCGGTGATCGACTGGGCGGCTTAGGCGATTTGCTCGACTATGGCAAAGAGGTTAATACCTTTCCCGATAAAGACGGAATACGAATCTTTATTGATGCCGCACCGCTTCACCGTCTTAATGACACGAAACACCACCGTGTCAGTTACATTGCCCGTTCGACATCCCGCTACCGCGAGTATTTCCCGCAGAAAGAAAATCTGGATTTCACTCGCTCCAGCGCTCCGTTTGTTGTAGATGTCCCCGCTTCCGCGCGGCCGGTCGCGCCGCAGATCGCTTATGTCATTCCAACTTTCGGCTGGCAGCGCCAAACGCAGACCAACCTGAAGCGCAGCATCCGGTTTGGCGGCGGTCTGCGCATATATCTTGAACGGCCCTGGTTCTCATCCGGCGAAGGCGAGCTTTTAGGCGTAACTTTTTTTGCTTTCAGGGGCGAAAATATCTCAGATCCTGACGTACGGGACCGCTGGAAACCTTTTATTACGCAGTGGGGGAAAGATCCCATTTGGCAGACTGACAGCTTGTCAGAACTTCCAGGCGGGGGTAATTTTCCCGATGCCTTTGCTTTTGAAAACTCCCTCAGCCTGGAGGAAGATTCCGGCAAGCGAGTTGATGTTGCAGGCTACCCCGTCGCTTTTGATGAAGAACGTCAGAAATGGTATTGCGACCTGATAATCGATGCGCCTTTCGCTTATTCGCCTTTCGTGCGGCTGGCGTTGACGCGCTATCAGCCTCACGCCCTAGCGGACGCCAAACTGTCGCGCGTAGTATTGGCTGACTTTGCCCAGCTGACCAGCGGCCGATCTGCGCTTGTCACTGCCGATCCTTATCATCCTGAACGCCTGCAGGTTACCATATCCGGCATAAAACCCAGCGGCCCGCTGCCGCAGATCACTCCGATACCCATCAGTCCTGTTGCCGCGCCAACTGAAATTGAGGTTGAAGTTCAGCAACTGGATGACACGATCACAGGAGATCTGGCTTGGAATCCGGCCGCGGCAAATATCGCTGCCATTCAGCAAGGAACTTTGCTTCCCGCCGATGAATCGGTGCTATGGACAGGCACGATCAAGTTTACTCAACAGCCAGCGCCGGATCAATTTCGATTGCTCATCCGTGAATATGAGTATATTTCCGCTGACTATACTGTCAACTCTGACGGCACCACGAACCCGGCATTACCTTCCGGTCCTGCAAGCGATCAAAGAGTTATCGGTTTCGCGCCGCGCCGCCTGATATATGCCGAAACTATTGCGATTGACGCCGCCCTGATTTCCCAAACCCCATCAGACAGCAGGCAGACAAAGTTTGGCTAAATCCTGGATTATGCACATAAATGCAAAAACATGCCGGTTTGACGGCTTCTCTGTTATTAGATGAAAGTTGTAATTAATCCTGATCTGTATTGGATTCATGCAGGAAATTCCTGAATTATATAAACCCATGCTCGATTACCGGCAAAACCCGGTAGTGAATACCGGCTCCGGAAAAATCCTGCTTTAATTGCGTTAATAAGGCAAATAACCCCGGCTCATCCACCTGCAGCTGAAAACGGATTTTTTTCTGCCGGCCCCGCACTTGTTCGGAAAGCGATAAACCTTTATGTTGGTGATTATGAACACTAACGGGAAAACTGATGAACCCGAGCTCTGACTCCAGCGCCAGAAGACAATCGACTATCAATTCTTCAAGGCTTACCGGAACCTGCAAGGTGACTAGGTATTCATTGTTGTTCATGGTTCGACCACCTTTGCCTGACCAAATAATTTAAACAAAATCGGTAATAAAAATAAGGTTAAAAAGGTGGATGAAACTAGGCCGCCAATCACCACAATGGCTAAAGGCCGCTGGATTTCAGACCCCGGGCCGGTTGCAAACAACAACGGAATAAGACCGAATGCAGCGATGCTTGCGGTCATTAATACCGGCCTTAAACGCCGGGCGGAGCCGGTGATAACGACCTCCGTCAAGGCCATGCCGGTTGCTTTCAACTGATTAAAATAACTCACCATCACCACGCCATTGAGCACGGCAATTCCCAATAGCGCGATAAATCCCACTGAGGCGGGCACCGATAAATATTCACCGGAAAGCCATAAGGCAAAAACGCCGCCGACCATTGCCAGCGGGATGTTTGATAACACCAGCACGGCCTGGCGTACTGAGCCGAAGGTTGAAAACAATAATAAAAAAATCAGGCCCAATGACAGGGGAACTACTAGCGAAAGCGTGGCCGCGGCGCGTTGCTGATTTTCAAACTGGCCACCGAACTCAACGGTGTAACCGGTCGGCAATTTGACTTTTTCCTTAACGGCCTGGCGGGCTTCCTCTACAAATCCTACCAGATCGCGATCCAGTACATTGCTGCTGATGACTATAAAACGCTGCCCGCTTTGCCGCTCTATTGATACCACGCCTTCCACTTTAGCTATATTGGCAATTGCCGTTAAGGGCACATGCCCCCCCCCCGGCAGGGTAATTTGCAGATTTTCAAAATTGGCCATCTTACTGTCGCCGCGCAGAATTAAAGGCGTCCGTTTAATACCTTCTTGCACGATTCCCAGCTTTAATCCTTCAATCTGCGACCTTAAAAGATTTTCAATACTGTCGCTGTCCAGTCCCAAACGCCCGGCCGCCAGCTTATCAATGGTTAATTGCAAAAACTGCATGCCTTCGTTCTGTTTGGTAAAAACATCGCTGGAACCTGCTATGCCTTTTAACACAACGGCTATTTGCGCAGCTTTCTCATTTAGAACGGCAAGGTCCGTACCGAATAATTTAACGGCTACATCGCCCCTGGTTCCGGTGAGCATTTCTGAAACCCGCATTTCAATCGGCTGGGTGAATTTGAAAGCAATGCCGGGTGTTGCCGCCATGACTTTACGGATTTCTTCAATCAGTTTCTCCTTATTATGCATGCGCCATTGCTCTTTCGGCTTCAGGATCAAAAAAGTATCCGTATCATTTAAACTCATTGGATCAAGACCCAGCTCATCACTACCGACACGCGATACCACATCAATAATTTCAGGAATATTTTTGAGCAGGTTTTTCTGTACCTGAATATCCAGCGCTACCGACTGCGGCAAGGTAATCGACGGTAATTTTTCCAGTTGCACAATAATATCGCCTTCATCCATAGCCGGCATAAACGTGCTGCCTATGCGGGTAAATACCAGTACCGTCACGGCTAATAGTAAACCCGCCGCGACAAATACTTTTTTACTGTTTCCCAGACACCATAATAACGCCGGCTGATAAAGCCTTTTTAATTGCCTCGGCAGCCAGGGTTCGTCATGGGAAACTTCTTTCAGCAAATAGGACGCGATAACCGGGATAACGGTTAACGACAAAACCAATGAACCGCTCAGCGCAAAAATGATGGTTAAGGCCACCGGGGTAAATAATTTACCTTCCAGCCCCTGCAAGGTCAGCAACGGTAAAAAAACGATAATAATAATTAAAATACCGGACGTCACCGGGGCTGCAACTTCATGGGCCGAGCGGTAAATAACATGTAAAGGCGGCAACCGCCGGGCTTTTTCCGTATAGGCCATATGCGTGATGACATTTTCGACGACAACTACGGCCGCATCCACCAGCATACCGATGGCAATAGCAAGACCTCCCAAACTCATCAGGTTTGCCGACATGCCCATGGTCTTCATCAGGATAAAAGTAAACAATGCCGCCATCGGCAAAGCCAAAGCAACGGTTAAAGCCGCGCGTAAGTTGCCGAGAAATAAAATCAGCAGGACTACTACCAGCACTATCGCTTCCATCAAGGCATGCAAAACCGTATCTACCGCCTTATCGACCAAGTTACCGCGATTGTAAAAGACTTTTGTCTCAACACCGGGCGGAAAACCCGGACTGATATCGGCCAATTTTTTCTCAATACCGGCAATAGTCTGTCTGGCGTTGGCGCCGCGTAAACTTAATACCAGCCCGGTAACCGCTTCGCCTTCACCATTTTTACTGACTGCGCCATAGCGGGTCAGCGCGCCGATCCTGATATCGGCGATATCGCCGACGGTAATGGGAATCCCATTGTTATTATCAACCACGATAATACTCACATCAGCCAAGGTCTTAATTCGGCCTTCGGCACGGACGATCAACGCTTCTTCACCGTCGGTCAGCCGCCCTGCTCCATCATTACGGTTATTGCTTTGCAGCGCATGCATCAGTTTATCAATGCTTATATTTCTGGCCATCATGCGCGTATTATCGGGTATCACCTCAAAGCTTCTAACCAAACCACCCAACGAATTCACATCCGCCACGCCTGGAACAGTCCGGAGCGCAGGACGTATCACCCAATCCAGCAGACTGCGACGTTCCATCAGGGACAAATCGCCGCCTTCCACGTTAAACATAAACATTTCGCCTAAAGGCGTGGTCATTGGCGCAATGCCTCCCTCGATACCCGCCGGTAAATTTCCCCACATTGTATTCAGGCGTTCGGCTATCTGCTGGCGCGCCCAGAAAATGTCAGTCCCTTCACTAAAATCAACGGTAATGTCGGTTAAGGCGTATTTGGCGATAGAGCGCAATATCGTTTGATGCGGAATGCCCAGCAGTTCGATTTCTATGGGCGCGGTTATTCTGGCCTCAACCTCTTCAGGCGTCATGCCAGGGGCCTTAACTATTATTTTTACCTGCGTGGGCGAAACTTCAGGAAAAGCATCGATAGGAAGGTTTTTAAACGCATAATAGCCGCCGCCTGATAATATTAATACCGATAAAAGAACGAGTAGCCGCTGACTCAGCGCAAAGCGGATCAGGCTAGCCATTATTCGTTACCCCCTAATCCCAGCCAGTTTGCCTTAAGCGCGACGGCGCCTTTAACAGCAATTTCTTCGTTGCCCGTGAATTCATCGCTAATAATCGATTCATCATCCTGTTTGCCGATTACCGTGATTGAATGCACCAGAAATCCTTGCGGATTACGGATAAAAATAAACGCCTTGCCTTCGTTTTGAGCAATGGCGGCATTGGGAATTTTAAAGACCGCTTTATCGCTGGTGTGAATAATCTGAGTATTAATTCGCTGCCCAGCTTTTACCGCAGTTTGTTCACCTTTGATAATCGCTCGCGCCAGAATGGTCTGGTTTTCGGGATTGACGCTTTGCCCCAACAATGAGATTTCTGCTTTAACCGAGGTCAGCGGCTGCTCTTTGCGTTGCTCCAGCGCCTGCATGCCGGCCATGCTTTCAATCAATACCTGGTCGCCGATTTTAATATTGCCGATGCGTTCCTGTGGAATATTAATTTCCAGCCAAAGTTCATCGAGATTAGCAATGCGGTACAACGGCGCCAATATATCTATACGCGTTCCGGCAACCGCCATTCGATCAATAACGACTCCGGAAATGGGCGCATACACATTGAGCTGGCTGGTTAGTTTGCGGGTTCGGGTAAGATGCCTGATATCACTGTCAGACATTCCTGCGATTTCCAGAAGCTGTCTGTGTTCGTTAGCTTCGGATACAAAGGCGTTATATTGACTGCGGGTTTCCTGCCAGCGCCGGTCAGCAATGACGCCTTCTTCCAGAAGTTTTTTATCCCGCTGATAAGAAAGCAAACCTAATTGCAGTTCACTGTCAGCTTTAAGATAGAGCCGCTGCAGCGACAGCAGTTCAGGGCTGTTGAGCTGGGCTAGTACCTGGCCTTTTTTAACTTTATCGCCAATCGCCACATTCAGTTTATTGATTAATCCAGCCTGTGATGCGCTGACAATAAACTCTTGGGTCGGCGGAATCACGACTTTAGCCGGTGCATAGAGAACGGGAATTTGCTTGACGGGTTCCGGCTTGCCAAGTTTTACCCCCAGGTTTTCAAGATAAGCCTGTGGTATCCGGATTACATTTTCAGATGCCTGGCTGCTAAAGCTGAAGACGCTCAATAACAGCAGGGATTTTATTATTTTCATGGAGTAACTCCGACTGCCTGGTTATAAAACGCTTTATCCCGCTGCAACATGACCGCACGTTCTTTAGCATTAAGAATGGCCTGCTGGGTCCTGGACTGAATTCTTAACAAATCCATCAGGTTAATTTCACCCACGGAAAAACTCAGCTCGGTCATTTTTAAATGCTCTTCGGCAACCTGCTTTAATTCATTAGCAATACCCACTTCGACCCGATTAACTTCCAGGGCATGTTCCGCTTCGTGATGCGCCTGCTCCAAATCCCTATAGAGTTGTTCACGCTCTGCTATCAGCCTGTTTAATTCAACATTGACAGCGGCGATATGCGGCTGTAAATGCGCGCTGCCTCCAAAGGGGATAATGACGCCGACATTGAAAAATTCCGCTTTATTACTACGCGCATCCTTGCCTTCATCGCTTAATATGCCGGCAACAATATGGCTTTGACCTGAACCTACCAATTTAATGGCGTTAACTTCAGCCTGCTTGCGCGCTATCTGGGCATTAATAGCTGTTAATGCCGGATGGTTTTGCTGAATTTCCAGGATGTGGACTAGATTTTCCTCATAATTTGCCGGTACTTTAATGGTTTGTGTAATGCTTGAATAACGTTTGCGGGCATGCATTAATTCCGCTTCAGCCAGAGTCATCACTGAGCGCTTTTGCAGCAACTCGCTTTGAGCCAGCAACGAATCGGCGCGGGGCAAGTCGCCCAATTCGACCCGGCGATTAACCTTGGCCCATAATTTTTCAAAAACAACTACTTCTGCTTGCGCCTGTTCAAAACGAATTTTGGCAAGAGCCATATTCCACAAAGCGCTTCTAACCAATCCGGCAACTCGTAATTTAATCGCTACAACTTGTGATCCAGCGCTGGTTTCAGCCTGATTGGCCAGTTTATGCTCGGCATCACGCTGTCCCAAATTCCATAGAGGCACCTGCACATTAGCAGTGGCATAATTCAGTTTTAAATTGTATATCGTCTGATATCCTAAATTTGTTTGTGAGGCGCCGGCTGTCCAGCTTTTACTGCGTTCTTCAAGAGCCGCAGCTTCTTCTTCCAAGGCTTTAAGCCAGGCAATGTCCGGATATTTTTCAAGGGTGAATTCGATAACTTCAGATAAACTCAATGTCGAATCAATTTCAATCGGGTCCTGATGCGTAATGCTCATTCTCGAATCAGCGAAAGTCAAATCAGTAAAACCAGAAGAAGCCGCCAGTAAAAAAACACGCAGACATCTCCTGAAAAGATCCAGGGAGAACATAAAAGAAGCTCAATGCGGTATTGTCCGCGTTATAAGGTATTAAAATAGAAACAATATAGAAACTTTGCCAGACAAAATTTCTAAAAAAACGTGGGAATTATTAAGCGGGAGGAGCGCGCGGAGATAGCGATGGAATCAGTAGCCGGCAAATAAACTGTTGTGATTGCGGCGAGAAATTGGTATCGAACGGGAAAATAGAGGTATTGACGGCTAACGTTTGCGGATGCAGATAATAACTGTTATCTGAACCGGTATCAGTATTGATTTGCTTGTCTTTAATGCCGGCATCTACACCGATAAGGACGCCTTCAGCACTGCCGCACGCCATAGGAACATTACATTGCAGTGTCTTCACTGCCTGAAGTATAACAGTATTATGCTCAATGCCGTATGACTCAAGGCCGGGAACATGCAGTCCAAAACTCGAGCTTTTATCCCCGGCATGCGCATGCACCAACGGTGCAATTAATTGCAGTATGGCCAGGAAGAGAATAAGGAATTTACGTGGTATGGAAAACATTTGCATAATGCTATGCTATAAAAATAAAATCCACAACCTGAAACTTTTAACTCTATGCTTCTAATAGAGGCCGATGCCCAACTTGAATCCGGCCGGGAAGTGTTTAAATCGTTGATTAGTGAACCCGTCGATAAAAAAAGTATCTTACCTTTCGGGTATCGAGCCTCACCTTAAATAAGAAATACAGGTACAGTATCATGCATGCGCACGTATTAAACCTTCTGAAACACGATCACGATTTTGCCGTGATTAATAAGAAAGGTGAACGCCGAACGCGCTATGTTCTTATTCTCACTTTCTTTACCATGGTGCTGGAAGTAACCACCGGCATCATGTCCGGATCAATGGCCCTGCTGGCTGACGGCTGGCATATGGGAACACATGTTGCTGCGTTCATGATAACGATTTTTGCGTATCGTTATTCCCGCCTCCATGCCCATGACCAGACGTTTGCATTCAGCACCGGAAAAGTTGGAGTTTTGGGTGGATTTGCAAGTTCTGTTGTTCTTGGCATGGTAGCCTTGATGATGTTGATTGAGTCGAGTGAACGCATACTGAATCCCCGGCTAATCTTCTTCAATGAAGCCATAGCCGTGGCAAGTTTTGGCCTGTTGATTAATTTTATATCAGCCGTGCTGCTTAAAGACCCTCATCACCATGAGCATGCTCATCCCCATCATGAACATGGTCACAAACATAAACATACTGACCATCATGACCATAATCTCAAGGCAGCTTATTTTCATGTGCTCGCAGACGCATTGACTTCCGTACTGGCTATTGTTGCGCTGGTGTTCGGGAAATATTATGGCTGGAACTGGCTGGACCCGGTTATGGGAATTGTTGGCGCACTGATAATTACGCACTGGTCTTTTACAATGATTAAGGAAACGTGTCCTGTTTTGCTCGATGAAAGCATTGATATGAAGTATAAAATGGCCATCAAAGAAAAAATAGAGAATGATGCCGATAATCGAATTTCGGATCTTCACATTTGGCGAGTAGGGCCCAACCACTTTGCTCTCATAATTTCCCTGGTATCACATAATCCAAAAGCGCCGGAATATTACAAAGCCTTATTAAATAATTTTCAAAGCCTTGATGGCCTGAATAAACTCTCCCACATTACTATTGAAGTAAATCAATGCCTCGGAGAGGCCTGTTCATTGCAAGACTATAATGCAAACGGTTAATAAATCAACTGTTTTTCGCGGGAGCAAAAACCAGTAACTTAACAAATAGATGTATGAATATTCAAGACAAGATATTTCAACAAATGCGAAGAATGGAAGACTTTGCTTTCGATGAGCAAGTTGCACAGGTATTCGACAATATGGTCACAAGGAGCATACCTTTTTATAATGAAATACAGCAGCTTCAGTCCGACCTCATCATGGATTTTTTACCGGCAGATTCAGCGGTACTCTGCGATTTAGGCTGCTCTACCGGCACTAGCCTCGAGCATATTGTCAAGCATCCGAAATGTCCTTCCGCTATCCGGCTGATCGGTTATGACAATTCAGCACCTATGCTGGAAAAGGCCCGCGCCAAATTATCCGAACACATGAGCAGTGGAAAAGTCTCGTTGATCGCTACCGATTTAAGCGCTCTTCCCGACTTACCGGCGTGTCACGTTATTATCATGAACTGGACCTTGCAATTTGTAAGGCCTATCCAGAGAGAACATTTGCTGGGAAACGCGTATCGTGCACTCAGGCCTGGGGGAATATTGCTGGTATCGGAGAAAATCCTGGCCAATGATGCGGCCTTAAACCGCTTGTACATCACTCATTATCTCCAGTTTAAAGCCTTGCAAAGCGGTTATACCGATGCGGAAAACCGGCGCAAGCGTGAAGCCCTGGAAAATGTGCTGGTTCCGTACCGGCTGGATGAAAACTATGCGTTACTGGAACGTGCCGGATTTAAACGCATCGATACCTATTTCCGATGGTTAAACTTCGCCTGTATTATTGCTGTTAAAAATTGATATTACGGGTTTATGGGGAAGTATTAACTTCCCCGATATGTAGCCGCAGTTACACCATGAGTGCTACTATAATAAGGTTCGCATACGAAAAAATATTGTCTTACCGATAACTGAATACTTAAACAGTTATATAATAAGGTATGGCAAAAAGGAAATATCAGTGGCAAGCGCAGTTTATAAACATTTTTTTCAGTTGGTTTTAGCAGTCGCACTCACGGGGTGTGCCAGTGATTCGGCACATCCTTTAAAAGCAAAAAATGGGCTTTCGCCGCGGGCCGGCAAGCACACTATCCGTCAACCCAGCGTGCAATATCGCACCATTACTATATTACCTGCGTATTCCGGCTACTCCGCATACACCTTAAGCGGCATTTACGCTAATTCCTTGGCGGTACGGAATTTTATCCAGTACATGGTGCAAAAACATGGGTTTTCGGAGATTTATTTAAACGGCTTATTCTCTCAGGCTAATCGCCTGTACTCCGTTATTAACCTGGAAAATGGTCAGCAATATCAGCCGCCCGGGCCGAGGATGGCGCATCCACGGCCGGGTAGTTGGTCCCGCTATCGTAATCAATTTATTACTGATGCTCACGTCAATGACGGCGTTAGATTTTGGTACAGCAATGCCGATGCAATCCGGAAAGCCAGTCTCACCTATGGAGTTGACCCGGAATATATCGTAGCGATTATTGGAGTAGAAACTTATTTCGGCCGCAATATCGGCAAAACCTGTACATTCGACGCCTTAACAACCCTAGCATTTGACACCCAAAGACGATCCGTGTTTTTTACGTCAGAATTGGAAAATTTTTTGCTGATGACTCGCGAAGAAGGCTACGAACCTCGTACCCCGGTCGGATCCTGGGCGGGCGCAATGGGTTTGGGACAATTCATGCCAAGCAGTTTCCGGCGGTTGGCGGTTGATTTTAACAATGACGGCCATCGCGATCTTTGGCATCAGCATGATGCAATCGGCAGCGTTGCGCACTATTTTTCACGTAGCGGTTGGCAGCTAAACCGGCCGGTAGCCATACAGACCCGCCGTACCTATGATCCGTCAATTATTGAATTGAGCACTTTTAGGGGCAATGAATATTGGCAGGTTTACCCCAATTTTAAAGTGATTAAACGCTACAATAACAGCAATAAATACGCAATGGCGGTGCATCAACTGGCGCAGGCTATCAAACAGCGGTATTAACCTTCAAAAAACAAGAGTGTTTTGGCCGTTTTATATTGTAAGAATGACCCTGCTAACTTAGATGGGCTTATCATGATGAAGATTTTGATATCAGTCTTATTATTGGGTATTTCTTCCGCGTGCGCTTCCTATCCCGCTTCAAATAAGTGGGCAATGGTCACCCAACCTGTGAAAGCAGGCGAAGCGCAGAGCATTGGAGCATATACGGCGGGCTGCTTGAGAGGAGCGGTTTCGCTACCGCCGAATGGAACAGGCTATCAGCTGATGCGCCTGTCGCGCGGTCGATTTTACGGGCATCCCGACTTGATACGTTTTATTGAAAGATTAGGTCAAACCGCTGATACCCAGCGCCTGGGTTCGTTGCTCATCGGCGATCTGGGGCAACCGCGCGGCGGACCAACGCTGAGCGGACATCGCAGTCATCAGACCGGACTCGACGTCGATATATGGTATTTGTTTTCCCCGGAGGCCGCCATTCGCAATCTGAGAACGGACGAACGCGAAACCTGGAGTTCACCTTCAGTTCTTGCCGGCAAATCGGATGAGATAAATCATGGCCAATGGTCTTTGTCCCAGGAAATAATTCTTGAAGCTGCCGCCCGCATGCCGGAAGTTGAACGTATTTTTGTCAACCCCAGCGTGAAACGCTTGCTATGCATGCGCAAGACGGCACATGACTGGTTGAGAAAGATTCGTCCGTGGTGGGGACATGATGATCATTTTCATGTGCGCCTTAAATGTCCGGCTAACAGTAATCATTGTCTAGGGCAAGAACCCCTTCCAGAAAGTGATGGCTGTGATAATTCGCTGACCTGGTGGTTTTCAGCGGAAGCCAAAACGCCGGCTAAAAAACAACCGGTTCAGACCCCTGTACTTCCTGTGCTGTGTGATGATGTTTTAAAAGAGTAACCTGGTTTGTTAGAGCTTTAGCTACCTGAAACTACACTAACCCGAACACTTCTTCAGCTTGCAACCTGCTTTAAAGATGCTTTTCTATTCCATGAGCTTTAAGCCCCCAAGCCAGGAGATACTCAATCCTGTGATTACCGAGATTCACTCGTTCAACCAGGATTTCGAATAAGCCCTTGTAAAATAAATACCCTTGAACGGGATGGGCATCCAGGTAAATGCCAAGCCTTTCTCCATCGATTTCCAGCAGGCAGCCCGCGGTAACTGCATTAACGGAAGCATTCCGTACTTGTGACTTATACAAGCAAACTTCACCAAAAATATCGCCTTTTTCCAGGTCTCTAATTCCCGGCTTTACGTTTCTCTGCTCTTTCAATTCAACGTGAATAGTCACTCTCAGCAGGCCTTCTTCAATAAGAAAGAGGGATTTTCCTACTTCGCCTTCCTTAACAATAACTTCATTGGCATGAAAACGGCGGCGATTCCAGGCTATGCCTTCCGGAAACTCTGGATCAATTAGCATATCTTCAATTGGGATTTTCATACATTGATCTTCTGGTTAAACACGCGTGATCTTCAATATTTAAATTCAGTACTTTTATACTTTCTTCCTGAAGAATAGTCATGGAGTTGAAAAATAGCGAGTGTTGAAATGCCGTATATAGCTATTGAAACTTTAACTGTAGCCTAATGGAAAATTATATGATGCCACCTTGCTTGATTTGGCTTGCTCTGCGGGAAAAAGCTCTAAATAGCTCCAGCAATCATAAAAGATAAGAATATCAAAGTTCAAGCCGAGTCATTAAAGATTCAGGAAGCAGATTCCTGATCTAATTTGAATGCCGAATGTAAAGCTCTTACCGCAAGCTCAAGATACTTCTCGTCAACAACGACAGAAATTTTAATTTCCGATGTTGAAATCATCTTGATATTGATACCTTCATCAGCAAGCGCTTTAAACATAGTGCTGGCAATACCTGCGTGAGAACGCATGCCAACGCCTACGATTGAAACCTTCACAATACCGTCATCCCCAGTAACCTTTTTAGCTCCTAGTTCAACACATATTTTGTCAAGCGACATTTTCGCCTGCTGATAATCATTGCGATGCACCGTAAAAGTAAAATCCGTCGTCGCATCGTCGGCAATATTCTGGATGATCATATCAATTTCGATATTGGCATCGGCAACAGGCCCAAGAATTTTAAAGGCGACTCCCGGCAAGTCAGGCACGCCGCTGATCGTTAACTTTGCCTCATCGCGATTAAACGCGATTCCGGAAATTAAAGCGCTTTCCATTTGTGATTCCTCATAGGTAATGAGCGTGCCCTTACCTTCTTTAAATGATGATAATACGCGTAACGCAACATTATATTTACCGGCAAATTCCACCGATCTTATTTGCAGTACTTTTGAGCCCAGGCTGGCCATTTCCAGCATTTCCTCAAAAGTAATTTTATTGAGCCTGCGCGCCTTGGGCTCTACTCGGGGGTCAGTGGTGTAAACACCATCGACATCGGTATAAATGTGGCATTCATCCGCTTTTAAAGCTCCCGCCAACGCTACAGCCGTGGTATCGGAGCCGCCACGGCCCAGCGTGGTAATATTATTTTGCTCATCAACCCCCTGAAAACCGGCCACCACAACCACTTTACCTTTATTAAGATTAGTGCGTATGGGCATCTCATCTATATTCAGTATGCGAGCTTTGGTGTGGCTGCTGTCGGTCAGGATTTTTACCTGGCCGCCGGTATAAGAACAGGCGTCACAACCGATTTCATGCAAAGCCATGCTCAAAAGCGAAACGGTAACCTGCTCGCCTGTAGACAGCAGGACATCCATTTCCCGATCATTAGGCTGCTGCTGCATTTCCTTTGCCAGGGCAACCAGACGATTGGTTTCACCGCTCATCGCCGAGACTACAACGACAATCTGATCGCCCAAATCATGCGCTTTTTTAACTTTTTCGGCGACTGCCTTAATACGCTCGACAGAACCTACCGAGGTGCCGCCAAATTTATATACATATAATGCCATTTAATAAAACCTTCAATCCGCTGTTTGTTCTTTTACCCAGGCCGGAACCTGAGATAATGCGCCTGCCAACCCGGACGGGTCATTACCGCCGGCCTGAGCCATATCGGGCCGGCCCCCGCCTTTGCCGCCTACTTTGGTAGCGACAAAATTAACCAGATCGCCGGCTTTTATCCGTGCCATCTGGTCTTTGGAAACCCCTGCGATGAGGCTGACTTTTTCACCCTCAACGACCGCCAGCACGATTGCGGAGCTTCCCAGCTTATTTTTTAACTGATCAACCATATCCCGCATGGATTTAGGATCAACATCATTCAGCCTGGCCGCCAATACTTTGATGCCATTGACATCGACCGCTTGAGCGCTGAGTTCGCCGCCGGCAGATGCTGCCAGTTTTGAGTTCAAACGTTCCAGCTGTTTTTCCAGCAAGCGGTTTTTATCCATCAGCTGTTCGACTTTTTCAACCGCTTTTTCCGGCGAACTTTTCACCAGTGCGGCTATGCTTGCAAGCGCCTTGTCGCGGCCGGCTATCCAATCGATGCAGGCAGCGCCGGTTACCGCTTCAATACGCCTAATACCGGCGGCTACGCCGGTTTCGCTGATGATTTTAAAACAGCCTATATCGCCTGACCGCTCAACATGGGTGCCGCCGCATAGCTCGGTCGAGAAATCGCCGATTTTTAACACTCTCACTTCATCGCCATATTTTTCGCCAAACAGCGCCATTGCACCTGCTTTTACGGCCTCATCTTTGGCCATGAGCTGTGCGGACACAGGATTATTCAAGCGAATCTGTTCATTAACCAGCTGTTCAATCGTGCTGATTTCATAAGCTGTAACAGGCTCAAAATGTGAAAAGTCAAACCGCAACCGTTCGGTATTAACCAGCGAGCCTTTCTGCGCGACATGATCGCCTAAAATTTGCCTCAGAGCTGAATGCAGCAAATGGGTTGCGGTATGATTCAATTCGGTGGCTTTTCTATCCGCCGCGCTAACCCTGGCATCGCATGACTGGCCCGTCGTCAAGGTTCCGGAAATTAACCAGCCTTTATGTAAAAACAGATTGCCGCCTTGTTTCTGCGTATCAGCGACTTCAAATACGGCGCCATCCGCTTCAATTTTTCCACAATCGCCGACTTGTCCGCCGGACTCTGCATAGAAGGGGGTTTTATCTAAAACCACAATGCCTTCTTCACCATCCTGCAAGCTATCAACCGGCTGACCTTTTTTGTAAAGACCGATAATATGCACCTGATCATCAAGATAATTGTAGCCGGTAAATTCGGTCTGGCCATCCAGTTTGATGTCTTGCTCATAATCAGCGCCAAAACTGCTGGCTAATCGCGCCCTATCGCGCTGCGCGGACATGGCCATTTCAAATCCGGCATGATCGACAGTAAGATTATTTTCGCGGGCAAAATCCGCCGTCAAGTCAACGGGAAAACCATACGTATCATAAAGTTGAAAGACCGTGTCACCCGGGATAACGGAACCTTCCATCCGGGCGACGCAAGCTTCCAGAATTTTCATGCCTTGTTCCAGGGTTTCCGCAAAGCGTTCTTCTTCTTTTTTTAATACACGCTCAACCTGGGCTTGCGCAGTTTTAAGCTCAGGGAAAGCCTCGCCCATTTCTTCCACCAGCGGCGCGACTAATTTATAGAAAAATGTTTCATGAATACCTAAACGATAACCATGCCGGATTGCGCGGCGAATAATGCGCCGCAAGACATAACCCCGTCCTTCGTTGGACGGCATCACGCCATCGGCCGCCAAAAAGGCAGCGGAACGAATATGGTCAGCAATAACCCGCAGGGAACTTTGCGTTAAATCAGTAGTGCCGGCAATCCCAGCCGCCGCTTTCAGCAATTTTTGAAATAAATCGATTTCATAATTGCTATGCACACCCTGCAATACCGCAGCAATACGCTCCAGGCCCATACCGGTATCGACCGAAGGCTTCGGCAGTAGCGTCAGCGCACCGTCAGCAGCACGGTCATATTGCATGAACACGAGGTTCCATATCTCGATATATCTATCGCCGTCTTCTTCCGGGGTGCCGGGAGGGCCTCCCGGGATGCGTTCTCCGTGATCATAAAATATTTCGCTGCAAGGCCCGCAAGGCCCCGTATCGCCCATAGACCAGAAATTATCTTTTGCGCCAATTCTTGAGAATCTTGTTTTGTCTATACCGACATCATTGAGCCAGATTTTTTCCGCTTCCGAGTCTTCTTCAAAAACGGTCACCCATAATTTTTCGGCAGGGATTTCCAGCTCTTTCGTTAGAAAATCCCAAGCGAAATGAATCGCCTCTTTTTTGAAGTAATCCCCAAAGCTGAAATTACCCAGCATTTCAAAGAAAGTATGATGTCTTGCGGTATAGCCGACGTTTTCCAGATCATTATGCTTGCCGCCAGCCCGGACGCAGCGCTGACTGGTCGCCGCCCGGTTAAAATCCCGGTGCTCGCGGCCTAAAAACACATCTTTAAATTGCACCATCCCGGCATTGGTGAATAATAATGTCGGATCATTTCCCGGCACGAGCGAACTTGAAGGTTGTATTGAATGCCCGCGCTCACGAAAAAATTCCAGGAAGGCGGTGCGCACAGTTGCGCTAGTCATCTTTTTCATAAAATAATGCGTTTAAATACTCTATTAAAATTTGATATTCAAATGATCAAATAAAGCACTAATCATTTCAGTGGAAAAGCCGCGATGCAATAAAAAACGGCTGCGTTTTGCCCATTCACTGCGATCTATCAGGATGTCATGTTTATATTTTCTGGTATAAACCTGCTCCAGCAGATCCATCCAGTTACCGGCAGCTTTTCGCATGATCTCTTCAAGGGTAGCGGCATCAATTCCTTTCTGCCGCAGTTCATAGGCAATACGGATAGGGCCATAGCCTTTTTGTATACGGTATCTGGCGTAACTTTCCGCATATCTTTGGTCATTCTGCCAGCCTTGCAAAACCAATTCGTCAATAACAGCGAAAGCTTCGTCCTTGTTAAAACCTTTTATTACCAGCTTGTCCAATAGTTCTTTGCGGCTATGCTCGCGACGCGCCAGCAAATGCAGGCAAGTTACCCTGATTTCCTTAGCGCTTTCATCCATAGCAAACTCATTATGGCCGCTATTCTCCCTCATCAGTCAAGGGTTCGATTACCGGCGGCGGCAGCTTCTTTCCAAAAGCTTCAGCTCTTATTTTTGTCTCGATTTCTTTCGCTTTTTCAGGATGTTCTTTCAGGAAGGCCTTGACATTGTCCTTACCCTGGCCGATTTTTTCATCCCCGTAACTATACCAGGAACCGGCTTTCTGAATGAATCCGTAATTAACGCCCAGATCGACCAGCTCTCCCATAAAAGAAATGCCTTCTCCATATAAAATCTCAAATTCGGCCTGTTTAAAAGGCGGAGCAACTTTATTTTTTACGACTTTGACGCGGGTTTCATTACCGATAACTTCTTCACCCTTTTTAACGGAACCAATACGCCGGATATCCAGACGCACCGATGCATAAAATTTAAGCGCGTTGCCGCCGGTTGTAGTTTCAGGGTTGCCGAACATGACCCCGATTTTCATCCTGATCTGGTTGATAAAAATCACCAGCGTATTGGAACGCTTGATATTTCCCGTGAGCTTTCTTAATGCCTGAGACATTAAGCGCGCCTGCAAACCCATGTGGGAATCACCCATGTCGCCTTCAATCTCGGCTTTAGGCGTTAACGCGGCCACCGAATCAATCACGACTATATCCACCGCTCCGGAACGCACCAGCATATCGGTAATTTCCAGCGCCTGTTCACCGGTATCGGGCTGGGAAACCAGTAAATCATCGACATTAACGCCGATTTTTTCGGCATAGCCGGGATCCAGCGCATGTTCGGCATCAACAAAGGCAGCCGTGCCGCCGAGCTTTTGCATTTCGGCTATGACTTGCAAGGTCAAGGTGGTTTTACCTGACGATTCAGGGCCATATATCTCAACAACACGGCCCCGGGGCAAACCGCCGCAACCCAGGGCAATATCCAGGCCCAATGAGCCTGTGGAAACCACATCGATATCGCGCGAAGCAGCCACATCACCCATGCGCATAACAGAGCCTTTGCCAAACTGCTTTTCTATTTGCATCAGCGCTGCGCCTAGCGCTTTCTTTTTGTTTTCATCCATTATAATGCTCCGGTGGCGGTGTATGTTAGATAGAAATATCGCTAAATCAATGACTTTATTATCCCATAGCGGCCTGGGTTCGGGTAGTATTGATTTACTTGAAGAGTTGATTGCGCGTCTTCAGGAGTACTTCTCCAGACAGCATAGCCAACGCCAGTTCAGCCATATTTTTAGAACCGCCGCCATGCCCTAATTGCTCTTTAACCCGGCTCAAATTCTCACGCATTTCATTGGCATAAATTTCATTAGTCAAAATTCGATTAATTTCGGCGGCCAGGTTTTCGGCTGTCGCTTCCTGCTGGATGAATTCCTTAATAATACTTCTGCCTGCCACAATATTCGGCAAACCTATAAACGGCGTGTTTACCAGCCATCGGCCCAGCCGGTAAGTCAAAGGGGAAAGCTTGTAAGCAATCACCATAGGGACGGTTAACAAGGCGATTTCCAGCGTGGCCGTGCCTGATGTTGTCATTACCGCATCACAACATTGAATCACATCGTAAGGCTGGTTTTTTACTACCGTAACTTTAACGGGTGACTGCCTTAAATAGCCTTCCAGCAGTTCGCCGCTGATTGAGTCCGCCTGCGGCAAAATGAACTGTAGGCCGGGTAAACTGAGTTGCAGTCTTTCGGCCGCCTTTAACATCACCGGCAACATGCGCTTGATCTCGTTGGCGCGGCTTCCCGGCAATAGTCCTATCACCGGCTGTTTTTCATCCATTTCAAACCGCCTCATGGCCTCAGCTTTATTGTACTGAGGATGGACTTTATCTACCGAAGGATGTCCCACATAGCGCACCGGCACATTCTCGGCGTCATAATAAGCGGTTTCAAAAGGAAATATCACAGCCATCATATCGATAACTTCGCCGTATTTTTTAACCCGGCCCGGACGCCATGCCCAAACCTGCGGGCTCACATAAAACAGTACTTTAATGCCGCATTGCTTGGCGAACTTGGCCAATTTAAAATTAAACTCCTTATAATCCACGCAAACCAGTAAATCCGGTCGTTCCGTTTCTATTATTTCCTGCATGAGCTTTAACGCCCTGCGGATTTCGCGATAATGCCGGATAACCTCAACAACACCGATCACGGCAATATTCGATGAATCGTAGCGGATATCTATGCCCGCCTCAGCCATTTTTGAACCGCCCATACCAATGCCTTTAATATCGGGCTGATGTTTTTTCAACTCCAGAAACATATTGGCGGCATGCCGGTCGCCGGATGATTCGCCGGCGCTGAACAGGATGGTTAAAGGTTTATGTTGAGACATGGCGAGCAAGGTAAAAGATGCATATGCTACGCGAAACTAAGGCTTTGACAATCACATTCAGCGGGAATTGATGAACGCTATGACTAAGGAGTTAAGTGGAGATATGATATATAGTCGTTTTCAGGTTTTATTAAACATCTGATCAGAGCAGTAGGTTGGGATGAGGCACGAACCCCAACATTTTCAGGCGCGGCTTATTGAGTTTCCTTACCTGTTTGAAGGCGGTTCTAGTGGCCTGTCTAACTTCTTAATTACTTCAAAACACGCTGGAAACTGGAAAAGAAAAAATTTCAGATCGCCGTAAGAAACGAACAGTTTGAAAATAGTGATTTTCCATGCTCCGGTCTTAGCTGAACAAATATGTTCCAATTTTATTCAATTAGCTTGTAAAAAAATCGCCGATCAACATCCCTAAAACAGAATGGACGTTATGAGAAGACATATTGAAAGACACAAAACACATCGCATCGGATGGCTCCGGGCGGCTGTTCTTGGCGCAAATGACGGGATTGTTTCCACCGCCAGCCTGGTCTTGGGCGTGGCCGCGGCGGACGCGAATTCAGAAAATATTTTAATAGCAGGTGTTGCCGGTCTGGTGGCCGGCGCTATGTCCATGGCTGCGGGCGAGTATGTTTCGGTGAGTTCGCAAGCAGATACCGAGATCGCCGATCTGGATAAGGAGCGCAAAGAGTTGGATAGCGATCCCGAACACGAGCATGCGGAAATGACGGCTATCTATGTGGAGCGCGGTCTTGATGCAAACTTGGCCGCCGAGGTCGCAACCCAGTTGATGGCGCATGATGCACTCGGCGCTCATGCGCGCGACGAACTGGGTATATCCGATACCTTGACCGCGCGACCGGTTCAGGCCGGATTGGCGTCAGCCGCCACTTTTGCAGTTGGCGCTGCCCTGCCTCTTTTGATTGTCCTGTTGGCGCCGGTATCTGCGCTCATGTGGGCTATTTCGGGCAGCTCACTTTTGTTTCTTGGACTATTAGGCTCCCTGGCTGCGCATGCCGGCGGCGCATCAGTGCCTACCGCCGCAGCGCGGGTGACCTTTTGGGGCGCTTTGGCTATGGCTTTAACAGCCGGAGTTGGGGCTTTGTTTGGGGTAACGGCTTGAGTTCGTTGATTCTATTGATCCGGCCCTTTAATGTTTGAACCGTTCGTGCTGAGTAAGTCGAAGCACATAAGTCTTTCGACAGGCCCCTCCTCAGCGTAGACGAAGGGCTCAAGGCGAACGGAAGTTAAAACTTCATAAGGCCGGATCAATAATAATTTCGACGCTAATAAATTACTGGCTCAGACCCGATTGATTCAGGGCTTTAGCCAGGTTCTTCCCGGCTAAAAATTTTAGCCCATGCAGGGCACATATGAAGGGCGGACGGTTGAGCAGTCATGGTTCGACAAGCTCACCACGAACGGAATCAACACTTCGATAGGCTCACAACGAACGAAATTAACACAAACCGTTCGTCCTGAGCCTGTCGAAGGAAGCCTGTCAAAGGACCGTGCAGAAATCCCTTAAATATATCGCGCCAGCAAGCCGTTACTACTATGGGTTTCCGGGATGGGTATTTTCACTTCGTAGCCGCCGCCCGATGCTTCTTCCATGGCTTGTCCATACATATTTTCCATGCGCTCGACGATAATATCCCGGTTGCCTTCCGGCCGTATCAATTCCAGTTTATCGCCGACCGAGAACTTGTTTTTGACATCAATGGTCGCAAGGCCGGTCTCCTTGTCATAGCTTCTTATTTCGCCGCAAAATTGCTGCTGATGACTTTTGGAATAACCCGTTATATAGTTTTGATGTTCATGGGTATGGTGTCGCTGGTAAAAACCGTCGGTGTAACCCCGGTTGGCAAGGTTTTCCAAAACGCCGATCAGTTCAGGCCGGAATGGGCGGCCCGCCAGCGCATCGTCAATCGCCTGACGATAGGTTTGCGCGGTGCGCGCCACATAATAATGCGATTTGGTGCGGCCTTCGATTTTAAGGCTGTCCACGCCGATTTCGACCAGGCGCTGCACATGCTCAATGGCTCTTAAGTCTTTTGAATTCATGATGTAAGTGCCGTTTTCATCTTCCATTACCGGCAGCAACTCACCTTTGTGGCCCTCTTCTTCCAAAAAATACACGTTGTCCGCCAACGGATGCCGTTCCGCGCCGCCGCAACTGGCGTTGCTGATATCGGCCATGGATAGCGCGCCGCCATCTGGCACGTAATCGCCTTCGGCATTTTCATGAGCGGGCAGCGTATCGTACTTCCAGCGGCAGGAGTTGGTGCAAGTCCCCTGATTCGGGTCGCGGTGATTGAAATAGCCGGATAACAAACAGCGCCCGGAATAAGCGATGCATAATGCGCCGTGGACAAATACTTCAAGCTCCGTATCGGGGCAGCGCTGGCGGATTTCTTGCACCTCATCCAGCGACAGCTCCCGGGACAAAATAACACGCTCAACGCTCATGCTTTTCCAAAAATTTACCGACGCATAATTGACCGTATTAGCCTGCACCGACAGATGTATCGGCATCTCCGGCCAGGCTTCCCGCGTCATCATAATCAAACCCGGATCGGCCATAATCAATGCGTCCGGCTGCATGGCGATAATCGGGGTAATATCCTTAATAAAAGTTTTAACCTTGGCGTTATGCGGAATCACATTGGTCGCCAGGAAGAACTTTTTACCTTGCTGATGCGCTTCGCTTATGCCTTTAGCCAGATTATCGGCCAGAAAATCATTGTTGCGCACCCGCAGGCTATAACGCGGCAGTCCGGCATAAACGGCATCGGCGCCGTATGCTAAAGCGTAGCGCATGTTTTTAAGGGTTCCGGCAGGGGAAAGCAGTTCGACTTGTTTCATGTTGAACACACTGATAGTTATCGCTTAAAGTTAAAGGAAGACCAGTAAACCTAAAAATTGCAAGTTGAGCATTTTAAGATCCCGCTCGCCCTGAGCTCGTCGAAGCCTGTCATGAGCTTGTCGAATGGGTGAGCGTGTGAAAGCTGTTTATGCTTCGACAAGCTCAGCACGAACGGCTTTCACAGGCTTTGACAAGCTCCGCACGAACGGCTTGCCCACGCTTAAAGTAAAGACACATGAGGCACCCTACGTTCTTAAAACCCCCCGAATTACTCCGGCAATTTCTCTAATCGTGTCATCTTCAAGGAACGGGCAGATAGGCAATGACAGGCAATTAGCCGCAACGGTTTCCGTCACCGGCAAACTCAAGCCGGCGCATTCCTCTTTAAATACGTTTTGCCGGTGCAAGGGCACGGGGTAATAAACCGCACAGCCAATTTGCTTATCGTGCAAGGCTTTCAGGATATCATCGCGGCGTTCTGATAATAAAGTGTATTGATGATAAACATGCTCACCGAGGCCGTCTTCAAATGGAGTCGTTAGCGGCAAATCGGCCAACAGTTCCGAATAAAAATGCGCGGCGCGGCGGCGCGCCTGATTGTATTGATCAATGCGTTTTAATTTGGCTCTTAAGATCACCGCCTGCATTTCATCGAGACGGCTGTTATAGCCGATAACATCATGGTAATAACGCACATCCGAGCCGTGATTGCGCAGCATTTTCATTTTTGCCGCGCTTTCGTCCGAGTTGGTGACAACCAAACCGCCATCGCCGAATGCGCCCAGGTTTTTACTGGGAAAAAAGCTGAATCCGGCCGCATGACCGATAGCGCCGGTTTGTTTGCCGTTGATGCTTGCGCCAAACGACTGGCAGCAATCTTCAATCAGTTTCAGGTTATGCTTGCTGCAAATGTCTGCAATAGCCGTCATGTCCGCAGGCTGCCCAAACAAATGCACCGGCATGACCGCTTTGGTTTTCGGCGTAATGGCCTGTTTTATGGCTTCCGGTGAAATATTAAAGGTTTTTGGATCTATATCGACAAAAACCGGCATAGCCCCCACATATTTGATTGCTTCGGCTGTGGCGATAAAGGTAAAAGCCGTGGTAATCACTTCATCGCCGGCGCCGATTCCTTCCGCAATCAATGCCAAATGCAAGGCATCCGTTCCCGAAGCCACGCCTATGGCATGTTTAACGCCCAGATATTTCGCCGCTTCTTGCTCAAAAGCCTGAACATTAGGCCCTAAAATAAAAGCGCAGTTCTCTATTGTTTCCGCCAGACTCCGCTCGATTTCATCCTTGATTTCAGCGTATTGAGCCTTCAGGTTTACCATGGGTATCATGTTTTTGTTGCCTTTTGTTTAGGTGTGGACACGCAAAATATTGCGCCTCTACGGTGAAAATATTTTTATTTATCGCCCAATAATTGCGTTATTTGTATTGCCGTCTCCAGCGCTCTTTTTCCCGCTTCTCCTGAAACCAGCGGCTTTTCTCCAGTCCGGATACAGTTTACAAAATGCCTTATTTCTTCCAGTAACGCATCGCCGCTTTCAAAAACGGATTCTTCCGTTTCAATTTCCGGAATGCCGGGGAACATTTCCTTTTTACCGGTGCAGTGTTTGGTCAAAATGCGGTTATGGAAATCCACCGACACATACGAACTTGGCCGGAACATCCGCATTTTACGTTCCATTTTCATGCTGATCCGGCTGGCTGTTACATTGGCCACACACCCGTTTTTAAACAACAGCCTGGCATTGGCGATATCCGTGCCCTTGGTCAATACCGCCGTGCCGCTGGCGTCAATGCGCTCCACTTCAGAATCCACCAGCGCCAGGATAATATCAATATCATGAATCATTAAGTCGAGCACGACGCTCACATCATTAGCGCGAGGATTAAAGGGCGACAAGCGATGGGATTCAATAAACAGCGGTTTTTCCTCTTTATCCAATCCTAATACCGCCGGGTTGAATCGCTCCAGATGCCCTATCTGCAAAATCAGGCTGTTTTCTTTGGCGATGGCTATTAATTCATCAGCTTCTGCAACCGTTATGGTAATGGGCTTTTCAACCAGCACATGGACGCCCGCCTTCAGGAAATCTTTGGAAATAGCGTGATGCAGCGTTGTCGGCACAACAATACTGACCGCATCGATTGCGCCGAGCAAGGCTTTATATTCTGTCAGCGCCTTGGCGCCATGTTTTCCGGCAATATCCTTTGCGGCCGCCTCATTAATATCAACAACGGCCACCAGTTCACAATCAGGTAAAGATGCATATTTCTCAGCGTGAAATTTTCCCAGATAACCGGTACCGATAACCGCGCATTTTAATTTTTTCATGGATTAGTTTAAATTAGTTCAACCTGCAACCGGTAAAACCTGGATAAAGCGGAGTTGTACCTGGGTTGCATGATCTGCTGCCGGATAAAATCAACTATTGTAAACTATCGGAATCGATACCAGAACCTTTAAACTGCTAAAAATCATAGGCAGTAGGCTGAACTGATAAATAAGAAGATTTACTGATTCACAAAACTTTAACAAAAAACACCTATAATGAATTAGTTGATTAATCTTAAATTTTTATCTGGTCATTGTCATGACACTACCTGTAAACATCCACGATGAAATCGAGAGTCTGGATAGCCAGGAGCAAGCGGCCACGGTCAAACTACTGCTGCACTATATTGAACCTATCTCTATCGACGAGGGATGCCTAGCGGTTTTAAACCGTTTCATTGAGAACGAGGCACTTTTTACCGCAGCCATCGTAGACAATTCCAATGCGCCGGTCGGCTTAATGGATCGAGGGCGGATAACCGAAATTTTTGTTAAACCGTTTGCAAGAGAATTTCACCATAGAAAATTGATCGGCGATATTATGGATACTAATCCCGTTATTATCGATATTCATACCAGCATTGACGACCTCGCAAAAATTATTATCGATTCCGGAATGAGGCATATGGTTAACGGCTTCATTATCGTTCAGAACGGAGTCTATGCCAGCATGGCGACAGGCCATGCATTATTGGAAGAAATCACCCAACGTAAACAGCGGGAGCTTTATTTTCTTGCGCATTACGATCAACTCACAGGCTTGCCGAATCGGCTATTGTTTAAGGATCGCCTTCTGCAATCTTGTCAGAACACGAATCGCACGGCTAAAACATTCGCATTGATTTTTGTCGATCTTGATCGGTTTAAATTTATCAATGACACAATGGGACATAGTTTTGGCGATTTGTTATTGATAAATTTTGCACATAAATTAACTGCCTGTGTGCGGAAAAATGATACAGTGGCACGTCTGGGAGGAGATGAATTTGTCATTATTCTTCAAAACCTTCATGGATCCGAGGATGCCCAAAAAGTCACCGCGAGCATTATCGAGCACATACGGCAGCCCATGCTGATATATAATCGCGAAATTCGCATGACTGCGAGCCTTGGCATTGCCTTGTATCCCCAACATGACCAAACTACCGAAGGACTGATCCGCAAGGCCGATGCCGCTATGTATGAGGTTAAACAACAAGGGCGCAACAATTATCTTATTTATTCGGACGCCTTTGATCAGGGCATGGCCGAGCGAATGTGTATGGAAACTCAGCTCCGAACGGCGCTGGATAACCATGAACTTTCTCTTTTCTATCAACCGCAAATTCATCTTGCAAGTAATAAGGTGATTGGCGTGGAAGCCCTGTTGCGCTGGCATAGCCCGGAACTGGGCTTGGTATCGCCCGCTAAATTTATTCCCGTTGCCGAGGAAACCGGGTTAATTATTGCCATCGGCGAGTGGGTGCTGCGTGAAGCCTGTCGACAGCATTCTCTTTGGCTCCAGCAAGGATTGCCGCCTTTGAGAATCGCTATCAATATTTCCGCTATCCAGTTTCGCCAAAAAGAATTTTGCGCCTTCATCAAAGGAGTAATTGACGACACCGGCATCGATCCACAATACCTTGAGTTGGAGCTAACGGAAAACTTGGTCATGACCAATACTAAGCACACGGTGGAAACTCTTATTGAACTCAGAGCACTTGGCATCAAATTGGCCATTGACGATTTTGGTACCGGTTACTCGAGCTTGAGTTACTTGCGCAACTTCCCCATCGACCGCATCAAAATAGATCAATCTTTCATTCGCAACATTAAAACCATCCCCGCTAACCAGGCTATTGTCCGGGCCATCATCTCAATGGGCGACAATTTAGGTCTGGAAATGATTGCTGAAGGCGTTGAAACTCTAGCTGATCTGGAATGCATCAAGAGCCATCATTGCCAGGAAGTGCAGGGATTTCACTTTTCCAAACCCGTTCCAGCCAATGAATTTGAGCATTGGTATCAGCAATTCGGTAAGATTTAAACCTCGCCGAGTATTATTTTAAATAAAATAATACTTTCCTTCTAGCTCGCGCGTATTGTTGCGAGAAATTATGGCTCTCATCATGTCGCTATTTAATAGCCTTGCAAGGAGTATCGTTTTGCTTCTTCAACCGGATTATTAAGATATTGTACTTTTCCGAGTAATCCTCATGTAGACACTAACAACAGAATTACTGAATTCAAGCCAATATATGTATTATTTCATCAAGCTATAATTGAACCCCAATCTCAAAATTTGTTGCTGCTCACAAAACAGAAATAGTACCAATGCAGCCACTCCTAAAAATCACTCCACGTTAAATGTTTTAGAGATAACAGTTATGCGTGTAGTATTTCAGGCGTTCTATATTAATTTAACCGCGTATCTATTGCTGCGGTTTGTAATGAGATTTATTTTGAAGTGTCTCGCCAATGTCCCCCTGGCAATAAAAAAGGCCTTCGATTTCTCGTAAGGCCTTGATTGTCTTGGCTCCCCCGGACGGGCTCGAACCGCCGACCTAGTGATTAACAGTCACCCGCTCTACCGACTGAGCTACAGAGGATTTAACTCTTCTAATTATTCAAATGGCGCGCCCGGAGAGAGCTGAAGACCCCTGCTAATCAGGAAAAGGCTTAAGTAGATTTCAAATTCCTGAACGTTTATCCTGTGGATTCAATCAAGAGAGTCAACGAGTCACGTATCGCAAACTTATTGTCAACAAAATAAAGGCAACCTCTAAAAATACAGGGCTTCGACAGGGCTCACCTGAGCGTAGACTAAGGGCTCAGCACGAACGGCTCTAATATTATCAATAAGTTACGTTCGTGGTGAGCCTGTCGAACCATGAACGTAACTTATTTTTAGAGCTTCCCTAAACTAGAGGTCTTGAGTTATAGGCTCATCAGATTTTCCTCCTACCGGCAGGATGAAATAAAAAGTGCTGCCTTTTCCAGGTTCGCTATTGAAATACAAAGATCCTTCATAGGCTTCGATCAGCGAACGGCAGATGGATAGCCCCAGGCCCATGCCTTCTGTTTTGGTGGTGTAAAAAGGAGTCAATATTTTTTGTTGCTGGTCGGAGTCAAAGCCCTGCCCATTGTCCTTCACCCTGACCTGTATGCCCTTGTTGAGAGTCAAGTGAGTATGGATAGTTATCTGACGCTTATATTTTACGGGCAAGCTTTGCAAGGCTTCAATGCTGTTTCGAATCAGGTTTATTATGACCTGTTCAATTTGTAACTGATCGACACGAACAGGGGGCAGATTTTTTTCCAGTTCAAATGTCAGCCTTATGTTGTTTTGTCTAAGCTCAGCAATACACAGGCTGACCGCTTCATGAATCAGGTCATTCATGTCGGCATTTGAATTATGCTTGAACTGGGGCCTGAGAAACGCCCGCATGCGATGAATGATTCGTCCGGCTCTTAATGCCTGTTGCTGGGTTTTATATATGATTTCGGCGAGCTTTACCAGATCAGGATTTTCAGCATTAATAAGGTTTAAACTGACTTGCGAATAGCTGGAAATCGCAGACAAGGGTTGATTGACCTCATGAGCAATACCTGAAGCCATTTCACCCATCATCCCAAGACGGGTGATATGAGCAAGTTCGCTCAGATGTTTCTTTTCCTGCTGTTCCTGGTGTTTGCGCATACTCACGTCACGCACAATATTAGTGTAATAGTGCGCATTCTCTACTGTGAACTCCGCTATGGAAAGATCCAGGGGCACCACCGAACCATTTTTGTGAATGCCTTCAACTTCCTGAATTTGATCCGCAGATTTCACGGCGCCGGACAAATTACAGCTATCCATGGCTCTTTGCAGCGACGGCACGAGCTTGGTAATACTGCAGCCAATCAGCTCTTCCGGTTTATAGCCGAAAATAGGTTCCACTGCAGCATTAGCGGATTCGATATTATAGGATACGTCCATAGTAATCATACCTTCCACTGACGCATTAAAAATGGCGTTGAGTTTGGCTTCAATTTGTTTGCGCCGGGTAATGTCATACAATACCGCCAAATGCAGATCCTCAAACTCGTGATGAATCACAGCGGTAGTCACTAGCACAGTTTTAGTGCTGTTGTCCTTGCAGCAAACAATAATCTCAAGAGGCTCAACGTCAATGCGTCCCGAACTGGCGTTGACCGGCTTCATGGAACAGGCAGCCTCGACCCAGTGCCGGTAATCCGGATCAGGATAGGCTTTCAGATACCAATCTGCCAGCGTGGGAATATCATCCGTGTTATAACCAAAGGTTTGCACAAACGCCCGATTCAGAAAGTCAATGTTCAACCGATTGTCGCTCAACGCCATAGGCACGGGGGAAACTTTAATAATTGAACGGAATTTTGCCTCGCTGGCTTTTAGCTCATTTTCCAGGAGCTTACGCTCGGTGATGTCGCGGCAAAACCCGCAAAACTGCTGGAATTCCGGCAGGAAGGCGATGGATACTTCTATATCGATAGTATGCCCATCTTTATGACGGTGACGGGTTTCGAACAGGTCATGACCCTGCGCAATAATTTTTGCAATATGCGCTTTTATTTTTTCGGGCCCTTCTGTTGCCTCCAATTGACTGAGGCGCATGTTCTTTAATTCATCAATCGAATAACCGCTTATTTTTGCGTACGCCTCATTAGCTTGCAGCACATTACCCATCAAATCAACTATCCAGAACCCGTCCAGGGATACTTCAACCATTGTTTTAAGTTGATTTAATACCCGCTCAGCCTGCTTGCGGCCGGTGATATTTTCATGACTAACCACAACCCCGTGATTTGAAGCCTGCAAGGGTGAGACATTCATATGAAACCAGCGTTGCTGAGTCGGCGAGTGACACGGATACTCGAAATGAAATGATTCATGTTCTCCGGACAACACCGCCATAATGCCGGTATATACCGTGTTTGCCTCATCGCCATAAGGTTCATTAAAGGCGTTTTTACATGCATCCAGATAATTAATCCCGAGCATATCCTGAGTGAATTCCAGAAATCCATTTTCTTTGGCAAACTGCCGCCATGCATTGTTGACGGCAACAATAACACCTTCCTTATTCAGTACGGCGATATGCGCTGTCAGTGAATTAAGTATGCTGAGATTAAAAGCTTCATTATCTCGCAATTTTTCCTCCATTTCCTTGCGCTCGCTAATATCCGTAGAAATACCGCACAATCCGTAAATACTGCCGTCTTCACGGCGTAGCGGTTGCTTAGTGGAAAGATAGGTGCGGATGAAGGTGTTATCTTTATCGGTAATAATCTCCTCGACCGAAACACGCTCACCTAGTTCAATGACGTGGCGGTCATTTTCGCGTAATTCTGCTGTCGTAGCTTCATCAAAAAAAATTTCGTCGAACTTTTTACCGAGGATGTCTTCCTTTGGTTTGCGAAACAGTTGAATTATTGTCCGATTAACGTAGCGGTATTGATAGTTGCAATCCTTGATATAAATACAGGCATCGACATTATCAAGAATAACGTTGAGTTTTTCTTCGCTTTCCCGCAATGCATCGTCTGCTTTTTTTCTTTGTTCTATTTCATTTTGCATTTGTGCGGCACTGGGTAAAGACAATGCGCGGGGAATAACCCATACCATCAGCACAGCGGTGGCAAGCGAAATAATCGCAGTAAAACCTTTAATCAAGCCGTCCAGCCAATATAAAGGTATCCAGATCGTGATAACCGACAATAAATGAGTGGTGCCGCAGGCAACTATAAATCCGGCAAACAGCGCAATTATCCACGGATAGGGAAAATCTTTACGCTGCCGGATAAAATAGACAAGAGACACGGGAATGGAATAATAGGCGACAGTGATCGCCAAATCCGAGATAACATGTAGCCAAAGTAATACAGGACTCCACAGCAGGCAGTAGCCATGAGGAAGGAGATCTTTAATATCAAAAAGGTCAGTCATTATTTGCATGTGTCAGGTGTAGGATGAAATGTTGATTTTCAGGAGGGCTTAAAGCCTCCGCCTTCGGCCTGTGTGCCTTCATAAAAACTAAGTCCGGAACATGTGTGAGAGTCTATGAACTGGCGATCCCGCTCATGCTTCGACCGCTCTCCTGAGCATAGCCGAAGGGTCCACCACGAATGGGATCAACCCTCTACCGTTCGTCCTGAGCCCTTCGATAAACTCAGGAGAGCCTTGTCGAAGGAAGCTTGTCGAAGGACTATGCAGTGATTCCTTAATAATATGAAACTTTATGAAATCATATTACTCATTTTCACCTATACCGGCATTATAAATCTACTTTTAAAGTCGCCCGGGTTAACTAAACTATTTCAGTTACAGGTATGTTAATTATTGAACTATACTGAAAAAACGCCACTCGACGACGAGATTACTTACATCACGAACTCAAAAAAAGGAATTGTCATCCTTAAAAGCCTTCGGTTAAACCGAGAGGAATGATATTTTGCGTACGACACCACTGAAAAATGAGAATCTGCGGATTCAAAAGCTGCACGAATACCAAATTTTAGACACCCCGTCTGAACAAGCCTTTGATGATATTGTAGCCCTGGCCGCACAAATTTGCGGCACGCCTTTCGCCTTGATAACGCTGGTCGACACCGACCGAGAGTGGTTCAAAGCCAAAAAAGGCATTACTGTCAACGAAAACTCACGGCATGGCGGATTTTGCGCACAAACCATCCTGCACGATGATGTTATGGTCGTTTCAAATGCCTACACCGATAGCCGTTTCTCGGCCAATGCTTTGGTCACTTCCGAGCCGAATATTCATTTCTATGCAGGAGCGCCGGTTCGAGGCATTACAGGCGAAGCATTAGGCGCGCTTTGCGTGCTTGATACCATTCCCCGGGAATTAAGCGCGGAGCAAATTGAAGCTCTCAAGGCGTTAGCCCGTCAAGTGGGTACAGCCTTGGAACTTAGACGCAAGGAAATGTCCCTGGCTGGAACGCTTGCCGAAGCAAAAAATAACGACCAATTGCTGCATACGACTTTGAACGCCTATAAAGAGATTCTTAATAGTGCCAACTTAAGTATCATTTCTACCGATAAGCAAGGCCTTATCGTTTCTTTCAACCGCGCGGCCCAGTGCATGCTGGGCTATAGCGAAGATGACGTGGTCGGAAAATACCTGCCCACGCTCTTCCACGATGCGGGCGAGATCGCCGCCAGGGCCGATATCTTAAGTGACGAACTGAATCACACTATCGCTCCCGGTTTTGAAGCATGCATCGCCAAGATCTATGCAGGAGGCGCAGATGAAAGAGAATGGACTTATATCCGTAAGGATGGCGGCCATTTTCCGGTCAGGCAATCAGTCACGGCACTGCATGACGTCGAAGGCAACATCACCGGTTTCCTGAAAATCGCTATCGATATCACTCTTCGCAAAGAGGCTGAAAATCGCCTGAAAAATTCCGAACGATTTACCCGTTCCGTGCTTGATGCCTTGTCAATACAATTTTGTGTCCTGGATAAGGACGGCAATATATTAGCGATAAACAAGCCCTGGCTGGATTTCGAATACGCCTATAAACTTGATGCTTCCACACAAACTCTGGAAGTTGGACAAAACTATCTGGCGCTCCTTGAGGCAGGACTGGCCGGTAACAGAGGCGGAGAAGCGTTTGCCGAGGGAATTCGCTCGGTGCTGAACGGCACAACATCCGGTTTTTCACTCGAATACCCTTATCGCACTCAATCGATGCAACAATGGTATGCCGGGAAGGTAATCCCATTTCCCGGCCAGGAACTTGGCAGTGTTATCCTGATACACGAAAATATTTCCGATCATAAGCGCCTGGAGCACCGGTTTCGTCAGGCCGTGGAATCGGCGCCCAACGCCATCGTTATGGTCAATGAGGAAGGAACGATCCTGATGGTCAATTTACAGACAGAGAAGTCTTTCGGCTACTCACGCGCTGAACTGGTTGGGCAGCCGGTTGAAATATTAGTGCCGGAACGCTTCCGGGGCGGGCATGTCAGTTTCCGCAAAGCCTATCTTGCCGTTCCCGTGTCCAGGCCCATGGGCGCAGGCCGTGATCTCTTCGGCTTGCGCAAGGACGGAACTGAATTTTCCATTGAAATAGGCCTCAGTCTCATCGAAAACCATGAAGAAACCATAGTCCTCAGTTCCATCGTCGATATTACCGAACGCAAGCGCCTGGAGCACCGGTTTCGTCAGGCCGTGGAATCGGCGCCCAACGCCATCGTTATGGTCAATGAGGAAGGAACGATCCTGATGGTCAATTTACAGACAGAGAAGTCTTTCGGCTACTCACGCGCTGAACTGGTTGGGCAGCCGGTTGAAATATTAGTGCCGGAACGCTTCCGGGGCGGGCATGTCAGTTTCCGCAAAGCCTATCTTGCCGTTCCCGTGTCCAGGCCCATGGGCGCAGGCCGCGATCTCTTCGGCTTGCGCAAGGACGGAACTGAATTTCCTGTTGAAATAGGCCTAGGCCTTATCGATGATGAGAACGGCACTATCGTCCTCAGCTCCATCGTCGATATTACCGAACGTAAAAATGCAAATGATAAGCTAAAAGACGCCCTTAATGAGAAAGAGATGCTGCTTAAGGAAGTTTATCACCGCGTAAAAAACAATCTCCAGGTTGTTTCCAGCCTGATTAACCTTCAGGCGAGAAATGTCACTAATGAATCGACGGCGGACTTACTCAAGCAGAGTGCTGACCGTATCAAAGCCATGGCGCTATTGCATGAGAAACTTTACCAATCGAAGGATTTGGCGAGAATCGATTTCAATGCCTATATCCATAGCCTGGTCGATCATCTGATGTTCGGGTATGGAGCTCATTCGGGCAAGATTGATATCAACCTGAAAATCGACGATGTATTTCTCGATGTCGATACGGCGATTCCCTGCGGGCTTATTATCAATGAACTCCTGTCCAACGCCATTAAGCATGCGTTTCCGAATGACAGGCACGGAGAAATCGGCGTAATTTTTACGCAAAATGAGGGCGATTTCATGCTCAGAATAACGGATAACGGAATCGGTTTTCCTCCTGATCTGGATTTCAAAAAAAGCGCCTCGCTAGGCTTGCAGCTAGTCAACACACTGACCAATCAACTTATGGGGCGCCTGACCCTGGATCAAGCCAACGGGTCTTCATTTACTATCCACTTTTCCAATATCTCTTAAACAGAGGCTACACGCTATGTTAGCAAATAAGATTATGATCGTTGAAGACGAGGGCATTATTGCCATGGATATCCGTAACCAATTGGAAAGTTTCGGTTATAACGTGGTCGCCACTGCTTTTTCCGGGGGACAAGCCATTTCTTTGGCAACTGAGTACAGGCCTCAGCTGGTGATGATGGATATCGTGCTAAAAGGGAGCATGGATGGCATCACAGCAGCAGAAAAGATTACGCAAAGCCTGCATATCCCGGTAATTTTCCTTACCGCCTACAGCGATCCAGAAACCTTGCGGCGCGCGAAATCAACCGGAGCCTATGGCTATTTAATCAAGCCGTTCCGCCCGGATGAGCTGCACGCATCCATCGAAGTCGCGCTCTATAAGTATCAACTGGAACGGCGGCTGAAGGACAGCGAGCAATGGTTTGCCAAAACGCTGCATTGTATCAGCGACGCCGTAGTTGCAACGGATGCCGACGGTAAAATCCGCTTTATGAACCCGGCGGCCGAGGCTGCGACTGGCTGCACGTTTGAACAAGCCAAAGGCACAGGCATCGGCAATTTGATGACATTGGTGACCGAGACGAATCGCACTATTGTTGAAAACCCTCTTCCCAAGGCTTTAAGGACGCTCTCGGTGACCGGCCTGGATTCTCCCACCTTACTCGTTACCCAGTCCGGCCAGGAATTCCCCATTGATGACGGCGCGGCTCCTATCGTTGATGATGAAGACACGTTATTAGGAGCGGTTTTAGTATTTCGCGATATTACCGTACGCCGTCAAATGGAAAATTTATTGCGGGAAAGTGAAGAGCGTTTCCATAGCGCGTTCGATCTTGCCGCCGTCGGCATGGCATTAGTAGCTATTGACGGCCGTTTTTTACAGGTTAACTGTTCGCTCTGCAAAATATTCGGTTATTCTGAAGAAGAGTTGTTGAGATCGAACCTGAAAGTGCTCACTCACAATCACGAGCAAGAAAAAGTGCTTGATTACTATCTGCGCCAATTGCAGAGCAATGAACTGCCTTCGTTCCAACGTGAAGAGGAGTGCTACCACAAAATCGTCGGCAAGGTGGTTTGGACTCTGCTAAGCGCATCTGTGGTGCGCAGCGATGCAGGCGAGCCGCAGTATTTCATCATACAGATTCAGGACATCACCGATCGCAAGTATGCCGAGCAGCAATTGATATACATCGCCAGCCACGATCCGTTAACCGGCCTGCTTAATCGCGTTCAGTTCCATAACCGCCTGACTCAGGCGTTGTCTTCAGTCCGGCGTCATGAAACCAAATTGGCGGTGATGTTTCTCGATCTGGATCGTTTCAAGCTGATCAATGATACCTTGGGTCACAGAATAGGGGATCTATTATTGCAGGCCGTAAGCGAACGCTTAAGAAGTTCCGTGCGGGCTAATGATACCCTGGCCCGGTTGGGCGGAGATGAGTTTATCGTACTTCTGAGCGATATCAGACTTATTGATGATGTCGCGCGCATTGCTCAGAAGACTATCGAACTGCTCATTCAGCCGTTTTCACTTGAAGGCAATGATATCATCATCACCGCCAGTGTCGGGATCAGCATTTTTCCGGATGACGGAGAGAATAGCCAACTCCTGCTGATGAATGCCGATACGGCTATGTATCTGGCCAAGGAACGCGGCAAGAACAACTATCAGTTTTATACGATGGAGATGACGGCCAGATCACTTGAGCGCATGACTATCGAGAGAGGCCTGCGATTTGCCTTGACACACTCTGGGCTAAAGCTTCATTACCAGCCTCAGATAGAGACGGAAACGGGTCATGCGGTCAGTGTTGAAGCCCTGGTGCGCTGGGAACATCCTGAATGGGGCCTCGTTTATCCTGACCGGTTTATTGCGGTAGCGGAAGAAACGGGGCTGATTGTCCCTATTGGTCTCTGGGTATTGCGCACGGCATGTTTGCAAGCCAAGGAATGGCAAGAGAACGACGGTGCCTTCACTCATGTGGCGGTCAACTTATCGCCCCGTCAATTTCTTGAAGCGGATTTGTTTGAAACGATTAAAGAAGTGCTGGCCGAAACCGGTCTCAAACCTTCTTCACTGGAACTTGAAATCACTGAGTCAGCGGTTATGCAGGATCCCGAGAGAACTCTCCTGGTTTTACAACAATTGCACAGACTGGGAGTGCATCTCAGCATTGATGATTTCGGCACGGGATATTCCAGTTTGACCTACCTGCGGCGGTTCCCGGTACATAGCGTGAAGATAGACCGTTCCTTCGTAATGGACATTCCCAAAGACGAAGGCAGTATGACTCTGGTGCGGGCGATAATTGCGCTATCCCACGAACTTAAGCTGCAAGTCACGGCGGAAGGCGTGGAAACCGAAGAGCAATTGGCATTTCTTAAAGACCAGCACTGCGATATGCTGCAAGGATATATGTTTAGCAAGGCTGTTACCGCGGAACAACTCGAGACCGATGTATAATTGCCGCTTCCTTTAAAACGTCCTCATTGTAATGGTTTAATTAACCAGGACACTTCTAAAGACAGATTTATAATGTCATTAGAGGTGAAATATGAGCAATCAAACCAAACAAAAGAGACCCAAATACACACTTGAATTTAAAAAGGATGCAG
>JAQUOU010000001.1 GCA_028716975.1 Methylobacter sp. | reverse complement strand
TGAAGGCGGTCGATGATTAGCCGCTGAGGCTCTTCAAGCCGGGCAGTATCAATTACCCCTCCTCACGGATGAACCTGCCTCCTCTCTGAATGGATTCTGCCCTCGCCTGACGAGGGTTTTTTTTGAGACAGGATTAATTCCGCTCAGAAAAATTGGAGTAAGGTATTATTCTTTCTGAATACTCTCCTTAGTTTTTACATACTCCTAAAAACCGCAGTTGAGATACCAAAATTCCATTCGCCCTAAGTCCTTCGAGTAAATGGTAATTGGTTCCAGATGGAGTGGTCATGCCTTGCAAAATCTGACAGAGTAGGACTCTCCGAATATAACTACAGTCTTATTTTATTTCTGCCGGCAGCCCTTCCAGAACATCCACCAAGTCATCAGCGTGTTCTTCTTCCACGGCTAATATTCCTTCCAGCATGCGTCTCGTAGTTGGGTCCTGGTCACTCATATACTGAATCATTTCACGATAGCTATCGATGGCGATTCGTTCTGCAACCAAATTTTCCTTAATCATATCCATTAATGTTGTTCCCTCGACATATTCGGCGTGACTGCGGCTGGTTAGGCTGTCCGGTGAGAAATCGGGCTCACCGCCCAACTGGACGATGCGATCGGCGATTAAATCGGCATGTCCCTGTTCCTCGTTAGCATGAACAAGAAATTCGGCAGCGATGCTTTTTGAATTAATTCCCTTAGCCATGAAATGATGACGGCGGTAACGCAACACGCACACAATTTCCGTGGCAAGCGCCTCGTTAAGCAGTTTTAATACTGTTTCCCGATTAGCGGAATACCCCGCCGTAACAGCGCCTTCATCAATATGCTGACGTGCTTGTTTGCGCAAAGTTTGAACGTCGGTTAAAGGATGAGTCAGGGACATAATAATCTCCGTCAATATCATTAATAAAAGCTTTCAAACCAAATAAATATCTCTAGATAAAGCAATGCGCGCCGCGATGGGCGGCACTGCCTCCTAGTACTCACTTAGTCGTTAATTAGGAATAAGACTTCTGTCAAACTCACTTCAACCGTATGTCATTCTTGACAGATTGAACGCCTGCAACGCCGCGTGCAACCTCACCGGCTCGTCTGATGTCGGCCCGCTCTTTAACAAAGCCGCTCAATTGAACCACGCCTTTAAATGTTTCGACATTGATTTCGGCAGCGCTCAGGGTAGGTTCTTCAAGGATAGCCGCCTTAACCTTGGTAGTAATGACAGAGTCATCCATATATTCTCCTGTTGCTTCCTTTGTCTTTGATCCCGCGCATCCTGCAACTGATATTAAGGTAAATGCCAGAAAAAATGCGGATAAATATTTTGTAAACTGTTTCATGACTATAATACTCCACATGAATAAAACCAATCTGTCCGGGATCTACCCGGTCAGAAACCCAAGCTTTACTGCGTATGCACTCGCCGCAAAAAAGCCTAAGTTAAATTTTAATCATGAGACTGAGCATAGTCGGTACGATAGCGCACATAAATGAGATAATATCCGGCAAGCCATTTATCGAAATTGACCTGAAGTATTGCAAAAATTCACCGCCGCAACAACGCTCATCAAGCTTGCCCTCTTTCATCCCAGGCTTTCTCCAGCCGTTTTGCCGAAACCGGGTACGCCGTCTTAAGCTGCTGGGCAAACAGTGATACACGAAATTCCTCAAGCGCCCATCTGAAGGGATCTTGTTCCGGAATAACACAATTTTTTTTTGATTTTTTCTCCACCTCCTGCCAGTAACGCGTCCAATAGCGGCTTATTTCCTGTAATTTTTGCGGGTTCACTATTGCGTTATCAAGACGATATTGCACGGCCTTCAAATAACGCGGGATGGCTTTAAGCTGCAGGTAAGGCGTATTGCGAATAAATCCGGCATAAATTAGAAAGTCTAACTGCTCATTGATATCTTTTGCCGAAGGATCATTAATATTCAGGCGTTTAATCTGCGTTTTGATAGGGCCGTAAAGCTCCATGATTTCCAGCGCAATTTTAGCCGCTTCATTGGCAAGATTAATCAGTCCCGCTTTATTCTGCTGTAAACTTTGATCGAAAGCCTGCTGGCTGCGTATGGTTTTACCTTCAATAAATGCCGTAAACAAGGCAAGATTTAAAATATCCTCTTTATAAGATGTGCCGGAATTATTGGAAATAATGGCATGTGTAGGCAAACGGTTGTAGGCTAATTCAGCCATAGCCGAATGCGGGAAGTTTTTAACAATATAAGTGCATTCCTTACGCAGTTGCAGCTGGAACAAACGTATTAAGCCGGCCCGATGCTGAATCGCTGCTTTTTGCTCAGTGTCAAAAATGCGCACCCCAACCGCATCGCCTTCATCAATAATTGCAGGATACCCTGCAAAAGATTGTCCCTTCTGAATAAACTGATACGACTCCGGCAGGTCATCGAAGGCCCATTGAATACAGCCGGTATAATTCAGCTCATCCGCGGCGATCTGGTCAAAACTGTCGACTGCCGCTGTGGTGTATTGATCCTGCAATTTTTTTAAATCGCGGCCATAATCCAGCAATTTACCTTCATCATTAATTATCCTGAAATTCATTTTCAAGTGGTCGGCTAATGCAGCCATGTTCCAGGCATTTAACGGAATGGCTTCACCGGTCAGTTTCCTTAAGCGGTGACTTAACCATTCCTGCAGGGAACCTTTGAAATCCGGTTCAATTTCCAGACATTGTTTGACCGTTTGCGGCACGGGCACAAAGTTTTTTCGGAGCTGCTTGGGCAGTGCTTTAATCAATGCGATACATTTTTCTTCCAGCAATCCCGGCACCAGCCAGTCAAACGGGGCTTGCGCTACCTGATTCAGTTGGTGCACGGGAATAATGGCCGTCACCCCATCTTCATCATGACCCGGTTCAAACCGGTATTGCAGCGGAATGGTCAGGCTGCCTATTTTTTTGCTATCCGGAAAATCCCATTCATTGACGTAATCTTCCTGTTCGCGGGTCAAATCCTTTTTGGTCAGGAAAAGAATTTCAGGGTTATTCCGTTCAGCAGTCTTGCGCCATTTATCCAGGGCAATACCGCTGACCACTTCAGGCGGCAATTTATTATCGTAAAAGTGATAAAGCCACAATTCATCTTCAACCAAGTCAACGCGGCGGCCTTTATGCTGAATGTAGCCGACTTCTTCAAGCAGTTTCTGATTCGCGGTAAAAAACGGCGCATTGGTATGATAGTCATGACTGACCAGCGCCGATTGAATGAAAATTTCCCTGGCGGCTTTAGGATCAACCTGCTCATAAGGAATTTTACGTTTGGCTTGCAAAGTCAGTCCGTACAGCAAAGTTCTCTCAAATACGGCGCTGCGCCCGGCATTTTTTTCCCAGTGCGGATCAAAATAGTTATGTTTAACCAGATGTTCGGCGCATTGTTCCACCCATTCCGGTTCAATCCTGGCGACCGTACGCGCATACACCTTGCTGGTCTCAACCTGCTCCGCCGCCATGATCCATTTGGGTCTGATCTTATGCAGGCCTGATCCGGGGAAAATGAAGAATTTCAGTCCGCGCGCGCCTAAATATTCGTACTGTTCATGCCTGAAACCGATATTGGATAACAGGCCAGGCAGCAAAGCCCTATGAATTTCTTCATAACTCGCCTCGACCATATTCGGCTTCATTTTTAAATCGCCTTTAATGACCTGCATGATCTGGGCATGAATATCGAACCATTCCCGCATGCGGATATAAGACAGAAAATTATCGCTGCAATATTTACGCAGTTTGCTGTTGGATAAATGTTTTTTCTGTTCTTCAAACTGATTCCAGATATTCAGGAGTGTTAAAAAATCTGAATCTTCTTTGCGGAATGCGGCATGTCTGGCATCGGCCTGCTGCATTTTATCGGCGGGTTTTTCGCGCGGATCCTGTATGCTCAAGGCGGACACAATAATCGCCACTTCGGTTAAGCAGTGTTGCTTTTCAGCAGCGATCAGCATTCTGGCAAGCTTGGGATCGGTCGGGAATTTGGCTAATTGTTTGCCTGTTTCGGTGAGCTTGCCCTGCTTGTCCAGCGCATTGACTTCATGCAAGACATTTTTGCCGTCCCGGATCATTTTATCTTCAGGCGGCTCTAAAAACGGGAAATCTTCAATATCGCCCAGATTCAACGCTGTCATCTGTAAAATGACGGCCGACAAATTAGTCCGCATGATTTCCGGTTCGGTAAATTCCGGCCTGGCTAAATAATCGTCATACGAATACAGCCGGATGCAAATACCTTCTGCTACACGTCCGCAACGCCCTGCCCTTTGGTTGGCGCTGGATTGGGAAATGCGCTCAATCGGCAGGCGCTGGATTTTACTGCGATGACTGTAGCGGCTGATACGGGCATGACCGGTATCAATCACGCAGCGGATACCGGGCACGGTTAATGAGGTTTCGGCGACATTGGTAGCCAGGACAATGCGCAGCTTTCCGCCCTGGGGTTTGAATACCCGCTCCTGTTCGCTGACGCTGAGTTTTGAATATAGCGGCAAAACTTCATATTTGCTGGGATGATGCTTTTTTAATGACTCCGCTGTTTCCCTGATTTCCCGCTCGCCGCTGAGAAAAATCAATATATCGCCGCGTAAATCCCGATACAGTTCATCAACCGCAGCCAGTATTGCTTTTTGCAAATCATCACTGGTTTCATCACGAGTTCTCCCAGCCGATTGGTCATCGTCTTCTTCATTCTGTTCGATAGGACGGTAACGCATTTCAACCGGATAAGTTCGCCCTGACACCTCGATAACAGGCGCATTGTTAAAGTGCGTGGAAAACCTTTGCGGGTCAATGGTTGCAGAGGTAATGACCAGTTTTAGATCGGGACGTTTGGGCAGCAGCCATTTCATGTAGCCCAACAGGAAATCAATATTCAAGCTGCGTTCATGCGCTTCATCGATAATGATGGTGTCGTATTGGGTCAGATACGGATCATTTTGCGATTCAGCCAGCAGAATCCCGTCGGTCATCAGTTTAACCAGGGATTCGCTGTGAGTTTTGTCATTAAAGCGGATTTTATAACCGACCGACTTGCCGATTTGCTCACCGAGCTCTTCCGCTATGCGGTCGGCCACAGTACGTGCTGCAATTCGCCTGGGCTGAGTATGACCAATAAACCCTGCCGCGCCGCGGCCAATGGATAAGCAGATTTTAGGCAGTTGCGTGGTTTTACCTGAACCTGTTTCACCGCAGACAATCACAACCTGGTTTTCCTGTATCAGTTTGGCGATGTCATCTTTTTTTCCGGTTACAGGCAAATCAGGAAAATTAAGTGCAGGAATACCAGCAAGACGCTTATTTCTTAATGCAACTGACTTTGCTATACGGCTTGCCAGTGCGTTAAATTCGTGTACCGGTTTTTTGCCTTTTTGAAAATCACTGCGCAACCTGTCCAGTTGCCGTTTCAATACATGCCTGTCCTGGTTTAGACAGTGCGGCAGCTGCTGCGTGAGTTGTTTAAGATCAGGGTTGGACATTAAAACAGTCAGGAAAAATAAGTCTATTATATGTTAAGTTGTATTATTTTTAGTTTTATCCCAATCAACGAGCCATTTCAAATAATTACCTGATTACGTATAAGCTTCAGCCAAAATAGAAGCAAAACGATCTCTGCGATGCTAAAGCTGCGTCACCCCGGCATGGAGTCACGTCAGGCACTCCTGCCTGACGCCCTTCGGGTAAATGCTAATCCGTTCCCGACGGATTAGTCACTACGGGCTTTCCTGCCCGGAGCCGGTCGGGTAACTGCCAATCTGTTCCAGACAGATTTGTGCCGGGGTCCAGGTTACATGGAAGTAAACTTTGGTGGTGAATCACATCCCTGTATTCTGGATTCATGCGGGGCTTTCCTGCCCCGCACCCCAACGGGGTAAATGCCAATTCGCTCCGGGCGGATTGGTCCGGCACCAACCTGTCTGGAACAGATTGGCATTTACCCGAAGGGTGGCAGGCAGGAGTGCCTGACATGAGTCCATGCCGGTATGACGTTAAATTAAAACATTGCTGCTTTAGCTGAAAGTTCTACGTAATCAGGAATAATTAAACCGCTTCTAATTAATTACAAATAAGGTATTAAAACGCTATAGAATATTATTAATTGAATTTTCCGGGTAAGACAAAATCCTATTTTGCGAAATTCATAAACCTGAAATTTTTATATTGAGAATAGAATGAATTCCCAACTAAAACTTAGCCGGCTTGATAAATTAAATTTTGACAATCGTTTTGCGCGCGAGTTGCCGGGCGATCCGGAAACGATCAACCGGCGGCGGCAAGTATTGGGCGCCTGTTACTCATCGGTGTTACCTATCAAAGCGCCTCAACCGCAAATGGTGGCTTACTCGAAGGAAGCGGCGGAATTGTTGGATTTGACTCCCGAAGACTGCGAATCCGATTATTTCACTCAGATATTTTCAGGCACTCGCCTCGCCGCAGGCATGTATCCTTATGCCACCTGTTACGGCGGACACCAGTTTGGAAACTGGGCCGGGCAACTGGGTGACGGCCGGGCAATCAATCTGGGTGAAATAGTCAATCAGCGAGGCGAACGTTGGGTGCTGCAACTTAAAGGCGCGGGCCCTACGCCTTATTCCCGCACTGCCGACGGCTTGGCGGTGTTGCGCTCGTCAGTTCGTGAATTCCTGTGCAGCGAAGCCATGTTTCACCTGGGTGTTCCCACCACTCGCGCATTAAGCCTGATACTGACTGGGGATGAAGTCATCCGGGATATGTTTTATACCGGCAATCCGCAGGCTGAACCGGGTGCGGTAGTTTGCCGCGTTGCGCCATCGTTTACACGGTTCGGCAATTTCCAAATTTTCGCGGCGCGTCGTGATACCGGACTGCTGCAAAAGCTGCTGGACTATACCATTCGCACCGACTTTCCGCACTTGGGCGAACCTTCCAAAGAAGTGTATATCACCTGGTTTGAAGAAGTTTGCCGCAGAACTGCCGGGATGATTGTGCACTGGCAGCGTGTAGGCTTCGTTCATGGCGTCATGAATACGGATAATATGTCGATTCTTGGCCTCACTATCGATTATGGCCCTTACGGCTGGCTGGAAAATTACGATCCTCACTGGACACCCAATACCACTGATGCCGCCGAGCATCGTTACCGTTACGGCAATCAGCCGCAAATCGCTTTCTGGAACCTGGGCCAACTGGGCAACGCCATTTACCCGCTCATTGAGGAGGTTGAACCGTTGCAAAAGGCGATGAATGCCTATGCGGAAACCTTTGAACAGGGTTGGCAAAACATGATAGCCGGCAAGCTGGGATTAAATGCGTATAAACCGGAGACGGATGATGAGCTGACTGCAGAGCTTATAACTGTATTACAACTGGTTGAAACGGATATGACCATTTTCTATCGTAACCTTGCCAAACTGGACAACCGCATAGACCCGGATAATAGCAGTGAAGAGATGCTCATGGCGCCTATTGGCGAAGCTTATTATGTACCGGAGCAGTTAACGGGCGAATACAAAACGCGCATGAGCAACTGGCTCAGGCGCTACATAAAACGCACTCAAGCTGATGGTATGCCGAATGAAATACGGCAACAGAAAATGAATGCCTTCAATCCCAAATATGTGCTGAGAAATTATATGGCTCAACTCGCGATTGACAAGGCTGAGCAAGGCGATTTTTCGCTGGTGAATGAGTTACTGGAATTATTGCGCCATCCTTATGATGAGCAGCCCGGCAAGGAAGGATTTGCTGCAAAACGTCCCGACTGGGCCAGACAGCGGGCCGGCTGTTCGACGTTATCATGTAGTTCCTGATACTTATGTAAGAGCGGCTTTGCCGCTCTTACATCTGGCTCGATCCTTTCCACTTCTCCTTGCGCATTTTCTTCTTTGCCGCTTTCTGCTCACGAATAACAGCCAGCTCGATGAGTTCTTTTTCCATCATGGCGGGGGTTTCCAGGCTGATTCTGCCGATAGTTCCGGCACGTAATTCGGATAAAATAATTTTGGCGACTTTATCCCTCTCAATATGTCCGCCTGCGCGAAGACAACCGCGATTTTTACCGATGATTTCCATAAGTTGCCGTTCACCTTCGGGAAGTTGATCCAGTTCAAACCGGGCTTTCAGAGCCTCCGGGTAATTTTGCAGCAAATATTCAAGTGCAAAACCGGCAATATCCTCATGGTTTATGGCGGTATCCTTGATAGCGCCGGTAACTGCTAGACGGTATCCGCTGTTTTTATTTTCGACGTTAGGCCAAAGCAGGCCGGGCGTATCCAGCAAGATAATACCGCCGCCTATATCAATGCGCTGCTGCATTTTAGTAATAGCCGGTTCGTTGCCGGTTTTGGCAATCGTTCTTCCGGCCACGATATTGATCAATGTGGATTTCCCTACATTGGGTATGCCCATGATCAAGGTATGCATCAGTCTGGAGCTACTATCTTTATGCGGCAGCATTTTATGGCACAACTCAGGCAGCAGCTTTATTTTATCGGGTTGCCCGCTAGTCACAGCCAGCGTTTTCACATCCTGCTCTTGCTCCAGATAAGTTTGCCATAGCCGGGTAATGTCAGGATCGGCAAGATCGCTTTTACTGAGTATTTTGATGCAGGGCTTATTACTCCGTAAAGCTGCCAGCATCGGGTTTTGACTACTGAACGGAATGCGTGCATCGAGCATTTCAATGATAAGATCAATTTGCGGCAGGATTTCCCTGATCTCTTTGCCGGCCTTGTGCATATGGCCTGGATACCACTGAATATTCATGACGTAGTCAATACCTGATTAAATCTGCGTTATAGTTAAGCAATACATTTAAGCATCTTAACTTTACAAGCAACAGCGATAAATATAAAAATGAGCGGAATCGATGAAAATAAGAATATGCCGACGACTGAGTTTACTGGCTGGCCCCTTTCAATTAAAAACCTGTTCTTGGAAACTATGAATAAGTCCTTCGACAAGTTCAGGACGAACGGTAACCCTTCGCCTACGCTCAGGAGAGCGCCGTTGAATCCGTTCGCGGTGAGCCCTTCGCCTATGCTCAGGAGAGCGCCGTTAATGCCGTTCATCCTGAACTTGCCGAACCATGAACAGAATCAACTTATTCAGAGCTTCCTTAAGCCCGCACACTAAAAACCATGAAGGATATAGCGATAACAAGTAGTTTTTACGCCTATTTATCCAGGCTGAGATGGATTAAACGCTGGGGATTGAAGCGCAATGCCCATGAAGAAAATGTCATGGAACACAGTTGGGAGGTTGCCGTCATCGCCCATACGCTGGCATTGATCAAAAACCGCTATTACGAGGGAAAAGTTGACGCCAATGCTATCGCTGCAGCCGCTTTGTATCATGATATTACCGAAGTCATTACCGGTGATTTGCCCACCCCTATCAAGTATCATTCCACGGAAATCAATGCCGCTTATAAACAGATTGAAAAACAAGCGGAGAAAGAATTGTTGAACCTTTTACCTGTAGAATTACGAACAGACTTCCAGATGCTTATTCAACATGACATGATGCCGGAAGAGCATGTCCGGATTATTAAGGCGGCCGATAAAATTTCAGCCTATCTCAAATGCCAGTCTGAATTAAAAGCCGGTAATGCGGAATTTGAGACGGCCTCGGAGCAATTAGCCCTCACCATCAAGGATTCTGATCAACCGGAAGTCATCTTTTTTATGAAGGCATTTGTGCCCAGTTGCGGATTAACGCTTGATGGACTAATGAAAACTTATTGAGACTTAGCATGAATATCAGTATCGGCTCTTGCCTTATATATCAACGTACTTTTCTAAACGTAAAATATTAACCCGCTCCCCCGGCCCATCAGGCCGGACTAATCGCTGCCCAGTTAGTTATGGGTTGAATAGCCTGGGATGTTTCAATTTCTTCAATAGGCCGATAGCGTCCTGACTCCAAGGACCAGTCAAGGTTTCCCCGCATCCATGCACGCATGACCGCTATGAATTTCATAATATCCTCATCGTTTTCCGCGCCAAAACTGGGTAACGAGCTCTCCAGAACAATGAACCGGCGCACCTGACGCTCAATAAGCTTAACCACACGGTTTATAGCTGCCTGCAAGCTGATCTGTTGGCGATGGTGCAAAATCAGGACCAGGTTATGCATGTCATGATGCTCGAACTCCTTTTGCAGCGAAATAATATCATTAGACCAGCAGACAACATTATTGGTTATCTCAGTAAGCTGCTGAATAACAACGTTCTTCCGTACGAATAACGGAAGCGCGATACCTTCTGTCAGTTCGACCAAGTCGATATCCGTATAAAGTCCGCCAGTATAAGGACGCATTTGAATATAGGTTTTCGATTCCGGCCAAATACCTTGAGCCCGGTTTTTTGCTTCCCACAGCGTGGATTCAAAATATTCGGCGGCGCTTTGGACAAAACGCGTTAGCCAGGAAAGCGGCATCAAAGGCTGAAGACGCACACGAATATCATATATTGCATGAACCAGGGCAACATCATCGTCTATGGGCATACTCCCGGAAAGTACCTCCAGACATCTGAAATGCAAGACTGCGAGTTGCTCGGGATGCTTGCCGATACCCCATTCATCGCATTGATCATCGAGCACGAACAGCCATGTGTTCCAGTCCGCCACAATTTTAAGCCGGTCAAGTGAGGCATCCGGATAGGCTCTTGCCGCCAGCCACCCAAACCTGGACGCACGCAGATGCTCAAAGGCTTTTTTATCTTTAACAAGGTCAAAATGCTGCACCCAATCGAGTGTATGATTGTGTAATATATCTGCATAAGGGCTGATTGCAGAAGGGAAAGGACAATAAATACTGGGCACAATAAATTTTTGCATTTTAAATATCTATAGTTAAGGAAAAACTTTTCAACAGTCAGTGGCAAAGCTGGAAAACTCCGGCTAAGACATGAATATTTCAACCGTGGACCTGCTTTGGAAACACTTCTTTTACGGTAAAACTAATGTCTTCGCTGGGATAGCCGATATAAAATCCTTGAACCAGATCTATACCCATATCCCTCAGCAGTTCCAGCGCGTCAGCGTTTTCAACTCCGACGCAAACAATTTTCTTACCATAGGCATGAATCATGGTGGTAATTGCGCTGACAAAGTCGTAATCTTCCTTATTATTGATGATGTCCTTTATCAGCGACCGGTCAATCTTTACATATTCCACGGGCAGATGTTTCAAGTAATACAGAGAGCTGAAGCCTGCACCAAAATCATCAACTGCAAAGCAAAAACCCAATGAAATAACCTCATCTGTAATTTGTTTGGCTTTTTCCATATCGGTAATCACTGCGGTCTCGGTAATTTCAAAAATCACTCGATCAGGCGCCAGATTGTGACTCTGAATGGCTTGAGCCAGCATTTGGGTCCAGCCCGAATCGTTCAAAGCGGCTGTTGAAAGATTAACGGAAAGACGTTTTTCCTGATTAGTTGATAATAGCTGCAGAACCGTCTTTACTACATAGCAGTCCAGGTCATAGTTAAGTCCGGCACGCTCCGCTGCGGGCATGAATTCGCCAGGTAATGCGATTCTTCCATCGGCCATCCTCAGCCTAAGCAATGCTTCGCTATATACTGTTTTTCCTGTTTTCGCATCCGCCACTGGCTGGAATTCAAAAAACAAATGATCTGTGGCGATAGCTTGAGTAAGAATATCTTTCCAATACACATTTTGCTTCAATGCTTCCCACTGCCTATGCTCGTAAGCAAAAATTCGGACCTGGGAACGGCCTGCGCGTTTGGCTTCATACATCGCAAGATCTGCATTAGCCATAACTTCATGGATATTGCTGCCATGTTCCGGTAAAAAGGCAATGCCAATGCTGGCTCCGACCTTATAGCGCTTTTCACCGAAAACGAAAGGCGCGCTTAACAAGCGTTCGTTCAGTTGCTTTGCAAAAGTTTCAGCACCGTAGCTATCTGTTTGCGGCATGAGCACAGCGAACTCATCTCCTCCTAATCTTGCGACAATGTCAGAAATACGCGCCCTGGTTTGCAATTCATCAGCGATCATGCACAGCAGGGCGTCTCCAGCCGCATGGCCGCTGGTGTCATTAATTTCTTTAAAATGATCCAGATCAAAAACCAAGAGGGCGGCACTAATGCCGGTTCGAGCCACTTCATCATAGGTATGGGTAAGATCTTCTATAAAGCGATGCCGATTAACTAAAGAGGTCAATGGGTCATGATTGGCCAGCCAGCGCATTCTGGATTCCGCATGTACTCTGTCAGTCACATCCAGACCCACCGAAAGGACAGCCGTACCATCGGTATACTCCTCGTGAAGAGGGGTATGCACCCAGACCACTCTACGCATTTCCCCGTTCCTGCAGGTCAATTCAAGTTCGTGTTCCATCCGCCTTTGCCCGTTATTACAAAGCGCTTCAAGTTTATCGAGCACCTCGCGTTTGGAATCGGCATTGGCGATTAAATCTATGAATTTCAAGCCTTGCAATTGATGAGGCGCATAACCCGTAAGCTGGGCCGCAAAGTCGTTTCCGACCCGAATGATACCGTGCCGGGTTTGGGTGACCACCAGAACTTGTGCTGAAGCCAAAAGCCCCCGGATAAAATCCCGTTCTTCAGCAAGCTCTTTATTCTTTATGTCCAGTGCATCGCTGTTTTGCTCGAGTTGATGAGATAGCTTGACTGCACTGTCATACAAAAAATCAATCTCATCGCGAAACCGCGCGCTATTTAAATGCGCGGAAAATCTATCCCGCGCCTGGTCATACGCACCCTCTGCGAGAAGCGGAAGGGTCAGGGCAAATCGTCCCAGACGCCGCAGAGGAACCCTGATCAGGTAAAGCAGTATCAATTCTGCAGCCACCAACCCGCCCATCGTCGCCAGCATTGCTTGATTAAGAGCATGTTGAATATCATGCAAGCGCTTGCTTACATCAGAGATTAAGATAATGAAACCTTCCTGGCCGGGTATGATTTCATTCAAAGGAATATGATATACATCATAGTCCGAATTCTCCCATTGAATGAGTTGACCTTTATCCAGTTCCAACGGATTATGATAAATTTCGGATAAATGCCTTAGTAAGGCAGTGAGTTTGGGCGGATCGGTTAATGCCGGCACTCTCATACCCCATTCGGGAATCTCGCCGCTACTATTGCTATCCGCCGGAACAGCCAGGGCAATATCCGCTCCGGTAATCAGGTGGAAATCGATAATAAAATCCGCAATGGACTGACCGAGCGAGATTACTCCCATATTTTTACCATCGGCTAGAATGGGTATGAAAGCATGGAGTAAACAAAGAGGCTGGCAATATAATAAAGTGAAAGGCTTTTCTCCTTCTTTTACCTTTTCCATTGCATTGCGAAGATAATTTTCAGGAAGCTTTTCATCGTCCGGAATCCAGCTTCTGACAAGACTATAATCTCCCTCTGTCGTATAGAGATCCAGCCGCCTAACGTCCAGCTCGTATCTTAAGCTGGCATAGTCGGCAATTGAATGGGAAATTTTTTTCTGATCTTTGCTGCGAAGTGCTTCCCCCAGATCGGACATGGCTGCCAAAGCTCCTCCCAGCCGAATCAGCCGATCCGATGTGCCGGTAAAGAGTCCGCGGATATGATCGCGTAATGAACGCGCCTCGGACTGGCGCTGGGCATTAAATTGGGCGGTAAGGGAATGATGATTTAAGGCATAAAACGCTGAACTCAGGCAAAGCAAAAGAATGCTCAACCATAAGAAACTCTTCCATTGAAGACCAATGAAGCGCTGATTACTTACCTCGGTTTTCGAGTTGCGCATGAGTTATAGCCGCCTCTGATTTTCCGTATCAAAAGCGATAAGAAAGCATCAGTGAGAATAGATCCCATCGCTCCGGCCCACTCCTTTGATTCAAATCGGGATTGTCCACAGTCGACACTAAGCCGGTACCCCAAATCGAGTGATACTCCCCTAATATAAGCCAGTTGGGTGCAAACTCCCAGCGCAGGCCCGTGGTAAGGTCATGTGAAAAAAAACGCTGCTTGGCCAAGCCCGTTAGAGCCGCGCTGCGTTTGCCGTTTCTATCGTTGACATTGGCGGCAAAACTGTCAAAGCGTAGCAGCGCAGACCAATCCTGAGTAAATCGGTACTGCGCCTGAACATAAAAACTTTCCGAGGTATTTTCCAGCGTAACGCCTCCCGGAGTAAAACCTCTGCGTTCAGCGGTAATGCGCCCGTATTCACCGGTAAAACTCCAATCTTCCAGGTTCAATTGCGCTGAAGCCAAAGGATATAAGACTTTAAGGTTTCCTGATGAAACACCCGGCGTAGCAGACTTGAAATCACGATCAAGGTTTACCACGCTGAACAGCAGGCGAAAACGACCTTCCTGCCATTCATAACCCATACGGCCGATGAATAAAGGACGACCACCCAATTCCCCTCTGGCATTGGGAATGCCAGTCAGGAATTCGGCTGCGCCGCCGGTATTATCCAGGGGATTAGACACTACGAACTCGGTCTTTAAAGCATGATCGCCGACAGCAAAACGGTTATACAGTATGCCGCCGTCAGAAGCGATCATGGCTTGACGCAGGGCCAGGGAGTCGAAATAGACGGACTGCGGCATAAACACGCCAGGTCGGGTCCAAACTACATCGCGCGTATCATTGTAAAGACCAAAAGGGTTTTTGACGCGCCCAAGGCGAACGCCCGCCGTAGCCTGCTTTCCCAGTGAAAAGCTATAATCGAGATTGGCGAAATCCAGGCGCAAGCCTTCCCGGTCCGACCCTCCCGCGTTGCGATAGAGACCTTGAGCTGCGATTAAAAGATTGGGCTGAATATGTCCCAGGACATTAACGCCAATCTCGGTGAAATCCAGACTCCCACTCCTTGTGCTGTGGCCATAGGCATTATAGTTGGAACTCAGCGTATATGCCTGGCTTGCAAAGCCATGAGCCTGCCAATCGCCCATACCAAGCCCCAATGCAGGTAAGTCTTGCCCATAGCTGAGCATTAAGGCTGTAAAAGCAGCTGTTGCTATGTGGTAGTAATGAAAGTTTGTATTTTGTATAGTCAAGCGTTCCCTTCTCCTATTTTTCGATATAACCGATAGCATCCGGTGTCTCCTTTATAATAGCTTTCATTTTTTCAAGAGACTCCACTACCGTGGGAGGTACGCCGGTCCCCGAATAAACCATTCGGTCCCAGACCGAGCGAAGCTGATAGGGATAAACTCCCAACACTTCTTTTGAAAAACGAATATGCAAGGGATCGTGATCGGGTAATACAAAAACCCTGAGAGGCGAGCCATCCGGCCATCGGGTTCGGCGTCCAAAGAATATTTCCCGTAGATCATCACGAGTAAGGTTTGTATATTGCTTCGCTATGCTGTAAGGAACAAGAGTAGTATTGGCTGCACTGGCAGGTTTGGACCAGAATATTACCGTAACGGTAACCATAAACCACGCAATCACAAACGCATGCATATAAAAACTGCCTTGTAGCCGTGGTTTGAAAACTGAACATAATTGGGGACTGGTCATGGTCATCTACTATAGTAGCGATTATTTGATCTTACAAATGTCCAGTCACAATATTAATTGCCAGACTTTAAAAGGAGAAATACTTTAATTATTGTAAGAATTTTGACCATTCTCTCTTTATATTCATTGGCTGCTGAATCTTAAAAAAGTAAGGGTATTAAGTTTATGCAATAAATATTAGCGATTTCTTATGTGTTACCCGAAGATAATATTATTAAGCAATAATTCAAAAGGTATAAATGCCAATCCGTTTATACCGCAACAAGGCTTTCTATCGCTTGTTTTATCTGCAAAATTGAAGCCTTATTTAATTGAGCAGTCCTATTATGCCGCATACATAGTGCCCCTCTAAAACCTAGATAGTCGGGATGATAAATCATTAACTCGGCTATATCTTCCAGCCGCAACGAACCTGCTAGCCCACAAATTAATTGATGGGCTTTGACTCGTCTGATAAATTGCAGAATATCGATTTTTGCCATAAGCTGCGTTAATGAGCCGTTTTTTTTATCACGGGTATCCAGCATAACGCCTTTAAAACCGGCGTTTTTTAGAGCGGGGATTATTGCAAAGCCGGATTGATTATTATCCAACTGGCTGTCGGCAAATAACACTGCGATTAAGGCAATATTTTGTTCCGTTAAAGTTGATAAGTTGTCCACGGTTTCTGACCAATTACCACCGGGGAAAAAACCCACTTTTATATAGTCGACGCCTGTTTCAGCCATAGCGTTAACAGCATTGAAAATAATCCTCGGTTCCATGGGCAGATCGCCGATTGTTGCGCTGACAGGGCAACGGCCATCAATCGCGGCAACGATTTTTTTAACCAACTCAGTCTCTAATGCGCCTAAAGCCCCCAAAGCGGGCTGTTTCAAGTCAATAATATCGACATTTGCGTTCAAAACCAGGGCAGCTTCTTTCAGGCTGTTAACGCTTGCAAGCATTCCGGTCATGTTTTGACCCCCGTCTTAAAATCTTCAATAACAGCCATTACCCAACTCCAAGCCTCGCGCTCCCTATCACCGGCTGTTTTTTCAAGGCCCATGCGCAAATATTCAATTTCGGACTTTATTTTTTCCAGGGGCAGCCTGTCTAACCGGCTGATTAAAATAGCCGCTTCCAGTACCGAATACTGGCCGCGGTTAAACCCCATAAAGGGCGCATGGTTAACGCTATGAACGGCTCTACAGAATAACTTTGGACGGATAGCGTCTTCTTCCATGCGAACGAGTTCAACTTCCGTATGCGCCAAAGCGCAACTTAGAACCTGTCCGTTGATTTTTTCTGCCGGTTTCAACGGCCAATCACGCCGTCCGGTCAAGCAGCCCGCAAAAATGCGCACATCATCGCAATAGTTAATTACCGCGGTTTTGCTTTCCAGCAGATTGTTGAGTGTTGTGGAGGGATAGAAAGGAAGAATGATAAATTCCTCGCCATTGACATGAATACCCATAGGCGCAATATGCGCCACGCCTAAGCTATTCTGCGTAGTTACAATCGTTTCCTGGATCATTTATTTTTTTGTAAGGTTGTTCCTGCCGGTTTAAAGCTGTGCAGATCTACCGTCTGCCCGGCCTGATCGGTCGCACAGCCCCAGTTCAACGGTTGATCCTGCGTAAAACGCTTACCCAGTTGCCAGGCTATTTCAGCCCGGGCAAGTTCCACGCCCAGGTAAAAAGCGTGACTACCGTCATTTTCAACGTGCAGTTTGGGAAACAAATCGAACGGGTCAGTAGCGCTGTGAAAGCCGTCACGATTGAAAATGTGCAGGCCTTCAGAACTGATTTGTATACGGAAACTGGGATCCCTGATTTGCGCCGCCAGCTCCCTGATCTCATCCAATCCATAAGGAAAAGGCGAGGTCTCATGCAAAGCCATTAAACCGGGATCAATATGTTTGGGCAACATATGATGTTCTTTTGCCGCAAATAGGATACGCCGGGCCAGATCCGCTTCTTTTATGGCCCGGCGTGCGTGGTTGCTGACTTCAGTTGCCAGAATATTGTTGATATTCAATTCCGAACAAATACCCAGCAGTAAGGTGTTCATACCTATGGTGTCGGCATGGGTAAGTTCGGTTATATTACCTACACCCATCATTATCTCAATATCCGGGTGGTTTTTCCTGACTTCATGATAACGCACCAGGGATTGCGTAAAGCCAAAATGCAGGACATCCAGGATAGGATCGACAATAAAATCCCGGTTTTTTGCCTGCATGGCTTTTATGGCTCTATCCAGTGAGGCCAGATCTTCATGTTTTTCCGGGATAAGAATGGGAGTTGCCGCCACTTCGTCGGCAATCCAGAGGCTGCTTTCGTGCAGGCTGAGCATGAAATCAGCTCCCGCTCCGCCGCCTCTGAGTAAATCATTATCATCCAGTGAATCAATGCTGACGGTAAAGCCTTCCTGCTTTAATGCGCGGATTATTTCTTCCATATGCGGAAAATCAGTGCTTGGCAGGCAGCCTATGTCGATAACGTCAGCGCCGTTTCTTTTATAATAATGCGCACGCTTGATTACTTCTTCAGTACTGATATTCGGGGCATCGACAATTTCGGCAAAGATTCTGACGCTATAGCGGCTTATATCCAGCTTCTGCGCCTCTTTGCCAAAATACAACGGCAAATCTTTAAGCTCTTCAGGCCCCCGGACGATCGGCAAGCCTTTATCTTCAGATAGTGCCTCCAAATCGCCCCGGCAACGTCCGGGTACGATAATGCGATTAGCGCCAAACGTATCGGTCAAGCGCCGGGCAATCATATCGGCCGTCATTAAGCCGGCAACTTTAAGTCCCAGCTGATGCACGGTATAGGTGAATTCCGGCTGCATTTTTTCCAGAATATTATGCAGCTGTTTTTCCGCCAGTTTGCCGGTAAGGAAGAGGATATGTTCGCTCATGTTTAAGACTTAAGCCATTCTTTAGCTAGAATATTTAATCGTCCGGTGCAACTACGATTTTAACGTGTTCAAAAGTACATATTTTATTACTCTCTTCATTATATCGAGGCTTACCAGGATACCGACATTCTTCTATATAATGACCGGAGGCTTGATACCAGGCTAAAGAAGAATTTTTTATTACCCTCATCGAATAGAAAGTACTTTTTTATTATACCTGAAGCCCTGCTTGGATTTCGCACACAGGAATTTTTAAAAATGTTCAGCCATATCAACAAGCCCCTGCTTATGGGAATTTTAAATGTGACGCCGGATAGTTTCTCGGATGGCGGCAAATATGCAACTATTAACGCCGCCTTGCAGCAGGCTGAACTTATGATTGCCCAAGGCGCGGATATTATTGATCTTGGCGGAGAATCAACACGGCCGGGCGCTGCTCCGGTTGCCGCTGCAGAACAAATTCAACGGGTGGTTCCTGTTATTAAGGCAATTAGGCAGATTCAGGATACTATGCCAATCAGCATTGACACAACTTTAAGCGAAGTTGCGAAAGCCGCACTGGATGCCGGAGCCGATATTATCAACGATATTTCAGCAGGCCAAAATGATGAAGCCATATTACTTCTAGCTGCGGAAAGAGGGGTATCGATTATTTTAATGCATAGTAAGGGATCACCCAAAACCATGCAGAATGATCCTCATTATGATGATGTGGTGCAGGAAGTCATCAATGCTTTAAAAGAAAGGATTAATGCGGCATTAAATGCCGGGATTAAACCGGCAAAAATAGCCATAGATCCGGGTATAGGTTTTGGTAAACGCAAGCAGGATAATATTAATTTATTGGCGCATCTTGATGCATTTGCGGCAATGGGCTTTCCCGTTCTTTTAGGCGCCAGCCGTAAACGTTTTATGGGGACAATCTGCGAGGTTTCAGAACCTGCGGAACTGGTGACAGCCACGGCCGTAACAACGGCATTAGGCGTTATGGCTGGGGTACAGATGTTCCGGGTGCATGATATTAAAGAAAACAAACAGGCAATTGATGTTGCTTGGGCAATCAAGCAGAGCCGGAAGATGCTGCTAATGCAGTAGCAAGCAAAATGCTCTAGAAAAAACCTAAAGGATTAATATCGTAACTGACCAGTATATTTTTAGTTTGCTGATAATGATCCAGCATCATTTTATGATTCTCACGGCCTACGCCTGATTTTTTATAACCGCCGAAAGCCGCATGAGCTGGATAGTTATGATAACAATTTGTCCATACCCGTCCTGCTTGAATGCCACGTCCCATGCGATACGCACGGTTCATATCGCGTGTCCAGAGACCGGCCCCGAGGCCAAACTGGGTGTCATTCGCAATAGCCAAAGCTTCAGCTTCATCCTTAAACGTTGTTACTGACAGCACAGGGCCAAAAATTTCTTCCTGAAAGACGCGCATGCTGTTATCGCCTTTCAGTAAAGTCGGCTGAATATAAAAACCTTCAGACAAATCGCCGCCTAGAGCTTCAATTTCACCGCCTATTAATACTTCAGCCCCTTCATCTTTACCTATTTGTACATAATCAAGAATTTTATCGAACTGCTGCTTGGAAGCCTGGGCTCCTACCATAGTTTCTGTATCCAGCGGATGACCGCGTTTAATCTCCCTGGCGCGCTTGACCACTTTAGCGATAAATTCAGAATAGATTGACTCCTGGATTAACAGGCGAGACGGACAAGTGCAGACTTCACCCTGATTAAAAAACCCCAGTACTGCGCCTTCTATGCATTTGCTGACAAATACGTCTTCCTGGTCCAGTACATCCTCGAAAAAAATATTAGGCGATTTTCCGCCTAACTCAACGGTGGAAGGAATAATGCTTTCTGCGGCGCATTTTAGAATACGTGAGCCTACAGGTGTCGATCCGGTAAATGCTATTTTAGCGATACAGGAGCTGCTGGCCAGTGCCTGTCCAGCTTCCGACCCGAATCCGTTGACAATATTGATTACCCCAGGCGGCACTAAATCGCCGATGATTTCCATCAGCACTAAAATAGAAGCCGGTGTTTGTTCGGCCGGTTTTAAAACGACGCAGTTGCCCGCGGCTATGGCTGGCGCTAATTTCCAACAGGCCATTAACAAAGGAAAATTCCATGGAATGATCTGGCCTACGACCCCCAAAGGCTCGTGGAAATGATAAGCGATTGTGTTTTCGTCAATTTCACCAATAGAGCCTTCCTGAGCGCGAATACATCCGGCAAAGTAACGAAAGTGATCAACTGCCAAGGGTATATCGGCGGCCAGAGTTTCGCGTATTGCCTTGCCATTATCCCAGGTTTCAGCAACCGCTAATGCTTCAAGGTTAGCTTCTATACGGTCAGCAATTTTTAGTAAACAATTCGATCGATTTGTAACTGATGTTTTTCCCCAGGCATCTTTCGCTACATGAGCCGCATCCAGTGCCAACTGGATATCTTCAGCCGTCGAACGGGGTATTTCACAGAAAACTTTGCCATTAACCGGGCTTAAATTTTCAAAATACCGGCCTTTAACCGGAGCAATCCAGTTGCCGCCAATAAAATTTTCATAGCGGGGTTTAAAATTAATTTTACTGCCAGCCTGATTCGGGGCGATATAAAGCATTTTCTTTCTCCTGCTTTGACCGAGTCTCTTGACTGAGTCGTTTTCAATTCTTTAGCCTAGTCTTTTAAAAACATCAGTGCAATAGAAATGTTTAATTAAAAGCCGTGCATTCCATTAGCCTGTGATACGCTGCTTTTTAGGCATAAGCATCAATCAATTAGATAAAAATAAATTGAAGAGTTCCCTAAATAAAAGCAATGGGTTTTTCTGCCATCGATTTATTTTATCCTTGGTAATTGTTTTATTTTCAGGCTGCGCCAGTGTTCCTGAAATAAAACCCGCAGCACAGCCAGTGACAGAATACGCCTTGAGTTTGCAGGGAATTGCTTATCAGTATGGTAAAGATTCACCGGCGCAAGGCTTCGATTGCAGCGGTTTTGTCAAACATGTTTATGAGCGCTATGGCGTATTGTTACCGCGCACGGCTCAAGAGATGGCGCGCTCCCTGCCGCAAATACCAAACAGTAATCTTCATGCCGGCGACCTGGTTTTCTTCAATATTGACGGCGGAGCTTTCTCCCATGTAGGTATTTATATCGATAATAATAGCTTTATCCATGCGCCCAGCCGTCGCACCGGAAAAGTATTGGTATCCAGTCTTAAGAATCCTTACTGGCACAGAAGATTTATTGGCGCGCGCCGCCCTTAAACTCGCATTTAATCGGCATCTTACAAAAAAAATCAGTTAGCGGGAAATTTACTCTCGCAATTTTATTCTGACTTTAAAAAATGTTATGCAAGCCGACTATACAGCTCTGTAAGTTTTACTGAACCACAATATATTGCATATAAAACATATATCTGTTCTTTTACGTATCATCAGAATAGGCATAAAAAAGGATGCCTTAAGCACCCTTCTTTATGTCTCACTTTGATTTTTAATCAAGTCAGGTAATAACCTAACATTTACAGCTAAACTATTTCTATTATGTGAATCAATAATATAAAGGAATAGGGCTTCCGTTTCGATAATATCTTACTAAAATTTTAAGCTGTCAATGCTGATTTTGATTGTCTGCGAAAGAAGCCCATCCATCCTAATAACCCCATGCCAAGCAACAAAACTGATGCCGGTTCTGGAATAGGGTCCACATCTTGAGTGGGGGGCGTGCCGCTGTTATAAAGATTGTAATGACTCAGGCGACCGGTATTACAGGCATTTTGATTGTGAGCGCCGCAATCGCCACCTGTAAGAAATTGCACTTGGCTGTTAGACCACACCAGTTTCGTAAGATCGTTTAGGTTTTGAAAGAAGAAAGTATCGGCCGTAGCGCTGGTGCCGCCTATGCCAAATTTCAGTAGAAAGTAACCCGGCGCATTCGGAGTAATATCAATATACCATTGATCAGTTGTTCCTGGATTCTGTAAGACGGTGAAAGCACTCGTCTTAAAATCTAAAGTTAAATCGCTTATACCTGAAGCTGATTCTATAGCAGCCAGTTCTGTAGCATCACTGGAGTTGCCAAGGAGGGCTTGACCTATTTTAGTATCGACTATGAAACTAGCCTGAGCAGAAATACTCGCTGTCAACAGGCCCATAAATGATAAATTCAATATAATATTCTTTGTTTGTGTTTTCATCGCTGCATTACTTTAATTGTTAAGAAATGCAATTCAGCCATCTCAAATTAACCTGAGATCTGTAACTTTCCGGCCCTGTTTCACAATAGGTGTGGCATTCTGTGTACTACTAAGGCTGGACTTTAGTTTAATCCGTATGGCCTTATGTACAAATTATCTATAAGCACATTACATGCCATATTTTTTATTAGATAAATATCATACACTTATGAAAGCAATCTTTTTAAATCCCGTATTTCCTCGGCAGAAATGCAAAATATCCTGACAGTTTATGCTTACGTAGCGAGAAATTTTTACTATCCCTTACAAATCTATATACATTTGCAAAGATGACGATCAAAGGTCTGTAAAGTATATCGACAACTTATTTTTTACGCAGTGACTTAACTTAAATTCAAGTCAATTCGCCGATTTTCTGATTTAAATATTGCATTTGTCTGCAATTAGGCTGATCTTTCAACAAGGCTTTGTATGTTTCCAGAAAAAGAACGGGACGCTTCATCAATTTTCTTGCATGCTCATAGCTTTAAATTTGATGATTTTTATAGCTGTAAAATCCTTTTTTGAAAATGATCATTTTCTATAAATATAAATTGATCATTCGGTTAACAAGAAACTTAAAATTGTTTTAAACTTTTGAGCTTAGGCAGCAATCTACTCGCAGATTAAAAGCACAAGGCAAAACCCTACTCATTTACGCAACAAAAATAATAATAGAAGGTAAGAATATGAGAAAATTAAGATTAACAGCCATTTTTTTTATTGTTTATTTTTTAAACAGTATTGCGGTCCATGCCGTGGAGCATCATAGCGGCCATGGCGGTAACAGTAACAGAGGTGAAACCAATAGCGGAGGAGCCTGTATAAAACCGCAATTGGCTAAATTTTTACCTCCACATTTAGCTACTGTTGCACCGGAAGCCGAATTTTCTTTTTTGGCTTTCAATATTCAAAAACCTGAGCAAATTACCGTAACGGTAAAAGCAATTCCTGTTGCAGTTACTGCGGAATATAAAGAGCCTTTTTATGTAGTAAAAGGCAAATTACCCAGCTCCCTAAAAAACACCGCAGCCCGAATAAATGTTAAGGTGAGCGCTAAAACTTCCCATTGTGAACTGGAGAATGGCTGGCTAGTAAAAATTTCAGACAATTAAATTTTTTTAGCATCAGACTTAATTCTGATTGATCGGCAAATAATTATTTCTTTGCCTCCGTTACCCTCGATGAAACGCCATCCCGATTATTAATCTGCGCTATATGCAGGAGCACTTTCAATGACCTTTTATGCCTGAAAACCAGCCAATCAAGCAATGTGCAGCCTATTGTCTGGCGCAACGTTTTAATATGAATGCCTTAGCCGAATTAATGCCGGACACCGATCAGTTAAGGAATATTAAAGGCGCCTTGATGATTGAGGATAATCAAAGCTGGTCGGTTATTTTTGCCTATGGCGCTATTGTGCATTGGAATATCGGCTTCGAACGGCAGGAAAAACTCCATCAACTGTTATGGGATTATGCGGAAAATCCGCTGGATACTATGGAGGAAGATAACTTCACCTTTGCCCTTGATTGCCCAACTACCCGCATAGTTGAAGATCATATTGAAATCGAGTCTTCAGATCCCATGCTGATTTTTTCACTATCCCAAGGCATGGCGCAGTCGATAAAACTGGCTTCATTTGAAGCCAATGCCATAACAACCATCAACAATACCAACTACATTCCAAAATCGTTAGCTAAAGATGGAAGGATTAACTTAAGCCGACATGAAATAGCCAAAATCCGCGGCCAACTTTTTTTGACCAAAAGCGATATCATTTTAAATTATGACTTGCTTGATACGCCTGACTTTTTTTGGGAATATCCTGAATATGACACTTTTTACAATATCGCTGCAAAATACCTGGAGATATCCCAAAGGACTGCTGTCCTTTCAAAAAAACTGGAAACTATTTATGAGTTATTCGAGATGCTGGCGGATGAGCAAAAACATAGACATTCATCGACACTGGAATGGATTATTATCTGTTTGATCGCTTTTGAAATAGGCATGACCATAGTAGAGAAAATACTCTGAAAATAAGCACTGCCCTCTCCGGTTATAACCCCACGTTTTTTCATGCTCAGTTATCGACATTCATTTCATGCGGGAAATTTTGCTGATGTTTTAAAACATCTGGTTCTCATACGAATTCTTGAACATTTAAGCAAAAAGGATAAACCTTTCTGTTGTATTGATACTCATGCAGGCCCCGGACAATATGCGCTGGATGAGGGCTATGCATTAACAAACAGGGAATTTGAAAATGGCATCAGCAAGCTATGGCGGCGTGACGATTTACCGGAATGCGTTGCTCGCTATGTGAATATTATCAAACAATTTAACAATTCTGATCAACTGACCCGCTATCCCGGGTCGCCATTAATTATAAAACAGTTATTGCGTACTCAGGACCGGCTGTTTTTGTATGAATTGCATTCAATGGAAATTACCCTATTAACCGCTGTCATTAACAAAAACCGGCGTATTAAAGCGTTTCATGCCGATGGCTTACAAAGCTGCATAGGATTATTACCGCCCAATGAACGCCGTGGACTGGTGTTAATTGATCCTTCTTATGAAATTAAAAGCGACTATACGCAGGTTGCCGAGGCGTTGATTAAAATGCACAAGCGTTTTGCCGGCGGCGTTTATGCTCTCTGGTATCCCGTCGTGGAACGCAGTCGCATCCAGGAATTAGAACAGAACATTCAAGCCGGCGGCATAAAAAATGTGCAGTTATTCGAGCTGGGCATTAAAGCGGATACCAGTCTACACGGCATGACCTCCAGCGGCATGATTGTAGTAAATCCTCCTTGGACTTTAACCATCGATATGCAGCAGGCTTTGCCTGTATTAGCCAAAATTTTGGGGAATAATGGCGAAGGTTTTTATCGAATACACGAGCTGGTGGGAGAGTAAAAGAAAACAGGGAACAATATTATTCGTAATACATTTGCATTTTAAAACCCGCCATATCGCTAATAAATCCAGGCATTAGGTTAGCTATATCGAAACTTCTTGTAAGACCGTCTGTCAACATTAATGAGATATAAAAACTGGATATCCGGTTTATGTAAACAGTTAAGACGTTAATTATCTTGATATTGCCGGAATATGAAGCAAGGGCTTAGGGTAATTAATAGATAGTGCTGAGTAGGCGACAAGAAGTTTTCAATATTTTTAATAGGAGGCTTATATGTCTGTATTTAATGCTGAAAATCCAACAAGCTCAAGTTTGGATCGCGTCCGCAGCTCCACTGCTGCCCATGTGAACGAAGAAATAGATCATCAAACGGATATAAACATTCAACGTTATAAGGTCAAAAACAAGGCAGAAATCCTTGAACGTATTAAAATGCTGGATAAGGAATGGGACGTAGAACGGGTGCTTGAGGTCAATGCATCTACTTTGGCGCTAACCGGCTTGGCCCTTGGCTTGACTGTTAATCGAAAATGGTTTTTGTTACCGAGTATTGTTCTGCCGTTTCTTTTACAGCATGGATTACAAGGATGGTGTCCTCCCCTGCCCATACTGCGCCGGCTTGGTATTCGTACACGGGGAGAAATCGATCGTGAAAAATACGCGCTAAAAGCCCGGCTTTAAAAAAGTTGATTCTATTTAAAGTCAACTTTTAATACAGCGAATACGGTAAAAAATATATCTGCTTTATTCGCTGCTATCGAGATGATGCAAGCCCTCATCAATTCCATTGATAAGGCTTGCAGGGCACTATGGCCGGGTTAATCCTCATTCAAAGCGGGCGTTAATCCGGAGTTAACGCTGTATTGCGCACCTTCTTCATGATAACCGATAATTCTTTCAACCTCATTTTTAGAACCCAGAATCACGGGTACTCGTTGATGAAGGCTTTGCGGTTTTATATCCAGTATGCGCTCGCGGCCCGTCGAACATGCTCCACCTGCCTGTTCAATAATAAAAGCCATCGGGTTGGCTTCATACATAATGCGAAGCTTGCCGGCCCTGCTAGGATCGCGTAAATCAAAAGGATACAAAAACACGCCGCCACGCGTGAGAATGCGGTACACCTCGGCAACCATAGAAGCCACCCAGCGCATATTAAAATTTTTCCCGCGCGGGCCAGCCTCGCCCTGTAAACATTCCTCAATATAACGCTGAACCGGTGGTTCCCAAAAGCGCTGATTGGACATATTAATGGCGAATTCGCCGGTTTCAGCTGGAATTCTCATCGTAGGATGGGTCAGAATGAATTCGCCTATATCCTGATCCAGTGTAAAGCCGTTAACACCGTGTCCGGTAGTTAAAACCATCATGGTTGACGGGCCGTAAAGCACAAAACCGGCGCACACCTGTTCGGAGCCCTTGCGCAAAAAATCTTCCACTGAAGGCTCGACACCCTCACGGCAGCGCAGAATCGAAAAAATCGTTCCTACCGCCAGGTTAATATCAATATTCGACGAGCCGTCCAGCGGATCGAACAATGCCAGGTATTTACCTTTGGGATATTGCTCGGGAATTTTGATTAAATCCTCAACTTCTTCCGATGCCATGCCTGCCAGATGACCCGTCCAGCACAGCGCATTCACCATAATATCGTGGGTAATGATATCCAGTTTCTTTTGCACTTCTCCCTGGACATTCTCGGAACCGGCGCTACCCAGCACGCCAATCAGCTCGCCCCGGTTAACCAGGTGGGAAATTTTCTTGCAGGCTGTAACAATATCGTTAAGTAATGAAGTAAACGTGCCTGATACGCCCGGCAGTTCACGCTGCTGCTCAATAATGAACTGAGTTAAAGTAACTTTATTCGCCATAACTTCTATCTTTGTTTTAACCGTTGTGTTTTCAAAAAATTGCTCCTAAAACCTACATTATTCTAGCATGCGAATAATCTGGTGAATTTTTAACAAACTGTCTAGCACTTTAGAAATCACCCCGAGTAACATCAATTTAGTACAGGGAATCTCTAAAAATTATCCGTTCATACTTCGACAGGCTCAGTATGAACGGATAAGTTGCTGATTTAAAAAGGCAACCGTTCGCACTGAGCCCCATTCGACAAGGCTCTCCTGAGCAGTGGCGAAGGGCTCATGACAGGCTTGGATAACCCCCCTGCGTCAGAATAGTTGTCGCCTCAAATTTTTAGAGATTCCCTACAGAGTGACGATTTCAAACCAGTGCCCAAACTCAGCAGGATATATTCGAATACATCGCGGTGTTTTATAACTGAAAACGTCTTCATTTGCTAAAAACCGATGTTGTCGGTAAACGTCAAAATACCGCTACAATCGGCTCAACTTTATGTCCGAAAAGTATTGACACTTCAATTAAGCCATCGCTATCTTGAGTTTGTTAAGATACTATTTTTTAATAAAGTAATAATAGGCGCCGAATTTTCCTTTTAGGGTCATACTCTTGTCGTCTTTTTCCACTACAGAAAATACGTCAAACCTGCTATTACCCACAAGAGCAACTTTCAATTTACCTTCTTCTATTTCGTAATTTACGGGTGGTTGATCATAGAATTTCCCTTCGCGTGGAATATGTAAGATCGTTACTTTGCCATCTTTAAATACCCAGGTATCTTCTCTCGGGATGGATTCTTTATCGGATAAGGAGTTTTTGGTGGATTGCAGCTTCCAGGCACCTTCTACTTCTTCTTTGGATTGCAGCGTAATATCTGCATAAGCAGCGCTTGTAAATACGGATAATATCAATAACATTGCCGCTAAACTTACTTTTTTCATGTTCATTTTCCTGCATTAATTTAAATAATGGACTAATGGGAAGCCCTAAAAATAAGTTACGTTCATGGTTCGACAGGCTCGCCATGAACGTAACTTATTGATAATATTAGAGCCGTTCGTGCGGAGCCCTTCGACCAACTCATGACAGGCTTCGACAAGCTCAGGAGAGTCCTGTCGAAGCACCGTATTTTTAGAGGTTACCTACTTCATTCTGCTCACGCGCTTTCCGGGAAATAAAGCATTTTTATATTGCATATCAGACCCTTGAGAACGATCAAGTCACTACTGGGACACACCAAACTTTAATGCCCTGTTCGGCCCCGGCATTAAAGTTGATTATGCGCCGGAAATGCTTGAACAAACAGCGGTTTGTTATGAATTGCTGGAAAAGGCTGTTTTTAAATAATCGTTATTCAGCCAAAAGTAAAGTATTACTCCAGGACGTAAAAAATTTCTCAAAAATTTCCACGACGGAAATGAAACGGATTTTAGGAAATTGCTTTGTGCCTAAGAGATGAAAAAGTACAGCGAAGCCTAACCGAATACACCTCAGCTTAGTTGTAATTCATAATAGCCAGCTGGGCGCCTACCATCAGGAAACCGGCACGATTCCTATCCAGTTGCCGTTTTCATCCCCCGTGTGGTGCACTACTTCGACTGGGAACGACGCATGGATAAATTTTCTTATACAACTAAAACGATTTGCTATCGAATAAAATTCATTCAGATTCCATAATATAAAACTGGTCTCCGCTATCAAACAATAACCCGACATTAGCTTTTTTCTTGCAGCGTTTGGAAACTTTTTCCGCATCAGCCAGGAATTCAAAGCGTTTTGCCAAGTCCGGCTCTTTAGCAAACGCCCAATATATAAATGATGAGGTAATTTTTAAATCTGTCAGAAATTGACAGCTTTCAGGCAGGTGCACTATATAACCGCAAAACTTTGCATTTTCCGGAAAACCATATTCTTTTTGTAATTTTGCTATAGTTTGCTGTTGCTTAATGTTCGCATGTGTTAGTCTTTCCTTTACACCGCCACTTTTTTTCACCTCACCCATAGTTTGTTTCTCCCATTTTAAATTCAGAACATTCTGAAAAGCATGATGTTATTCAGTCGAGTTAATTCATAGACCATAGACCTTAAGGATTTATCCCCAATCCTTATGGCCCATCTATTGTGTAACCAGAATAAATCGAACCGCGCCCTAGCCATAGAATATTTTAATAACCTGGGCATGGGAAGCAATTGTGCAAATAGTATTTTTCGGTGCAAGGTTTGATATTGCTTGAGGCTGTCTCGTTATAGATTGACCATTGCGTCTTTTATGTGCTATTCGAGTCCTTACAATAGCTCAATTTCCACTGAGATTTATATTGTGATCGGCAATCCATCTGGACTTTCGTAGTCTAGCCGATTATCATGCCAATTACACCGCCGCTTAGCTCTGCTGTTTGAAGGGCGGTGTATTCAGCACTTGGGACAGCATAAAGCTTTTATTTAATACCGGAACCAGGGGGCAAGAAAATGAACGAGAACTTCAAACAACATGGGGCATTCAGTTGGTGTGAGCTGATGACCACCGATGTGGATTCAGCAAAAGTTTTCTACAGCAAGTTGTTCGGATGGGAGGCTGAAGACATGGTTCTGCCGGAGATGACTTACACGGTGGTCAAAGCGGGCGGCGAGGGAATCGGCGGCATTATGTCCATTCCGAAAGAAGCCGAAGGCATGCCGCCCAAGTGGGGCGCCTACGTCACCGTCGATGATGTTGATGCGACGGCGAAAACCGCGGAACAACTGGGTGCTACGCTATGCTTGCCGCCCCGGGACATTCCTGACGTGGGACGCTTTTGCGTGATTCAAGACCCGCAAGGCGCAGTTATTTGCGCCATTACTTATCTGAAAAGATAATAAACCGACAGCGTTCGAAAAAGTAGCAAAACAGGATTTACAAAATACCTCAAGCGGCGTTTGCACGGCACAACCGGCCTCCCCGCTTGAATTCTCGCCCAGACTGTAGCTATATGGCCACATCAAAAAAACGCATAGCAGCCGCAGGTTTGAATATTGAACCTATTCCAACCTGGAAGCCATCCGACAACTAGAAGTCCTCCTTCCCCGCTATAAGATCATTGCCGGCTTTCGTAAAAACAACAGCAAAGGGTTTAAAATAGAAAAATTGCCGTCTATAAAAAAGCCGGTACACTTGGAATCTATTCTGACTCAGCTGCTCTATTCAGGCAGACAGGTCGCTTTTAATAATCGGACATTCATGCAATTTTTTGGTCATCTAAATCCCGCATTTCTCAAGCTGTTATCTTTTCGCATACTCATCGTTCTCGCCTACCAAATAATAGCGATAGTGGTAGGCTGGCACATCTTCGAGCTGACACATGACCCCTTGGCTCTGGGTTTGATCGGACTGGCCGAGGTTATTCCCTATTTTTGCTGTGCGCTATTCGCAGGCTATGCGGTAGATCACCATTCCCGTCGCCTATTCGGCGTAGTCGCCTGCCTGATGCTGTTTATCAACGCATTGATACTGGTTGCAGTGGCGGCAGGCTGGATAGCCAGCAATCCTCCGGTATGGATCTACAGTACTATCGCCTTTACGGGAGCGGCGCGCGCATTTATCGGTCCTTCTTATAGCGCCATGTTCGCCCTGATTTTGCCGCGCGATGAATATGCCCGGGCCTCGGGAATCGGCAGTTCCGTATTCCAGTTCGGACTCGTGGCCGGCCCTGCGCTAGGCGGCTTCCTGGTCGGATGGGCGGACAAGACTACTGCCTATGGCGTAGCCACCGGCCTGTGCCTATGCGCCGCATTAGCACTGCTGTCCTTACGTGTCGAAGAGCCACCTTCAGCGGCAAGCGCCCCTATTTTCACCAGCATCGCTGAAGGACTGCGCTTCGTGTTCAGCAACCAGATCATCTTGGGCGCGCAGTCGCTGGACATGTTCGCTGTGCTATTCGGAGGCGCGGTTGCCATGCTGCCTGTTTTCATTCACGACATTTACCATCACGGCCCGGAAGGACTGGGGATTCTTCGCGCCGCCCCGGCAATCGGCGCGGTAATGACCGGCCTGCTCCTCGCGCGCCATCCGATCAATTTATATGCCGGACGCTGGCTGCTGGGAGCCGTGGCAGGATTCGGCATCTGCATGATATTATTTGCCCTGTCAACGCACTTTTGGATTGCCTGGCTAGTGTTGATGGCTTCCGGAGTTTGCGACGGCGTATCCGTAGTCATGCGCACGACCATCCTGCAATTGGCGACACCGGATGCCATGCGCGGACGGGTTTCCGCGATCAACGGCATCTTTATCGGCTCATCCAACGAGCTGGGCGCTTTTGAATCGGGGATTACGGCGCGCTTGATGGGGCTGGTTCCATCAGTGATTTTCGGGGGAATCATGACCTTGACGGTAGTGGCGGCAACAGCAAAAATGGCGCCGAAACTGCGGCGACTGGAGCTTCACCAACTGCATTGAGCTGTTAGGAATGCTTTTTGAGGCTATCAATCGGCTCTACCCCCAACAGAGTGTTCATTATTTTTTATAAAAGGCTTTCCGCCGTTTGGGCGGAATCGATGCGTATCACTTGCTTTGTCTATCAGAGTTTAATATTTTTCAAGAGCAGGCGGATTATTAGGCCGGCCTCCCTAGCCTTTCCGTGGATTGGCCGTTCAACGTACACATCGCCGGCAACATCGGTATCAGCGGCGGCCATGCCCGCCTCCCCAGCCATGATGTCCGCCCCAACCGTGCCCGCCGCGCCAGCCATTATATCCACCCCAGCCATGGCGAAAGCCGTAACCGCCACGCCAGTAATGACTTCCGCCCCAACCGAAATGACCAGACGGACTGTAGCCGTAATAACCATACGGCTGGTAGCCATAATTGTAGCCGGCATAAGGACCGCCATAACTGCTATAGGATACAGCGCCGCCATAAGGATAAATGGCGCAGCCTTGCATTAGCAGGGCAAGTCCAAAAATGATGGACAGCCTTATTAATCGTTTCATTCATTCTCTCCGACTCATTTAATCTTTCCAATTTGATTGCCATCGATATAAATAATTCCTTTTTAACTAAAACAAGGCGTTAATAGCTCTGTTACGAGGCCTAATTAGCAAGATATTCAGGGGGAGACCTGAAACTTGAAAATGGGGGTTTTCAACCCACGGTTTTGGTTGATTTAAACAATATCATCATTGAATTTCTTTATCTTCATCCCATTTGAAGCCGCCTGGAGACAACATTATTGTCCCAGCTGCCCAGACCGCCTTTAAATTATTCTAATTTCTCATAGCCTTATCCTGCATCCGGATCGGTACTCAAGTATTGATATTAAAATCCCTGTATTCTGGCATGTTTAGTGCTGTGCCTTAAGGTTATCAATGTGTAATCCCATTCCTTAAAAACAATGTCGAGATTAAAAGATAACGACATGGCTTATCGTGAAATTACTCAACCGATTTTGGAGAGTGCGGATAAAATCGTTCAAACTCCTGAGTTTAACCTGGATGCATCGATAGAACATATTGCCCATTGGCTGCCTGCGCAGGGGGCGATCAAAGATTTTATTCATCACGATACTTTACACGCGGTCCAACATTATCCTTTTCATGAAGGCGTGGCAGTCGCAGCAAAAATTTTCGGGGCACGCAGTTATTTGCCGCTGGAAGATTATCAAAAAATGTATAGGCAAGGCCGGGTTAAGAATGCCGCGATTGATTGGGCTATTGATCGTGCCGGATGCCCAAAGCAAAAGCACGAACAACTTCGAGCAACTTTGTTCGAGCAAGATAATACCGGCCATTATCCTGCGGTTTCGCTGGCCAATCACGGCATTCGCACGGCTTGGCTGACACAGCTCGAGATTAACTTGAATGCGCTGGCGCATCCCGTCCTATTTCGTCTGCTGGGAAATTTTCTTGACCAGGGCGTTAGCCGTTGGAGTTTACCCAAAGACGGCGAACGTTTCTGGGACTGCATAGTACGATTAGCGACGAACAGTTTATTACCGCTGTACCCTTTAAATGAACCGCTCGTACACGAATTGTTAGCTAAAAACCCGGATCAGGTGATTAAAGCCTGCCTGAAAGAAATAGTCGGCGATGAGCAGCTTTATGAACAATATCTGCTGGAAATGCCGTTAGCCCATCCCGGCTGGGCCGGGATGGTGCATGTCATTGAATGCAATCCGAAAGCCTTCCTCGCCCGCCGCGAAATTTCGCTCAAGGAAATGATAGCGGTGGAACTGGCCATTGAGCTGGCCTTTCTGCACAAGAAAAAAGGCGCTCACTTTCCCGGTATCGTAAAATTACCCCGTCCGGAAGGCACCCCGTTTCTCAAGAACGGAGCGCTCAGTCCTAAAATCCCGTTACGACTGAGGGTCTGGCACGAAGCCATGGAGTGGTCGTTACATAGTGAGTTACTCTTAGCCCTTAAGCCTCACGCTGCCCCTGTTACGAAAATCCTGCCTGAAGCCCAGGCGCTGTTCTGTATTGATGACCGGGAATGTTCAATAAGGCGTTATCTGGAAGAAATTAATCCGGCTATTGAAACATTCGGCGCCGCCGGATTTTTCGGTATCGATTTTCTCTATCAAGGTCTGGACGATGCTTATCCGGTAGCCCAATGCCCCAATATCATCGTCCCCAAACATTTGATCAAGGAATCGGCCGGCAAACCGAAACCGGACAAAAAAGCCAAGACCGACGGCCTGATTAATATGCACTTTATCGCCCATTCAATGTGGCGCGGCTGGCTCTACACTCAAACGTTGGGTATCGGTTACGCCGTACGGATGGCCTGGAATGTATTCCGTCCCGGCTCGAAATTGCCGGGCATCAGAACCTTGAGCGAAGTTGAGTCACACTCCCACCTGCACCTGCTTCGGGAGTCCGATGAGCCGACTGAAGACGGCTATTTATTGGGATTTTCCTTTCCGGAAATGGCCGACCGCCTGGGCGAATTATTGCGCAATATCGGTTTGACGCAAAATTTTGCGCCTTTAGTGGTTGTCGTTGCCCATGGCTCCAGCAGCGTTAATAATCCCCACTTCGCCGCTTATAATTGCGGGGCATGCTCCGGCAAACCGGGCGCGCCGAATGCGCGCGCCTTTGCTTGGATGGCTAACCATGAATCGGTACGCGCCATACTGCGCGAACACGGCATTGATATTCCGGACGGCACCCGTTTTGTAGCCGCTCTACACAATACCAGCCGGGATGAAATCACTTATTTTGACAAACATCTGCTGGCGCAGCATCCCGCGCCCGGCCTTTCCGCCTTTCAGCAAGCCATGAAAAAGGCCCTGCAACGTAATGCGCGGGAACGTTGCCGCTGGTTCGAACTGGGCCCGCAATCGCATTCCAATGCAGAAGCGCACGAGCACGTCATGCAACGCGCATCTTCAATCTTCGAACCACGCCCCGAATACAATCATTCCAATAATCTTTACGCTATCGTCGGACGCAGGGAATTGACGCGCGATCTGTTCCTGGACCGGGGCGCATTTTTGCACTCTGCAGCTCACCGCTTAATTTTAAATCCTTTAGCTCCGCTTGAAAAACGGCCTTATTTACTTGTCCAGAGTTGGCGGCTTTGGAATAAATGCAACAGAATCTTCTCTTGGGATGTTCAACATGTTAATCAGAGATACTTTTTACTTTAAAAACGGGCCGGCTTAAAATTGAACAATTTGATTAACAGCAGTATCCAATTATTTTATGCGCCATAAACACACAACCTTGAAAATTCACTATTTATTACCGGTAATTACGGCAATCTTTTTGCTTATGGGTTGCCCCAAAAATAAGTCTAATAACTCAGATCATAAACAACCCGAGGAAATTCATGCGCTGCAAATCCTCCCCTCAGCGACAGAACAGTCTGACCGCCAAACTATAAATCAACATAACGTTATTACAATTCCCAATGCGTCTCGCCCTTACATTACCGTGACATCCATTAGCCCCCAAACCTTTGCAGCCACTGTGCAAGCGCCCTCACGAGTAGAGTTTCGCGCAAAAGCGCTCTCTACGGTGGGTGCTGTCGTGTCCGGGCGCTTGAGCAATATTGATGTACAAGTGGGAGACCCTATAAAGGCTGGAACCCCTTTGGGCACTCTTGAAAGTACAGCGGCTGCGCAAATGCGTTCGGATGTTTTGCGCACGAAAGATGAGTTGCAACGTGCGGAAGATCGGGCGCGAAGACAGGAATCGATGCTAAAAAAGGGTGTCGGTCTCGAAATTGAACGGAATGAAGCCAACATCATGCTGAGAGAGGCGCGTACGGATTATGAGCGAAGTGTGCAGGCAGTCCAATTGCTGGGCAGCGGCGCTGGTCAATCGGTAGTATTGCGGGCGCCCATTGATGGAGTTGTGTTGCGTGTCAATGCTTCAATTGGTACCGCAGTAGAAGCTGGGACAGTCCTGTTTGAACTGGGTGAACCGGGAGCTCTCTGGATTGTTGCGGATGTTTTCGAAAATGATTTGCCGCTGATTGAAAAAGGCGCCAAAGTTAATTTACAAATTACCACCTTGTCCCAACCCATCACCGGGCATGTTGCTGCAGTGAGCGTGGCAATGCAGGCTGATCTCAGACGCGGTGCAGTTTATATAGAACTGGATGACAGCAATCTGCCGTTAAAAGCCGGAATGTTTGCAAGAGCCATGATCGAGGCTGCAGGCCCCAAGAGAATCGTATTACCGACTTCAGCGGTGTTAATTAAAGATAAAAATCAAACGGTAGTTTATATAGAAAGTTCCGATGGCGCATTCGAACCACGCAACATACTTATCGGCCAGGCGCATGATGGTTTTGTCCCGGTATTGGAAGGTCTTAAAGCAGGTGAGCGGGTGGTGACAACAGGAACTTTATTGCTTGATTCAGAAGCTTCGATGTTGTTATAGGAAACAGCCATCATGTTACGGACGCTGATTGATAACTGTGTGCACAGACGATTGGCCGTTATTGTGATAACGGTGATTATTACGATTTTTGGCGTGCATGCTTTTATGGAGACTCCCATTGAAGCCTACCCTGATGTCACCAATACCCAGGTCACCGTCATCAGCCTGATGCCGGGTTACGCGCCGGAGGAAGTCGAGCGGCAAGTAACGGTGCCTTTGGAACGGGTGTTAAACGGCACGCCTGACATGATTCAAATGCGCAGCCAGAGCCTATTTGGTTTGTCCTTAATCACCATTACCTTTGAGGATCATATCGATAGCTTTCATTCGCGGACGGAAATTTCCCAGCGCATTTCCGGGGCCGATTTACCGGCCGAAGTGATGCCAGTTCTGGCACCCGATTACACGCCTCTAGGTGAAATTTATAAATTCACCATGAGCAGTGATCGTCATACCCTGTTTGAATTACGCTCAGAACTGGAGTGGAGTGTATCGCGGACGCTGCGCCAGGTTCCCGGCGTCGCTGATGTGTTATCTTTTGGCGGCTATTATAAAGAAATTCATATCGAAATCGATCCGGCACGGGTCGAATCGCTTGGCTTATCATTAGAAGAAGTTGCAAACGCCATTGAAAAATCCAATCGTAACGTTGGCGGCGGGTTTATTCGTCATGGCGACCAGGAAATGGTGGTGCGGGGTGTCGGTAATTTAATGTCACCCGAGGATATTAAAAAAATCGTGCTTAAAAACCGGGAAGGCACGCCTATTACGGTAGGTGATGTAGCACGATTGATCCAGTCAAATACTCCTCGCCGCGGTACTGTCGGATTGAACGAAAAAAAAGAAGTTGTGGAAGGAATTGTCTTGCTGCGGCGAGGCCAAAATCCTTCGCGCGTTCTTGATGCCGTGCACGCTAAAGTAAATGAGTTAAATCAAAAAATATTACCGCCGGGAATGCGTATCGTACCTTTTTTGGATCGATCAACATTAGTCAGTAATACGTTACATACGGTTTTCGATAACCTGCTGCATGGATTTTTGCTGGTTGTCGGCGTGGTTTGGCTGTTTTTGCGCAGTATCCGGGGATCATTGATTGTTGCGGTGGTCATTCCTCTATCCCTGTTGGTTGCATTTTTGGGGCTCTACCAGCTGGGTATGCCCGCTAACCTGATTTCAATGGGAGCCATTGATTTTGGCATCATTCTGGATGGCGCCGTCGTGCTAATCGAGAATGTTATCCATCAAGCCTCGCACCAAAAGCCAAAAACTCGGCGCGATATGCTGCGGCTCATCAGCAATGCCGCTTTCGATGTCTCCAAGCCAGCCTTCTTTGCCATGTTAATCATCATAGCTGCACTAATCCCGGTATTTACTCTGGAACGGGTGGAAGGGCGCATATTTCGTCCATTGGCAATGACCTACAGTTTCGCTTTGTCCGGCGGCCTGGTCTTTGCGTTGTTTTTGGTTCCAGCCCTTTGCGCGGTTTTTATTCAGCCTAAACATGCCTTAATCGCAGAACCTCAATTTCTTGATAAACTGCGGCAACTGTATGCGCGAGCCTTGGGATTCACTCTTCGCCGCCGTGTTCTGGCTATCGGGGTGGCAGGTCTTTTACTCTTGGCAGGCATTGGCATGGGTTCCAGGCTGGGCACCGAATTTTTGCCGGAATTGGATGAAGGTGATATTCACGTTTTCGTCGAAATGCCGGCCAGTATTTCATTGGATAAAGGTCAGGAAGTTCTGTTGGATATGCGCCGGCGCTTACTGAAATATCCTGAAGTCATGGGAATTTTGGGCCAGCAAGGCCGCTCCGAGGATGGTACGGATAACGAAGGCGTGAATATGAGTGAGACATTTGTCCATCTCAAACCGCGCGATGAATGGCGTGAGGGCTTACATAAAGAACATTTGGTTAATGACATGCGTCTTTCCCTGGAGGAAATACCCGGCGTGCGGTTCAACTTTTCACAGCCCATTAAAGATAACGTCGAAGAAGCGGTAAGCGGGGTGCGCGGGAAAGTCGTGTTGAAAATTTATGGTCCCGATCTTGAAAAGATGCGCGATACCCTGGAGGAAGCTAAATCCGTATTGAATAAAGTTTCAGGGGTAATTGACCTGGATCTTTATCGTGAATCCCGCGTGCCCCAGCTTCAGGTAAAACTGGATCGTTCAGCTTTGGCGCGTTATAGTCTGGACGTCGACACCGTGCAGGACACCATTGAAATTGCAATGGCCGGACGGGTTGTTTCGAAATTGTGGCAAAATGAACGCCCGGTTCCTATTCGCTTGCGGCTACCGGAAAAAGAACGTAACGACAGCGAAAAAATCGGTGATTTGAATGTGGTGAGCCCTTCCGAAACACGCATACCCCTTCGAGATCTGGCTGTCATGGAAATTGCCCGCGGACGAACTTCCATTGACCGGGAAGCCAATAGCCGTTATATGGCGCTTAAGTTTAATGTGGAAGGGCGTGATTTAGGTTCAGTCGTCCATGAAGCCATAGCTTTGGTCGAGGGGAAAGTTAAAATACCTGAAGGACATTTTCTGGTTTGGGGCGGCGAATTTGAAAACCAGCAACGCGCAATGGCAAGGCTTGGGGTGGTCGTACCGATAGCCGTGTTGATTGTTTTGGGATTACTATACGCCGCGCTGCAATCAGGACGAAGCGCGGCCGCCATTTTGATAGCGACGCCTTTCGCTATGACCGGCGGAGTATTTGCGCTATTCATTACCGGCATCCCTTTGTCGGTCAGCGCCACGATTGGATTCATTGCTCTACTGGGTCAAGTCTGTTTAATGGGACTGCTGGTCTTGAGCGCGACTGAAGAAATGCGCCGCAATGGCTTTGAGCTCTTCGAAGCGGTTAGAGACGGAGCAACCCAGCGTTTGCGCGCCGTGCTCATGGCTTCATTGCTGGCATTGTTAGGTCTGATGCCGATGGCGCTGTCTACCAGTATCGGCAGTGAAACGCAACGGCCTTTTGCAGTGGTTATAGTTGGCGGTATGTTGACCACGTTTTTCGTGGCCATGTTCTTATTACCGGTTATCTACACAATGGTTACATCGAAACAAATGTTAACGCCCGAAGAGGTTGATGAACAACTGGATACACAGGTATGAATCATCATGATTTAAAGACTAAATGCGGCTGGGTACGTGTCAGAGCGACGGTAATAAGCTTGCTGTTGTTGCTGAGTCACATCGCATCAGGTGGAGATCTCAACATTCAGCAGAGCTTGCCTAAGGTGGTTTCTATTGGTCAACTCCTGCAAATTGTACGGGAAAAAAGTCCGCGTTATGCGCTGGCTCGTACTCAAATTGAGACAGCCCAAGCGGAGGTTGTAGCAGCAGGCGTATTGCCTAATCCCAAAGTCAGCTATGGCCGTTTCGATCAGGCGGGCGGGCGTTTGAACACACAATTTGACGGCCCTTCGCAACAAAATATTACCCTGGAATTACCCCTGTTGATTGCAGGCCAACGCGGCGCCCGGAAAACGGCGGCTGAACGGCAAGTGGACGTATCCGAAGCCAATGTTGAGATCGAATACACACGCCTGATTCGCGAAACCTGGCGGCTTTTCGTGCAACTATTAGCAGGACAGGAACGAGTCGCGGCGCTGGAAGGTGCGCACAGGGAACTGGAACGCTTAAAAGACATTATCACCGGCAAAGAAAGCGCAGGAACCGCCAGCCAATACGATGTACTGCGCATCACCCAGGAAACCCGGAGTCTTGAAACACGTTTGGAAAATGCCCGTACTGAAATGACCGGGGTTGTGGGCGGACTAGGCGTTTTATTGGGATTTCCAGATTGGAAGCCGCAGGCTTTCGGCACCTTGACACCAATCGGGACATCAACGGATATCGAAGCCCTATGGCGGCTTGCTGAATTGAACAACCCTGAACTCGAAGGCGTATATCGCGAAACGAGCGCCGCCGATGCCGGACTTGATCGAGCCCGCCGCGAACGGTGGCCGGTTCCTTCAATCCTGTTTGGAACGGCTTTTACTGACCAGCCGTATGGAAACACTATTTTTTCCGGATTTTCGGTGGAACTACCCTTGTTCGACCGCGGACAGGGCGGAATGGCGCGAGCATCCGCTGAACAACATGCCGTATTATTGAAGCGTGAGTTACTCATGGCCGCAACGCGGCAGGAATTGGAACGATCAGTTGAAGTATTGAAGCGCCGCCGGGAAACGCTCACTAAATTTGAACATGACGTGCTCAATACCTTACCTACGCTAAAACAAATGGCCGAAGATGCTTACCGGTTAGGCAAAACAGGCCTGTTGGAGTTACTGGATTCCTCACGCACCCGAACCGACATTAGGCTGAACCATCTGGAGTTATTAGTGAGCGAAATTGAGGCGGAACTTGATGCAATGATGGCTTCGGGCATCTTAGCGGCAACCATGGAACAACCCAGGCTCTAAAAGCGCCCTGCTATCATGTCAGCAAAGCCTCCCTGTGCGGTCAAGCTTTACAGGACTCAAAACTAAGGTTGTTTAGAGTATATTAACTCCATAGTCGTGAGAAGATAGTTAAGGGAACCTCTAAAAATTGCTTTTCGACAAACTCAGTGCGAACGGTTGCCTTTTTAAATCAGCAACTTATCCGTTCATACTGAGTTTGTCGAAATATTAACGGATAATTTTTAGAGGCGCCCTTAATTCCAGTTTATTAGTACTCTACAAACTTTGTAAAAGAAAAGCTTCGGCCTGGGTCGGCGGGGGGCTTGCTGAGCAGATAGCCCTGTATTTCGTTATACAGCATTATTTTTAAATGCTGGTTGCTACGATCATATTGTGTTAACCAGTCTTACATACCTGCCCATCGCCTTAAGGCCGATAGGTACGTATATTGTTTAGGGGTAACATTTTTCAGAAAGTCCGGTTAAATTTCCCGAATAGAGGTTAAAATGGCCTATTTACCGAATGCCGGTAATGCTGTGGTTTCATTAAATAGTAGAGTAGCGATGGGCGCACGCGGTATGGTTAACGCTTGATCTAACTTCTTATTCAGCCGGATCTTTAGGGTTTAATTATTTAACACGGGCTGGATGCCGCATGGTTTAAAAATACGCAGCCTGAATTTTAATCACTACTGCTTTGACGTATCTGAAGCCGGGTGCGAATCAGCGCAACAATGACCACAATCAATAGCGCCGCCAAAGAAAATTCTAAAATTAGAAATGCTGCAATTTTAAACCAGGCGAACATGGGATGCACGAATCTGACCAGCCATCCTCCTGCTTCATCGGCTATTGCAGACAGGTAAGTTAAACTGCTTATCCAGATTTTTAACCGGGTCGAAAATTCGGTCATCAACATTAAATGGGTTAATGTCAAAACCAGCATGCCCATCGAAAACAAATGAAAGTGGGATACTTCCAGCATCCCCTCATAACTTCTGGGCTGTGTGAATTTTTCTTCAGAACCCAGGTAATAGCTCACCACCGAACCGGGCGTTAAATCCATGCGATGAAAATACATCAGGCCGTTGCTCAACCATAACAAAACGATATAGCCGAGAAACATCAGTACGAGGGCGTTCAGCAAAGATTTACGCTGTTGTTCGCCGGTTACGAAATAACGCATTAAGGTTTACTCTTGTCTTTAACTAGAATCTGATAAATCGCCATCACCTTGCGGACGCTGGTTATTGCAGCCCGCGTACTTAATGTAGCGCCGCTTATACCATCCACGCCTTTATTGAAATCCATCTCGCTTAACGGACGTTTATAAAGCTGGTTAAACCAGCGCTCAGGCGGTTGATATTCAGGAGGCTCATGAAAAGCGAGAGTATAAATGTTTCTCAAATCGCCTCCGGGGTTCAATACAATCAATAGTGTTTCCGGCTGGGTTCTAACGGTAACGGTTTCAATGGAAGCATAGCCGAGTAAATTACCTTGATTCTTGCCTACATAGAAAGTAAATAAACCGGAGTCTAATTTAACTTTGGCTATTTCCTGGATTTTAGCTGTTTGCTGCTCATCAGGAAATAAAGATAACAATTCCACTTGTGCGCCTTTGCCAAACGCCAGTTCCATTGCTTCATCCTTACTGTAAAAAACAGTGGCAAAACTGGGAGTTATTACGGTTATAAATAATAACAAGAGCATAAGACTTTCTTTTTGCCTGACTGTTTTCATAGTGTTTTTTAAATTATGTCTACAGACTTTAATTCAATTGTTGGTAGCTATAAGCATTTTAACAAAATGAAGCAGGTTAGATTCTTATTATTTCCCCTGTGGACTCTGTGTTTTTGAGCTTATGTAGCGAAGGACTCACCATGAACGGATTCAATAGCGCTTCCCTGCTAGCCGAAGAGTTACCGTTTGCCCGGGCCTTTAATTCAGGTTCAAAATCAAAGGCCTTGGCTAAGGATTTAAGGCAGAGATTCCTTAAGCATTTTTGGCGCGAATTGGTGAGCCAAGCAGCTAATAATCAGGGCAACGGAGGCAGCGGTACGCGGGTAAAAGGTGAAGGCGTGCCGGGAGGAACACGCCGATCCAAGCCCCAGTTTGGATAGTCATCGGTCAAAGTTTTCATAAAAGCAACAATCGCTTTTTCTTCATCAGCGGTCAGACCTAAATCCCCCAGTTCGTCCCGATTAACATTTTCCGGAATTTCAGGATCAGGCCAACCTGATACTGCAAATCCGGAGTCCTGGTTATCAGCTACCCACCCCAACGTATCGCGGGTATTATAAAAATGGACGAATTGCTCCAGAGTGGCAAAGACTCCGTTGTGGCCATAGGGCGGAGTTATCGCAATATTTCTGAGAGACATGACCTTGTGTTTACCGATTTCATTGCTATGCGGATCAAGCGCTGCAATATCTGAACGTCCGCCGAGACCTAAATTGGGTTCCGGGTTGCCAGGAATTTTCACATTGCGCGGCAAACCGATATTATCGTAAGTAAAATCCGTAAATAGGGGCGGAATAACATTGCCGTCTTCATCCTTAGTCGATTGACTGATATGACAGGCTGCGCAGTTGCCTTTCTTTTCGTCATTAAACAGGGCGGAACCTTGTTTTTCAATTGGAGTAAATTTGGTCATACCAGCCAGGACATAATCGAATTTGGAGTTGAATTTATTAAAAACAGGAGTTTGTTCAAATGCACCGATCGCCTTTGCCATATGCTGGTAAATTGTCTTGACCGCAGCAGGGATTTTTACATTGGCAGAATTATTTTTAGGGCGGGCTACAGCGGCTAAATTCAGACCATACACTTGCCAAAACAAAATTTTATATCCTTCGTTTTCCTGTAATCGACTGACTACTGACCATTCGCTGGGCATTGCCATTTCGACCGGATTTAGAAAAGGCTGCTTAGCTTGTTCGGTTAAGTTGCTTGCCCGGCCATTCCAGAATTGACCTCCTAGATACAGACCTTCTTCTTCATCCCAATGAAACAATGGACTAAACGCCGCATAACCAGCACTGGGGGCATTTAATGTGCCATTTCTATGAGGCAGGGAACCTGCGGAAACAGCCGTGCCTTTTCTGACATTTTCCGGGTCAACAAACGCTGGGACCAGCTTGGGAAAATTCCGGACAAGCTGACCTTGACCAAGGCTAGCCAAATTCAGGACGAATGGGATCAGCCTATTGCCATTTGCGGTCTCCCTTAATCCAAGCTCAGGACTAAAGGAATCAGCTAAGGATTTAATCGGGAATTCATCAGGTAAATTCCTTTGTCCAAGAACGGGTATCAGGCTGTGACAACTGGCGCAGGATTGATTCCTGTTCAACGATAAATTTCTATCTCCATATAAAAGTTTTCCCAGTCGCTGTTCATCGGTTAGTGTTTCCCCAGCCATACAGCCGCTAGAGCACAGCATTAATATTAAAATAAGAGATTTTTTTCGCATTTTTAATCACTCCATCCTTAACATAAATACAGGAAGCCTATATGGCCGGGGAAAACTTTAACACTACTAAAAAATAAAGCCAAAGCCCAGGTTGAAATCGTCCGCCAGAGAGCCTTCCTTAGCGCTGAAATTGCGATAGTCAGCCTTGAGTACGACATTGGGGATAGGTTTGTATTGCAGACCCACTTGAAAGATTTGCCAATCCTTGGTCGGATCATTCGCAAAACCGGCAGGCGCTTTCGCAATCGTATTCAATTTTTCATAACGGAAGAACGGTGCAAGATATTGAATAGTATCAGGCATAAGTAAAGGCAATATGTCATAGCCTACTTCCGCATACCAACCGTAGTTTTCTGACCCGATGGTTTGATGATTTTCTGCACTGACAAGGTCTGCATTATTGATGTGCCCCCATGAACCTAAAGTACGGAACTCCAGTCCACGATATTTCCACTGGATGTGACCTTCATAGAGTTGAGTAAAAACATCCACCTTTTGGCCGGCAAAGGCCTGATTTTGTCCGGCATTGCCAACATAAGCCGACCCTCCGACCATTAGGCCCGGCAACGCGTCAGGCGTATAATCCATGCGCGCGGTATAACCAAAGTTTTCGGCTTTGGCTTGACTTCCGCCGCCACGCCCTTCACGGATACCGTCGGAGCTAAACCCTGTGGCATCCAGTCCATTAACCACATAAGCCGTATAAGTCAGATTCGGCGTTAATGCGCCAAATAAACCGGCTCCCATTTCCCGCCAAGTGCTGGGTATAATGCGTTGTTCAACTTCAGGACGATGGTTGCCGAAGTAAAACAGCGGTTCATGGATACGGTTGATTAACCCCATCGGCATTAGCACCAAGCCCGCGCGAGCATTGACTATGGGATTGAAAAAGAAATCCAGCGACGCAAATTCGACTGAAACTTCGCCTTTTTCCTCAGCGCCTTCACCAGTGGTGGCATGTTCAAACTCAATTTCACTGTTGAAAAGGATGCGGTCGGTAAATTTATAACCTACATACAAAACAGCTCGTTCAAGATCGGCAGTGTCTTTTGCACCCCCTTTATCGCCGACATTGGCCTGGTAAAAGCCCTCGCCATAACCGCCGATCGACAGACCTCTGCCGACCGAATAAACCTTTGATGCGGCTGGCCCCAAGCCATAGGCGCTTTTATATTTGGCCTGCTCCGGAATAACCAGATTGGTGCGCAATTTTTCCACTTCCTGGCTCAGGATGTCGGTTTTACGCTCCAGGTTTTTTACATTGCCGGCAGCAACGTTGTTTTCCGGATTTTGCACATTAGCGGTAGCGGCTTTTCCAGGCGCTGTTCCCATACTGGCTTTCATCTCATCAATTTGCTTTTGCTGCGCCTGAATGATTTTCCACATATCCTCCATGGTCTGCGGCTTGTCCAATGCATTGGCCGATGTGGTCAAAGCGATCAATGCGGTCAACGCACTGCCTTTCAGTAGCTTATTGTTGTTAATTTTCATTTGCACATCCGATCATAAAATAGGAACTATTTCATAATAGATCAAATAGCTATAATATTGCAAATGATTCTTATTTAGATGCGTATTATTGTAATGTATGTAACCCCTGAAACAGTAGGCAAGATGGTAATTATCCTGGAGCCGGCTTAACGACGAAGAGCTCAAAGAATTTCAAAGAGTCACAGTTTCCACAGCACTCACCTTTCGGGCCAACATTCATGATGCACGACCATACTGTAACAGGCTGATCTTCCTTGATATTATTCGTGAACTTCGGAGGGTAATGCTTTTTTAGACTTAAAAGATTATTCTGCGCATATTCTTTAGCGTTTTAAATGATGGGCCGTAATCTATCTCATCCAGGCCGGATTAGTTACGAGAAATTAGAGAAAATTAAACCCATGCTTACTGGCACGCAAGGAAGGTATTAAGACTTTTCGAATGATCTGTACGAAGTGGATGTACCGGTTGCTACAGCGCTTGCAAAAAGGGTTGCCAATAACTTGTTTTTTGTTTCAGGTTCTTATCGGAGCAAACTCACCGCTATATTTAGTTATTCCGGCTCTATTCAGCCGGATCGCTGCCTGTCCGTTAGTTTTTCCTGATTTTAAGCTGATAAACTCCATTCACCAGTTGCTCAAAATAATGATCAATCCAGGGATGATTAATCGGTGTGATTATTTTGCTGGGTTCTAAATTACTTTCGGCAACATAAGTATGATGCGTGGCATTGTCTACCAGGACATGATACCAGGGCTGATTTTTTGGCGGTCGGCTACGGGCAACTTTGTCATACCAGGCCTGGCTACCCATAAACTGAAAATCAGCATCAAAAATAACGCCCCGGTACTCGAAAAGTTTGTGATAAATAATCTGGCCGATAAAAAAATTTGCTTTTTGCATCAGTATTCACCTTGCTATATTGCCAACAATTGTCCGTATTAACGCGCTCTCTCGCGATATATTATTCCTCTCAAAATAAATACTGTTCATAATGGCTAATAGCTGTCTTCCCGAGATTGCTGTCAAGACCGGTTAGCGAGTTTAATAGTTAAGCCAAATTGCGGCAGATTTAATTAACCCAATTAGCAGGGTTTATTGGCATAGTATTTATTAAAGCGTCGAGCACTGTTCGCAAAGCGAACTGGATAAATATTTCTAAAGACTATCATAAGAATGTAATGCCGTGATTATCTCATGAAGAATTTAGCATTGGAAAATTCGAAAGTACTTACAAAGAGCGATATTTTTACTCAGGCTTGTAAAAGGATAAAACCTATGTCAGCAAGAAAGGAATAAAATTTTAGCTTGCGCAGCTGAATTGAGTAAAATATAAAGAATTTTTGGATTTGTTATTTACGTGAAACCACAGCTGAACGATTTAGTACAAACACCTATCCCAACCAAGCACGGAGAGTTCATTCTTCATTTCTATAGCAATACTATTGATGATAAAGAACATATCGCCCTGGTTAAAGGAAATATTACGGATAAGGAAAATGTCCTGGTGCGCATTCATTCCGAGTGTTTTACAGGCGATGTATTAGGTTCAAGGCGATGTGATTGCGGTGAGCAACTCGATATGGCGATGCAGCTGATTGATGAAGCAGGCTACGGTATATTAATTTATCTTCGTCAGGAAGGACGAGGCATAGGGTTGTTGAAAAAACTGCAGGCTTATAATTTGCAGGATAAGGGCATGGATACCGTCGATGCCAATATTCACCTGGGTCATCTGGCTGATGAAAGAGAATACAGTATTGCCGCATTAATACTGGAAAATCTGGGAGTACGCTCCATAAAATTGATTACCAATAATCCCAAAAAAATAGAAGGATTAAAAAAGCTTGGCACAAATGTAGCGGGTCGTATTCCTATTGAAGTTGTCGCTCACCAGGACAACTTAAGCTACTTAAAAACCAAGGCAAAAAAAATGGCGCACCTGCTGTTTCAGCCAAAAAACGAGCAGGATTAATGGCCCGCCAGTACCGTTTCAACCAGCTTTACCCAGTAAGCCGCACCCACCGGCAATATCTCATCGTTAAAATCATAATGGGGATTATGCAATAAGCAGCTGTTTTCAGAAGCGCCATTGCCTATCCAGATATAACAGCCCGGTTTTTCCTGCAACATAAAGGCAAAGTCTTCCGAACCCAGGCATGGTACGGGTTGGGTATTAATACCGCCCTCCCCCGCTACGGCTATTGCAGCCTTTAACGCCATTCCTGTCTCAGTTTCGGTATTAAATGTTACCGGATAACCTGGATTTTCAGGATTAAATTTGATGTCCGCCCTAACATCAAAACCCTCGCAGATCGCCTTGACCAATTGACTGATTTTATTGGCAATGGTTTTCTGAACAGTGCTGTTAAAACACCGGCAAGTGCCTCTCAAAATAACCGATTCCGGTATTGCATTCCAGGTATTTCCCGCATGAATCTGGGTAATACTGACCACGGCGGGATCGGCAGGATTTACGGTTCTGCTGACAATCGTCTGTAAAACAGTGATCAACTGAGCGGAAGCAACAATCGCATCATTGCCCAGATGCGGCATCGCGGCATGGGTTGCCTGCCCTGTGATAACAATTTCAAAGCAATCAAATGATGCCATCATCGCACCGGATTTAACGGCAAAATGGCCCGGCGGAATATCGGGAAAATTATGCATGCCGAACACACAGTCCGCCGGAAATTTTTCAAATAATCCGTCAGCTATCATTTGCTGGGCCCCGGCACGGCCCTCTTCAGCAGGCTGAAAGATAAAATACACCGTACCGCTAAAATTGCGATTTTCAGCGAGATATTTAGCCGCGCCCAATAACATGGAGGAATGGCCGTCATGACCACAGGCATGCATTTTTCCATCATGACGGGATTTATAGGCAAACGTGTTTTGTTCCTGAATGAATAAGGCGTCCATATCCGCTCGCAAGGCAATTTTTTTGCTGCTGTTTCCGGCAGAAAGCGTAGCCACAACGCCTGTTTTGCCTAATCCCTGATGAACTTCCAAACCGAAACCCGCCAGCTTCTCAGCGATAAATTTCGCTGTTCCGGTTTCCTCAAAAGCCGTTTCTGGAAACTGGTGCAAATTCTGCCGCCATAGCCGCATTTCGGCGTGCAATTGTTTTATATCGTTTGCTATAAACATAAAAAATAGGGAATCTCAACTGCGCAAAACATTATGCTACAACTAAAAGCCATGCGAATGTAAGTCCTTAGGGATCAAGAAATTATAGAAATACCGTTTAGGATCATTTTCTACCACCTTAGTTCTAACTGTCATTTGAAGGATAGTAGCTTCTATTAAAACTAGGGCTTTTTGTCGATAACGACTGGCATGTCGTCAAGCTCTTCGGCAGAAATATCACCTTTCCTTAACCGGTAACTTGGTGCAATGCTGATCAATAGCGTCAGTAAAGCCGCAACATAAGGAACTATTTGCACTGATAATATGGCTATCCACAACCGCCCGCTTAAATTATCGAAATGTTCCAGTGAATGCATAAACCAGATGCCTGTGCCCAGCAGTATCATTAACAACAATTCCTGCCAGATAGTCACTAATCCTGCCAATAAAGGACTTTGTTTTTCATATTTAGGCGTGCGCATAAAAGGCTTACCTGTCGTAAACAAGCCTTGCAGAGTCCCCTTGGCAACGGTATGCGTCAAGGATAGCCCAGACAGCGAAGCGCCCAGCGATTTCCAGATAGAACAGGGAACACGCACTTGGTAAAGCCATAATCCACGCAGAATTTTAAAGCTGAACAAGCCGATCGTAGGCAATAAAAATGCGTTTACAGGGAGTTCACTGTGTAGGGGATCAGCAAGGATCAAGGCAGTTAAAATCAGACTGGTCATGGTAAATAATAATGCCAATGCATCAGAGAACCAGGGCAGCCATCCAGCTACAAAATAATAACGTTGCGCCGGTGTTAATGGGGATTTTTTAGTCGGCAAAAAGCTGCGCCAATGGGCTTTAATAATCTGCATGGCCCCATAAACCCAGCGATAGCGTTGAGTCATATAGCCGGACATCGTATCCGGCATCAAGCCGCGGCCAAAGGAATCCTTGACATAAACCGAATCATACCCCGCTTCATACAGACGCAAGCCCAGTTCACTGTCTTCACAAATACACCATTCGGCCCATTTACCCACTTCCAGCAAGGCTGACTTCCTGATCATGGTCATGGTGCCATGCTGAATAATGGCGTTGTATTCATTCCTTTGCACCATGCCGATATTAAAAAAGCCGGCATATTCCCAATAACAGAATGATTTAAAGGTACTCAGGTGTAAATCACGGTAATCCTGAGGCGATTGCACAAAACCGACATTTTCGTTATCGAAATAAGGCACCATGCAATTGAGCCAGTCCGGGGAAAGCACATAGTCACTGTCGATGACCGCAATAATCTCTGCATCGGCAGCCGTTTGTTCAAGGGCGTGATTGATGGCTCCGGCTTTGAAACCGGGCCAGTTCTCGAGGTGGAAAAACCGGAACATGGGACCCAGACGCTCGCAATCGTCACGTACCGGCTCCCATATAGCGGGATCCTTGGTATTATTATCCATAACCAGAACTTCCAGATTGGGATAATTCACTTCCGCGAGAGCCTGAAGCGTCTTGCGCACCATCGCCGGTGGCTCGTTATGAATAGGTAAATGCAGCGATACTTTAGGATATTTAAAATCAGCTGTAGGCTTAAGCGGCTGAAATGTTCTTGCGCTGATCTTGTGCCATACCACTTCGGCAATTTCCAAGCTTTCAATTAATAATATTATGCCTGCCAGCACTTGCATCAATATGAGGATAACCCAAAAGGCAATGGTAAATTTGGTTTGATATTGTTGGGCGCCGATGGATGCAGACCAGAAAATCGTTGAGGCCGCCAGGTTGGCAATCAGACCGAAAAAAAGTATGCCGGGCAGTTTTAAGCTTCTTCTAGTAAATAAAAATAACGCCATTAAGACCATGCTGCACACCGCCGCAGCAGTCGCCCAGTGTTTCCATCCGGGTAAAGTCACGACGTCGTCATCCATGGGGTATTTGGCCTGCCGATCGGCATTAAAAATGCCCCAATAAGCGCCGGCCGATCCTTCTATGGACATTTTCCAGGGCTGGTCAAAAGCCTCAACAATATAATAAGTTAGATGTTCCTCAGCGGCCCTGTTAAGAAATTCCCGTAAAAATTTTGCCTGATTGGATATAGACGCCGTTGCATGTTTGAAAGGTTGTCCATCCGAAGGCCAGCCAACTTCAGTAATAACAATAGGCTTTTTAGGATAGGTTTGTTGCAATTCATAATAACGGGAGAAAATATAATCAACGGCATCCTCGGCAGCAATACCTTCCCAGAAAGGCAGAATATGGACGGCGATAAAATCCACTTCATCGACGAGTTTGGGATGGGCAAGCCACATATCCCACGTTTCGGAGGTGCTGACAGGCCGCCATGTGCGTTTTTTTACTTCGCGCAAATATTCAATCAGTTGCTCTTCAGGAATGTCCTTGCGGAGCATGACCTCATTGCCCACCATGAGTCTGACAATTTTCGGATTATTTTGACGGCTGATCTGGATTAAGGCTTCGATTTCCTGACGGTTTTTTTCCAGATCGCCGTCAATCCAGGCGCCGACAGTAACGTTAAGGCCGTGTTTGGCGGCAAGCTCGGGAACTTTGTAAAGGCCTTTCAGTACACTATAAGTGCGTATGGCGTGAACTTTGTCAGAAAGCAGGATTATATCCTGCTCAATTTCGGCCTCGCTGGGATATGAATTGTTTTTTTGGGTATCATTCTTCCGCATGGGGTTGAAGGTAACCCCCATTGTGGTTTTGGTCCAGGGTTGCAATTGCAGGGGGTTATTGACATAGCTCCAAATACTGAAATTAATAAACGCGAGCAGAGCCAGGGCAATTACAATAATTATCTTCGTTTTCATGGGATTGTTTGGAAATTTCCGTTATAGCTGAAATACTCTCTAAATTAAGCGGTGCATAGAGCCTTACTTAACTTAAATGGACTTGAGTAAAGAAGGCTCGTTTAACTTTTATTTTACACGGGTTCCAAGCCGGCAAGAATAATTTAACCAGCACTGGCTTTGTATACTCTTAAATTCAAAACATTTAGTTAGGCGTTTAAGTATAGATCCACGTAATGAGCTTTTAAACGCAGCCTTATCAGCCCGAATATTGATCGTTAAGATTTGCCTTTCTTTACATAAAGATCAGTAATCGTACCGCTGATCATTTCAGCTGCGAGACCCAATGTTTCTGACAATGTCGGATGTGGATGTATGGATAAACCAATGTCTTCTGCATCGGCTCCCATTTCCAAAGCGAGTACTGCCTCAGCGATCAATTCGCCGGCATTGGGACCGACCATGCCGGCTCCGAGAATTCTGCCTGTTTCTTTTTCACAAAGTATTTTGGTCAGCCCTTCCTTACGTCCAAGACTTAGTGAGCGGCCGCTGGCGGCCCAGGGAAATGCAGCTTTATCATAGGCTATGCCTTGTTGCTTCGCTTGGTTTTCGGTAAGCCCCATCCATGCCACTTCAGGATCAGTATAAGCAACCGAAGGAATGGTTAAGGCGTCAAAAGCGGTTTTCAAACCGGCAGCCACTTCAGCAGCCACTTTACCTTCATGCGTTGCTTTATGAGCAAGCATCGGATTCCCCACTATATCGCCGATAGCAAAGATATGGCCGACATTAGTGCGTTGCTGCTTATCAACGGGTATAAAGCCTGCTTCATCGATTTTGACTCCGGCCCGTTCAGCATCGATCAACGGTCCATTCGGCCGGCGTCCTACGGCTACTAAAACCGCATCAAACATGGCTGATTCCGGCGCATCCTTACCTTCAAAAAAGACCTGCAGGCCTTGTTCCTGTGCTTGAATGGAGTTGACACGGGTTTCCAGCCAGATATTTTTATATTGTTTTTTAATGCGCCGGAACAAAGGTGTAATAAGATCCTGATCGCAGCCGGGAATGATTTGGCTCATCAGTTCAACCACGCTTATTTCCGATCCGAAGGCATGGTAAACCGTTGCCATTTCCAGGCCAATAATGCCGCCGCCGACAATTAGCAGTTTTTTTGGAATCTGTTTTAATTCCAGCGCATCCGTTGAGTCTAATAAGCGCGGATCATCATTTGGAAAAACCGGTATTTTGGTGGGATGCGATCCTGCCGCAATAATTGCCTGATCAAAGCGGATGGTTTTAACGCCTGCTTCTGTTTGCACATCAATCGTATTAGGCGAGGTAAATTTACCGGTACCGTGAATTAAATTGACTTTGCGCTGTTTTACCAGACCGGCAAGACCTTGCGTTAAAGTTGCGGTAACGCTTTCTTTCCATGCCCGTATTTTGTCAAAATCAAACGATGGTTTACCGTAACTAAGGCCATGCTGCCCGAATTCTTCCGCTTCATGAATAATCTGCGCCATATGCAGTAAAGCTTTGGAAGGAATACAGCCGACATTAAGACAAACACCGCCCAGCACCGGATAGCGTTCAATTAACGTTACCTTTTTACCTAAATCGGCGGCACGGAATGCAGCGCTATAACCGCCTGGCCCGCCGCCCAACACTACAACCTCTGCATGCAGAACAGATTCATTAGTCTCTGAGTTAGCTTCCATATTATTCCCTTGGGTTAAAGTAACAAGCGACGAATATCGCTTAAGTATTGCTTGATTGCAGTCATAAAACGCGCACCTTCCGCGCCATCAATCACTCGATGGTCATAAGTCAAATCCAGCGGCAGCATCAACCGCGGCACAAATTCCTTGCCATTCCAGACAGGTTGCATTTTTGCGCGGGTAACTCCCAGGATGGCCACTTCAGGCGCATTGACAATCGGAGTGAAAGCCGTGCCGCCGATACCGCCAAGGCTGGAAACTGTCATACAGCCGCCCTGCATGTCGGCAGGCATCAATTTTCCTTGCCGGGCTTTTTCACTTTTTTCAGCCAATTCTGCCGAGATTTCATTGATGCCTTTGTTGTTGACATTACGTAACACCGGCACGACCAAGCCATTGGGCGTATCCACGGCAATACCGATATTGAAGTATTTTTTCATAATCAGCTTTTCGCCATCACCGGACAGCGAGGAGTTAAAGCTCGGAAATTTTTGCATGGCGGCAATTACAGCCTTGACGATAAATATCAGTCCGGTAATTTTTACCTCATCCTTGGTTTTTTCGGCATTAAGCGCATTACGAAAAGCTTCCATTTCGGTAATGTCCACTTCTTCATGATAAGTGACCATCGGCAGATTCAGCCATACACGGCTCAGGTTCTGGCCGGTGAGGCGCTTGATTTTGTTTAGTTTTTGTTCTTCAATTTCGCCAAACTGTGAAAAATCCACCGCTGGTATGGCTGGAATTCCGGCGCCTTTTTGGGCAATGCCTTCAGTCATAACCTGTTTGACAAAGCTTTTTACGTCGTCTTTTAAAATTCGTCCCTTACGGCCGCTACCGGATTTTATTCGGCCTATATCAACGCCCAGTTCACGGGCAAAAAGCCGGACTGCAGGAGTAGCATGAGCTTTCTTGGCAGCATTGGATTCTATCGCCAATTCGGGCTCAGACTTTACTGCCAGAGGTGCTGGTTCGGGCGTTTTGTTTGCCGCAGGTTCAGGCGGAATCTCTGCCGGGGCAACTGCTGGGGGAGCCGGTTCTTCAGGTTTTACGGCGCCGGCCTTTTCCGTACTTGCTCCTGCGCCTGTTTCCGCGCCTGCCAGCACAGTTGCAATCAGTGATCCTTCCGATACTTTATCCCCAGGTTTAATAAAAACTTCCTGCACGGTGCCTGCGGCGCTGGACGGCAAGTCCATGCTGGCCTTGTCGGTCTCCAGGGTAGCTACAGTCTGTTCCAGGGCGACCACATCGCCTGGATGGATCGCTACCTCAACTACGTCAATTTCAGAGACATTACCCACATCAGGAACTTTAATTTCAACTAAAGCGGTCATGATTTTAATTCCTTTCGTCAGATTAACCAGGGAGCTGTTGCATCGGCAGATATGCCGTATTTTGCAATAGCCACTTCCACTTTAGCCGGATCAAATTTGCCCAAATCCGCAAGACTTTTGAGGGCGGCAACCGTTACATGAAAACGGTCAACTTCAAAAAAGCGGCGCAAATTTTCGCGGGTATCCGAACGGCCGAACCCATCGGTGCCTAATACCGTATAAGGAGCAGAAATATAAGGGCGGATTTGTTCCGCAAAGGCGCGATTGTAATCAGTCGCAGCGATAACCGGCCCTTCGGCATTGGCAAGACAATGAGCCACATATGCCTGTCTGGGAGTTTCAGTGGGATGAAGCCGGTTCCAGCGTTCACAGGTTTGACCATCCCTGGCCAGTTCAGTAAAGCTTGGACAGCTCCATAAGTCAGACTCCACGCTCCAGTCCTTACGAAGTAAATCAGCGGCAAACTCCACCTCACGGAAAATGGTTCCCGAACCCAATAGTTGTACGCGCGAAGCCTTACTTTTAGCACCCCGACTAAAACAATACATGCCTTTAAGTATATCCAGCTCCACACCTTTAGGCATTGCCGGGTGAACATAATTCTCGTTCATCACGGTGATGTAATAAAAAATATCCTCCTGATCAATATACATGCGCCGTAAACCATCCTGAATAATAACCGCCAGTTCATAGGCGTAGGTAGGATCATAGGATACGCAATTGGGAACCGTAGTCGCAATTACATGGCTGTGGCCGTCTTCATGCTGGAGACCTTCTCCATTCAAGGTGGTTCTTCCTGCTGTACCGCCCATGAGAAACCCCCGCGTGCGTTGATCGGCAGCGGCCCAAATAAGATCGCCGACGCGCTGAAAGCCAAACATGGAATAATAGATAAAAAACGGGATCATCGGTACATTATGGGTTGAATAAGAGGTGCCTGCGGCAATCCAGTCACATAGCCCGCCAGCTTCATTAATGCCTTCCTGAAGCACCTGCCCATGCTTGTCTTCCTTATAGAACATCAGCTGATCGGCATCCTGGGGCGTGTACAACTGCCCAAGCTGCGACCAGATTCCCAGTTGCCTGAACATGCCTTCCATGCCGAAGGTTCGTGATTCATCCGGAACAATGGGAACGACCCGTTTGCCGATATTTTTATCTTTGACCAGGATATTAAGCAAGCGCACGAAGGCCATGGTGGTTGAAATCTCGCGCCCTTCGCCGCTGGCTTCAAGCAATGCTTTAAAATCGCTTAATACCGGCACATCCAGGGCATAGGATTTAGATCTCCTGGCAGGTAGATGGCCGCCCAGTTCGGCGCGGCGCTGACGCATATAAGCCAGTTCCTTTGAGCCTTCTGCAAAAGTCAGGTAAGGCAGCTCATGCATTTGTTCATCCATTACCGGCAACCCATAGCGATCACGAAAATGGGCCAGAGAGCTTTCGCTCATTTTTTTCTGCTGGTGAGTGATATTCTGAGCCTGCCCAGACTGGCCCATCCCATAACCTTTAATGGTTTTAGCTAGAATGACGGTTGGCTGCCCCTCATGATTTACTGCGGCATGAAAGGCAGCGTAAACTTTGGCAGGATCATGGCCGCCCCGGTTTAATTCCCAAATATCGCGGTCCGACCAGTCCGCGACCATGGCTTTTAGCTCCGGCGTATTAAAGAAATGTTCTCGCACATAAGCGCCGTCTTTGGCTTTGAAAGTCTGGTAATCTCCATCGACGCAAGCCATCATACGGGCGGCCAAAAGGCCCTCTGTATCGCGGGCCAGCAATGCATCCCAGTGTTGCCCCCAGACCACTTTTATGACGTTCCAGCCGGCGCCGCGAAATTCGCTTTCCAGTTCCTGTATAATTTTGCCGTTGCCGCGCACCGGCCCATCCAGCCGCTGCAGATTACAATTGATAATAAAAATAAGATTATCCAGTCTCTCCCTGCCGGCCAGTCCAATAGCTCCTAGAGACTCGGGCTCATCGGTCTCACCGTCGCCGATAAAGCACCATACCTTGCGTCCTGAGGTATCGGCAAAGCCGCGATCCTGAAGGTATCGCATGAAACGCGCCTGATAAATAGACATGATTGGCCCCAATCCCATGGATACGGTCGGGAACTGCCAAAATTCCTGCATTAACCAAGGGTGCGGATAAGAAGATAAACCATTGCCATTCACTTCCTGGCGAAAGTTATCCAGCTGTTCCAGCGTTAACCGTCCCTCCAGAAATGCCCGGGAATAATCGCCCGGCGTTAAGTGGCCTTGGGAAAAAATCAGATCCCCATCATGTTGATCTGAAGCCGCATGCCAAAAATGGTTATAGCCCACATCATACAGGGTTGCAGCTGAGGCAAAACTGGCAATATGCCCACCCACATTCGTATGTTTATTCGCCCTTAACACCATCATCATGGCATTCCAGCGCACATAAGAACGAATTTTGAGCTCTATGGTGGTATCACCTGGGTACTGGGCCTGCCGGGCGACCGGAATGGTATTAAGATAGGCCGTGTTGGCGCTAAAGGGAATATCAAATCCTGAATGCCGGGTTACGGCTACCATCTGCTCAATCAGAAAATGCGCACGCTCGCTGCCGTCATTCTCTAACACGGCTTGCAGCGATTCAATCCACTCCCTGGTTTCTTCCGGGTCGATATCATTCTGTCCGGTAATTTCTGAAATTAAACTATTATTCATGTGCGATCCTGTTGAGACGGGTTAAGCATGGCTTCAAAATTTATTAATTTTAAAATACAGTTCAATAATGGTAGCCCCTCATTTACTGGGTTTTCAAGACAAGCTAAAAACCGCAATAGCGGAAATAAGGCTGGAAATGCCCAGATCAATTTTCATAGTATATACAAATCAAGTGCCTGATTGCACCCGTTTTAATAAACGCAAACTTGAACAATCGGCGGTTGGCGAAAACCCTTCATATTAAATGCCTTATTTTTTTCCTTAGGTTATAAATGAAAAGTTTTTATCTTTTGATGTGTATTTTGCTATAAGACATTAACCAGTTTCTGTCGCAAACTCTATTTTCCGGTATAATTTCGACTTAATTTAACTGTGGATATTAAGGCATTATGTCGGAAATCAATAAAGTAGTACTGGCTTATTCTGGCGGACTGGATACTTCGGTTATTCTTAAATGGTTACAGGATGTTTATGGGTGTGAAATTGTCACCTTTACCGCTGATTTAGGTCAAGGCGAAGAAGTCGAACCGGCCAGGGCTAAAGCAAAATCCCTGGGCATCAAAGAAATTTATATTGATGATTTACGTGAGGAATTTGCCCGTGATTTCGTTTTTCCCATGTTTCGCGCCAATACGGTTTATGAAGGCGAATACCTGCTTGGGACATCAATCGCTCGCCCTCTAATCGCCAAGCGGCTCATTGAAATTGCCAACGAGACAGGGGCTACAGCAATTTCTCATGGTGCTACCGGCAAAGGTAATGACCAGGTCCGTTTTGAATTGGGTGCTTATGCCTTGCGTCCCGATATTCAGATTATTGCCCCCTGGCGAGAGTGGGGTTTAACATCGCGCCAAACCCTGCTGGCTTATGCCGAGAAACATGGCATTCCGGTTGAAATGAAAAAAGGCAAGGCCTCCCCTTATTCGATGGATGCCAATTTGCTGCATATTTCGTATGAAGGCCGAATTCTTGAAGATCCGTGGGCAGAGCCTGAGGAAGATATGTGGCGCTGGACAGTTTCTCCAGAGACAGCACCGGATCAGGCAACCTATATTGAACTGACTTACCGTCAGGGTGACATTGTTGCAATTAATGACATTGCCCATACTCCCGCAGAAGTCGTAGAAAAATTAAATAAAATTGCCGGGGCCAATGGTATCGGCCGCCTGGATATTGTCGAAAATCGTTACGTCGGCATGAAATCGCGGGGCTGTTATGAAACTCCGGCGGGTACGGTTATGCTTAAAGCCCATCGTGCAATCGAGTCGTTGACCTTGGACCGGGAAGTGGCTCACTTGAAAGATGAATTAATGCCGCGCTATGCAGCTTTAATTTATAACGGTTACTGGTGGAGTCCCGAGCGAAAAATGTTGCAGCACATGATCGATGCCTCTCAGGAAAATGTTAACGGCAAGGTCAGGCTAAAACTATATAAAGGCAATGTAATTATTGTCGGACGCACCTCTGAAACGGATAGCCTGTTTGATGAAAGTATTGCGACTTTCGAGGATGACGGCGGCTCTTACAACCAGAAAGACGCCGAGGGTTTTATTAAATTAAACGCCTTAAGAATGCGAATAGCCGCCGCCAAACGATTGCGGAAATAACATAAATAAAACACAGGACAAATATTGTTAAACTTGTATAATCATTCAGGTAATATTAATCAAGTGGAATTTTAAAAATAATAATATTTGTTGAGCCGGGCCGGTTGATTATTACTTGGATGCCTGGCTATCGGGGAAGTAGATAGTGAGCGATATAAATAAAAAAAATTCAGAGATTGCCGAAACTCAGGGGGGCCTGCAACGAATCCCTTCTAATCAGGGATTGATGAAAATAAACAAGCTGTTATTGGCTATAGTCTTTTCGTTGATGACCGTAGTTGTTCTATTGGGCTTTTTACTGTTTCCCAGCCATGACTTTACCAATAATTATAAAAAAAACCGCACTTCCGAAGCTTATGCTTCCGGCATGAATCCGGTATTGTCTTCTGAAGTCAACAATTTAAAAGGACAGTTTATTGGCTTAATCAGCGGTTCAATTGAAAGTAAATTAAGAACTCTTGAAGCAAGTATTCGCTCAGGTGCTGTCAGCAATTCTTTGGGGACTATTGAGGATTTGAAAAATGAGGTTAAGGTTCTGCGTTCCTATTCAGATCCTGTCAAAATTGAAACAGTAAACCCGGCTAATGAGCAACTCATGCAAGAAATGTCGGAGTTAAAAAACCTTATCTATGTAACACTCGCTTCCTGTGGATTAATGCTGGCTGCAATCGCTGGTATCTGGATAAAAAATCGTAACCGATTACCTTATAAAAAAGTCAAAACAGGTTATTTAGGTAAGCATTAAACTTTAACTTCTATTAGTACTGATTTTTTGGGTAAAAAAAGCCGCCTCAAATGGCGGCTTTTTTATGGACGTCTAGCAGAGAGTTTATTTACTTTCTAGGTATTTATACAAAGCATCAACGGCTTGGTCTTCGCCGTAACCTGCCTTGACTACAGCAGGTTGTTTCATGATCTCCCCAATAGCTTTCGGCATACCTCCTTTACCTTCTTTCAAAACGGTTTCAAATTTAGCTCTGTCTAATTGACCAGATTTGATTAAAGCAGATAATTGCGGATTTGAAGCGATGTCGTGGCAAGTACCGCAACCCCGGCCGAAAGCACGTTCATAGATTTTTTTACCAACATCAGTTTGTTCATCGGCTAAAGCTTGTCCACTTAAAGCGATTAAAGCAATACCTGCTATTGTTATTATTGATTTTTTCATAGTGACCTCTCTTGGTGGTTAAAAAAGAACTGTATTTATCTTTAATAAAAAATACAGTCCAATTAAAAGTTAAACCCGCAAAGAATATTGAATTTAACCGGAAAATACAATTTTTTTATTTAAACTTAGGTATTTTATTTTTATGAGAAAGATTATAAATAATTTCCGTGAACAATATCTGAATCAGCCTCGTTATTCCCAGCGTTCGAAATATAATAATAAAATCATATTCTTTGTAGAGTTTTATTACTTATCTTACCTTGAAAATAGATTAAGTCCGATTGATAAAAGGGAACTCTGTCCAGATCTAATATTATTATCAGGTAATATATTCATATTATAAAACAGATTAAGTAGTATGAAACCAGTTAAGTTTATTATGCAGCGTTACGACTGTGCCAATAATAATTAACGTGGGAGCTTTAATATTCTGACTGGCAACCTTATGGGGTAATGACTCCAAGGTACCTGTAACTACCCGCTGAGTAGTTGTGGTGCCTTGCTGAACCAGGGCAATGGGTAAATCTTTTGGACTGCCGTGCTCAATTAAAGACTGGCAGATTTTTTCCAGCCCTATTAACCCCATATAGATAACGATAGTTTGATTCGGCGCTGCAAGTTGGGACCAATTTAAATTGATGGAATTATCTTTCAGGTGGCCGGTGACAAAGGTACAGGATTGCGCATGATCTCTATGCGTCAGCGGGATGCCGGCATAGGCGGCACAGCCCGATGCGGCCGTTATGCCCGGAACAACCTGGAAATTAATCCCTTGTTGCATTAAGGTTTCGATTTCCTCGCCGCCGCGGCCAAAAATGAAAGGATCGCCCCCTTTTAGACGCACCACTCTCTTGCCCGCTTTGGCTAGATCAGCCAGGAGCGTATTAATGCATTCTTGCGGCAATGCGTGATTTTGACGTTGCTTACCCACATAAATCTTTTCCGAATCCCTACGTGCCAAATCGATAATCTCCGGTGAAACCAGCCTGTCATAAACCACGACATCGGCCTGCTGCATCAGGCGCAAGGCGCGAAAAGTGAGTAAATCAGGAGATCCGGGGCCTGCTCCGACCAAATAAACTTCACCATAACTAGCAGTTTCATTCCTGAGAGTTTTCTCTAATTGTTGCTCCGCTTCTTTCTCTTTTCCAGAAAAAACAAGCTCCGCCGCCGAGCCCTGCAATATGTTTTCCCAAAAAATTCTGCGTTGAGCCGGTTGTTTTATATGTTGCTTAACAGTTGCCCTGAATTTCTCAGCCAGATGAGCCAGACGTCCGTAAGCAGGAGGAATCACGCTTTCTATTTTAGCCCTGAGCAACCGGGCTAAAACCGGCGCAGCCCCCCCGGAGGATACGGCGGCAATAATGGGTGATCGATCTATGATGGCCGGAAAGATAAAGCTGCAAAGCTCGGGATTATCAACCACGTTAACAGGAATATTGTGTTCCCCAGCGGTTTCGGCAACCAGTCTATTAGTTTCTGCATTATTGGTAGCCGATATAACCAGCCTGAATTTACGCATATCTTCAGGTGAAAAACGCTTTTGCAATAGAGTAAGATTATAAATTTCCTGCATGTCCGATACGGCAGTGCTTATCTCTTTAGCAATCACGGTAATTTTTGCGCCGGCCCGTGCTAACAGTTCAATTTTTCTGGCGGCGACTTCTCCCGCGCCGATGACAAGGCAATCCTGCTCTTTGAGTTTTACAAAAACGGGGAAATAATCCATTTTTTTACTCTGATTCACGTACTTATTGAAGAATGGTATTATAAGCAGTCCCAAGTCTGTTAAAAAAACCTAAAACCATAATGATTGAATTTAACCTGGAACTAGATGCCAGTGGTTTGCTGTGCCCCTTGCCATTATTGCGTCTGAAAAAAATTTTGATGCAAATGGCAAGCGGCGAGGTTGTAAAAGTGATAGCAACGGATCCCGCCGCACATTTGGATTTTGGCGTGTATTCTTACCAGACAGGCCACCAGATCATTAACTTTATAAAACATGTGGATCAGCAAATTTTTTATATTAGGAAGAAATAGTTGATTGATCTATTGGTTTTTGCAGGAGCCGAATTAGCTCGGCAGTTAATTCGCAAAGCTATTTATGAAAATGATGCATAGGACAAATACCATTTCTTAAACTGATAACCGGCCATTTAGATTCTTTGGCAAATTGGTTAAGTTTTTCATCAGGATCGACAGCCACAGGATTATCCACCAATTTAAGCAAGGGCAAATCGTTGTGTGAATCGCTGTAAAACCAGCTGCCCTGCAGAGTTTCTGTGGAGCTTTGTAACCACTCCTCCAACAACTTCACTTTACCTTCCTGAAAACAGGGAATGCCCGTAAAACGGCCGGTATATCTTCCATCTACAAATTCCGGCGCCGTTGCCAGTAAATTATCAATTCCATACAATTGGACTATCGGCTCAGTAATAAAGCGGTTAGTCGCCGTGATGACAAGCAAGGTATCGCCTTTTTTTTTATGTTTGGCAATCAGTTGCTGTGCAGGTTTTAACAGCAAAGGTTTGATGGCTACTTCTATAAATTTCTCCCGCCATCTATAGAGTTGGTCAGTCTTGTTATCGGCCAGGGGCTTAAGTGAAAAGTTAAGAAATTCAATAATATTGAGTGTACCCTGCTTGTAGTCATTATAGAATTTAGCATTGGCGCTTTCATAACAGTCCTTATCAACTATTCCCTGCGTTACCAGAAACTGTCCCCATAAGTAATCGCTGTCATCGGCAATCAAGGTATTATCCAAATCAAAAATTGCTAAACTCACTTTGAAACCCGGCTGAAATAATTAAATGCATCAGGCACTATGGCGTCCCTACTTTTTTTATGGAACAATGTCATCATTAATTTAAATCCCTTGCCCTATATATCATTTTACCACCAACAAGACTGAAGATATAGGGAAGGTAAAAACACAGGTTTTAACATGATAGACTCTAAAGGATACCGGCCCAATGTCGGAATCATCCTTTGCAATGACGAGGGTCGCGTGTTTTGGGCAAAACGGATGGGCGTGAACGCATGGCAGTTTCCCCAAGGCGGAATCAATCAGAATGAAGACCCTGAAACGGCGATGTATCGAGAATTGTGGGAAGAAACAGGATTGCAACAGCAACATGTACAGATATTGGGGCGTACGCGTTATTGGCTCAGGTACCAATTGCCTGAGCGCTACATTCGCAAACATTCACTGCCGTTGTGCATAGGGCAAAAGCAGATCTGGTTTATTTTACGGTTGATAACACATGAATCAAATGTGCGTTTTGACCATAACGCCAAACCGGAGTTTGACGGCTGGCGTTGGGTGGATTACTGGGAGCCGCTTAAGGACGTGGTTTATTTTAAGCGCAAAGTTTATCAAAAAGCGCTTAGCGAGTTAGGCGCTATTCTGACTATTGATTCCATTCCTGTAAACGCAGAGGGTTATTTATCTAAAGAAAAAAGAAACGGCAAGATCAAGGTTAATAATCAATAACCCTGCGTTTCTGCCCGCACTTCGGTTAGTTGCCCCGGCAGGCGTATAACTTCTGTTTTAATTCCCCCGTCCGCATACAGCTGGATTACGCGATAACCGGGCATTGTACTAGCCACGCTGAATTTTCTGCTTCCCGGTTTAAACTGGAAGCAGGTTGAAGGCGTGCCAAAAACATGGACAGACGCAGCTGTAGTATCCATAGCCTGATGAATATGGCCGTAGGTTATCGCTTTTACCTGGGGATATTTTTTAATTATTTCAAATAGTTCCCGGCTGTTTTCTATCATCATGGTATCCATCCAGGGAGTCTTGCTTTTCAAACAATGGTGGTGGACTGCGATAAGCGAGTAATATTCCGGATGACTATTTAAACAATCTTCAAGAAATAATAACTCCGGTTTTGATAGATGGCCTCCGGCAGAGCCGAGGATTTGGCTGTTGAGGCAAATAATCTGCCAGTCGCCTAATAACATCTGTTTGCGGCAGTTAACCTTTTCAGTATTCAGGATTTTCTGCATGAGATGATAATCATCATGGTTGCCCGGCAAGCAAATACAGGGAGTATTATAAGCTTCAAGCCTCTTAAGAATATGCTGATAGCTGGCCAGACAAGGATCTTGGGCAAGGTCGCCCGTAACCAGGATCAAATCATATTGCTTTTTTCCGGCAAAGGCTAAATCAAGAATTGCCTCGAAATAGTGCGCTGTATTAACGCCCAGCAAGGTATCCTCTGAAGTAGAGCGGATATGCATATCAGATATTTGCAATACCGATATATAGCCAAGTCGTTGTGCCATAAGCTGCTATTCAATTTCTTTACAAAGAATCCTGGAGTTTCTCAAGGGATTGTATAGTTTCTTGAGCGGATCGGGAAGACTGTTTATGTCGGAAGACAAAAATCCACGTTCGATAAACCAGTGCATGGTTTGCGTTGATAATACGAATAATTGTTTCAGCGCCAGTTGTCCCGCCTTGCAATAAACATAGTCAAGCAGGCGATTACCCCTGGCTGATCCCTGATAATCCGGATGCACGGCAAGGCAGGCAATAACACCCGATTGCTGCCCATCCGGATGCAAGGCTGTACAGCCGATGATCAGGCCGTCCCGCTCTATGACAACATAATCGGCGATTTCCATTTCAATTTTTTCACGGGAACGTTTGGTTAATTTTCCTTGTTGCTCAAGAGGCTTGATCAATTCCAGAATACCGCCAATATCATTCAGGGTCGCCGGACGTAAATCTTCATAAGGCATTGAGCTGATCAGGGTGCCTATGCCGTTACGGGTAAAAAGCTCAAGCAACAAAGCGCCATCCTGCGTTCTATCAATTAAATGAACACGGGCTATGCCTGCCTGGCAGCTTTGAATAGCGGCCTTGAGAGACAGACTGACAGTATCGGGAATTTCCTGATAGTGCTGTAGGAAAGTTTCCGCTTCGGCGGTCGTCATTTGTTGGATTTGTTCGCCGCTATCCGGGTTGCGGCAGCTTTGCTCAGTTAATAAAATTAATTTTTCAGCTTTTAAAGCAATCGAAACGGCTGTGGCAACTTGTTCTGCCGAAAGGTTAAAAACCTCACCGCTGGGCGAATAACCTATAGGCGATATCAAAACCACATTGTCCTGGTCAAGTTGCTGATGAATAGCGGCGCTATCAATACGGCGGACTTCGCCGGTATGGCAATAATCGACGCCATCAATAACACCCAGCGGCTTGGCAGTTACAAAATTACCTGAAGCCACCTTGATTTTTGCACCGGCCATCGGCGAATTCGCCAAACCCATCGATAACAGAGCTTCAATTTCCACGCGCACCAAACCGGCGGCTTCTTTTACGCATTGCAGGGCTAAATCATCGGTAATACGCAAGTGTTCTTGAAACCGGGCAGTTGCATTCAGTTTGGCAAGACGCTGGTCTATCTGCGGGCGTATGCCATGTACCAGCACCAGGCGTATACCCAAACTGTTGAGCAAGGCAAAATCCTGGACATGATGATCGAAATCCTCTGCCAGCACCGCCTCACCCCCGAAAGAAATAACGAAGGTTTTATTGCGATGGGCATGAATATAGGGGGATGACGCCCTGAACCAGTTGACGAATTCGTTTTGTAAAATCATTGATCTTGTTGTATCTGGAATGCGAAGGCGTCAGTGGTCAAGTTTATTTTCTATTACTTTCTAAGTGTGCTTGCTGTTTTTTTTATGACATGAGTCGCTTGCACCATTGCTCTTATGCTTGAGAAAGCATAAGAATTTTTCACAACTCGTCATTCCGGCAGGGAGTGCCGGAATCCAGAAGCCATGGATGGCAATGGCAAAGAGGCCACGATGGTTTGCGCAGTTCAAGCTAACTTTTTAATCCATGTGACCATTTTTTGAATAATTTTTCCTGCCACTTTCTTACATCCCTGTAATCTGGATTCCGGCACTCCCTGCCGGAATGACGGAAATACGATTTAACGCCTAGCCGTTAATAATTTGTATATTTATATATCAGCCCCAAATTTTAAAGTATCCTTGTTGGGTATTTTGTAGGTTAGTGCTAACGTAAGAAAGACCAACATTGAGGTCTGATGCTGTTGGGACTCCTTATGTCATCCCAACCTACAGCACTGACTTAGGAAGCTCAACATTGATCGCGATGTGTTGATTCCTTCCGTTATCCCAACTTACTCACTTGGGCTCTTTTCGTTTTTCATCTAGGGCAATAAACAATTCTTCTAACTCTTCTCCACTCATATTCAGACTTCGTTCAAATAAATGAAGTTTTTTACTTAATACTTCTTTCCGCCAAAAATAAGCACCAAATAAAAAAGCTATAATTCCAATTGAAAATTGGCCTCCTTTATCAAATACCTCAAAATCCTCTTCATAATGAGAAAATTTTCCTAAAAATATAGCCATAAGGATTGATCCAATTCCAATCCCTATAGAAATTTTTTTCCATTCAGTTAGCTCTTTATCCATCGCAGAGGATTGTTTTATATATTGATTAACCTTATATGAAATCACTAGAAACACCAAATCCAAATTATTTATAAATTAGAAATCTTTTACAAATTTGAAACAGTTCAAACAGTTCGCTATGCCTTAATGGGGTTCTGATATATCAAATCGGAAAATCGCGGCAATTGTTTATTTTAAGCCAATTGATTTAAAGTAGTTTTGGCTCTCTTATAAAGATATTAAAGTAGCATAAGGTAGCGTCTTACCCAAATTGACATCATATTCATCACCTACCTCATTACAGAACTGAATAGTACTTATGACTGCAAGGCGATATTCGTATTCGTCAGAAAATGATGCTGGTTTTTGAGTATAGGACAATTGAAAATGAGCCGAATTATCGAGTGTTTGATCTGACATAAAACCTTTATTGTAAACTACAGGCACAATTTCAATTACTGGGCTGCCGAGACAGAAATCTATACTAGATAAATGCTCTGTAATGTCTTGGATAAATTGCACGGGATCGTCAACTCTTACAATATATTCACCAAATTTAGGAGACAAAAAAGAGAGATTTCCGTTAGGTGGATTGGAAAAGCAATAAATGTATATTGGATTGACTACCTCGCCGCGGCAATGAATTACCCCGGATTCGGAATGTTGAGATATTATTTCGCCACTCTGATTCATGCCAACTTTGATTATCTCACTTGGTGTCTGGATTGAGAAAGAGCCTTCTGTTGCGTCTACACGAAGTTCATCTTTAACGTTGGCGAAATGGGATAAGGTTTTCAGCCTCAGATTGCCTGTCTCAACGAAGGCTAGCGCATATTCTTTCTTGTCGAATACTCGGTAGAGAACAGATGGAGGTTCGTATAATACTTTACAAATGTCAGGCATGAGAAATTTGAAAGCTACCTACCAATTTTATTGGAGAAACAAATTAAGTAGTGTCTATTAGGTAGGCAATGCGTTTCCTTACATCACTCCAGATCCAAATTATCAGTAACCGCCCCCAGCGAAGCAGAACTGACCAGCCTGGCATATTTCGCCAATACGCCGCGTGTATAACGGGGCTCAGGCTGACGCCATTTTTCCAGGCGGCGCGCTATTTCGTGTTCATTGACATGCAGTTTCAACTCATTGTTTTCGGCATCAATGGTGATAGTGTCGCCGTTTTCGATAATTGCCAGCGGCCCGCCGACATAGGCTTCCGGCGTGATGTGACCGACGACAAAACCGTGCGTGCCGCCGGAAAAGCGGCCGTCAGTGATTAATGCGACATCTTTGCCCAGGCCCTTGCCCATAATTGCTGACGTAGGCGACAGCATTTCGCGCATGCCGGGGCCGCCTTTAGGACCTTCGTAGCGGATTACGATGACATCGCCTTTAATGATGTCGCCGTTCAGGATGCTTTGCAAAGCTTGCTCCTCGGCATCGAAGACTTTGGCCTTGCCGGTAAAAACCAGGCCTTCCTTGCCGGTAATTTTGGCGACCGCGCCTTTAGAAGCGAGGTTGCCATACAAAATAACCAAATGGCTGTCTTTTTTAATGGGGTTATCGAGCGGATGAATCATATCCTGGCCTTCAGGATAAGGTAAGACATCAGTCAGATTTTCCGCCAAAGTTTTACCGGTAACTGTTAAGCACTCACCGTGCAGCAAGCCTTTGTCTAATAGAATTTTCATGAGCGGCTGAATGCCGCCGATTTCGATCAGTTCGGCCATCTGGTAACGGCCGCTGGGCTTTAAATCCGCCAGCATGGGAACATGTTTGCCGATGCGCGTGAAATCATCCAGCGTAATATCGACATTCGCCGCATTGGCCATCGCCAGAATATGCAGCACGGCATTCGTCGAACCGCCCAGCGCGATAACGACAGTAATCGCGTTTTCAAACGCGGCCTTGGTCATGATGTCGCGGGGTGTTATATCTTTTTTCAGCAACTCCAGCACAGCCGCGCCGGCGCATTCGCAGTCCAGGCGTTTATCATTGGAAATTGCGGCTTGTGCAGAGCTGTTGGGCAAACTCATACCCAGCGCCTCTATCGCAGAAGCCATCGTATTTGCCGTATACATGCCGCCGCAGGAACCGGCTCCGGGGATAGCTTTAGCTTCAATTTCAGCCAGCTCGGCATCGTCAATCTGGTTGTTGGCCCGTGCGCCAACCGCTTCAAAAACGGAAACCACATCCAGTTTTTTGTCTTTGTGACAACCCGGCATAATCGTGCCGCCATAAACAAAGATGGCAGGACGGTTCAGGCGTGAAATGGCCATCATGCAACCCGGCATATTTTTATCGCAGCCGCCGATAGCGACAATACCGTCAAAGCCCTGGCAACCCACTACGGTTTCAATAGAATCGGCGATGACTTCCCGGGATACCAGCGAATACTTCATGCCTTCCGTACCCATGGATATGCCATCGGAAATGGTAATGGTATTAAAGATGACCGCTTTGCCGCCGGCATTATCAACGCCGCGGACTGCATCATCAGCCAGTTTGTTAATATGCATATTGCAAGGTGTAACCATGCTCCAGGTCGACGCAATACCTATTTGCGGTTTTTTAAAGTCTTCATTCTTAAAGCCAACAGCGTGCAGCATTGCACGGCTTGGCGCACGTTCCATGCCGTCAACGACTAGAGAAGAATAGGCGCGTGTATTGTCACCTGAATTAACCATGCAAAAAATTCCCGGGGTTGTTGTTTAAATAATAGTTATCTTAAAAACCGCAGTTGAGTTATTCCGGAATTCCGCTCACACTTCGACAGGGCTCTCCTGAGCATAGCCGAAGGACTCAACACGAACGGCTTTCACATGCTCCAACTGCGGTTTTTAGGGTTAGGTAAACGGTAAAGCCTTAAAAGCTGTCCCAGCCGCTGCTTTTTCGGCGCCAGCCGATTTTGGGCAGAATAAATCCTAACAGGACACCGGCAAGAGACAATACGCCTCCGTACAAAAACCAATCCTGTTTGGAACTATCCTTCAGCGCCTGGTTTTCAAGTTTAAACTGTTGCAGATCCCGCTCCACATTAACCACCCGCTCCTGAAGTTCGTCTCGTTCATTTTTTAACTGCAGGGTATTGGAAGAATTTTTTTTCAATTCGCTAAGTTCCCTGCTCAATTGATCCCGTTCTTCAGCTAAAGACTTTTCGATAGATGTGCCGGGAATAAATGAGCTTTTTAATTTAGCAAGATCAGCTTTGAGGCTGGCATTTTCTGCCTGTAATAATGCAAGGTTTTTGTTGGCGCTATCCAGTTGGAAACGGCCGGGTGGTTCTTTTACAGTATTCCGGGTCTGGATATAGCCTACTGTGCCATTTTCCAGCCGAACCTGAGTAAACCCGCCTTTTCTGTTCTCGTTTATAACCGTCAAGGGAGTTCCGGTTGGAAGAAGTTTTAAAACTTTACTCTGGTTATTGGGCTCGCTCCTCAATGATAAATTCACATTATCTGTAACATAGACTGTTTCAGCCTGTGCCGAACCGAAAACTACAATTAAAACATAAAATGAAATTAGTATTTTTTTCACTTGAATCCCTATTATTTGCCGTCAAAAAAAGTAACTATAACGTTATTTTTTACACATGAGAAACTCCAGCAATGCTTTTTGAGCATGCAACCGGTTTTCGGCTTCATCAAATACGACACTCTGCGGCCCATCTATAACTTCGGCACTGACTTCTTCATCCCTATGGGCAGGCAAACAGTGCATGAACAGTGCATCTTTATGTGCCGCATCCATGATGGCGGTGTTTACCTGATAATTCTTAAAGGCGCATTCGCGTTGTTTCTGCTCTTCTTCGTGCCCCATGCTGGCCCACACATCAGTGACGCATAGATCTGAGCTTTTAGCTGCCTCCAGGGCTGTGTCAAAAAACCGGATGCGATCACCTGCACTGTTTACAATGGCTTTTAGAGGTTGATAACCGGGAGGGGAAGCAATATTCAATTTGAAATCAAGTACGGTTGCAGCATGTATGTAGGAATGGCACATGTTATTGCCGTCACCGATCCAGGTTACTGTTTTGCCTTTAATATCGCCGCGATATTCAAAATAGGTCTGCATATCGGCCAGTAGCTGACAGGGATGCTGCTGGTCAGTTAATCCGTTAATAACGGGAACGCGGGAATGTAGGGCGAAGGTGGTCACTGTTTCATGCTTGTCGGTTCTCAGCATAATGCCGTCAACCATGCTGGAAATAACTTTAGCACTGTCCTGCAACGGTTCGCCGCGCCCCAGTTGCGTATCTCTGGGCGATAAAAATAATGCACTACCGCCAAAATGACTCATCCCGGCTTCAAAGGAAATACGCGTGCGCGTCGATGACTTTTCAAAAATCATCGCCAGGACCTGACCTTTTAATGGCTGATAATCAGGGTCGCGATGGTTTTTTAGTTCTATGGCTCTGCTTATAAGATGACGAAATTCTTCGCCGGTTAAATCAAGCAGGCTTATAAAATGTCTGGGATTCATAGGTTTGCTTTGCATGCGGCTGGTCCGTGTATTCTTGAATCAGAGCCGTCAAGGTTGTAACAAGTTGATCGATTTCCTGGTTATTGATGATCAATGGCGGCAACAATCGAATGGTTTTTTCATTGGTAACATTTATCAATAATCCTTGTTGCAGCGCTGATTTAACTAACTCAGCGCAGGGACTATCGAGTTCGATGCCTATCATCAGGCCTTTGTGGCGAATATCAACAATATGCTCATTACCCCGCAAGCCTTCAATAAACCCGGCGCAGATCGCATTGCCTTTTTGCTCAGCCAGGTTAATCAGGTTTTCCTGCTCCAGGGTTTCTAATACGGCTAACGCCGCGTTGCAAGCTAATGGGTTACCGCCGAAGGTAGAGCCGTGGTTGCCTGCGGTGAATAGCTTTGCTGCCTGGCCGTGAGCAAGACAGGCGCCGATAGGCACGCCATTACCCAAGGCTTTAGCCAGTGTACATACATCGGGAATGATATGATTGTGCTGAAAGGCAAGAAATTTGCCGGTACGGCCAATCCCGGTTTGGATTTCATCGAGCATCATCAACAACTGATGTTGATCACAAAGACTGCGTATTTGGTTAAGATAATCTTTCCCGGGAATATTAACGCCGCCTTCTCCTTGTATAGGTTCAACTAAAACGGCAACAATATTTTTATGCTGCTCAAGCGCTTGTTCGATTGCGTTAACGTCATTATAGGGAACCCGGATAAAGCCCTCCACTAACGGCGCAAAGCCTTGCTGCACTTTGGCATTACCGGTAGCGCTCAGCGTTGCCAGCGTCCGGCCGTGGAAACTTTTTTCCATGACTATGATCGCCGGTTTGTCTGTGCCTAATCCATGACCATACATGCGCGCCAATTTAATAGCCGCTTCATTTGCTTCGGCGCCGGAATTACAAAAAAATACGTTATCCATGCCGCTTTTTTCAGCCAGTTCTGCAGCCAATCGCTCCTGATTGGCTATGCCGTATAAATTCGACGTATGCAGTAATGCGCCGCTTTGTTTACAGATGGCTTTATGGATGGCGGGATGTGTGTGCCCCAGATTGCATACGGCAATGCCAGATAAGGCATCCAGATAACGGTTATTATTTTCATCCCATAACCATACACCTTCGCCTTTTTCAAAAGTCACGGGTAAGCGTCCATAGGTTGGCATAATGTGGCTGGTCATTGAGTGGCCTGTTAATGAAAACAGGCAGCAATATGCTCCTGTTAGAAAAATTCTCGATTATAGTTTTCAATTTATTCCCAAGCAAGCGCTCAAGTGAAAGATTTGCTTTTTTTAGAAGAATAAAGTTGATAAGATTAACCAATCGTACTTATTTCGAGTGATTACTATGAGCGTTATTGAAAGAATTAAAGACCAGATTGAAAATAATCCGGTGGTTTTATATATGAAAGGTTCACCTGACTTTCCACAATGCGGCTTTTCCGGCCAAACGGTTCAGATACTGGATGCCTGCCAGGCAAAATATATGCATGTGAATATTTTTGAAGATCCTGAGCTTCGCGAAGCGCTTAAGGAATATTCAAACTGGCCCACTTATCCGCAGCTATATATCGGCGGCGAATTAATAGGCGGGTGTGATATTGTCATTGATTTGTATAAAAAGGGCGACCTGCCAAAGATGTTGGCGGCCGTCAACGGAATAGTGCCATAATCCAAATTATCTATCCTACCCATAGAGCCCTAACCTTCTGCTCTATGGGTAAACTCTCCCGTACAAAGACTGCGGGATTCAAGTTGTTTCCAACGATTGACAATCATACAAAAAATTTCAGCGGTTTTTTCTGCATCATATAATGCAGAATGTGCTTTTTCATTATCCCATTCAAGACCTGCGGCCTGAGCAATTTTAGCCAGTACGGTTTGCTGGTAAACCAATCCCCCCAATGTAGCCGTATCAAAGGTACTAAACGGATGAAAAGGACTGCGCTTTATTTGCGTTCGCTGAATGGCGGCATTCAAGAAATTAATGTCAAAAGCCGGGTTGTGGCCCACCAGAATTGCCCGGTTGCAGTAGTTACGCTTGACCGCATCCCTAATGGGTCTAAACAGCATGTGCAAGGCCTCTTTCTCATCAATAGCCATGCGAAAAGGATGATGGGGATCTATACCATTAAACTTAAGAGCCGCCTCGTCCAACTCAGCATTTTTAAAAGGAATAACATGCGTTGAGTGACGCTCGGTGATTTCCAGATCAGTGTTACTGTTATATTCAACAATAACAGCTGCAATTTCCAGCAAGGCATTTTTTTTGGGATTAAAGCCTGATGTTTCTATATCTACAATCACAGGCAGGAACCCTCTAAAGCGCTTGTCTAAAGGGATGGCGGGTGTATCCATTATGGAATTATATCAAAGAGGGTTAAGATGATGAGAAATAAGAGCCGGGTACTCGGTGGCTTTGTCTGATTGTGATATGTTACGCCCAAATTAACCCGGAATAAAAATAATAGCAAAGTTAGCGGAAACGTCATGAAAAAGAGAAAGTTGCTTGCACAGCTAAGTGGTTCCACTTTGATTGCAATAGTGGCAGGATGCGCGACTATAGCGGAAGATCCTAAGGATCCCTGGGAAGGCTGGAATAGAGGCGTACAACTATTTAATGATAATTTAGGGCCAGTCAGTCCTTAGCCAGTCAGTCCTTATTAGTGCAATTGCTATCTCATTTAGGGAAACTTTAAAAGGCAAGTTGCCCTCATTGTATTTTCCAGCTTAGCTTTTCTCCCGCCTTGAGCGGAGTAATCGCTATGCCATTTTCTCCATACACAGCCGGAACTTTCCAGGTGATTTTTTCCAGCGTGACAGCGCCTGAATTCCTGGGCAAACGATAAAAATCAGGGCCGTAAAAACTGGCGAAAGCTTCCAGTTTATCCAAGGCATTGGCCTGTTCAAATATTTCCGCGTAAAGTTCCAGCGCAGCATGCGCGCTGAAACAGCCTGCGCAGCCGCAGGCTGTTTCTTTTAATGAAGATAAATGCGGGGCGCTGTCGGTGCCCAGAAAGAACTTTGCATTACCGCTGATAGCGGCGGCAATCAATGCCAGACGGTGGTGCTCACGTTTTATAATCGGCAGGCAGTAGTAGTGCGGGCGTATGCCGCCTGCCAAAATAACATTACGGTTGTACATCAGATGTTGAGGCGTAATCGTTGCAGCAATTTTGCTGCCGGCCGATTGCACAAACTGGACAGCTTCAGTGGTAGTCACATGCTCGACAACCATGCGCAACTCAGGAAAGGCACTGACAATGTCAGTCAGAATGGTATCAATAAATACCCGTTCACGGTCAAAAATATCACAGTTCGCATCCGTGACTTCGCCATGAATGAGTAGCGGCATGTCATACTTTTCCAGAGCCGCAAATAGCGGGTAGACAGACTTTATATCGGCAACTCCCGAATCGGAATTGGTAGTCGCACCGGCCGGATAAAGCTTAAAGGCATGGACATGTTCAGATGCTGCGGCTTTTTTAATTTCAGCTATGGTTGTCGAAGCGGTAAGATAGAGTGTCATCAATGGATTGAAACACACCGTTTCAGGAACGGCCTGAAGAATTTCTTCCCGATAAGCTAAAGCATGAGCCACCGTGGTAACAGCGGGCTTCAGGTTAGGCATAATGATGGCGCGGGCAAACTGCCGGGCAGTATAAGGTATGACCGTTTTTAAAATGGCGCCGCTTCTGACATGCAAATGCCAGTCATCAGGACGAGTGATGGTTAATTTCTTCATTATATAGGTTCTTTTTTGTAGAATAGTCATCTATTTTATAGTAACGGTCTTGAAAAACTAACACAGACCCTTAATTTCAGTTTTATTATTATTTTTCTTATCGGAGTCAGTAATGCCAATTTACGAGTACCAATGTCAATCATGCGGCCATGAGCATGAGGTTTTACAGAAACTCAGCGCCGAACCATTACTTCATTGTCCGGCTTGTAACAAGCCGGAATTAATGAAAAAAATTTCAGCGGCAGGATTCAGATTAAAAGGTGGCGGCTGGTACGAAACTGATTTTAAAAGCGGCTCAAAGAAGAATGTAGCCGGTGAAAGCAGCAGTTCAAGCACCGCAACTTCGTCCGCTGCTTCCTCAGCTTCAGCGACTCCAAAGCCCGCTGCCTGCCCTGCCGGCGGTAGCTGTAGCGGTAATTAGCGCTGCCTTGCATAAAGGAGTTCAAGCAAGTAATATCGGCAACTTTTTGGATTAACAGAGAGAATCTATGCGTACGCACAAGTGCGGAGAATTAAACAAACAACATTCAGGCGAAGCAGTTGAGTTATTCGGTTGGGTTCATCGGCGCAGAGATCATGGCGGAGTCATTTTTATCGATCTGAGAGACCGCGCAGGTCTGGTGCAAGTAGTATTTGATCCTGATTCTCCTGAAACTTTCGCACTGGCCGAAAGCGCACGCAGTGAATACGTTTTAAAGATTAAAGGGCTAGTTCGCAATCGTCCTTCCGGTACGGTGAATGTTAATATGCACTCCGGTGAAATTGAAGTGCTGGCCAGTCATATTGACATATTAAACGAATCGGAAACCCCGCCCTTCCCCGTGGAAAGCGATATAGAAGTCAATGAAGAATTGCGCTTGCGCTATCGCTATATTGACTTGCGCCGTACTGCCATGCAGGAAAAAATGAAAGTACGCCGGGATGTAACGCGGACGCTCAGGAATTTTCTCGATGATAATGAGTTTTTTGAGATTGAAACGCCTTACCTGACCAAAGCCACGCCTGAAGGCGCACGCGATTATATCGTGCCCAGCCGTACGCATGAAAATGCCTTTTTTGCGCTGCCGCAATCCCCGCAACTTTATAAACAAATGTTAATGGTTGCGGGCATGGATAGGTATTATCAAGTCGTGCGCTGTTTCCGCGATGAAGACTTGCGCGCCGACAGACAGCCTGAATTTACCCAGCTGGACATAGAAACATCATTTATGGATGAAAACGAGATTATGAATGTCATGGAAGAAATGATCCGGCAGCTGTTTGATAAAGTGATTAATGTAAAGCTGGACGCCATATTTCCTCGTATAACTTTTCAGGAATCCATGTCCCGCTTCGGGGTCGATCGCCCCGATCTAAGAATTCCGCTTGAACTGGTCGATATTGCAGAGGAAATGAAAGCTGTCGATTTCAAGGTATTTTCTGGCCCTGCCAATGCTCCCGATGGTCGCGTTGTTGCCCTGCGTTTGCCTAATGGAGGCGATTTAAGCCGTAAAGATATTGAAGATCTCACAAAATTTGTCAGTATTTATGGCGCAAAAGGCCTGGCTTATATAAAAGTCAATGATCGCGATGCCGGCATAGACGGGTTGCAGTCACCAATTTTAAAATTTGCGCCGGATGCAGTATGGGCGAAAGTTCTTGCCAAAACGGATGCGCAAACCGGTGATTTAATTTTCTTTGGCGCGGATAAAGCCAATGTCGTTAATGAAGCCATGGGCGCATTGCGGGTAAAACTGGGACATGACTTCAACTTGCTTGAAGGTGAATGGAAGCCGGTTTGGGTTATCGATTTCCCAATGTTTGACTGGGATGAAAAATCTCACCGTTACAATGCCATTCATCATCCTTTTACCGCGCCAAGCTGTTCAGCCGAAGACTTGGTAGCCAACCCCGGCGCGGCACTATCGCGCGCTTATGATTTAGTGTTAAACGGCACTGAAGTGGGCGGCGGCTCAATTCGTATTAACCGCACCGCCATGCAGCAAACCGTTTTTAATATTTTAGGGATTGGCGAGGAAGAGGCCAGGGAAAAATTCGGTTTCCTGCTGGATGCCCTGAAATACGGCGCGCCGCCGCATGGCGGACTGGCTTTTGGTCTTGACCGCCTGGTCATGCTGATGACCGGATCGACTTCTATTCGCGATGTCATCGCCTTCCCTAAAACCCAGTCAGCGGCATGCCCATTAGTGAATGCGCCGGCCCTGGTGACGGATGAGCAATTGCGGGAATTGGGCATTCGTTTGATTAAACCTGCCGGGAAAGAGAAGGTTTAAGAGCAGGTAAAAGGCAGTTTCGCGGCAGCAGACCGTGAAACCATCCTTAATGCAGTCAATAAAACCATGGGATATAAAAAGGAATTAATGGTCTAATGGATTTTCCAGATGATCCTGGCGCCGCAATGGTATCTACCCTGCTTGCCACTCTCAATATTAATAGCTATGAACATTACGGCCTTGATTGAATCGAATTCTTTTGAATATAAACCTGATTGATATGACTTCTACTGCATTACCCATTCAAGATTACGCATTACTCGATGATGAGGAATGCGATGCCCGCATTGCGGCTGCTAAAGCCAGGCTCGGCAGCCGTTGTGTTGTGCTGGGACACCACTACCAGCGCGATGAAGTATTCAAGCATGCGGATTTCTCCGGTGATTCCTTAAAACTTTCCCGGGATGCGGCAAAATCGGATGCCGAATACATTGTATTCTGCGGTGTGCATTTTATGGCGGAAGTAGCCGATATTCTCTCCCGGCCCGAGCAGATTGCCATTTTGCCGGATTTGGCGGCAGGCTGTTCGATGGCCGATATGGCAAATCTGGCCAAGGTTCAACAGTGCTGGAATGAATTGGCCCGGATTATCGATGTAGAAACCGAGGTTACGCCGATTACCTATATTAATTCCGCCGCCGACCTTAAAGCTTTTTGCGGCAAACATGATGGTATTGTCTGTACTTCGTCCAATGCGCGGAAAATACTGGAATGGAGTTTTTCCAAACGCTCTAAAGTGCTGTTTTTCCCTGATCAGCATTTAGGCCGTAATACGGGTTACAGCATGGGCATTCCGCTGGAGGAAATGGTTACCTGGGATTTTAACAAGCCTATGGGCGGATTGACCGAAGAGCAAATTCGAAATGCCAAAATAATCCTCTGGAAGGGTTTTTGTTCGGTGCACCAGGTATTTCGACCGGAACAAATTGATAACTTTCTGCAACGTTTTCCGGAAACCAAAGTGATCTCACACCCGGAAGCCTCGTTTGAGGTTTGCCAAAAATCCGATTACATCGGTTCTACAGAGTTTATTCTGCGCATAGTGCGCGAAGCCGAACCCGATACCCGCTGGCTGGTCGCCACGGAATTAAACCTGGTCAACCGCTTACACGAAGAGTGTAAGCCTCAGGGTAAAAATGTGCATTTTATGTCACCTACCCTGTGCATGTGCTCGACCATGTTTAGAACAGACCCTCAGCATTTAGCCTGGGTGTTGGAAAATCTGGCAGAGGGGCATGTGATAAACCAGATTTCCGTACCTGTAGAAGATGCGCGGTTGGCTAAAAAGGCTTTGGATAATATGTTGGCTATCAATTAACCTTCCTGCCCGCTGGAATTTATCCGCCGCAAAAACTGCCGTCATAGTTAAGCCAGATCATGCAAAAATCCTATGAAATTCCTTACTGCAACTCGCGTTCCAGTATTATTTGGCCGTTGTTATACATGGCCGGCATTTTTTGCCTGTCTTCTATTCCCGATCAAGGCGTTGCTAATCATGCTCTAAATCCACTGGGATGGGTATCGCCCAACACTCAGAATTTTATTCATTTACCGGTTTACGCAGGACTTGCCGGGCTTTGGGTCTGGACGTTGCGCCATTGGTTTGCAAGATTTTCTTATAGATTAATATGGGCCTTGATATTGACGGTCGGCTACGGCGTTTTAGATGAATGGCATCAGACCTTCGTGCCGGGACGATTTGGCACTTTGACCGATGTTGGTTTTGATTTTATTGGGGCAACTATCGGTTTATTGGTCTATAAATTAATTCCTCACTAAATCAAGTGATAATTATGGACGCTCATAAAATCATCAAGTTGTTCACGGCAATGCTTGCGCTGTTAATGGGCTTACACGTTACCAGTGTTGCTGCCGCAACACGTATTGCTGTTCTGGACTTTGAACTGAAAGATTTGACGCTGGCGCCCCGCATCTCGGCAGAAATAGCACGAACCGCCTCAGTCAAGCCGATGTTGGAAAACGAACTCAAAAAATCAGGCTTCGAAATTGTTTCTATAGACCAGTACGCTCAATACATGGCAACTGCCGGAGTAGGTTACCTATTTGATCATCATGATGTCGCAGCGAAACTCGCGGAAAAATACGGTGCAGATTATGTAATAGTAGGAAGACTGCATAAACCCAGTTTCCTGTTTGTCTATCTCATGGCTCATCTAATCGAAGTCAGGAGCGAAAAACTGGTCGGCAATTATCTTTCAGAAGTCAAGGGAGGAGAAAAGAAGTTAACATTAAAAGGTGTAGAAAGCCTCGCTGTCAAAATCAATAATACCCTTGCTCCGTAATGCCGTTTCCGGCCTCAAGCATTGATAAGTCAGTCATTGTATTAATATTAGTAAATATTTCCGGCTCGTTGCTGAAATCCGCTTTCACCATTTTCTGTTGCTCTATCCAACTATCCATTTTACGTTGACCACCGGCTAAGTAATCCTGCAAACCCGGTTGCAGAGTGGTTTTTATTGCTAAAAAAACAGGATGTAATCTTTTGCCGTCAAAAGCAACGGCAACGTCAGCATCAACTTCTGCGCGTAAGTCTAATAATTTCTGTAAATGTTCAGTTTTGATCAAAGGCGAATCACAAGGCATAACGATCAGTACATCGGCGTCCGTATGGATCATTGCAGTCAATAGTCCGGCTAAAGGCCCATCAAAACTGCCGGTTAAATCTGTCATAACAGGTACGGCAAATTGCTGATATTGTTCCAGATTACGATTGGCGCTAATAATTACCTGATCGACAATAGCCGTTAAGGCGGCAATGGCATAACTTACCAGTGGACGGCCTCGGTAGTTTATCAAACCTTTATCTTGATAATTCATGCGCCGGGCAAGTCCGCCTGCCAGAACTACACCTGTTACTTTTGTTTGACTGTTCATAGTGCTAAGCTTTATCTATTCTTAAACTATCATTCGAAAAACGTTCAAATGAAAAACAAATATAAACTATTCCTTATAAGTTTCGCTTTAATTTTAACTATTACAAGCTGTACGACTACGCCGGAAAAATCAGCAGAAAAAGCGCCGGCTGAAGCAACGCCATTTATCAACGACTATCCTACGAGGGATCGCGTTGAGTATGTATTAAACTGCGTCGCCCAGCATGGGGGTCTAACCTATATCACCCAATACGCCTGCGGCTGTAAGATAGACAAAATTGCCGAAAAATTGACTTTTAATGAATACGAAGCCGCAAAAACATTTACCTATTTACGCAGCACCCCGGGAGAAAGCGGGGGTGTGTTCCGCGATCCGGCTCAATCCAAAGACTTAAGAAAACGTTTTAAAGATGCGGAACAATATGCTGAAAAAAACTGTTTTGTAAAATAATAAGGGCTCATCAGGTATCGCTATAATATGAGCGAATTTGTCCAATTTGAATTAACCAAATTTATTATAGAAATTAAGGAATATACTTCTTGAATTATTAAATATAAAAAAAGTCATAGGTTATAGCATTAGATAAACGCTCTTTTTAGGGTTTTTACACGTAAAAGTTCTTGTGCTATGCTATCAGCGATATTAATTACATAACAATTAAGAAAGATTTGTTATTTTGAAATATGGAATTGTTACAGTGAGATGAACATGACAGAACCCGGTATTATGCTATCGACCGTGCAAGATATAACCACTGCCCTCAAGGATAAACCCGGCGCGCTTTTACCTATTCTGCATGGTGTACAAGATGCCCTGGGTTACATTCCGGTCGACAGTATTCCGCATATTGCCAAAGCGCTTAATCTTTCCCGCGCTGAAGTGCATGGCGTCATTAGCTTTTACCATTATTTCCGCGATACCCCACCTGGCAAACACACCATTCATTTGTGCCGCGCAGAATCTTGCCAATCCAGGGGCAGTAAACAATTGGAAAATCATGTAAAGAACAAATTGGCTATTGATTTTCATGAAACAACACCGGATGGCAAGTTCTCCCTTGAACCGGTGTATTGCCTGGGCAACTGCGCCTGTTCACCGGCAATGCAAATTGGAAACGAAATTTATGGGCGCGTATCACCCGATCTATTTGATAACGCAATCAATGAATTAAGGGAACTCGCATGAGTACGACTATTTATGTTCCATGTGATTCCAGCGCTATTTCGCTGGGTGCTGACCGTGTAGCTGCTGCAATCGCCTATGAAGCAGAAAAGCGCGGCATTGCTATTCAACTGATCCGCAACGGCTCAAGGGGACTATTTTGGCTGGAGCCATTAGTTGAAGTAGTAACCGGCAAAGGACGCGTTGGATATGGCCCGGTCCAGGTCAGTGATGTACCGGGTTTGTTTGATGCGGCTTTTCTCCAGGGCGAGCCACATCATCGGTCGTTAGGTTTAATCGAAGAACTTGATTACTTGAAAAAGCAACAACGCCTGACTTTTGCCCGTATCGGCAAAACAGATCCTGTGAACCTGGATGAGTACGTTATTAATGACGGTTATCGCGGATTAACAAATGCCTTAAGCATGGCCCCGCAAGATATTGTTAAACATGTAACTGACTCGGGGTTGCGCGGGCGCGGCGGCGCGGCTTTTCCAACCGGCATTAAATGGAATACGGTGCTTAACACGCCGGATGAGCAAAAATACATTGTTTGTAATGCCGATGAAGGCGATTCGGGCACATTTTCTGACCGAATGGTGATGGAAGGCGATCCCTTTGTATTAATAGAAGGGATGACTATAGCGGGACTTGCGGTCGGTGCGACCCAGGGCTACATCTATCTTCGCGTGGAATATCCTCATGCCCATGCCGCCCTGAATACTGCTATCGAGAAAGCTTATCAGGCCGATTATCTGGGGAATAATATTCAAAGCAGCGGCAAAAAGTTTGATCTTGAAGTTCGGTTAGGTGCAGGCGCTTATATTTGCGGAGAGGAAACCTCATTAATGGAAAGCTTGGAAGGTAAACGCGGCCTAGTTCGTTTTAAGCCGCCGTTGCCTGCCATCAGTGGCTTATTCGGTAAACCTACCGTAATCAATAACGTCATTTCTTTGGCTTCTGTACCCATTATTCTGGATAAAGGCGGTGACTATTATCGCAATTTCGGCATGGGACGCTCTCGCGGCACCTTGCCGGTACAATTAGCCGGTAACATTAAATATCCCGGTTTGGTTGAATTAGCCTTTGGATTAACCCTGCGTGAACTGTTATATGATTTTGGCGGCGGTTCGGCTACTGGCAGGCCTATCCGCGCGGTACAGGTAGGCGGCCCACTGGGCGCATATTTACCGGAGTCACAATTTGATACCCTCGTGGATTACGAAGCCTTTGCCGGCATCTGGGCGGTATTGGGCCATGGCGGTATTGTGGTTTTTGATGACACGGTTGATATGGCTGAAATGGCACGCTACAGCATGGAATTTTGCGCGATTGAATCGTGCGGCAAATGCACGCCCTGTAGAATTGGCTCCACCCGTGGCTACGAAGTCATAGACGATATTATTAATGGCCGCGATGTTAATAAAAATATTCCCTTATTGCGTGACCTTTGTGACACTTTACTTAACGGCTCTCTTTGTGCATTAGGTGGAATGACTCCCTACCCTGTACTGAGTGCTTTAAATCATTTTCCCGAAGATTTCGGAATAAGCGATAAAGCAAACGCAGCCTGATAACTGTCTAGAGGAAATTAAAATGTCAATCATTAAAGAAAAAGATTTCGGCACCCCTGCCAGCACAACTAACCAGTTAGTGACCCTTGAAATTGATGGCTTTCAGGTAAAAGCGCCTGCAGGCACATCCATAATGCGAGCGGCTGCAAGTATTGGTATCGACATCCCTAAATTATGCGCAACCGACAGCATTGAACCTTTTGGCTCCTGTAGGCTTTGCGTTGTACAGATTGAAGGCGGGCGCGGAATGCCTGCGTCCTGCACTACGCCTGTCGCTGAAGGTTTAAAAGTTGTCACGCAAAATAAAAGATTGGCTGATGTGCGCCGCGGCATTATGGAGCTTTATATCTCCGATCATCCGCTGGACTGCTTAACCTGTTCAGCCAATGGCGATTGTGAGCTGCAAGATATGGCAGGGGCTGTGGGTTTACGTGAAGTACGCTATAACCCGCAAGGGAAAAATCATCTGCATGCAGCCAAGGATGAAAGCAACCCCTACTTTAGCTTTGATCCCAGCAAATGCATTGTTTGCTCACGTTGCGTCAGGGCTTGTGAAGAAACACAGGGAACCTTTGCGTTAACCATTGATGGCCGCGGTTTTGATTCCAAAGTATCGCCGAGCCAGAATCAGTCCTTCATCAGCTCTGAATGTGTTTCGTGCGGTGCCTGTATACAGGCCTGCCCCACGGCAACCTTAATGGAAAAATCCGTTATCGATCATGGCCAGCCGGAACATGCCATTATAACAACCTGCGCTTACTGCGGCGTTGGCTGTTCATTTAGAGCGGAAATGAAAGGCGAACAAGTAATCCGCATGGTGCCGAATAAAGATGGAAAAGCCAATCATGGTCATTCCTGCGTAAAAGGGCGTTTTGCATTTGGCTATGCCACCCATAAGGATCGCATGCTCAAACCCATGATCCGCGCCAGCATTAAAGATAAGTGGCAGGAAGTCACCTGGGAAGAAGCCATCAATTATGCTGCCTCAGAATTAAAACGCATTCAGGCAAAATACGGCAAGGACTCCATAGGCGGGATTACCTCTTCACGCTGCACCAATGAAGAAACTTATCTAGTTCAAAAACTTATACGGGCCGGGTTTGGTAATAATAATGTAGACACCTGCGCGCGGGTTTGCCATTCACCCACCGGCTACGGGCTAAAACAAACTTTCGGCGAATCTTCAGGCACGCAGGATTTTGATTCGGTCATGAAAGCCGATGTCATTCTAGTAATTGGAGCTAATCCAACTGATGGACATCCGGTATTTGGGTCGCAAATGAAAAAGCGTTTACGTCAGGGCGCAAAACTGATTGTAGTTGATCCGCGCGAAATTGATCTGGTCAGAACGCCGCATGTAAAAGCCGATTACCATCTTAAATTACGCCCCAGCACTAATGTCGCTTTGATTAATGCCCTGGGACACGTTGTGGTAACAGAAAATTTACTGGACGATGCTTTTATTAACGAACGCTGCGAAATTGAATCATTTACAAAATGGAAAACCTTTATTGCTCAAGAACGCAACTCACCGGAAGCCAGCGAAGCCATAACAGGCGTTCCCGCCAGTGACATCCGGGCAGCGGCACGCCTGTATGCCAAGGCTGGCAATGCAGCCATTTATTATGGCCTGGGTGTAACAGAACACAGTCAGGGCTCAACCATGGTAATCGGCATTGCCAATTTGGCAATGGCAACCGGTAACCTAGGGCATGATGGCGCCGGTGTAAACCCCTTGCGCGGACAAAATAATGTCCAGGGTTCTTGCGATATGGGTTCATTCCCCCATGAATATCCAGGTTATCGCCATGTGTCTGATCTTGAAACGCATAAACTGTTTGAAGCTGCATGGCAGGCACCGTTGAGTCCAGAACCTGGCCTGCGCATCCCCAATATGTTCGATGCGGCCATGGACAAGACTTTTATGGGGCTGTATGTAGAAGGTGAAGATATTGCCCAATCTGATCCCGATATTCAGCATGTACACGCAGCTCTACGAGCGATGGAATGCGTTATTGTGCAGGATTTATTTCTCAACGAAACGGCCAAATTCGCACATGTTTTCCTTCCCGGCTCGTCCTTTTTAGAAAAAAACGGTACGTTTACCAATGCTGAGCGCCGTATTTCACCCGTACGAAAAGTCATGTCTCCGAAAGCCGGTTATCAGGATTGGGAAGTCACGCAAATGCTGTCCAATGCCATGGGCTATCCGATGCATTACACTCACCCATCGGAAATCATGGATGAAATCGCCCGGCTTACTCCCAATTTTGCCGGCGTCAGTTATCAAAAAATCGACCAACTGGGTAGTATACAATGGCCTTGTAATGATGAAGCACCGGAAGGAACGCCCATCATGCATGAACATGCGTTTATGAGAAATAACGGCAAGGGCCTGTTTATGCTAACCGACTATGTCGCAACGGCAGAACGCACTACCCGCAAATTCCCGCTGATTCTGACTACCGGTAGGATTCTGTCTCAATATAATGTCGGCGCCCAAACGCGGCGTACTGAAAATAACGTTTGGCATGCAGAAGACCGGCTGGAAATTCATCCCCATGATGCGGAAGACAGAGGCCTAAAGGATAATGATTGGGTGGGCATCAAAAGCCGCGCGGGTGATACAGTCCTGCGCGCCTTGATTAGCGAACGGGTTCAGCCTGGGGTCGTTTATACCACTTTTCACTTTCCTGAATCGGGGGCCAATGTCATAACCACTGATAACTCGGATTGGGCGACCAATTGTCCTGAATATAAGGTAACAGCCGTGCAGGTGACTAAAGTTAATCAATCTTCGGAATGGCAGGAAAAATACCATGCATTTTCAGAAAATCAATTGGATTTATTGACCCAAGGCATGAATGATGGATAACGGCAATGCAGCCGTGCAGCCGTTATCCCTCGATTTGGGATGGCCCAGTTATCAACAGAGTACCGTTGAGCGCTGGCAAGGCGTCCATCATTCATTACATAAAGATTATATTGCTGAAGAGGTGCCTGTTTCGCTGGTTTATAATGGGGTTCCGCATGTTGTTATGTTGGCAACCCCTACCAATCTGGAAGAATTTGCATTAGGGTTCAGCATCACCGAAGGCATCATTAAAAACCCTAAAGAGTTATTATCTGCCCGTATTTACAACCGCTCAAATGGCATTGAAGTACATCTACAGATTTCCGAGCAACGCCTGCAAAGTTTGGCTGATAAAGGACGCAATTTAACCGGTCGTACCGGTTGCGGTTTATGTGGCGCAAGCACTTTACAACAGGCCATTCGGCAGCCTAATCCTGTTAATGGAGGATTGGTGCTGCCTGCCGCTGAGCTGCTTTCCGCCTTAAAAGAAATCAAAAAACGTCAAAAGCTCAATCAATTAACGGGGTCTGTGCATGGTGCTGCATGGGCAGTCCCTGGCCAGGGAATTCTCGATATTCGCGAAGATGTAGGACGACATAATGCACTGGATAAATTAATTGGCTTGTTATTGCGTACCGGCAGGGATTTAGCCTCCGGTTTTGTTATTGTCACCAGCCGCGCCAGTTATGAAATGATTCAAAAAGCGGCGTGGGTAGGTATTACAATGTTAGCGGCAATTTCCGCGCCTACAGGATTAGCTATACGGCTGGCTAATGAAACAGGACTTACTCTGATCGGTTTTGCCCGTGATGATCAGCATGTAGTCTATACGCATTCGCGTCGATTAACTCACGATAACTATATTATTTAATTGAAAAAACGCTAGCGATGAAAATTGAAAGACTTATTAAAATGGCCAATGATATTAGTGATTTTTTTAATGCTGAAAGTGATAAGGAACTCGCAGCAGAAGGTGTAAAAAAACATATATTACGCTCATGGGATCCCAGAATGCGAAAGGAGATCATTGCTTATTCTCAACAAGACGGCTCAGCATTAAGCGATTTAACCAAAGCAGCCCTCGTTAAGCTTAATTCCAACAAAATTAGTTGAACTGAGACGGGCCGGCATCAGCAAATTTAAGGCAAAAACTGATTGGCTCGTGTCACTGCCTATCCCTTTAATTGTTCAACCCGTTCAACACCATTAGAACTGTAGTAAGATCCATTAAATTACTACTTTCGGCGTCAAGCATGGTTTTTAAAATAAAGGTTCCCCAGTATCCCATCATGAAATCAACATTAATCGTCAGCGCTGTTCAGCAGCCTTGTAATGCAGATAGACAGACAAACCTTGAACTGTCTATTGCAAAAATTCATGAAGCTGCTGCTGCAAATGCAGATCTGGTGGTATTACCGGAACTGCATTTAGGGCCGTATTTCTGTCAAAATGAAGATTATAATAATTTTAATCTCGCCCAAACCATTCCGGGCCCGACAACTGAAATTCTCTCAACAGTCGCTAAAAAACTCGCCATCGTCATTGTATCGAGCCTCTTCGAAAAAAGGGCACCCGGACTTTATCATAATACAGCCGTAGTTTTTGACAAGGAGGGCAGTATTGCAGGCACCTATAGAAAAATGCATATACCGGATGACCCGGGTTTTTATGAAAAATATTATTTCACTCCGGGCGATAAGGGTTTTAAGCCAATAACCACTTCAATAGGTAAATTAGGCATCTTAGTCTGTTGGGATCAATGGTTCCCGGAAGCTGCAAGATTAATGGCTTTAGGCGGAGCAGAGATATTAATTTACCCGACCGCCATAGGCTGGGACTTACAAGATTCAGCGCAAGAACAAAGCCGTCAACTGGATGCCTGGACTACTATTCAGCGTTCTCATGCAGTCGCGAATGGACTGCCGGTCATTTCCTGTAACCGCATCGGTTTTGAAAAAGCTCCGAACTCAGAAACAGGTATTAACTTTTGGGGTAATAGTTTTATAGCAGGACCACAGGGGGAAATACTCAGTAATGCCGGCCAATCGGAAACAAGCCTCTTAATATGTCCTATTGAACATTCAAGGACTGAGCGGGTTAGGCAGATATGGCCCTTTCTTCGTGACCGAAGGATTGAAGACTATGGAGATTTAACAAAACGTTTTATAGATTGAAACCTGCTTGCCTTAAATTTAAAGAATAGCCTTAATTTCGCGCAATAATCATACTTCAAATTCAGAGCGATCATGGCCCTCTTTTAACAAGACCTGCATCCAATTTGGCGTTACTCCGCGGCCTGTCCAGGTTTTTTCAGGGTCTTCGGGGTGCCGGTATTTAACGGGCACTTTTATTCCTTTACGCGCAGATCTTTTATCAGTTTCATAAATTTCGACAGTAATGTTAATTGATGCTGCTAATTCTTTAATCTGCGCGATAATCTCCTTACGTTTATTTGCCTGTTTATTTTTTAATGCTTTTTCTGCATTTTCAATAACAGTTTGCAATTCATTTTCGGAGAGATTTTGATACTCGGTCATTTCTTGCGGCTCAACAATTTAATCCTTTTGATATTATATCATAATTTAATTAATACTAAAATATTAACTATTACTCTAAGCCATAATATAACCCAGTATTAATATATTGTTCCTTCTACTATAGTTGCTAATTATTGATTAACTAAACTGACTGTAAAGTCTTTTTTATTTAATAGTTGCTTCCTTTCATTGACCAACTTTACAACCCAATTACCTTTATCCCTATAAGTTAATAACTTATGACTTGATGCCCGCCATCTGTCCGCGTATATAATCAACTCCTGGCTGAAAACAAGCTTATTATTTCTAAACCACTGATGATAAAGCTTTTGACCCTTCATTTTTCTTAACTCTGTAAAATAATAAACTGGCGTAGCTTGAGTTTTTCTCACTTTCACAGATGAGTTTATCTCACCTTTCGGTTCCTTCTTATTAATTTTATAGGCTAACACTGCTCTAATTACATTGTTATTAGTTATTGAATCCAGGCTTTCCTTAATAACCTCATTTCCTTTAATTTGTTCGGGTTGGTTATTAATGTTCTCCTTAGCTGTAATACTAATGGCAGGTATATTTTTATTATCTGCCTCGGCTTCTTTTTTTTGTTTATCTAATATTTTATTATCACCGCTGCTTGCCTGCTCAATGGCTTGCGGCGTTTTTTCCTGAATTTCATTAGTGTCTGGAAGAGCTTCCCTCTCTGTTATCGTCCTGTTTTTATGGGCAGTTTCTATTTCAGGTTTGACAGGGCTAGTGACTTGAGAACCTGCAATATTATCGGTATTTTTCTCGTGAGTATTCCTATTGATAAAAATGAACAAGGATATTAAAACCAGCATCGCAATACCGATAGTCAACCATATCCTCTTAAAATTCCACCCTGTTATCATTCGGGATGCAGAGACATGATTTTCCCCCATTTTGCCGGATTTAGGATATTTAACTTTAATTACAATATTTTTTTTATCTGACATACATAATCAACCATACTTAGAGGAAGCATCACAATCGGCTTTCCTGTTAAAATAAATCATATTATAGTCAAACAATGCATTACATCTTGGTAATATAACGTTTCAACCCACATACAATAAACCCGTGCAGAGCAAATTGGATATCTATAATGAGTGAACTACTTAATCTTTTTCGGGATTCTTCAACTCTCTACGGCAGTAATGCCAGTTTTGTTGAAAATTTATATGAGCGGTTTCTGGCTGATCCTGAATCCGTGGACTCAAGCTGGCAAAAAAAATTCAGGGAAATCCACGATGGAGCAGTTTATGAAATTCCGCACAGCCCGGTAGTGGAAAGGTTCGCCCAACTTGCCGTTAAATCGCATGGCCGACTGGCCGAGTTACAAGGCTTTACCGAAGAAAGCGTAAAAAAACAATCTGCTGTTGCCCGGCTTATTAATCATTATCGCGTTCGCGGACACCAAATCGCCCATAATAATCCCCTAGGGAAAACCGCTTCTCCACCGCCCGATTTTGATCCTGCTTATTACGGTCTCGCCGAGCCTGATATGGGTACGCTTTTCGATACAGGCACACTTTATGGCGTTGACCGAATGCCCTTGCGCGATATTATTGCCAGTCTTAAAGAAATATACTGCGGCAGTATCGGTTCTGAATACATGCACATAGTTGATACGACTATTACCCGCTGGATAAAAAACCGGCTGGAAAGCTCTAGAGACAACTTAAGTATAGAGCCTGCAAAAAAGCGCTGGATCCTAAAACTGTTAACCGCGGCTGAAGGCATAGAAAGCCATTTACAAAACAAATTTGTCGGTCAAAAGCGTTTCTCCCTGGAAGGTAGCGAATCTGCAATTCCCATCCTGGATGAGCTGATTCAAGGTTCAGGAGATAAAGGTGTTAAAGAAGTTGTTATTGGCATGGCTCATCGAGGCCGGCTCAATGTGCTGGTAAACATTTTAGGCAAAAGCCCTGCCAGCTTGTTTGATGAATTTGCCGGCACTTTTATCCCGGCTCCAGGCGTTATTTCCGGAGATGTAAAATATCATATGGGGTTTTCCTCCAATATAGCTACGCCGGGAGGACCGGTCCATTTGACCCTGGCTTTCAATCCGTCTCATCTTGAGATTATAAATGCGGTAGTTGAAGGCTCGGTAAAAGCACGGCAAGACAGAGCAGGGAAAAACGGCAAAAACACTGTCATTCCCATATTAATCCATGGGGATGCGGCTTTTTCCGGTCAGGGCATCGTCATGGAAACTATGAATATGTCACAAACACGTGCTTTTGCAACCGGCGGAACTGTACATATCGTGATCAACAATCAAATCGGTTTTACCACCAGCAATCCCCTGGACGCGCGTTCCACTCTCTACTGTACCGATGTCGCAAGCATGATTCAGGCACCGGTTTTTCATGTTAACGGTGATGACCCTGAAGCCGTTATTTTTGTAACTAAACTGGCGCTGGACTATAGAATGACATTCAATAAGGATGTGGTCATAGATCTTATTAGCTACCGCCGTCTGGGGCATAACGAAGCGGACGAACCCGCTACGACTCAACCCGGAATGTATAAAAAAATCCGCAAACATAAAAGTGTGCGGAAGATTTATGCGCAAAAACTCATTAATGAAAAAATTATTACCCCGGAAGAGTCCGCAGAGATGGAGCAAGAGTATCAACGGTTGCTGGAAGCCGGCCAAGTTGTGTCAAGACCGGTTTTAGACAATGAAACTTATACGTATACCACGCAATGGAATCAGTACCACAATATAAGCTGGGATATTCCCTCAAACACAGCGGTTTCCATAGATCACCTGCGCTTTTGTAACGATAGAATGCAGCGTCTGCCAGCAGGGTTTGAAATGCACCCCAGAGTAGCTAAAATCATGGATAACCGCCGTAAAATGGCGGCCGGAGCCATGCCTCTTGACTGGGGCTTTGCTGAAAATATGGCTTATGCCACTTTGCTCATAGAAAAATACAATGTTCGTCTAACGGGCCAGGATGTAGGTCGGGGCACTTTTTCCCACCGCCATGCCGTGTTACATAATCAAATCAATAACAAAACCTACACCCCTCTTAAACATCTCGTTCCGGATCAAGGACGGGCACAGATTTTTGACTCCTTGCTCTCGGAAGCCGGGGTATTAGGTTTTGAATACGGTTACAGCACCACCATGCCAAATACACTGGATATATGGGAAGCTCAATTTGGCGATTTCGCCAATGGAGCTCAAGTTGTTATCGATCAGTTTATCAGCTCCGGAGAAACCAAATGGGGACGATTGTGCGGCTTGGTCATGTTATTGCCGCATGGCTTGGAAGGCCAGGGTCCGGAACACTCTTCCGCCCGCCTGGAGCGCTATTTACAGCTCTGCGCAGACCATAACATGCAGGTTTGCTACCCAACCACGCCTGCGCAAATATTTCATCTGCTTCGCCGTCAACTGCTTCGTCCGTATAGAAAACCATTGATCGTTATGAGTCCCAAAAGTTTATTGAGACATAAGCTTGCAGTATCCACGCTTGAAGATCTAACTAATGGACAATTCCAGCCCATCATCGGCGAGCTGGATGATATAAACTCCAAAAAAGTGACCCGATTTATATTTTGCGCGGGTAAAGTCTATTACGATTTGTTGGAAGCACGTCGACTCGACAACCTTAAACATGTCGCTATTGCCCGTATCGAGCAAATTTACCCTTTTCCTACTGAATTATTTAAAGCGGAAATAGCCCGATACCCCAACTTAAAAGATTTTATCTGGTGTCAGGAAGAACCTAAAAATCAGGGCGTCTGGTATCAGTCCAATCATCATTTTTACGACAACCTCGATCAGCATATCAAAATTGCATACGCCGGACGCGCGCCTGCTGCAGCACCTGCCGTAGGAAATTTTCATGTCCATATAGAACAACAAAAAGCTGTCGTTGAATCAGCCTTATACGGTAAACCTTCAGGAAAATAAAACATGAGCATTGAAGTCCTAGTTCCCAATCTACCCGAATCAGTTGCAGATGCCACATTGATTACATGGCACAAACAAGCAGGCGATACCGTTACCCGGAACGATAACCTCGTGGACCTTGAAACGGATAAAGTGGTTCTTGAGGTTCCAGCCCCTGCATCAGGCGTTCTCAGTAAAATACTCAAGGAAAATGGAGTTATCGTTACCAGCGGGGATTTACTTGCATTAATCGAAACTCAAGCCGTTAATGAACAACCAAAAGCTGACAATGAAAGTCCCCAAATTAAAGCAATAGAACCTAAAGCGGAAAGTCAATCTAAAGTCTCAGAGGATGAAGAATCAGACACGCCGTTAAGTCCTTCTGTACGCCGGTTAATCCTGGAAAATAAACTTGACCCCGCACTAATTAAAGGAACAGGGAAAGACGGCCGCTTAACGAAAACGGATGTTTTAGATTACCTGAATAAACAAACATCCCATAAAGCTGAGGGCATTACTCATACAGGGGAACCTAAACAGGAAAGCCTTAAAGCTCAAGTCAAACCGGACTTAGATTACCTGAATAAACAAACATCCCATAAAGCTGAGGGCATTACTCATACAGGGGAACCTAAACAGGAAAGCCTTAAAGCTCAAGTCAAACCGGACACTGCTAAAATAGAAGCAAAGCGGGAAATCACGGTAGAACCCGAAGCGGCAGCGTCTGCCTCAAATCTACGTCCTGAACAACGGGTTGCAATGACTCGCTTAAGGGCCAAGGTTGCTGAGCGTCTGTTGCAAGCCCAACAGAATGCGGCAATGCTGACGACATTTAATGAAGTCAACATGCAAAATGTGATTGACCTGCGCAACCAGTACAAATCCCGGTTTGAGCAAAAACACAACGTCAAACTGGGATTTATGTCCTTTTTTGTTAAAGCGTCTATTGAGGCTTTAAAACGTTTCCCCGCCATTAATGCTTCTATCGACGACCATGATATTATCTATCATGGTTATTATGACCTGGGCATAGCCGTCAGTACGCCCCGCGGCTTGATTGTGCCGGTCTTGAAGGACGCCGACCAGCTTGATTTTGCCGGTATTGAAAAAAGCATTGCGGACTTCGGGGAAAAGGCGCGTACAGGTGCATTAACCTATGAGGATTTAAAAGGCGGCACTTTTACCATAACCAATGGCGGCGTCTTTGGCTCCATGCTTTCCACGCCGATACTTAACCCGCCTCAGTGCGCGATTTTGGGCATGCATGCCATAAAAGAACGGCCTGTAGTAGAGCAAGGGCAGATTATCATCAGGCCGATCATGTATCTGGCCTTATCTTATGATCACCGCCTGGTTGACGGCCGCGAAGCCGTACAGTTTTTAGTCACTATAAAAGAATGCCTGGAAGCACCCGCCCACCTACTTCTTAACATTTAAGACTATGTCAAAAAAGCAAACACATTATGATGTTATCGTTATCGGCGCAGGACCCGCCGGTTATGTCAGTGCGATTAGATGTGCACAGCTCGGCCTGAAAACCGCCAGTATTGATAACTGGCGCAATAAAAAAGGCCAGAGCAGTTTAGGCGGCACTTATCTGAATGCGGGCAGTGTTTCATCCATGGCTATGCTGGAATCGGCAAAAATTTACAGCTTGTTGAGCCGGGATATACACAAGCATGGAATTTATGCTGAAAACATTTCTATAGATATTCCGCAAATGATTCAGCGCAAAGACAAAATTATTGAGACGCTCAGTCACAAAATTGCCGATACTTTCGCTCATCATAAAATTGACCGCTTTCATGCAAGGGCCAGACTTCTGAATGCGCGGCAGGTGGAAGTTGCGCCGCTAGACCTTTCCCCAGCGTTCATACTGGAAGGAAAAAATATCATTCTCTCGTCCGGTTCCTCGTCGATTGAACTAGCCTGCGCGCCGATTGACAATGAGCTTATCCTTGATCCTACTGCGGCCTTGAATCTTGATTCAGTACCAAAAAAACTGGCCATTATCGGAGCCGGCATTATAGGTCTTGAACTGGCGGGCATCTGGAGCCGATTCGGAACGCAAACTATTCTGCTGGAAGCACAGGAAACATTTTTAAGCCTAACTGACCAGCAGATTTCGCGGGAGGCTTATCGTATCTATACGAGCCAGGGCCTGGACATGCGTTTGGGTGCGCGGGTAATTTCTACAAAAAAAGCCAACAAAAGAATCACTGTAGACTATCAGGATCATGAGGGAACTCATTCCCTGCGCGTAGATAAACTTATTGTAGCGTCCGGGCGAAAACCCAATACCGACCACCTGCTCGCGCCCGAAGCCAATTTAGTCCTTGATGAGAACGGCTTTGTTCATGTAAACGAAAACTGCCGGACCACCCTGCCCGGCGTTTATGCCATAGGCGATTTGACCTTGCTTGGGCCCATGATCGCCCATAAAGGAGTAGAAGAAGGCGTATTCGTCGCAGAACAAATTGCCGGCCTTCATACGCCCATCAACTACAAAATACTTCCCAGCGTTATTTATACTGATCCTGAAATTGCCTGGGTAGGGCAAACAGAACAGGCATTAAAAGCCATGGGCGAAAACATCAAAGTCGGCATCTTTCCTCTAAGCGCATCCGCCAGAGCACACACCATGGATAAAACTGACGGCATGGTTAAAATCATTACTCATGCGGATAATGACACCATACTGGGTGTTCATATTATTGGCGCGCATGCCTCTGAACTGATTTCTGAAGCCGTGCTGGCCATGGAATTCTCCGCCAGCAGTGAAGATCTCGCCAGAACCATACACGCCCATCCCACTCTTTCCGATGCCCTGCATGAAGCAGCGCTTGCGCTTAAGAAAAGGACGTTGCATTTGCCGTTAGGCAAATGATTATTCAACACGGCGCAACCAGTCTATTAACGATTGTTATTCTATATAAAACGCGTTAATCCGGTCTATCGAATTAGATTACGAATATCTTATAATCATTCAGTAACCCGGTGACTGAAGCTTAAAGCATCTACCTGATGAACAGTTTGCATAATAATATTTGGATGTGCTTGAAAAAACGAGAAGGACAAAAAGATAACCGATAATTATGCCTCTATCTTCAACTCTTGAATCCCTGTTCAAATGGCTTTTCCTGATCAGCCTATTCATTGCGGGAGTGGCTTATTTTTACAAAGATAAGTTACCTGAACCTGGCTATTACGACTTGGGCAATCTTGAAGCACCCAAACAAACCCCGACTTTCCAACCTGTATTTACCACCGAGGTCAACAAACAGGAATACACCATCAATCCAAAATTTGCCTATGAACTTGACGGTGTCATCGTCAGTTACAATAACTCCGGTGGTTTTGGCGATATTTGGCATCACAAACGGTGGAAAGATTTTATTAATCTGCGGGATCTTTGCGTGATCTGGGCAGGAAATGTCGAGTCCGGCGTTTACCGGAGCATGACATTCAGTAATGATAGCTGGACATGCTGGGCATCCTGGCCTGATGCAGCGACAGGAGCGCTGTTTAAAATGAACGCGCTTTCCAATAATCACTTGCTTACCGATAATGACTCAATCAAAACGGCTTTAATGGCCGCTGAACCGGGCGACCATATAAGGCTTAAAGGTATTCTGGCAGAGTATTCCAATAAAGCTAACGGCTTTAATCGCGGCACCAGTATTACCCGCGAAGATACCGGCAATGGCGCGTGTGAAACAATTTATCTTGACGGCTTTGAAATTGTAAAAAAAGCCAACCGCAAGTCCCGCCGCTTATATGCAGCGGCAAAATGGCTGAGCGCTATTGCCGGTATCGGGTTTGCGATTATGTTTGTGGTCGCTCCGGTGCGCAACAACTGATTACCGGTTCTTTCCAACTTAATGAAACCAATGCGCTTGTCGTATCCGCAAATCGACCTTATCGCCTTTATTCAGTTGCAGGCGTTTGAACTGATCATTGGGCATTTCCGCATAAAGGGTTGCATCTGAACCATTAAAGCCGTTCTTAATCAACTCAATGCGAATCAACGCACCCAAATGCTGCCAGTCTTTCAATGTTGCGGCCGCTCCGCTATTGTCTATCGATTTTTCAATTTCTATATCATGAGGACGAATATGAGCAACCTTGCCTTCCCTGGCCGTAAATATTAATCCTGAAGATTGCAGCCATTCAGAGTCGTGTTCATCCAGTTCAAACACATTGGTCTGCCCGATAAACCGCGAGACAAAAGCATTGGCCGGATGATCATAAATTTCACTCGGGGAGCCTTGCTGCTCGATGCGTCCGTGATTAAGCACGACCACCTGACTGGCCACTTCCATGGCTTCTTCCTGATCATGAGTAACAAAAATACTCGTGACATTCAGTTCATGATGCAAGTTTCGCAGCCATTGCCGCAAATCCTTACGCACACTAGCATCGAGAGCGCCAAACGGTTCATCCAGCAATAATACGGAGGGCTCAACCGCCAATGCCCTGGCCAGGGCGATACGCTGACGCTGACCGCCGGAAAGCTGATCCGGAAAACGGTCATGAAGCCAATCAAGCTGTACCAGCTCAAGCAAGGCATGAACTTTTTTTGCGATTTCAGTTTCAGTTGGCCTGCTGCGACGCGGCTTGACCCTTAAGCCGAAAGCCACATTGTCAAATACCGTCATATGCCGGAATAAGGCATAGTGCTGAAACACAAAGCCTATGCCGCGATGGCTGACATCCTGATCTGTTATATCCTTTCTGTTTAGTAAAACCCGTCCTTCACCCGTGTGCTCCAGCCCTGCAATAATACGTAAAAGAGTGGTTTTGCCACATCCGGAAGGACCTAATAAGGCAACCAGTTCACCCTCTGGGATTTCCAGGCTGACGTGATCCAGCGCGGTGAACGTACCGAATTTTTTAGTAATATTGGAAAGTAAAATACTCATGGAGGATATCTCAAAAATTAAATGATTGTCTATGCCGGTTAGCGGTTGGCCTGCTTCCATTCCAAAGCGGTTTTTAAAATCAGCGTCACGATGGCCAAAGCCGCCAGAATGGAAGCGCCGGCAAAGGCTCCGATAATGTCATAATCGTTATAACTGACTTCAACATGCAAGGGCAGCGTATTGGTTACTCCCCTGATATGCCCGGATACCACGGAAACCGCGCCAAATTCGCCCATTGCCCGGGCATTGCACAGCAGCACGCCGTAAAGCAAAGCCCATTTGATATTGGGCAGCGTCACCGCCCAAAAAGTTTTCCAACCGCCGGCGCCTAATGACAGCGCTGCCTCCTCTTCCTGATTGCCCATTTCCTGCATTAACGGAATCAGCTGCCTGGCCACGAAAGGAAAAGTGACAAACAAGGTCGCCAGAATTATGCCCGGCACTGCAAAAATGACTTTTATATCGTGCTCCAGCAACAATCCCCCAAACCATCCTTGCGCGCCAAACAACAGGACAAAAATCAAGCCGGAAATAACCGGGGATACCGAAAACGGCAAATCAATCAACGTGGTCAGTATGCTCTTGCCCTTAAAGTCAAAACGGGTAATCGCCCAGGCCGCCGAAACGCCAAACACCGTGTTTAACGGCACGGTGATCAAGGCTGTCAGCAGGGTCAGCTTTAAAGCCGATAAAGTATCCGGTTGGCTTAAGGCAGACCAATAAGCCGCTATGCCTTTGGAAAAGGCTTGAAAAATCACCAAACCCAAAGGGAGGCATATAAACAGGAAAATAAAGCCCACAGCAATGGCAATCAAGCTCCACCTGACCCAGTCCGGGTCCTGCAAAGCCTGCTGTCGATAAGGTTTTTCAATATTTTTAATATTGATCAGAGGTGGCGCAATTGCATTCATTTCCGGCTCTCCTATAGTTGCCCGGAGCGCTTACGCACCCATAACTGCAGCAAATTAATCAGCAGCAACAGCACAAACGAGATAATAAGCATCGTCAGTGCAATAGCAGTTGCTCCTTCCACATCAAATTGTTCAAGTTTGGTCACTATCAATAAAGGCACAATTTCTGATACATACGGAATATTACCGGCAATAAAGATAACAGAGCCGTATTCGCCTACGCCTCTTGCAAAAGCCAAAGCGAAACCTGTCAGCAGAGCCGGCAAAATGTTCGGAAAAATAATTTTCGTGAAAATCTGCCGCCTTGAAGCGCCAAGACTGGCCCCGGCTTCTTCCATCGCCGGCTCAAATTCCAGCAGCACCGGTTCAACAGTGCGCACCACAAACGGAATGCTGATAAAAATCAGCGCCATCACAATCCCTAACGGTTTGTAGGCTACTTGTAAGTTAAAAGTATCTATCAACAGTTTTCCGAGAAAACCGCTGGGTTGAAAAATAGTTGCCAACACAATCCCTGCAACAGCCGTGGGTAGTGCAAAAGGCAGGTCGATCAAAGCATGAAGCACTCTTTTACCGGCAAATGAATACCGTACCAATACCCATGCAACAATGCAGCCAAACACACTGGCTATCGACGCCGCCGCCAGCGCCGTGCTAAAACTGACACGGAACGTAGACAATACGCGTCTATTGGTAATAATGTGGAGATAGTCATCCCACGACAGCTTAAAGCTTTCAAACACCAGGGTGCTAAGCGGGATTAACACCACCAGACTTAAATAGATCGCGGCGAATCCTAGAGTGGGACGAAATCCCGGCATCACGCTACTTTGTGCCATTACCTATCTCCCTCATAATTGAGTTCTTGTTTGCATTATTGTCCTCAAAAGTTAAACTCTGTAAGGGGGGACTCGTCCTTTGAAGACCCAAGAGATTACCCCCCTCCAGAAGAATTTTTATTCTATCTAATCGATTTATTATTTACCTGCACCGTAAATTTGATCGAATATGCCGTCATCGGAAAAGTGTTTTTTCTGGACAGCATTCCAGCCGCCTAATTTATCGATATTGGTCAATTCCAGGGGCTGGAATTGACTTGCATATTTGGCGGCAATTTCAGGATCGGTAGGACGATAAAAGTTTTTCCCTATAATTTCCTGAGCCTCTTTGCTGTATAAATACTTTAAGTATTCAGTCGCTACTTCTGTAGTTCCATGCTTGCGGGCAATATCTTCCACTACGGCGACGGGCGGCTCGGCTAAAATACTGAATGAAGGCGTAACAACTTCGTACTTATCGGCGCCAAACTCACGCAACACCAGATAGGCTTCGTTTTCCCAGGCGATCAATACATCGCCTATTTCCCGTTCAACAAAAGTAGTGGTGGAACCACGCGCGCCGGTATCCAGAACTGACGCGTTTTTATACAGTTTTGCAATGAAGTCTTTAGCAGCCGCCTCATCATTATTGTTAGCTTTAAGCGCATAAGCCCAAGCCGCCAGATAGTTCCAGCGCGCGCCGCCTGAGGTTTTCGGGTTAGGTGTCACAATGCTGACGCCGGGTTTGATTAAGTCGTTCCAGTCCTTGATGCTCAGCGGATTACCCTTGCGCACCACGAATACGGCGGTAGAAGTATAGGGCGAGCTGTTTTTTGGCAGCAAGGTTTGCCAGTTTTCCGGTATCAGCTTGCGTCTTTGGTACAACACATCAACATCGTAGCCCAGGGCCAGGGTCACTACATCGGCTTCCAGCCCTTCCAGCACAGCCCGCGCCTGTTTTCCGGAACCGGCGTGGGATTGGTTTATCGTTACCGTATCGCCGGTTTTGTCTTTCCAGTATTTGGCGAATAGCGGATTGTATTGTTTATACAGCTCGCGGGTCGGATCGTAAGATACGTTGAGCAGGGTTATATCGGCCGCACGTATATTTCCTGCCGCCAGAACGGTAAATAAGGCTGCAAACAAGATATTGGTAAAATTGTAATTCATGAGTAAAACTCTCTCCGTCAGTTTTTTAAAATGATAATTGAAAACGGGTTGCAAAAACCTGTTCGGTGGGGCGGTCCGTTACCCTTCTTGAAGTTCCGGCGCCGCCATCAAAAGATACCTGTTCATAATCCGCTCTAAGCAGAGCATAGGCATTAAGATACCAGTTGACGCCTAATGCCCATGAGGTAGCATGAGAGGCTGACTTGCTCGGGTCAATGACTTGAAAGGTGCTGTCATCTATATCAATCTCGCTCCAGCGCGCGGCAAATTGCCATGCTCCCCACTTGCCATCCAGCGGATTAAAATTCTGTATGGGTTTGATCGACCCAAAGGTATTATCTTCACCGGTTGCGACATAAGACACAAACACCTGCCAGGCTTTATTATCCTGCTTGACATTTACTCTATTGCCTGCACTATTCCTGCCGGAGAGGTGTTGAGACGAAACTACATACTCCGCCATGGCGCCAAACGGTCCGGCATACCAGTAAGCTTGCGGATAAATGCGATGTCTGTCGCCATCGGACACAGGGGCTGCTTGTGCCGCCCCGCCAAGTGAATAGGTATTGGCATAATCAAGATACGTTGTTCTGCCTATAGGAGTTGCCTGCGGTCTAAGAGCTTGCTGGCTGGGATCATCCACGGTGCCGGCTATGCCGAATCCAAATCCTTCCAGCCAGGAAAAACCGGTATGCTGAAACGGATGCGCAAACAAACGGCCCACGAATTCTTTATCGTCATCAGTGTCAGGCGAATTATTATTCGGGCTGCCGTCGTCGCCGGAGCTGTTATCGACTCCGAGTTGATAAGTGAAAAAATTCCTGGAATCGATAGGGCCCGGCACAGTCTCGACAGCATAACCGGGCTTGGCAAATGCGCCATGTAACTGCACGCCCACATCGCGATTACTGGCCAGATAGGTTGGAAAAGCGCGCTCCAGGAAAGTGCCGTCCGAGTCGCCCTGCAAGCGTTCAAGACTGAGCGCGGGCTTAAATTTACCGACTAACAGGCTGACAGCAGGATCGTAGGCGTAGTCAAGATAAGCATCGGGCAAAATATTCCCTCCCGCGGCAAAATCGGGCATGATCTTGTAGTAAATGTTATTAAATACGTAGCCTTCAAGCCAGACGCGTGCTTGTCTAAGTTCGAATCTGTCAGTGGACTTGAATTTATCATCCTCAGAGAAGAATCGGCCATCCGTTTGCGCGGCCCCGCGTATCCGCAGCTGATGTTTCTTGTCAGACGAGGTAATCCTGAAGCCATTATCAGCTACATCGAATACCGGCAACTTATTGAAATTGCCCGTAGTAACCTCATCTTGCACTTCAAGCTTGCGTTCCAGAGTATTTACCTTACGTGTCAGTTTTTCCACCACAGGGTTTGCCGTTGTTGTTGCATTGTTGTTAGAAAAAGCTCCCGCCTGGTCCAGCTTCTCCAGACGTCTTTCCAGTTCGCGCACCCGTCGCTCCAAAGCTTCAGTATATTGTTCACTGGTAGCTGCATAAACATCGGGACTGCCGACTAAAACGAGATTGATCACGCTTGCCAAGGCAGTACGTCGAAAATGTTTCATATATTAATCCTAAAAATTTGTAGCCTCCGGTGATCCGGTCAGTCTGTCATTACTCTAATTTTTTTTAGTCGCCGTTTTTTACGGTAGAAACTGAATAAATTGGCCGCTTTAAAAAGCTACAAAATCTTTATTAATTAATATCGATAGCGTTTCCTGTTTAAATTTAAGTTATTACTTTCGAGAGTTACTTCGCATCAAGGCGTATCTTTTCCTTGCGCTCGATTTGCACCACCCTGTTTTCATGAATGATAATTTCAACCGAGCCAAAGCGAATTTCCTGTAGAATTTTTGAAATCTGATTGGCTATTTCAAGTGTGTTCTGTTTTTTAGTAAACGTTCTTTCCGTTTCCTCCGCCATGAAAGTTCTCCGCTAATTACTTACTGATCATTAAATAAACCTGCATAAGTTTAATTCTTGATGTTCCTGAATATTTTTTTGCCGTTGGAAAGCATGTTAAAGTAAACCGCTGTTATTAATAAACGATATTATTAGATACCTATATCAGTTTTTTAGAATTGATGAGCAACCGAAATTTAAACCTAAGCCGAAGAAATGATTCTGGATTTGGCGCCGGCGGGAGTAACAGCAGCACCGTAGACGATGCCGTCACGCCCCGAGTCGGCCTGTTATGGCAACCACAAAACTGGTTAAGCCTGTACAGTATTATGGGGAGAACTTTGGCGCTCAGACGGGGGCGCGTGCTTATGTGGCGGGTTCAGCGCCAGAGCCAGCAGGATCTCCCATACCTCCCCCAACCGCTCAGCAATGGAAACTGGGTGCCAAGGCTGAATTCTTCGATGGCCGCCTGCGAGCCACGCTGGCGTATTACGACTTGGCCAAGCAAAACATTGCCACGACGGATACGGCGCATGTAGCCGGGGGCCGGAACTGGACATCCAGGGCGAAATACTTGCCGGGCTTGAATGTGATTGCCGCCTACGCCAATCAAGATGTTCGCGTCGCCAAAAGTACTGACGACGTTAATGGGGCCGGGATTGAGGTGGGTAATCGCCTACAGTTCACGCCACGCAATATTGGCAGTGTTTGGAGCACCCACGAAGTCCGGCAAGGGCAGTTCAAGGGTTTCAAAAACGGCATCGGCGTGCTTGCAGGATGGCATGGTCAATTCTGACAATACGCTTAAATCTCCCGGTTAAGCCCGGCTAGGCCTGATGTCCGGTTACGGCTTTAAAGTAGGCAAGTCCAGGATCATGCAGTAGGTGGTAGTGCCAAAGTGAACCGCTCCTTGTCAATTAGCGTGGTGATTTCCCAGAAGGAGATCACCGATACTTCCAAACGACCTTGTTGGGAGGCGACATTGGCTCGTTGGCGCGCCTCGGGCCCGAGTGAGGGATGGTTGGTCCTGGTCGAGCCAGATCAAGGCGTGGGTGTGTAGGAGGACGAACATTCGGAATTCCATGGCTCGCCAATCGGGCCTACAATGTCTCCGAGGATGTCAATCTTGCTTTTATGACTACTGGCGTGCGTTGCAGGTCTTGAAACAATCGGCGCTAACTGCGCAACCGGTTGATCGTTCTTGGTGATTACGATGATATCGGCGGGTTCCGCCACCTCGTTCATCAGTTGCAGGCATTTGGCTTTGAAGTCGGATGCCTTGATAGTTTTTATAATAAATGACTCAGATGACTATGAGCATGACTCTAGTGCCACCGGTTTTGGAAGTCAATCTAATTGGACAATAAAGACGTATTTGTGACATGACACTTTTGGGCGCTACTATATCTTTATGCCCGGCTGAGCAGTTTGCCGAATCGTTGGGTTGTCCGGTATTTGGAGCAGCCCAACACTTTTTGTTTAATTCAGCTGCTGGTAATACTGAGCCAGATCCTTGATTTCCTCCTCATTCAGTTGTTGTGCAATAAGGCGCATACGGCTATAAATATCATTGTGCCGCCGGCCGTTTTTATAGTCCAGCAAGGTTCTGGTTAAATAATCGGCCTGTTGTCCCGCGAGCGCCGGAATATCCATTTTTTCGCCCTGCCCTTTCGCGCCATGACAAACAAAACAGGGAGGCAGAATACGTTTGCCATCGCCCTGTTCAACCATTTTTTCCGCTCCGGCAAGACTTTTGCCGCTAGCTTTATTTTTTTGCGCTGGTAAGGAACTGAACCAAACGGCTAAATCAGCGGTATCCTGTTCAGTCAGTGCTTTAACCGCTGAGGTCATTGAATCGTGGCTCCGACTGCCATTGAAATAATCGCGCAACTGTTTGTAAGTATAAGTGGCGACTTGGCCCGCTAATGCGGGAATAGCGGGAAGTGTTTCATCATCCCTCATTTCCTCTTTTACGCCCTGGCCTTTATCGCCATGACAGCTTTTACAGGATTCCGCCAGTTCCTTACCCTTGTTAAGGTTACCGTTTTTTACGAAATTCAGGATTTCCGGTGTCCAGGCAATTTGAGAGGCAGGTTCAGCATAAACCACAGCCGGTGCAATAAACCCTAGCAATAACAGCATTCGCTTCATATTTAAAATCCCCATGGAGATGAACCGGAAGTGTCCATAAAAAAGAACTGCAAGATTGGATAGCCGAAGCTAATCGCCATTAAAACAGCTATCACTTTGTTCCAGAGCTTAAAATCATTCAACCATTCAGGGAGAGACTCTACCGGTGTTACTGTTTCAGCATATTCAATTTGTTGCTCAAATGCTTCTGCAGCCGGATTCAGCTGGGTCTTTGCCAAATTGTAGATAAATAAACAGGCCGAACCCAGCAATATCAAACCACCCAGTATCATCATTAATTCGTAAGGTTTCCAGGATAACGTCAGTAGGTTATTATAAACAACTGTGGAAATGCGGCGGGGCTGACCTAATAAGCCCAGCACATGCCACGGAGTCGTTAAAATACTCATGCCTATAAACCATGTCCAGAGCTGGACCAGAGCCATTGGATTGGAAAATAAAGGCTTTTTAACCAGCAGCGGCCAGAAATAATAGGCTATGGCAAAATACATAATGACAGTGGTGCCGGCAAAAATCAGGTGAAAATGACCGGGTACCCACGCAGTATTGTGGATCATGGCATTCATTGCATAACTGGCGTTGACGATGCCGCCAAAACCGCCAAAAATCAGCATCAGTAACGATAGAATAACCGACAATACCATTGTATTAGTCCAAGGCAAGCTGCCTATCCAGCCGAATAATCCTTTACCGCCACGCAGGCGTCCGGCTATTTCCAGTGAGGCGATGACGCTGAAACCAGTCACTAAAGTAGGTAAAGCGACCACGAAAGTGCCGATGCCGTGTAATAACTTCCAGCCTCTCGCCTGTTCCGGATCCATATAAAGGTGGTGAAAGCCTATCGGCAAGGCGAACACCGCCAATAAGATAAAGGTGAGCCGGGCCATTTCATCACTAAACACAAACCCGCCCGCCTGTTTGGGCACAAACACATAAAAAGCGGTATAGGCAGGAATCAGCCAGAAATAAACGATGGGATGTAAAGTCCAGGCAAATAAGGTTCTGGCCAATCCTGGATCAATGGCATCCATCCAGCCCAAAGACCAGGGAATCAACTGAAAAAGCACCTCTACTGCAACACCGGCGCTGGTCCATAGCCATAACATAGCATTCATGGCAGTTGCAAACATGGCTAAAGGCACAGGCTGCCCGGGGTTGGCTTTTTTCCATTGAATAAACATCACCAACATAATCACGCACCAGACCCAGGAGCCGACGACCAGTAGCGTGGCGCCAATATAAAAGGCTGCATGAGCGACAATAGGCGGATAAAAGGTATAAAGTACTGAGGCTTTGCCGGTAAGCAAAGGAACCGCAGCCATTACGACCCCGGCTAAAGCAAGCCAGAAGGCGCCCCATGCCAGCGGTTTATTCCATACCGGTTGCTGTAAGCTGGTGGCGGCAATGTAATAGCCGAAGCCCATAATGAAAAATATGGTCAGTACAAACGCCATTAATACGCCGTGGGTACTGACTGAAGCAAAATAAACACTGGGTGAATCCAGGGCAGGAATAAAACCGCTACGTTCCAGCACTTGATATTCACCCATGAAACAAGCCACGATGAAGGCTATAAAAGCTACCCACAGATGGCTTAACGCCAATTTTCGCTCTGCTGCATCATTCATTGTTTGATCCTCCTTTAGCGGGCAACTTTACCGGGGCAGTCCAGTCTTCTTTGGCAATAACAGATATATTGCTCCACATATGGTTATGGCCCAAGCCGCAATATTCATTACACAGCACAGGATATTCGCCCGGTTTCGGAAAGGTGGTGGTTATTTCAGCAACATAACCCGGCACAATCATCGTGCTCATGTTAGTCATGGGGATATGAACGCCGTGCAAAACATCCATACTGACCCAACGGAAGGTTAATTTTGTTTCAGCAGGGACAGAGATATGTTTAGGGAAAAAGGAGTAGCGCCCAGCTACCATTCTGATGGTGATACCGCCGCTGTTATTAACTTGCACGCCCAGATTGTCCTCGGCAAATTCCTTATTTAAATGCAGCGTGGCGGAATCAACTGTTTCAACTTTACTGGGCGGATTAATGCCGTGAAAAAACGCATCAATGGTAATAATGCCGACAAAAAGACCAATCACAATCACGGTGATAGTGATCCATTTTCGTTCCAGCTGATCGATATGAATGGCACGAAGTTGCGTGTAAAAATCTCGCAAGAGCTGTCCGTATTTTGATTTTAGTGGTTCTATTTGCATAGTTAAATCCTAGCCGCGCGGCAAAAATACGCCGTAATAAAGAAACAGCCATGCCACTACCATACCGCCAATGACCATTGACATCAGCGCAAAAGTGCCTATAGGAGGGCTTTCGAGAATTCGCCTGCGGTCTTCTTCGCTCAATTTATCCATTTCATCCTCTCTCTAACTTATTATTAAATAATGCTCGAATTGTGAATTCTTCGAGTTCTTGATGCGTAAGATATCAATGTGCAGTCATAAAAATTATAGAACATTCAACTTCTTCTTGTGATTATTCAACTCTTACAATACAAAATAAAGCTGATAAATGCTTGAACCTCGTTCATGTCAGGCAATAGCACTTTACTCTACAATGACTGGCTACCAGATAGTTAAACAGTAATAAAGAATGAGCCAGTAGCTGAAATCATTAATCTTCGAAATAAATATGTGTGGGGAATTAAGCTACGGAATTATTTAGGCGAAGGAGAGCCGCTCATCACGTGACTCAACCAGCTGTATATCCGCTTTACAACCAGCCCTTCATCATGCAGATATGTGTGGCCTTCATCATTGATTATAACTTGCCGGTAACCCGGATTTTCTTTTGCCGCCAAGCGCCGGTCCCTGGCGCTCTCGACAACGTCCGCAATGTCCAGCGAACCATAAATATCCAGCATGGGAATTTTAATCTTCTTGATAAACTCAAGCGTTTGCACTGTTTTTACATCCGTATCGGGCGCTGGCAGGCTGACGGTCACTAGCGCTTCGATATCCCCCGCCCGCTCACTAAGAGAATATGCCGCCATCAATCCGCCCAAACCATAGCCGGCCAGGACAATATTTTTTTCGCCGCTTTCCTTCGCATATTTAATTCCGGCCTGTATACGCGCAAGGGCTTCCGGAAACAAGGCATAGTATTCATTTTTATCAGCGCCTGTCTCCCTAACCGGCATTTGCAATGAAAGTGTTGCCCAGTCATGCTCCGGTAAAAAAATTCTTAACGCATAAATTAATTGCTGCTGATCGGGATGCCCGCCAAGATCATGGAGAATAATAACGATGCCCTTGCTGGTTGTTTTTTCTGTTTCCGTATAAAGACTGAGAAATTTTTTGCCTTCGGATTCCAGCCGGACAACCTTACCGATTACCAGCGTTTTACTGATATCATCGGCAAACTGTGCTTCCCGTTTTTCATCGCCGGCAAGACATATACTATTAAACAAAGGCAAGCCGCAAAGTGCAAAAGCAACAATTCTAACCAAAATCATTATGGTTAATTTTTACTTTATAAATCATTGCTTTTACATATGAAAATGTGTTGACGTGAATCAATAAGGCGTAAAAATGTTCTTTATAGTTTTTATTTTATATAAAAAAACACAGCAATCGCGATCATCAGTAATCCCATAGCTATTGCTCCAATAACTTTCCCGTTTATCCCCATAAAGTTCGCGGAATTATTATTTACTATTTCTACGCCTTCAATTTGCGCGTTAATTGCTTTAAATTTGCCGCCGCTATCTTTTGCGGTCTGGTAATAAATAATATCGCCTGTTACAGGACGGCGATTCACCCCTTTTAATGATGAAATATGTATAAAAATATCTTTACCTCCATTATCCGGTTTAATAAAGCCAAATCCCCGGTCTTCTTTCCATGTTTTTAACATTCCCTTATGCATTATTTTTGCCATAAAAATCAATTCGTTGTTGTTTTAACATTTTAATTCCTCTTAATTCCTCGTCTTACATCTGTTTTTTTTAATTGGATAAATAAATCCTTGTTGAAGGAGAATATCCAACGCTAAAGCCCTCTTACGGAATAGCCGAAAAGTGAAACAAACTGTAAAGCCTTTGAGACTATCATGACCCAAGTCAAGACTCTATATGACCTAGACTTTTTTACTTATAATGACTTTATCATCAATAACGAGCTCGGAAATTCCACCCAAAACGCCATGTACTGTACATGAGGCAGTTTTAAATCCTCCTTGTTCACCGACCCATTTCATCGTGACATAAGTTTCTTTATCACTCTTGGTTTCTGACGGGAAATAGACTTGCTCGCCTGTTGCCTGCTTGATCGCCATGGTGCATTTCTGACTTGCCATAGTTTGCAGTGCGACATAGTTTCTGATCATTGATGAGGCTTCTTTTTCTTCAATAGACTGCTCTTTATTTGCTGCGACCATAATGATACCGACCACAAAAATACCCACAACAGCTATCATAATTTTTTGTATTTCAGACATTTCCTCTCCTCGTTTATGAAAATTACCTATTATTTTACCGGTTGCCCGGAGTCTTCCTTCAAATTTTATAAAGATTTCATGACGTCTTTATAAAAGCCATTAACGCTGTACATCTGTTATACACCACATTCCTCTTCAATAGATCAAGCACTGGTCCTGCTTAAAACTCAATCCCCTGCTCAGCCTTGATTCCCTGTTCATAGGCATGTTTGATTTTTGTCATTTCCGTCACCGTATCGGCACAACTGATTACTTCCGGCGCAGCATTACGGCCCGTCAGAATTAAATGTATCCAGGGCGGCTTTTGGTTGCGGATAAAATCGGCGACTTCCTGGCCGGAAATCCAGTTATAACCGCAGCAGTAATTAATCTCATCCAGTAAAACCACATCAAATTCTTCAGACAGAATTTTTTGCTTGCTGAGTTCCCAAATTTCCCGGCTGGTTTTAATATCCTGTTGCGGATTTTTGGTATCCCAGGTAAAGCCGTCACCCAACGCATGCCATTCAATATTATCAAAGCGAGCCGCCGCTTTTTGCTCGCCGGTCTGCCATTGTCCTTTTATATATTGAATAACGCAGATTTTCATGCCCCAGCCCGCGGCACGAAAAACCATTCCTAACGCACTGGAAGATTTTCCTTTACCTTCACCGGTATTTACTAAAACCAGTCCCCGCCGTCTGTCTCTCGCTTTCATGAATTATTCCCTTATCTGAAAAGGCATTTAACGTTGAACATTATAGCGCATCCCCTTTCTGCTGTAGCTGAAATCAGTACCTGCGTATTTATGCATTCTTATTCGACCATATGGCCTATAAAGCGCTTTCAATCAGGACCAAGTTCCCCTATCCTTTACTCATCGATTAACCTTAAATAACAATTATGACTGAAGCAAGTGTTTTATTTTCCAATGCAAAAAATGTAATTCCTGGCGGCGTAAATTCGCCGGTACGCTCTTTTAGCGGTGTCGGCGGGATCCCGGTTTTTATTGACCACGCCTTCGGCGCTTATATTTACGATAACTCAGGCAATAGCTATATTGATTATGTCGGCTCGTGGGGGCCGATGATTTTGGGGCATGCCCACCCTGAAGTTATTGCAGCGGTTAAAAGCGCAGCAGAAAAAGGCTTAAGCTTTGGCGCGCCGACAGAAATTGAAACGCAGATGGCTGAGCGGGTTTGTGAGCTGCTACCGTCAATTGAACTGGTCAGAATGGTCAGTTCCGGCACTGAAGCGACCATGAGCGCCATTCGTTTAGCCAGGGGCTATACGGGCCGGGATAAAATCGTCAAATTCGAAGGCTGTTATCACGGGCATTCCGACTCACTGTTGGTTAAAGCCGGTTCCGGCGCCTTAACTTTAGGCATACCGAGCTCTCCGGGCGTACCGGCATCCGTTGCCGCAGACACCATTACCCTGGCTTATAACGATATTGATCAAGTTAAACAATTATTTGCGCGAGCAGGCGAGCAAATTGCCTGCATTATCGTTGAGCCTGTCGCAGGCAACATGAACTGTATTCCGCCTATACCCGGCTTTCTGGAAACACTGCGTCAAGTCTGCGATCAATATAATAGCGTATTGATTTTTGATGAAGTAATGACCGGCTTCCGGGCCGGTCTGAATGGCGCGCAAGGCTTTTATAAGGTCACACCTGATTTGACGACGCTGGGGAAAATTATTGGCGGCGGCATGCCGGTCGGCGCTTTCGGCGGCTCACGAAAACTCATGGAGCATCTCGCACCCATCGGCCCTGTTTATCAGGCAGGTACGCTGTCCGGCAATCCTGTCGCGATGACGGCCGGTTTAAAAACCCTGGAATTAATTTCCGTCCCCGGATTTTACGAAGCATTGACGGCAAAAACAGAAAAACTGACATCCGGCCTGAAAGATCGTGCTCGCCACGCAGGCATCGCCATGACAACCACTGCTGTCGGCGGCATGTTTGGACTGTTTTTCAGCGCAGAACAAACGATCACAACATTTGCTCAAGCCATGCAATGCAACCAGAATTTATTCAAACGCTTTTTCCATGCGATGCTGGAGCACGGAGTTTATCTGGCCCCATCCGCTTTTGAGGCCGGCTTCGTTTCAGCCGCGCACACTGATGAAGACCTGGAAAAAACGCTGGATATTGCGGAAGCCCTATTTAAGCGTTTGTAATTAGGGTAATGTTTTAAGACTGATGAATTGACATGGATTTAATAAACCATTTATCCCCACTTTTACCGGCTTTAATCGGCTTTCTGGCCGGCGCATTATTGATGCGCCTGCTGGCCGGTAAAGATAAAACCACTATTCAACAGCTTTCTACCCAGTTTGCTGTCGCCGAAGAAAAATTAAAGCAATGCCAGCATAATGAAATTGAACTAAGACAGTTACAACAGCTTGTTACCGAGTTCAAAACCAAAAATGCCGAACTGCAAACGCGCATGGATGAGCAGGTGAAAAATGCGGCGGAAAAATTAAAGCTGTTACAAGACTCGGAAGCCCGGCTGTCCATACAATTTGAAAATTTAGCCGGTAAAATTTTCGATGAACGCAGCCGGCAATTTACCGAGCACAATAAAACCAGTCTGGATCATATTGTCACGCCGCTGCGCGAACAGCTGGGCGAATTTAAACAACGCATAGAAACGGTTTACGATAATGAAAATAGAGACCGCATTTCCCTGCGGGAAGAGATTGTCTCGCTAAGACGCGATACGGCGCAAATGAATCAGGAAGCGCTTAATCTGACGCGCGCCTTGAAAGGCGATAAAAAAACCCAGGGCAACTGGGGTGAAATGATCCTGGAAAAAGTGCTGGAAAAATCCGGCCTGCGAAAAGGCATTGAATACGAAACCCAGGGCGCATTCCGGGATGAGGACAACAAACTGTTTAAGCCCGATATCATTATCCGTTTGCCTGAAGACAAGGATGTCATTATTGATTCCAAGGTCTCACTGCTGGCGTATGAGCGCTACTGTTCCTGCGAGGATGATCTGGAACGCATTACGGCATTAAGACAGCACACCGAAGCAGTCAGGGAACATATCAAGAGTTTGAGCGGTAAGGATTACTTTGACCTGAAAGGCTTAAGATCCCTGGACTTTGTGCTGTTATTCATACCAATTGAAGCGGCTTTTATAGCCGCTTTTCAGGCCGATGAACGCTTATTCAGCGATGCCTTTGAATACAAGATAGTGGTGGTTACGCCGACTACGCTATTAGCCACGCTCCGGACGGTCGAAAATATCTGGCGCTATGAACGCCGGAATGAAAATGCCAAGGCCATAGCGGATAAAGCCGGCATCGTTTATGACAAAATAAGAGGCTTCGTAGACGAGCTGGACAAACTGGGCAAGCAGTTAAGCACCGTCAACAATACCTATGACGGCGTCATGAATAAATTAACCGGCGGCCACGGCAACTTAATCCGTCACGCCAGCAGTTTTGTCGATTTGGGCGTCAAGGTCAAAAAGACTTTCCCCAAAAGCATCACTGAACAGGCCGGTATTGAAACGGATGAAACCGATAAGGAGAAACTGTTTTAGAAGGATTGAAAATTAAAATGCGGGAGGAACTTTAGTCGCCTTTAGGTAAAGGAATCGCGAATGATACACAGCTATCATCAAGGAAACTATAGAAAAAATCATTCTCAACTGAATTTGACATTAATCGGCAGAAGTCGACCCTTTGCAGTCTTTTGAGCAACTATTTTGAATGACATTAATTAGAGGAACAGCAGCCAATGATCGATTTGTTTTGGGAAATCGACGGGGGAATTTAGACATTAGAAGTTATCCAGACCTGTTTATCGTGAAGAATATACATTCTCCCCATTTAGAACTACAAGGCTTTCAATACTAAATTACCTTGATTATGAGGTCTAATATATAAGATATGCAGACCTAGATAATTACTGTTGGGTGGTTTGCATCACGGCGATCTCGATTTCGTGACGTTTCGTTCGACTACTCATTAGGAGCAAAGACAAGCCGACCACGACCGACCGGAAGCTCGGCCCCTCAATCAACTTTTAAGAGAGTACTTATGGCTCAAGATATCTGGATTAACCTGCCCGTAAAAGACCTTACACAGTCTGCCGCGTTCTTCACACAGATTGGCTTCGCTCCTCATCCGGGGCCGGGAAACAGCGATCAATCTGCAAGTTTCACCATCGGCGACAAAAAAATCGTCTTGACGCTCTTCATGCAAAACGTATTTACTGGCTTTACGAACAATGCACTTTCGGACACAGTCAAAGGAACTGAGGTTTTGTTCTCGCTGGGAGCTGATAGCCGGGAGCAAGTCAACGAAATTACAAAACGCGTTAGGGAGGCGGGGGGAACTATTTATGCAGAACCAAATGAATCACACGGGTTTATGTATGGGTGCGGCTTTTGCGATCCTGACGGTCATCGATGGAACATGCTTTTCATGGACCCTAGCAAAATGCCAAAGTAAACAGCCACCATTGATATTGGAGCATCTGATAACGACCACCCAACAAGCGGTTCCAGCCGTCGGCTGGGCCGGACATTAAACTGTGGCTTTCTGGTGGGTGCCCGCCAGAAGCTGGTAATTTTCGATAGACTGCTTATGGCCAAAACTGTGAATTGGCTGATCGCAAAAAGCCAATCTCAATACCGGCCATTCAGATTTGAAATATATTTAACGAGATCACAGACGTCACCCGACCCTTTGAGACATTCGGGTATGGATTTAAGCTTCCCGATACCGGTCATTGGCACAGTGACCCTATCGATAGCCCAATCAAATATGAGTCAATGCAGGGCATTACTCTATTGCGTTTACAGAATGACGTCGCATAAGTAAGCGTTATATTAAATGCACCCATAATTGATATAGTTTGTCGTTCTTATGGTCTCTAAATTCTATATTTACCTTTCTGTTTGAGGAAATAACCCTTGCTTACGGTGTCAAGATAGTCATAGCGGTTCATGGAGCCGTTTAGTAATTGCGTTTTTTTTATATGGCGCCATAATGGCTCACATGAACATAACTACTAAAAACCAAAAAACTATTGACCATATTAACCTGCGGCTGTCACCCGACGTTTTCGTGCTGGTCGATCAGGCTCGCACCACGCGATTGGGAAATATGTCGCGCAACAACACATGGATTGCAGAAGCCATTCAAGAGAAGTTGGCTCGTGAAATAGAAATCGGCTCCGCATCGGCAAAAGTCGCTAAAGGAGGGAGCTAACATGCCGCTGTTTTATGAATTCTTCGCAGGCGGGGGTATGGCGCGAGCTGGACTTGGCAAAAGTTGGCGTTGCGTATTCGCTAATGACTTCGATTCCAAGAAAGCGGCCAGCTACGTCGCCAACTGGGGTGCCAAGGATTTGCATGTGGGTGACGTGGCGAAGGTCACGACGAACGAACTTCCAGGTGCCGTTGATCTAGCTTGGGCTTCGTTTCCCTGTCAGGACTTGTCTTTAGCGGGCGCAGGGATGGGCTTAAAAGGCGAACGATCCGGAGCCTTTTGGCCATTCTGGAAACTGATGCAGCAACTAAAAGATGAAGACAGAGCGCCGCCTCTGCTCGTGCTCGAAAATGTCTGCGGTGCGCTTAACTCGCATGACGGCAAGGATTTCTCAGCTATAGGAAACGCACTTTTAAGCGCCAATTACCGATTTGGCGCCCTGGTGATCGATGCCGTGGATTTTTTACCGCAATCAAGGCCGCGACTGTTCATTATCGGCGTTCGCGGGGATGTAGAAATTCCCAGTGCTCTAAGACTGTCTGGGCCTGATCCAAAATGGCACCCCGATAGACTGGTTAAAGCCCACGGCAAATTATCAGAAATGGCCGTTGCGCAGTGGATTTGGTGGAGCTTGCCAACAGCGCCGAAACGGCGCACCACTTTGACTGACCTTATCGAAGATGAACCCAGAGGGGTTAAATGGCATACGCAGGAAGAAACGCAGCGTCTGTTGGACATGATGAGCGACATAAACCTTAAGAAGGTCGAAAAGGCAAAAATGGCGGGACGAAAGATGGTCGGTGGAATCTACAAGAGGACGCGGCGCGACGAACAGGGACGCAAAGCTCAACGCGCCGAAGTACGGTTCGATGATCTGGCTGGGTGTCTACGCACACCGGTAGGCGGCTCCAGCCGTCAATCTATTCTTGTCATCGATGGCGATAAGGCATGCTCACGATTGCTTTCACCGAGAGAGGCCGCTAGGCTTATGGGCCTCCCGGAAAAATACAAACTGCCGGAAAATTATAACGAAGCTTACCATCTTGCAGGCGACGGCGTAGCCGTGCCTGTGGTGCGTTTTCTGGCAGCCAACCTATTAGAACCCATGCTTGCCCTCTTTGCTCAAGCCGCAAACAGGAAAGCAGCTTGACGATGCCTGTAACGCTAGAGAAAAAACTTTCACAATTTGTTGTAGATAAAGGTTTTCGTGGCAAAGGACCGCTATGTGTAGCACTGGTCGTCACGCAGCACGCCCGCGCAATGAATCTGCCGCTTGATTCTGAAAAGCTGATAACCGATGGCGGAGGGCAAGTTCTTGGGCTAGGAAAGGGCGCCGTTCAGGCAGTCTTAAATCGGCATAATATAGACCGCATATTAGCCAGCGAAGGGAGACGCACAAGTCGAGGCAGCATGAACAACATGCGAGCTTACGTAATTCTGCTCAATGAACTGCATGAACAAGGCCCTGTCGATCTCGATGCGATTGAACAGTTCTGGATAAACCGTGTGCATGAGTTTTTTTCCGCCAAGCCATTCAAAATTCGGCTGGACGCCTCACGCAGCTTAAGAACCGTCATCGGCGACATTCTGAAACAAGCGGAGGAACGTCAGAAAACCATGACCGGCGTTTATTACGCAGGCGCCGTTATGCAACATTTGGTCGGCGCAAAGTTAGATTGCGTCCTTCCGGGCGGAAAGCTCGCGCATAATAGTTTTTCAACGGCAGACGCGCCTTCAAACCGGGCAGGGGATTTTCTCGTTGGCGACGTGGCGCTTCATGTGACAACTTCCCCAGGCGAGGCGCTGATCCACAAATGCCGCGACAATCTCGACGAGGGTTTGCGCCCATTGATTGTGACCTGAAAAAGAGGGTTGGCCGTTGCGGAAGGTCTGGCGAGCAATTCAAGCCTCGGAGAGAGAATTGACGTTTTTGAGGTTGAGCAGTTTGTTGCAGCAAACCTTTATGAACTCGGCACATTCGCAGCCGAGGGCAGACGCATGGCGATCAATGAGCTGGTGGAACGCTATAACCAGATTGTTGATGACGTCGAAACCGATCCCAGCTTAAAAATCGAACTGAAACGATAGGGCGGGATTAGCATGACTCAACCGCCATCGGAAGTGCGAAGCCGCACCATGAGAGCGGTTAAAAGCCGCGATACGATGCCGGAAATGATCGTGCGACGCATGGTTCACACTATGGGTAAACGCTATCGCTTGCACCGTGCCGATCTGCCTGGCAAGCCCGATTTGACGTTCCCGCGACTGAAAAAAATCATCTTCGTGCATGGCTGTTTTTGGCACGGCCACGACTGTAAGCGCGGCGGCCGTCTTCCAAAAGAAAACGCCGATTATTGGGCCAATAAAATCAACCGCAACAAAGAACGTGACGTCAACGCGCAAGCCGCGTTGACGTTGATGGGCTGGGATGTGCTTGTTATATGGGAATGCCAGCTTAAAAACCGGGAAGCATTAGGCGACTTTCTCGTAAGATTTCTCTTGTGATAATAGGGTAGCTAAATAAAGCAGTATCAATTTGAAATTGCGAGTGTTGAGGATTTATAGGAACTCGCCATCTAAAAAACGAAAAGTTTTACAACATTGGGCCGCCCCCATGAAATCAAGGGATTACTTGTTTCATATGTCAGTAGCAAAAATCGAATGCGCTTGCCGAACTTCATTCAGCCATATTCATCGCCATAAAGCAGCCAGTCGCGACCGGCGGAAAATGGCCGATTGAAGTCATTCGTCGTCAGAATTAATTCTGACGTGTTTTAATATTGCTAAATTAACTCTGAATTTATACACATCATTTTATTACCGCTCCTGCAAAAGACAATTGCCGCCATGCCTCGTACAAGACAATTGAAACGGTATTCGACAAATTCAGGCTTCGGCTTTCTGCCTGCATAGGCAGATATAGGCATCTATCGGCAGCCATCTGAGCCAGAACATTTGCAGGCAAACCCCTGGTTTCAGGGCCAAACAGCAAGGCATCCTGCGGCTGGAAAATCACATCACTGTATGTCTTTTTACCTTTCGTGGTCAGGGCAAACATTCGTTCCGGCTTAACATTTTCAATAAAAGCATTTAAAGATGGATGTTCTATGACCGATACCCATTCGTGATAATCCAGCCCTGCCCTGCGCAACTTCTTGTCATCCAGCTCGAATCCCAAGGGCTGGATTAAATGCAACTGCATCCCTGTATTTGCGCATAAGCGAATAATATTGCCGGTATTGGCCGGAATTTCCGGCTCATACAAAACAATATGAAACATCACTCCACTTCAATGGGCGTCAGTTTCCAGATCTCATTATTATATTCAGTGATCGTTCTGTCAGTGGAAAACTTGCCGCTGCCGGCGCAATTTAAAATACTCATTCTTGTCCAACGGTCTTTATCCTTATAAGCGGCTTCTACACGTTTTTGCGTATCAGCATAACTGCGAAAATCGGCAATCGTCATCCAGGGATCGTGCGGACTTTTTATCGAGTCTAAAATACAGTCAAAAATCCCCGGTTCAAATTGATTAAAATGTCCGCACTCAATCAGATTGATTACTCTTTGCAAATCTTCATCGTGGTTAATTATTGCGACAGGATCATAATGATGAGTCATCTCTTCAACCTGTTCTTCAGTCAAGCCAAACAGGAAGAAATTCTCATCCCCGACTTCTTCGCGAATTTCGATATTGGCGCCATCCAGCGTGCCGATAGTCAACGCGCCATTCATCATAAATTTCATATTCCCTGTACCGGAAGCTTCTTTGCCTGCGGTTGAGATTTGTTCGGAAAGATCTGCGCCCGGGCAAATTTTTTCCATGGCAGAAACTCGATAATTAGGCAGGAAGACCAATTTTAATTTGCTGCCTACACCGGGATCATTATTGATTACCTGTGAGACATTAGTGATCAGTTTGATAATCCTTTTCGCCATGAAATAGCCAGGGGCCGCTTTACCGCCGATTAATACGCAACGATTCGTCCAGTTTTCAGTATCGCCGCGCTTGATGCGGTCATAAAGATGAATAACATGCAATACGTTTAACAACTGGCGCTTGTATTCATGAATGCGCTTTACCTGTACATCAAATAAAGCGTCAACGCTCAACTCGCAATCAATTTCCAATTTTTTAAAATCGATCAGTTTTTGCTTGGCTTCCTGTTGAACCTCATACCAGCGTTTACGGAACTGCTTATTTTCAGCATAAGGTTCAAGTTTCCTCAGTAAGGACAAGTCCTTTATCCAGCCATTTCCTATTGTTTCAGTTATCAATTCAGCCTGCTCAGGATTACAGGCAGCTAACCAGCGGCGCGGCGTTACGCCGTTAGTTTTATTATTGAATTTATGCGGCCACAATTCATAGAAATCCCGAAATAAGCCTTGCTGCAATAACTTTGAATGGAGTGCCGCAACACCATTTACTGAAAAGCTGCCGACTATAGCTAAATAAGCCATTCTCACCTGTTGCTCATGCCCCTCTTCAATTATCGACATGCGGGTCATTCGGTCTCTGTCCAGCGGCCAATGCGCCGATACTTCAGACATAAAATGGGCATTGATTTCAAAAATGATTTCCATCAGTCTGGGCAGTAACTGTTTGAACAGTGGTACTGGCCATCGTTCCAGGGCCTCCGGCAATAGCGTATGATTTGTATAGGCCATGACATTGGAGGTAATAGCCCAGGCTTGAGTCCAGGGCAAACCGTGAATATCCACCAATAATCGCATTAATTCAGCAACCGCTATGCTCGGGTGTGTGTCATTCAACTGAAAGCAATTTTTCGCTGCAAACTCGTCAAAATTCTTGCCATGCCGTCCGATCCAGCTTGCAAACACATCCTGCAAACTGGCGGAAGCAAGAAAGTATTGTTGCCGCAGGCGCAATTCCTTACCGTTTTCATTGGCGTCATTCGGATACAGCACCATGGTAATATTTTCAGCGGTATTTTTGGCGGCGACCGCTTCTGCATAGTCACCGGCATTAAATTCCTCCAAATCAAATTCTTCAGTCGCCGATGCTTTCCATAACCGCAAGGTATTTACCGTGCCATTGTGATACCCGGGAATCGGGGTATCAAACGGAACCGCCAGCACATCATGCGTATTGGCCCAGGTGATCCTTTTATTACCGTACTCGTCAATATGGCTCTCGGTAGTGCCGCCAAATTGAATTCTCTGCGTATATTCAGGACGTTCGATTTCCCAGACATTACCATTACGCAACCAGTGATCGGCTTTTTCTACCTGCTCGCCATTAATAATAAGCTGGGAAAACATGCCATATTCATAGCGTAAACCATAGCCTGTCACGGGCAAATGCAACGTGGCACAGCTGTCAATAAAACACGCCGCCAAGCGGCCAAGGCCGCCATTGCCAAGCCCTGCATCCGGCTCACTGTCAATTAATTCTTCAATATCCAGTCCCAAATCATACATTGCTCTTTCAACAATATTGTCAATGCCCAGATTAAGCATGGCATTACTCAAGGCGCGGCCCATTAAAAACTCCATGGATAAATAATAGGCTTTCCTGCAATCTGTCTGCTTGTAGGCGTTAAAGGTTTTTTTCCATCTTTCTATAAGCCGGTCGCTAACAGCCAGCGCTAGCGCCTCATAGGCATAATACGGCGATTTACATTTTTCATCCCTGCCGAGCCGGTGACCATAATAATGTTTAAAATCAGCTATTAAATGCTCTTCCTCCATGCCCAAGTCCGGAAGCACGGTAATTGTTGATTTGGGGTGACTGGTTTTGAAATGTCTTTGCGGCATAACGGAGAATCCTTATAGGGGGGTTAATATTAAGTTGATGTTAACTATTTTTTCCGGTTTAGACAAAAAGATTAGGATTAATTTATCTACGGTAATGAGGAAAATGCCTCCTACTTTCGAGCAGACAGGTTCAGCAAGTTTATTGATACGCGACTAAATACCCTAAATGGGAAACATCTTCAAACAACTTTATTGTAGAAGATTATTCATTAAACCGCTCCAATTCCATTATAAAAAATAGCGCTTCTATATCCCTAAATTAGTTATTATGTCAGCTTTTACTCAGGCGCATTACTCATCATGTCTATCATTGATAATCTTGGATCGGAGCTTGCAAAACTACCTGACGGTCAAAGGGAAAGTGTAGAGGCATCGTTAAAAAAATGGCATAAACAAATTGCCGAACGTTATTTGAAAGTTCCTGAAACACCGGAGTTTACAGCATCCATTGTAAAGGTTTGGTGTTGCAGTTCGTTTGTTGCCGAAAGCTGTAACCGTAAGCCGGAGTTGCTAATTGACCTGGTTGCGTCCGGTGATTTATCAAAACTATACAGCAACAATTGTTACAGGAATAAATTGTCTCTATTGGCAATTGATAATGAAGCGGATTTAATGGCGGAACTGCGGCATTTCCGGCGCCGGGAAATGATCAGGATTGCCTGGCGTGATTTAGCAGGATGGGCGCAATTAACCGAAACGCTGCTTGATTTATCACATCTGGCGGATGCCTGTATACAGTATGCCCTGGCTTTTCTTTATCAGCAGGCATGTGAAAAAAAAGGAACACCCCTGCTGTCCAATGGCCGGCCTCAGCAGATCATTGTATTGGGCATGGGTAAACTGGGAGCTTATGAATTAAATTATTCTTCAGATGTGGACTTGATTTTCGCCTATGCCGAAGAAGGTGTCTTGCCGGATCGAAAAGAAACCACCTACTGCGAATTTTTTACCAAACTATGCCAAAGCCTGGTAAGGGTTCTGGATGAGATTACAGTTGACGGCTTTGTGTTTCGCACCGACACGCGATTAAGACCGTTTGGGGATAGCGGACCCATTATCATGACTTTTGACGGCATGGAAAAGTATTACCAGACGCAGGCCAGGGAATGGGAACGCTATGCCATGATTAAAGCCCGGCAGGTCGCAGGCGACTTTGACACAGGCGCAAAGCTTATGGCTATGCTTAACTCCTTTGTGTACCGGCGCTATCTTGATTATGGCGCATTTGAAGAATTACGCTCCTTAAAGATGCAGATTACCCTGGAATTAAAACGTAAAGACCGTCTGGAAAATATAAAGCTTGGGCCTGGAGGAATACGTGAAATTGAATTTATCGGTCAAGCCTTTCAACTGATACGCGGAGGAAAAGAAAAAGCCTTGCAAAAACGCGGCATCCTGGAGGTTTTGCAAACGCTTGGGCAATCAGGATTATTATCGGAAAAGGAAGCTGAGCGATTATCGCAGTCTTACTGCTTTCTTCGCAGAATAGAAAATCATATCCAACAATATCAAGACAAACAAACCCATGATTTGCCGGCACAACCCTCAGTGCAGCAAATATTGGCTTACTCTTTAGATTATCCCGACTGGCTTAGTTTTAAAAATGAACTGTATAAAGTAAGAAGTTATGTTCATGAAGTATTCGGCCAGGTTTTTTCGTTATCAAGGCAGGAGGGAACGCCGCGGTTAAGCCAGAAGATATGGGCTTGCATCGCTGATGAGACGGAATTGACGGCTAACTTGCAGGCTTGTCATTTTCAGGAGCCTGCTGAAATACTTGCAGACATAAAGAGCTTTAAAAACTCCGCGGCAACCAGGCGCTTGACTGCAAAAGGCGCAGGCGTTCTTGACCAGCTAATGCCGCAGCTCATTGAGGCTGTGCAGCAGGTTGACAACCGCGATGAAACGTTGAAAAGAATACTCGGTTTATTTGAAGCGGTTGCAGGAAGAAATGTCTATTTATCGTTGCTGTCCGAAAACCCCGATGCCTTATCTCAATTAATCCGCCTGTCATCCGCCAGCCCCTGGATTAGTGACTATTTATCCCTATATCCGGTTTTATTTGATGAACTGCTTGATCCGCGCTCCTTATTCGAGCCCCTGAAAAAAAATGACCTGGATGCTCAATTAAGGATTTTATTGGCGCAAATCGATAGTCAGGATGTTGAGCAGCTTATGATCGCACTCAGGCAATTTAAACAACAGAATGTGTTAAGAGTGGCGGCGGCCGATATTATGGGCGTTATTCCGGTTATGGTGGTCAGTGATTATCTGACCTATATCGCTGAAAGTATTCTGAACCATGTCGTGGAACGCGCCTGGCAAATGCTTGTAGAAAAACATGGCTATCCGCCTGACAGCAGCAATGATGCGATAGGATTTGCGGTAATCGGATTCGGGAAATTAGGCGGGATCGAATTGGGTTACGGCTCCGACCTGGATATGGTATTTTTGTATGATTGCAAAGACGGCCATGCCCTGACAAATGGGGAAAAACCTGTTTCCTGCTCCCAGTTTTACGGCAAACTGGGGCAGAAAGTACGCCATATACTCGATACGAGGATGTTATCGGGTGTTCTTTATGAAGTTGATATGCGTTTAAGGCCTAGCGGAGAATCCGGCTTATTAGTAAATCATATTAACAGTTATGAAAATTATTTAAAAAACCAGGCATGGACCTGGGAACATCAGGCTCTGGTCAGGGGCCGGTTTATAGCCGGTGACCTACAGTTAAAAGGTCAGTTTGAAGCCATACGGCGCAGAATTTTGAGCTTGCCCAGGGATTCGGCACAGTTAAAAAAAGAAGTCCGCGAAATGCGCGAAAAAATGCGCGAAACCCTGGATTCAACCGGCGCGGAAAAGTTTGACTTAAAACAAAGTAAAGGCGGTATTGCGGATATTGAGTTTATAGTACAATTTGGCGTTTTAGATCAGGCTTCAAAAAATGAGGCGTTGACCACCTATACCGATAATATAAGGCTGCTTGACGGTCTACAGTCGCAAGGATTTATTTCCGGAACCAATGCGGAAATACTTAAAACTACCTATTGCGCCTATCGCGATTACGGTCATAAACTGGTTTTGCAGGGGGATCGCGCCGTTATGGATGAATCTGAAGTTGGCGAAATGAGAACTCAAGTCGAACAGATCTGGCGCGATTATATGGAATAGTTGACAATTACAAACACTACATGTGGGAGAATGAATGATGACGATGGACGACAGAGACGGCGTTATTTGGCTGGACGGGCAATGGGTTGAGTGGCGTGAAGCTAAAGTCCATGTATTGACTCATACCTTGCATTACGGGTGCGGTGTGTTTGAAGGCTTAAGAGCTTATCATGCCGAAAAAGGCACGGCCATTTTCAAGATGAAAGAACACACAGACCGGTTATTTCGATCTGCCCATATTATGAATATGCCCATGCCTTATAGCAAAGACGAACTCAATCAGGCGCAACGGCAAGCCATTTCAAGGAATAATTTGGACAGCGCGTATATTCGCACCATGTGCTTTTTGGGTTCGGAGGGCATGGGGCTTAGAGCCGATAACCTGAAAGTACACGTGACAGTTGCGGCCTGGCAGTGGGGCGCCTATCTCGGCGCTGAAAATATGGAAAAAGGCATTCGCATCCGTACGTCTTCCTATACGCGCAATCATGTCAACAGCACGATGTGTAAAGCCAAGGCAAACGGCAATTACATCAATTCCATCCTGGCATTACAGGAAGCCATGTCTACGGGATACGATGAAGCATTGTTACTGGATCATGAAGGTTATGCCGCGGAAGGCAGCGGCGAAAACCTGTTTATCGTGCGCAACGGCAAACTTTATACGCCCGAAACCACGTCGGCATTGGAAGGCATAACCCGCGACACTATTATGACTATCGCTGCCGGGCAAGGCCTGCAAGTCATTGAAAAACGTATTACCCGGGATGAAGTTTATATTGCCGATGAAGCTTTCTTTACCGGTTCCGCCGCTGAAGTGACGCCGATCAGGGAGTATGATGGACGAGCTATCGGCAATGGCGGACGCGGGCCTATTACCGAGAAATTACAATCTCTGTATTTTGATTACGTGCATGGAAGAAAAGACGACCACGCCGACTGGTTAACTTACGTCGCTTAAATTTTGAAAAACCCCGATGCTCCTGAAGTCCCTAGCAGGATTTTAGTCGTCGGCCCTTCGTGGGTCGGCGACATGGTGATGGCGCAAAGCCTGTTTATCACCTTGAAAAATAGTCAGCCGGACTGTCATATTGATGTTCTGGCTCCAGCCTGGACATTTTCATTGCTGGCAAGAATGCCGCAAGTCGCAAAAGCCATAGCCATGCCGCTGACGCACGGGCAGTTCGGCTTAATAGACAGAATGAGTCTGGGTAAGCGCTTACGTTCGGAAAACTATGGTAAAGCCATAGTGCTGCCGAATTCGTGGAAATCCGCATTAATACCGTTTTTTGCTGATATTCCCGTTCGTACCGGCTATATCGGCGAATATCGCTGGGGCTTGCTCAACGATGTCAGAAAGCTTGATAAAACAGTGCTAACCATGACTGTACAACGTTTTGTAGCGTTAGGACTACCCCAAAACGCAGCCTTGCCGCCTGAGTTTCCCATCCCTGCAATAGCGATCAGGCAGGACAGGCAGCAAGCAGTAATTGATAAATTCAGATTAAAACCGGCGCCCGGAATTTTAGCCCTTTGTCCCGGTGCCGAATATGGCCCGGCAAAACGCTGGCCGGCGCGGTATTATGCCGAGATTGCGCAGAAAAAAATCGAACAGGGCGAGCAGGTCTGGCTGTTTGGTTCCGACAAGGACAAGGAAATAGCTGAACAAATCAATAACCAAACTGCCGGACGCTGCAATGATTTTACAGGGCGGACTTCATTGGCCGAAGCAGTTGATTTAATGTCGCTGGCGGATACGGTGGTAACGAATGACTCAGGACTCATGCATGTCGCTGCCGCGCTGGATAAAAAAATAATTGCTCTATATGGTTCATCGGATCCGGGATTTACGCCTCCTCTTAATGCCAAAGCCCAGGTTATTTCCCTAAATCTTGCTTGCGCCCCCTGTTTTAAACGCGAGTGCCCCTTATATCCTACAGGACATAACGCCAATACCAGGTGCCTGACTGAAATCAAGCCTGACTGGATTCTTGACCTGATTGGCAATTAAGGCAAACGTGAGAATCGCCATCGTAAAACTTTCCGCCCTGGGAGACATAGTCCATGCCATGGTTGCGCTACAGTTCATCAAGACTCAAATAAAGGATATTAAAATTGACTGGATCGTTGAGGAAAGTTTTGCCGGCGTTTTAAAAAACAACCCCGATATAGATACTATTTTAACGGTTAACCTGAAGTCTTTAAAAACCCGAAAAACCGGTATTTTTCAGCAGCTCAAAAAAATACGCAGCTATGCAAATAATAACTATGATCTGGTAATTGATGCGCAAGGGCTTGTTAAATCAGCCGTTACAGCCAAGTTGACAGGAAAGTGCGTGGCCGGCTTTGATGCAAAATCGATCAGGGAAAAAGCCGCCTCGTGGTTTTATGATACGAAAATTGCCTGTGCTTATGACGCCAATACCATCGATAGAAATGCCCGGGTTCTGTCCAAACCTTTAGGGATAAATATATCTACAGAACAAATCCTTAACAAAAAGCCGTTTTTGTTTTATAGCGATGAAGATAAAAACATTGATGATTTTGTGCGAAAAGACGGGATGAATATAGTCCTGGTTATCGGTTCAACCTGGGACAGCCGCAACTATCCGGCTGATAAGTTTGTAAAGATTGCCCAGGCATTGAAGCAAAACTGTCTTGTCGTCTGGGGTAATGACCAGGAAAAACAAACAGCAGAGAGAATATCGAAACAATCAGAATTTATCAGGATAATGCCAAAACTGGACCTGAACAGCCTGAAAGCGCTGATAGCCAAAGCCGATTTGCTGATTGGCAATGATACCGGCCCTACGCATATGGCATGGGCTTTAAACAGGCCGTCAATTACCATTTTCGGCCCCACGCCGGTTAACCGGGTTTACCAGACGGATATAAATAAAGTTGTTAAATCACCATCTATCGTAAATCCGTATAAACTTAATAAACAGGATTATTCGATTAAAGAGATTAAGGAATGCGAAATCATTAATATGGCAAAATCTTTATTATCTTCATGATTTAAATAATTTACAGGCAGAAGCTGTATTAACTTTTAATATATTTTTATACCTTCCAGCCTGTGGCAGTCAGTGGAAATTATTATGGCATATGAATCTTTGTTAACTATTTTGCAGGAAAAAGATAAACTTTCCGCGACAGAACTGAAAAAAGTTGAACGCATAAAAAAATCGGCGGTATCGGAAAATTTGCCGCAGTTACTGGTTAAGTTAGGATTATGTTCGGAATTCGATGTGGCGGAAGCTTTTGTCGAATCGGGTCAGTTTGAAAAAGTTACTCCGGATCAGTATCCGCTGGAAATGCTGCTGCCTGAAAGCGTGCCTTTGCGCTTTTTAAAACATTATCATGTCATTGGACTAAGCCAAAATGAAAATGATATTACGATAACCATGATGGATCCGGAAGACCGGTTTGTGATCGATGCTTTAAAATTGGCGACCGGCAAGAATATTATTGCTAAAGTAGGTCTGCTTTCAGAAATTGATGCTGCCTTGGCGGTGCAGTATGGAGAAGGCCGGTCGCAAATGGATAAGGTTGTGGATAGCATTGAGGGAGATGAAATAGGCGAGGAAGATCTGGCTCACCTGAAAGACCTTGCCAGTGAAGCGCCGGTTATCAAGATGGTCAACCTGATCATGCAGCGGGCAATTGAGACCAAAGCTTCCGATATTCACATTGAACCTTTTGAGCAAAGCTTAAAAGTCAGACTGCGTGTAGACGGCGTTTTGAAGGATATAGGCGCGCCGCCGGTAAAATCGACAGCCGCAGTAATTTCGCGTATCAAGATTATGGCCAAATTGAATATTGCCGAACGGCGACTGCCGCAGGATGGCCGAATCAAGGTGCAAATGCTGGGTAAAGAGCTGGATCTGCGGGTTTCTACTATACCCACCATGTATGGTGAAAGCGTGGTGATACGCTTGCTGGATAAGGAAAATACCGTTCTGGATTTCGCTGCGCTTGGATTTGCCGGAATACATTTGCAGCAGTTTATTGATGTATTGGCTCAGCCGCACGGCATTATTCTCATTACCGGCCCAACCGGCAGCGGAAAATCTACTACAATGTATGCCGCTTTAAAGCAGCTTAATACGTCCGAGCGAAAAATCATTACGGTTGAAGATCCTGTCGAATACCAGATGGAAGGCGTCAACCAGATTCAGGCAAAACCCCAGATAGGGCTAACATTTGCCTCAGCCTTGCGATCAATTGTCCGGCAGGATCCCGATGTCATTATGATTGGCGAAATGCGCGATCTGGAAACCGCAAAAATTGCCGTGCAATCCGCATTAACCGGGCATTTGGTGTTATCGACGCTGCACACCAATGATGCAGCCGGGGGTATAACCCGCTTGCTGGATATGGGTCTTGAGGAATACCTGCTCAGTTCTACTGTCAATGGCATATTGGCGCAGCGGCTGGTAAGAAAGCTGTGCCCTGAATGTAAGGAAGCTTATACGCCCTCAGCCGAAGTTGTAAAAGAAATGAAGCTAAAACCATTTGCTGAAAACGAGGACATCGTTTTATACAAGCCGGTCGGTTGTCCTGCCTGCGGAGGTCTTGGTTACCGCGGACGAATGGCTATCATTGAGTTTCTGCCAATGACCGACCCCATCCGTAAATTAATTATGGCTCATGAAGAAGCCGGCAATATTCAAAAGCTTGCCATTGAAGAAGGCATGTCCACCATGTATGAAAATGGCTTGGTTAAAATCGTGCAAGGCATCACCACACTGGAAGAAGTGCTGCGGGTAACGTCGGAAACATAGAATGCCTTTATATACTTATAAAGTAGTGAATAGTCTCGGCGAAACGGAAGAAGGGATGAGAGAGGCTGTCGATGAAAAACTTCTGCTGACGGCATTGCAGTCGGAAGGTTATATACCCATACGGATTGCGCCGGCCAGTGCGAAAGCGTTTCTTGGCCTAAGACTGGGAGGGAAAAAATCGAAGTTATCGCAGAAAGACCTCGCTCTCTTCACCGGTGAATTGGCGGTTTTATTGGAATCCGGATTGCCGCTGGATAAATCACTCCTGGTATTAATGGATCTGACTGAAGACAATGAGGCATTAACTAAACTTATCTCGCGGGTTTTGGAAAAAGTAAAAGGGGGTTCTTCATTAGCCGATGCGCTGGAAAGGCGTAAATCAAGCACTAGAAAACGAGGTGGTATTTTTACCAAGTTTTACCTGAATATGATTCGGGCTGGTGAAGCCGGCGGCAGCCTGGGCGAAGTATTGACACGATTGTCGGAATACCTGGAACGCTCCCAGGAATTAAAAGACACAGTAAGCACAGCGTTAATTTATCCTGCCATATTGCTGATTATGTCGCTGGCCTCCCTGTTTGTAATGTTGACTTTTGTAGTGCCTCAATTTACTGAAATGTTTGAAAGCGCAGGCAAGGCGTTGCCGATCTCTACCCAGATTGTTGTTGGGTTAGCTGAATGGTTGCAAAGTTATTGGTGGGCGCTGGCGGGGGGTATTGTTTCGGTATCCGCTTATATGAATTTTCAGTTATCAGACCCGGTAAAAAAGAAGGTTTGGGATGGCCGTTTTTTAAAGCTTCCGCTGTTTGGAAATATTCTTTTAAATAAGGAAACTGCTAACATCAGCCGAACCCTGGGAACTTTATTGGGCAATGGCGTTTCAATACTCGTTGCTTTGGTCATTGTTCGTGAAACTGTCGATAACCAGGTTTTAGCGGCGGCCATTCAGGATACCGAAGAGCAGTTAAAACAGGGAAAGCATATGTCGGATGCTTTACTGGAAAAAGGCATTTTCCCCAAAATGGCCATGCAAATGATTAAAATGGGCGAAGAAACCGGACGCTTGGAAGAAATGCTGCTCCGGGTGGCTACTATTTACGATAAGCAGCTTAGGGTATCGATACAGCGCATGCTGGCTTTTCTTGAGCCGGTTTTAATCATCTCGCTGGGCTTAATGATCGCCGGTATTATCGTTTCTATTTTACTGGCCATATTAAGCGTTAATGACCTGGCATTTTGACCCAATAATATGCAATTTATTGTCTGTTGAATATTTACCCAGCCAGTTAAAATTACTTATTTTTCAATTATTACTTTAATATCTTCCTCCTTAAATGTTGGGAGCAAACTGAAACAATGGAAAACACTATGAAACACTATGAAAAACGTACTGAAGGTGGCTTCACCTTACTGGAGTTATTAGTCGTACTGGGCATTATTGCCATGCTTGCCGGCATAGTCGGCCCCCAGGTTATGAAACATTTGGGCGAATCCAAAACCAAAGCGGCAAAAGTTCAAATTGAAGATCTGGCCGCTACTCTGGATATGTATAAACTTGATCTGGGTGTTTATCCTACCACGGAGCAAGGCTTAAACGCGTTAATTGAATCCCCTGACAGCGCAAAGCGCTGGAATGGGCCCTATCTGCGAAAAACCAAAATGCCGCTTGACCCCTGGCAACAGGAATACCGCTATGTTTCTCCCGGAGAGCATGGAAAATTTGATTTGTTCACATTAGGCGCTGACGGCAAAGAAGGCGGTGAAGGTGAAGATCAGGATATAGTCAGCTGGGAGTGATTTAAAGATTTAAAACCATAAGACAAAGACGAAAAAACAGTTACTTGATATTTTTCGTCTTGCTACCGGCGTATGAATAAGAATCAGGGTTTTACCCTGCTTGAACTGACTGTTGTCCTGTTTATTGTGGTATTGGGCTTTTCCGCTATCGGTATTAATTTATCATCAGGAAATGATGCTACGGAAATAAAAGCGGCTGCAAGGGATATTGTTTCAGCACTGCGTTATGCCCGTGGGCAGGCTTTAATTTCCCATGAAGCAATTAGCCTGACCCTTGATCTTAAAGAAAACAGCTACTCAGTGAGCAACCGGGACAAGAACTATACTATTCCCCAAACCATAGATGTTACTTTGGTTACCGCCCAAAACGAGTTGACCGGGAACGGCAGCGGAAGTATACGCTTCTTTCCCGATGGATCATCTACAGGAGGAAGGCTTACCCTGGAGCGCGGCAACACTTCGTGGCAAATCGATATTAACTGGTTAACCGGCCAGATTGAACTTGAAGACAAATAAACAAGCGGGCTTTTCCTTACTTGAAATACTGATTGCCTTCTCGATTTTGGCGCTTTCGTTGAGCATCCTGCTGAAGATATTCTCTACAGGCGCTAATACTGCTGTAGTGGCTGAAGAATACACGGCGGCAGTTCAAATTGCTGAATCTTTAATGGCGGCAACGGGCGTGGAAACCGTCTTGAAGACCGGCGTAAGTTCAGGAGTGGAAAATAAAAAGTATCATTGGCAGGTTTCTGTTATACCTTTTAATCTCAATATAGAAAATTTTGACGCCCAACTCATACCGGCTACACTTTTTAAGATTAAGGTCATAATAGTCTGGGATAATGACAAACAGATTCAGTTAACCACATTAAAATTAATAAATAAAGAACATGAGGAATCGTAAAACTTTACAAGGTTTTACACTGATTGAAGTTTTAATAGCCATGACGCTATTAAGTATTATGGTTGTATTATTGTTCACCAGCTTGAAAATTTGCGCCGACAGTTGGGAAAAAGGCGAAAATAAAATAACTGAAGTGAATGAAGTCGCGGTAGTCTATAATTTTTTTCAGCGGCATTTAACCACTGCTAAACCCTTGTTGAGCAATTTTACCAATAAGGACGAAGCTTTTTCTTTTCAGGGAAAATCCCGGTCTTTGCAGTTTGTGTCAGCGCTTCCCGCCAGCGCCGGACGGCTGGGCTTACAAATATTTACAGTAGAACTGCAGGAAGAAGATAAAGACCAGGTCATTAAAGTGGCTGTAGCGCCTTATTTTCAAAAAGCCAATGATGAAGAGTGGAAAAAAGAAGAAGTGGTATTAATTCGGCATGTGAGCAATTTCGAGCTGGCTTATTTTGGCGCGGATGACGATTTCGGCGAAAGCCATTGGCAAGATGAGTGGCTTGAAAAAACCACTCAGCCGCGACTTATTAAAATCAGGATTGAACTGAAAAATGAAATTTTTTGGCCGGATATAATTATTGAACCTAAGGTTGTGAGCCTGGACAGCAATTCGGAATTGCTTAACAACTCTACCAATCCAGAAGATATAAATAATCAGGGAGCGCCGGAAAATAGTGAGCCCCCGCCGGAAACTCAAGAGGAGATAAATGGAAGTTTCTGATACTTATACGGACATACCCTCACAAATTCAAATAATCCGGCAACTGCCGGCAACGCAAAAGGGCTTGGCCCTTGTTCTGGTATTATGGATTCTTAGTTTATTGACCATTATGGCTGGAAGTTTTGCTCTGAGCATGCGCAGGGAAGCGTCTATTATTACAGGTATGGGAAATAACGCTCAGGCCAAATCCATAGCCGAATCAGGACTGGCCATTGCCGAAATGATGTTGCTTAATCCGGACCTGAATAAACGGTGGCGGACAGACGGAAGCATTTATGAAATGGACTATGCTAGCTCCAAAGTCAGGGTACGGCTGTTATCCGAATCAGGGAAAATAGATATCAACATTGCCGATCAAGCTTTATTGCAAAGCCTTATGGCTCATGCTCCTGTAGATGATGACGCGCAAAAAAATAAAATAGTAAGTGCTATTCTCGATTGGCGCGACGCCGATGATCTGGTGCACATAGACGGCTCCGAGAAAAAAGAGTATCAGCAGGCCGGCTTAACTTACGAACCCAGAAATAAGCCTTTTCAATCTATTGAAGAACTGCAGATGGTGCTGGGAATAGATGAAAATATTTTTTTGTGGATTGAAGAATTAGTCACTGTTTATTCAGGTCAGCCGGTAAATACCCAGCATGCCTCCAAAAAAGTTTTACAGGTGCTACCTGGCGCGCAGCCTGAAGTGGTAGATAGCTTCATTACCGCCAGACGGGAAAGCGCAATCAATGGCTTGCCTGCGCCCGTATTTCCTTTAAGTTCAGCGCAAAGCGGCGCAGCCGGGCAAAATGATGTGGTTTCAGTTCAGTCTGAGGCGTTATTGGAAGACGAATCAAAAGCCATGATAAGCGCAGTTATAAAAAAATCTGAAAATCCCCAGTCAGGCCCGTTCCAAATACTTAAATGGCAATCCGGCATTACCGGCACTATTTCATTATTTACCGATGAAATGCTCGATTTATTAATTATGCAATATGCTGAACCTCAATTCGACAATTGACCTGGAAGTTAAAAAGTTTTTACGCTGGTGGAAGCGTGAACTTAGCTTTTTAGTACCGGAAAATATAAAGCAGCTTGTCAATGACAAGCAAGGCTTTATCATCGTGCGCCCTCAAAATAGTCATTTGGAGCTTTCTTATATACTCGACAAGCAAGTTGAAGACTTGGGAAAACTGGACCGGAATGAAGCGGGAATAGCTCAGTACCAAGCTTTACTGGCAGCCGATGAACGGTTGTTTAAAGCGAATATAATAGTCAGATTAACCGGGCAGGACGCCATACAAAAAGAACTAGCCTTGCCCGCCGCCGCCAAAGAAAACCTGCACCAGGTAATATCCTATGAAATTGACCGGTATACGCCGTTTAAGGCAGAACAGGTTTATTTCGATATTAAGCCGCTGGATGTAATTAACGAGCCGGGTCAAATCAGAGTCATGCTCGTATTAACGACCCGGCAAGTGCTGAATGCGCTTTATGACGATATTAAAGCCATGGGCATATCGCCTCTATTTGTTGATTATGAAGGAGCGCCAAATAATCTGGAACTGGGTAATGAATACTACAACCTGCTACCGGAATGGCTAAGGCAGAAAACCGCAAAAACGCCGCGTTTAATTCATTCAGCATTGATGGGCGCAACCGTTTTATTATTATGTGCCGCCATAGTAATGCCGGTCTGGCTCGAATATCAGGCTGTCAATGAATTAGAAGAAAAAATAAGTACCGTGGAAAAAGAAGCCAGAAATGTTAAGACGCTGCAGTCAAATATTGATGGAATGATTGACGAAACCCGCAAGCTGATTGATGAGAAAAATGCCTCGCCGCCGGTCGTGGTTATGTTAAATGCTTTAAGTGCCTTAATCAAAGATGATACCTGGCTGGCCTATGCCCAGTATTCGGATGGGCATATGCAAATCCAGGGAGAATCACCGGCAGCTTCCGCATTAATTGCAGTCCTGGAGGCTTCCGAATTATTCGCAAACGCCAGCTTCGTTTCGCCCGTTACTCAAGACAAAAATACCGGTCTTGAACGTTTTCAGATCACCTTTGACATTTCAACAAAAAGAGACAAAGTTGCAAATCCCTGACCATATTGAAAAAGACAAGTGGCTTGCCGTCGGTCTATTAATTGTCGTCCTTTTGATTGTCGGCATGGTTATCATAGCGCCTATTGTTACCAAAGGATTTGAGCTTCATGAGGCTAAAAATACCCTGGTTTTCAAACTCCAGCAATATGAACGGATTCTGGCCAAAAAAGATGCCGTTACGGAAAGCATCAATAAAATAAAGGAACAACATGAGGAGCAAGGTTATTTCAATAGTAAGGGAACCAGTGCACTGGCATCTGCTGAAATGCAGGAATTTATCAAAAAGGCCATTGTGGATGCGGGGGGCCAACTGAACAGCACCCAGGCGCTTCCAGTCAGCACCAAGGATGAATTTAGCAGGATAACAGTCAGGGTAAGAATGACCGGTAATAGTGAAGTGCTGCGGTCAGTCCTCTACAAAATTGAAACCTCCACTCCGCTCATTATCGTCGACCAGATAGATATAAGGCCGATGCGCGGCAGAAGAAACAGGAAAACGCGCCAGATTGAGCCCAGTAATGAGCTGAACGTTAATTTTCAGGCTGTCAGTTTTATGAGAAAGCAGCCGGAATGAATATCAAGCTTATTAAATTATTGGCCGCTGTTTGCGCAGTTTTAATGCTGGTTATTGCCTGTGAATGGATGTATGCAAAATATGTACAAAAAAATACCCTGGACTCAATTACCTCAGTTGAAGCGCCAAAATATCAAATAGATGAAATGCCGCGTATAGAACTTTCGAAGCAACAGGAAGAATACTATGCAGACCTGGTCACCAGGCCGTTATTTATTAAGGGCAGAAAACCCGTCGACGAACCTCGTCCCGAAGAAGAACTCGCTATTGCGGCGGCATCCAAGACATTTGATTGGATGCTGAACGGTGTTTATTCGACAGAAAAAGGCTTATCCGCATTACTTAGCCGCTCCAAAACTACAGCCGCTAAAGATAATCATAGGAGAATAACCGAAGGCACTGCTATTGACGGTTGGACATTGACTGAAATTAAAAAAGATAGAGTCACGATGACCCAAGGCAATGACCACAAGGAACTAATGCTTAGAAAACCAAAATTGAAAGATTCCCCGCCCAACAAAAATAAACCAATCCTGGCAAATACGCCCCCTATATCCCAACCTGCTGAAACTGAAGGCGATTCCGAGAATAGTAATAATGAATAATCCAAGAAAAATTAAAGCGCTGGTGTGTTTTGTGCTATTGGCTTTAATGCTTTCAAGTTGTGAGCTATTAAACCCCAGGCAATCCGCTAAATTGCCTTTGACTCCTGTCAAGGCGGAACAGGAAAGCGATAAGCCCGGCGTTGTTTTTAAAGAATTGCAAAACAAGCCCGCTGCCAGTGAAACCATACGGCCCAACAGCGAAATATTTCTTGGCACCGATCGATTTGCAGCAAGCCCTACAGCTCAGCATAGAAGATCCGGCACCAGCGGCGAAGGCTCATACAGTCTTAATTTTGATGAAGCAGACCTCGGGGAAGTGGCAAAAGTTATCTTGAGCGATATTCTTGGGCAAAACTACGTTTTAAGTCCAAAGGTCGTCGGAAAAGTGACGTTACAAACAACCCAGGCTTTAACCAAGGAAGAGTTACTGCCCACATTGGAAATGGTTCTGAGAATGAATAATGCCGCGCTGGTTAAGGACGGCAAGATTTATCATATAGAGCCTTCCGAAGAAGCCCTTTACAGCACCGGTTTTTCGGCCTCGGCTCTGACGGGCAAGCCGGGCTATCAGATTAAAGTCATTCCGATTAGAAATGTAGCGGTTGAAGACATAGTCGAGGTTTTAAAACCCTTGGTGCCGGCAAAATCCATTCTTCATGTCGATGGCACGCGCAATATCCTGCTGGCTTCCGGCACTGCCGATGAGCTGGCGCGCATTATGGATATGGTCAGCACTTTCGATATCGATATGTTAAAAGGCCGCTCTTTCGGCTTGTTCCCTTTAACCCATGTGGAACCGGAAAAAATTATTGAAGAACTGGAAGCAGTTTTTAACAAAAAGAGCAAGGATGAAGAATCCAGCTTTTTCCGGTTTATTCCCATTGAGCGATTAAATGCTGTTATGGCGATTACTCACCAGGCAAGGTATCTTAAAGATATTGAAAGCTGGATACTCAGGCTTGACCGGGCTAATTCAGGCACAGGCGGCGGCGTGAATGTTTATAAAGCTCAGCATGCCGATGCGGAAGAGCTGGCAGGTACATTAAATGAGATTTTTACCGGCGCGCAAAAAAAAGATTCTTCTGCAAAAGTCGCATCGGGTAAAAAATCGGCTGAACTCAGCAATAAACAACCGGCCAAGCAATCGGTAACCAAAAGCTCAGCGGCAAATAGCGCAGCAACCGGCAATGCAGAAGTTGCAAATGTGGGCGATGTAAGAATCATTGCCGATAAAGCCAATAATTCAGTGATTATCGTCGCTACGGCTCAGGAATATGAAGTCATACGGAAGGTAATCAATGATTTGGATGTAGTGCCCTTGCAGGTATTGATTGATGCGACCATAGCATCGGTTAAGTTGACGAATGATTTAAAGTACGGCATAGCCTGGTTTTTAAACAAGGGCAATAGTAATATTGGCAGTGCTCTTGGTCCCGGAACTTCGTTAGGAAGCACTGCCGCTGCAGCTACAGCGGCCTTTGCAACAGGCGGACTTAGCCTGGTATATAACTCAGGCGCTGTCAATGCGATTTTAAGCGCGCAAGCCGATAAAGGTAACCTTAATGTAATTTCGTCGCCGTCTTTAATGGTATTGAATAATCAGCAGGCGAAAATAAATGTCGGAGATCAAGTGCCCATACAGACCAGCACTACATCGCTTCCTATCTCGGGCGGAACGACTCCCAGCATCGCTCAATCCGCGTCAATTCAATATCTTGATACGGGCGTTACCCTGGAAGTTACGCCTAGAGTTAATGCGAACGGTATGGTGATTATGGAAATCAAGCAAGTATTCAGTACGCCAGTGTTAACAACTACAGGTGTCTCCACTTCGCCTACCATTCAGAAAAAAGAGATCGAGAGTTTCGTTGCAGTAAATGATGGAGAAACTATAGTGTTAGGCGGCTTAATCGATGACACTAACAATGCGGTTAAAAGCGGGATTCCTTTTTTATATGAGCTTCCGTGGATAGGGCCATTATTTGGTAATACAACTTTTACCAGAACCAAAAACGAACTGGTAATCCTGATTACGCCGCGCGTAGTAAAGGGCAAGCAGGATTCCAGGGTGATTTCTGATGAATTCAAACGCAAACTAACCGGAATTTATCAAGAATATCCATCGGTTACATACATTGATAAACGCGGAAATACAGGTTTATAATTCGAAGTAGGACGTCAAGCCTGTTTTCTGGTAAAAATCTCCTGATTAGCAAGATGCTTCAGCTATCGCCAAAAAGTTCGTCATTCCGGCAAGGAAGCCGGACCAATCCGCTCCTGGCGGACTGGTCCGGCTTCCTTGCCGATATGACGGTGTTGGCTGAGGTTACTTGCTAACCAGAAGCCTGGTAAGGAATCTCTGCACAGTCCTTCGACAAGCTCAGGACGAACGGTGGATTATTGATCCCGTTCGTGGTGAGCCCTTCGATAAACTCAGGAGAGCCCCTTCGCCTATGCTCAGGAGAGCCTTGTCGAACCCGTTCGTGGTGAGCTTGTCGAACCATGAGCGGAATCAACTTGTTCTTAAGTTCCCTTCAATTACTTACAACGTTACGATTTCATCGCCCTTGCTGATTATCACAATATCCGCAGGACGCATGGCAAATAAGCCGACCGTGACAACGCCGGTGATATTATTGATGAGTTGTTCCAGCTTGACCGGTTCCAGAATATCCAGGTTGTGAACATCGAGAATCTGGTTGTGATTATCGGTAATAAAATTTTCCCGCCATACCGGCTGGCCGCCTAATTTAACCATTTCCCTGGCGACATAACTTCTGGCCATCGGAATTACTTCAATCGGCAATGGAAACTTCCCTAAAACATCCACGCATTTAGAACCGTCAACGATACATACAAACTGCCTGCTGGCGCCCGCAATGATTTTTTCGCGCGTTAAAGCGCCGCCGCCGCCTTTTATCAGATGTTTATGCGGATTGACTTCATCGGCGCCATCTACATAAACTTCAATAGTGCCGACTGCATTTAAATCAAGCACCGGAATACCTGCCTTTCTCAAGCGTTCGCTGGTGCCTTCAGAACTGGAAACCGCGCCGTCAATATCTCCTCTGATGTCGGCCAGGAAATTAATGAAGTGATTCACGGTAGAGCCCGTGCCTACGCCGATTACCGGCACATCCTTGATATATTTTAAAGCGGCTTGAGCTGCTTTCTTTTTATTTGCGTCATCTTGAGTCATAAGCCTACCGTAATTCCAGTAAAATTAATAAAGGGTGTGCGATAATACCGCAGATACACAGATAGTTCAGCCGATTTTTTTAAAAAATGCCAGTCAAATACATAGAAAAAATTCTCCGCGCCAAAGTTTACGATGTTGCTGTAGAAACTCCGCTGGATTTCGTTCCGTTGTTGTCAGAGCGCTTTGCCAATACCGTGTATTTAAAACGCGAGGACTTACAATCGGTCTTCTCTTTTAAATTAAGAGGCGCTTATAACAAGATGTCCTTACTTGATGAGGCGTCCAGGGCAAAAGGCGTCATTGCTGCTTCTGCGGGAAACCATGCCCAAGGCGTTGCTTTGTCGGCAAAAAAACTGGGTATCAAGGCATTGATAGTCATGCCTAAAACAACGCCGGAAATAAAAGTTAAATCCGTCAAGGCGCGCGGTGCGAAAATAGTTTTATTCGGCGATTCCTATGATGAAGCTTATGCCCACGCCCAGGAATTGGCAGCCGAAAAAGACATGGTGTTTATTCATCCCTACGATGACCCCGATGTCATTGCCGGACAAGGTACCGTTGCCATGGAAATTCTCAGGCAACAAACCGGCAAGCTGGATGCCATTTTTGTGCCGGTTGGCGGCGGCGGACTCATTGCAGGTATTGCAGCCTATGTGAAATTTGTTCGTCCTGAAATTAAAATTATCGGCGTCGAACCGGATGACGCCGATTGCCTGAACCGGGCCTTGAAAGCCAAGCACAGGGTTATCATTAAACAGGTAGGACTATTTGCCGATGGCGTTGCCGTCAAGCAGATTGGGGTAGAGCCCTTCCGTTTGGCGCAACACTATGTTGATGAAGTCATAACAGTCAATACCGATGAGATTTGCGCGGCAATCAAGGATATTTTTGACGATACCCGCTCGATCGCCGAACCGGCAGGCGCATTGGCTATTGCCGGCTTAAAAAAATATATAGAACGGGAACAAATAACCGGCCATACCTTAGTTGCCGTAGACAGCGGCGCCAACATTAACTTTGACCGGCTGCGCTATGTGGCCGAGCGCGCGCAAGTGGGAGAACACCGGGAAATTTTACTGGCGGTTACGGTTCCCGAAACGCCGGGCAGTTTTTTAAAATTTTGTAAAATGCTGGGTGGACGCAGCATTACCGAATTTAATTACCGGTATTTTGATAAAACTCTTGCCCAGGTTTTTGTCGGCCTATCCAGCAGCGGACTGGAATCGGACCGGGCGACCGTGATCCAGTATTTGCAGGAACAGGGCTTTCCGGTTACCGATATGACCGCCAACGAACTGGCGAAAGAACATGTGCGCTATATGGTCGGCGGTCATGCGCCCTGCGAGCTTAACGAGATTATCTATAGCCTGGAATTTCCTGAACGGCCGGGAGCTCTATTACGGTTTTTAACGGCTTTGGACGGCTACTGGAATATCAGTTTGTTTCATTATCGTAATCATGGCGCCGCCTTCGGAAAAGTATTGATAGGCGTGCAAATACCAAACTCGGAGCGAAAAGCGTTTCAGCAATGCCTGGACGGTTTGGGTTTTTCTTACCGGGAAGAAACTGAAAACCCTGCATATCGATTGTTTTCCGGCGGAATGAAGTAAATGGTTATCCGCCCAAATAAATATTAAACGTCTCGTCCACAACTTCGGCTACCCATTTAAGGCGGCACAAACGCAAAGCTTAACCGTTTGCACTGAGCCTGTCGAAGGCTGGACGGTTAAGCCGTTCATGGTTCGACAGGCTCACCACGAACAGCTTAACCTTAACACGAACGGCATAACCTTAACACGAACGGCTTAGCCTTAAACTGTCTCGCCTTAAATGGATAGTCTACAACCTTTCGATAAACCTTTCACTTGAGGATATGAAGCACCTTCTTATTCCAGCGAGAGAATAAAATCCCACTGGTATTGGGTCACCGGCATAATCGATAATCTGTTGCCGCGTTTTATCAGTATAAACTCTGCGAGTTCCGCTTTTTGCTTTAGTTCTTTAAGCGTAATGGTGCGGGACAGTGTTTTGATATATTTAACGTCAATCATTATCCAGCGTGGATTGGCAGGATCGCCTTTAGAATCGAAATGTTTGTCATCTGGATCGAAAGCAAGAAAATCCGGATAACCTTCCCTAACCACTTCCATAATACCGACAATCCCCGGTTCATCGCAGTTTGAGTGATAAAAGAACACCTGATCGCCCAGCTTCATGTCATCCCGCATCATATTTCTGGCCTGATAATTACGCACCCCATCCCAATGCTCGGTCTGGTTGGGCCTGCTGTATAAATCATTGATACCAAACGCATCAGGTTCGGATTTCATAAGCCAATATTGCATATCATGCTCAGCCTCTGTTTAATTAAAATTCGTCTGGTTTGTTCATTTCCGGGCTGAGAATAACTTGTGCAGAGCGTTTAAGTCTTGGTTTAATACCAGCCATCTTTCTTCCTTCCAATGCTTTCTTTTCCCTGATGACGTATAAACGCCTTAATCTGGGGTTTATATTCATCATCCTCGACTCGTTTGATAAGCTCGTTTAACAACTTGATTCTTATTGTCTTAACCATCTCTTCGTTGCGAGCTTCAAGAGGCACGGTGTACTTGAAATATTTCTGGTTTTTGCTGCCAAAATCAAACAACTTTCTTCCACATCTAAGCGTTAACTCAATAAAACTAAAGTCATCGGCTGCATAGGAGAGTTGCATGATATAAAAAGGGTCTTTATTCTTGCCTTGCTTGATAAGTTTGCCTGGATTTTCAACAAGCTCTATATGCCGCTTGAGAGTTTCAATAATCTCTGCTTTGTAGTCGTCGTATTTTTTCTTGGGCGTATTATTCTCAATACTCGATTTGGTTAATAATTTTCCCTGCTTAAAAAAGTTACTCATTTTATTTACCAAAATTTAGCTATATAAAGTACCGTAATTCTATAGCAAATGACTTCCAACAACAAAATGCCGGAGCTGTTAAACCGGGCAAATATTAACCACCTACTCTTAATAGCGAATAATCACCTTCAAAAGCAAGCCATATTTTTGTCAGGTCAAAAACGTTATACAGATACCTGGGCCGTGATAAGACAATTTCAAGAACAAGCCAAGTGCGTTCATTGAAAAATTTACCGCTATTATTGATCCGGCACTATGATGTTTAAAAGCCCGGATCAATAGGTTCAAGTTTATTCGTTTAACTCCTGTTCCTCAACTGTCTCTCTTTTATAGACTTTTTAAAATTGAACAAATGCGTTAAATCACTTATCGCCGGCGTATTCCTCGGAGCATAAACATTAAAAAACCAGCCGTGCACAGGATTAGGCAGGTTATCGCGACTGCGGTCGGATAGCGGATCCAATCGCCAGTTTTTCTCAATGAACTTAAGAATTGAAGCATGATCGCTATAATCATGATCGATGTGTCCCTTCTTAGCCCAAGGCGACACCACTACCAAGGGAATACGGGTACCGTCACCGAAAAAGTCGATCGGCTGGATATAACCGGAATCATAGTAGCCGCCGCCTTCATCCATAGTAATTAAAATTGCTGTCTTTTGCCACAGCTTAGGATTAGCCTTGACTTTATTCACGACATCCATAACGAACTGCTCGAAATCAGGCAGCGTGGCATTTGCCGGGTGACCGGCCTGACTCTCAAACGGACGGATAAAGGACACCGCCGGCAAAGTATTTTCAGAAAGAACATCCGAATTAAACGCATCCATACCCTGCAGGTTTTTAATCAGATCAGTCGTCATGATCGAAGTAAAACCGGTCAGCGGATCGCAGATACTGCAATATTCATTAGTCGTAGAGTTATCTGGATTGCGGCCGCCGCTATAATATTTCCAGGAAATGCCTTTGGCTGACAATGCGTCGGCAATGGTCGGAATATGCTGAGGAGGCAAAATGGTCTTCGGAGGCTGTTCTGCAGAATCAAACGGTTTCAGATTACCCTTGGCATCATAGGCAAGTCCGTAGTTATTAACCAGGTAATAGTGCTCAGGAGCGCAATTGCCGTCGTGGAAAGCTTTTCTGGTATCAAGATAGCTGCGTATGCTTTCGACGCCGGGTTCGTTACGGTCTGAGCAGTTCACATAAGATCCGCCCGAGTAACCATCCTGAGTGTAATAGTTATTGTAATCGGGTATCGCATTAGGATTTTCTATTTGCGTCTCAGGAGGCACTGCAGCTTGCCCATTCTGAGTGTAGAACCCGGCATCGCCGGTAACCAAAGCAATAAAATTGGCGCCCGTGCCTCCCATGATGAACTGATGATAATTATCGCTCATAGCGTAATTGTCAGCCAAATCCTTAAATACCTGAGCATCGCCGGTATTCATGTTATAAAAACCCATGGCTTCCCCGCCCTGGAAAGTATGACCCGGTACCGGTGCGCCCGGAAAGTTGTTCTGGCTGCCAATGCCCGCAGTTAAGCCAACCCAGACAAAAAGATCGTTTTTACCTTTATCTGTTTGTTGCCACATTTGGAAAAAACGATGCATCGGATCACCGAAATACGAAGTGACCGGAGCACTCTCATTGGTAAGCTGGAACGGACCGTTTGGCAGGTCGCTGGGGTAACGGTCATCTGCAACTCCTGGCGGCAAGCCTGTCGCATACGTTGTTTGCGGTTGAGGTAAACTCAGGTAAGGGCCGGTCTTGACAGGACTGATCGAGTATCCGTCATTACTATAATCAAGCGCTTTTTGCTGGGCGCTCAGGAAAAATGCCGGCCCCGGAGTCCCGTCTTTATTAATGATGTGTTTAGCCAGCAGATTCGAAACCTTCTGCCGGTTTTTAGGCTGATAAGCTCCGTATATGTTATCGAACGTGTGATTTTCACCAACAATCACAATCAGATGTTCAATCGGAGTTTCCGTTTCTGCGTGGCTATGTGATTGCCCTGCTACTGCGCAATAGGGACTCAATAAGGTGACGCTAACGCCCAATGCAGTAAGCTTTTTTAGTTTTTTCATATTTTTTTTCCTCAAACTATTTGAAAATCATTCAAAATATTGAAAACCTTTAAAACAAATAACACTCTCGTTGCCGGGACTATTTTGATTTCCAACAAAAACCGGACATTCGTACACGGGTTATTCGTGCGTTATCCGTAGAATTTAAATTCATTTGTTGAGTGTGATATCCGGCTAAACAAGAGAGTGTTCGATATTACTTTGAGATTATGGCAAGAGCGTGACAGCTCTCGAACAAATTGAGTATTTGTAAACGGTTCTTTTAATTAAACAGGCCGGGGCTGAACCGCAAGTCTGTTAATCAAGAAGCTTTTGGTTATTAGCGGAAAAAATAAAGCCGGCTCCGACGCACTTACCTGTTGCTTGATTACACTCATATTTATCATCGGGCCGGCTTTTTATTTATTTCAAGTCATCTAACTCCTAATCTTCATTCGAGCCTGATTCGGTTTTATTACGGACAATTTCCCAGGTGTTATTGTCACCATGCTGTTGAGTCCAGAATACGCGCCAGCCATTTTTGAAAGGCGTTGGGTTTTGTGAACCCAGCAGGCCCCAAACACTTGGATTGCCGTCAGAAACATGAATACCGGTGATTTCATTGTCACCTCCGCCTAATCCGGAAGCAGCAGAATCCAGGGTGGCCGAAGCATCACGCCCTTCGGCCAGGAAACGAACCGGTAGAGTGGTTGGCACACTGTAGTCTGCGGTCACGTCAAACATATAACCTGAATCAAACGCATTTCTTTGCGTATGCAAAGTATCCCCGGCATCTTCAACAACCAAAAGGCGGTCTTTATTTAAAAAAGCTATATTATCCAGACCCGTATGCGCCGCATCGCCCAGATAAAGCATTCTCAAACTGCCGGTATTTGCGGAAGGACTGGCTTGCGTGATGCTAAAAACGGCGCCAAAGCCGCCGTAAGCGCTACCCGCCTGGGTATCCAGATTGGTATCGCCTGTTTCGGTAAAGAAAAATTGTTTGAAGGGATTTTTGGAGGAAGGACGGAATACGCCGTTTTCAGGCCGTTTGAAAGGCGTGGCGTTAGCAGTTTTAGCAGCGGCATTCGCATCAAAAGCCACGAAACCGTCTGTAGCCGTATCATGCACTGTAACCCATTGGGTTTTGAAAACATTGTTATAGGTATGCAGGTCTTTTACATCTTGAGAGAGAATATCCGCATCGGCTTGATCAGGGTGAAAAACAATAGGAGCGGAACGAGCCAGGTTTATGACTTGCAAGGCTTGTAGTTTTCCGCCCTGTGTCAAATCGGTTTTATCTTTAGGAATGAAGCGGTAAACAAAGCTGTTAGACTGCTTGGCTTTATTATTAACTACGCCGTTTGCACCGCCCTGATCTGCTACCAGCCACAGGTTGCCATCGGAATCAGCCTGGACGCCTTCCCAGCCACCGTGGCCGATTACACCGTCAAGCTTGGTTATTGTAGAAGGATAATCCGCGGTAGCTAGTAACACTACGCCTTCGCCTACACCGCTGGTGGCGGCCTCTTCGCCTGTGAACAATAAATTACCGGAGAAAGGATACCAGGTTGAACCGTCGATATCAGGAATGACGCCGCCATCAGCAAGCGTATCGGCTAGCAAAGTGACGCGGTGAGCGCCGTCGGCATCCAGGTTGATACGCGTAATATAGCCGTGGTCACCCGACTCATGCCCTTGAAATAAAAAATGCGTGCCGTAGTTATAGTCATCATCGGCGCCATGCTGCCCTTCCAGAACCAGGTAAGTGTTTTTGTCCGGTTCTGTCTTGGACGCTTCCATAACCGGCGTAACAGGCGTAGTGGCTTTACCCAGCACCGGTATCATCGCATCAACAGTACCGTTGTTAATGTAGCCGTAGTATTGAGTGGTGGCCGTAGCTCCATCTAATTTCATTGAACCGGTGGCTTGCAGGCGCAAATCCAATTCAGGAGACAGGACATTGGGCGCTACGAACCCTGGAGCTTTTGGATTGGCGACAGCAACATCGGTAAGCGTTATAGCATGTAAACGCGATTCCAATTCAGGAAGCAGGATTTTTGGTAGCGTGAAACCTGAAATTTTTGTATTGGCGGCTGAAACATCGGCAAGCGTTAAAGCATTGGCAGACCCTGCTATAGCAGCGAGAGCCAGACAAACATAATTCAGTTGGAATTTCATGTATTCTCCTGGAATTTATCAAATTAATAAGAATGTAGTAACTTAAATTGCAAATTTTTACGGTACTTGAATAGGTTTTAAATAGTTCAGTTAATGATCGGAATATACTCAAAAACAATAATATAGAAGCCTGGACTTGGCTTAGTTTTTAGTTTTTCGAAAAAAGGTTGAAAGCCCTTTTTAATCTGTTTGTTTTTTGTACAGCGGATAAAAAACGCAGCTACCGTTGTGCAATTGGAATTCTAAATAGACTTTGCTACGATACAATGAAGAAAATGTGACAGCTTCAAGACATTCATAGTAAGTAATAGAACCGATGCAATATCTCTTGACTATCCCGCCCAAAAAATTCGGCTATTTTCATCTCGTTATAGCCGCTCAAAATCGGCAAATACATAAAAAGCTTTTCACCGTAACGATTTCATTAAACTGTCATATTGACTCTATAGCATTGGCGTTCAATAACTCATCTTGACAACCCGGAAAACCGGAAAGCCGGCTTAAAGCGTCCGCTCAGATGACGATTAATACCGAATCAACTACTATAAACAGCTACTATCCAGGGGCTTTATGACTTTGAGAATTGCCGTCATCAGCGACGCCTGGCATTCCCCCAATAAATGGCGTAGATACAACCATCGAAAATACATGTTCAAGCCTTGCTCCTGTCACTCGCTTTTGAAGAAAGAAAGCAATAGGAAAGTAATCAGTAGTTGAGCATTGTGTAAAATAACGCGTATCACGCTCAAACCCTGTCAATAAACCTTGTAAAGATAAAGTGTCTGCCGCCGGCCAAACACAACTCAATAGCTTTGGTGAACCACGAGAACTTATAAATACCGATTTAGACGGCCATCGATAGAGCAACTCGTGCCTATAACACACTATTAACTGTTTGATTATGGAAAATAACACCTATCGAACCATCTGGATTTCCGATTTGCACCTGGGCTCCACCCAATGCCAAGCCGATGTTTTACTCGATTTTCTAAAGCACAACGAGAGTGAAAAGCTTTACTTGGTAGGTGATATTATCGATTTTTGGGCGCTTTCCAAGAAAATGTATTGGCCCCGGGATCATAATACGGTCATTCAAAAAGTCCTGCGCAAGGCCAGGCATGGCACTCAGGTTATTTATATACCCGGAAATCATGACGAAAACGTCAGGCATTACAATAATTATGTCTTTGGCGACATAACTGTCAAAAATTCAGACGTGCATGCCACCTCTGCAGGGAAGCAATTTCTGGTTGTGCATGGCGATGAATATGACACCATTGCCCAATGCCACACATGGCTTGCCAAGCTAGGCAGCGAAGGCTATGACTTTCTTCTCTGGGTCAATCGCGTTTTGCGAATAATCAGGGGCTGGTTTGGAATACAGTCAAATTTCTCCCTTGCCGCCTTTGTCAAGTTCAAGGTCAAAAATGTGGTTCAGTTTATTTCTGATTATGAAGAAAGCATCGTTAGCACGCTTAAACGCCAGGATCTGGACGGCGTGATTTGCGGGCATATACATCACGCTGAAATCAAGGATATAGATGGGTTTTTATATATCAACACAGGAGACTTCGTGGAAAGCTGCACCGCCATAGTCGAACACGCCAATGGCGCTTTGGAACTCGTGAAATGGCATAATACCGAATCAGCGATTGCTCATGATGAGGCGCTGGAAGTCAACATTCGCAGATAGGAACTTTTACTGCAAGCACCCTCATACCCCTGTACGTTAAATCCCATCCTTTATAATGCAATGATTCCGGTTTCCCCAAAATTGCACAGAGCACACATCTTATGAATCGTGGTTTCAACATTATTCTTGCAGCGCAGTTCTTTTCAGCAATGGCTGATAACGCACTTCTGTTCGCGGCTATCGCGCTACTCAAAAGCCTGGATGCTCCCGCCTGGCAAACGCCGGTATTGCAGCAATTCTTCGTAGTCGCTTTTATCGCGCTTGCGCCTTTTGTCGGCGCATTCGCCGATGCGCTGCCGAAGGGACAGGTCATGTTTATCAGTAACGGTATCAAGATAATAGGGTGCGCGGCCATGTTGTTAGGTTTGCATCCTTTGATCGCCTATGGCTTTGTCGGTGTTGGCGCGGCTTTGTACTCACCTGCCAAATACGGCATCCTGACCGAATATCTGCCCGCCCAAAAGTTAGTTTGGGCAAACGGCTGGATGGAGGGCCTGACGGTTGGAGCCATCATTTTGGGCGCAATATTCGGAGGATTATTACTTGGTTCCTGGATTGAAGAGCATGTTGTCCGGCACCTGGGCGGGCTTGTGTTCAATGGCGGAATTGACAGCGCCCCCGAGTTCGCAATTTTTGTTATTCTGGGTTTTTATTTCGCAGCGGCGATTCTTAATTATTATATTCCCAAGCTGCCCATAGAACACAGCCTGACTAAGCGGACGCCGGGATTTTTGGTGGCGGATTTCCGGCGAACTTTCCTGCTGTTATGGAAAGACCCGCTGGGACAGGTATCGCTCGCGGTAACCTCACTGTTTTGGGGAGCGGGAACGACTTTGCGCTTCATTATTCTCGCCTGGGCTGCGGTTGCCCTAAAACTTAATCTGGAGCAAGCTACGCAATTGACTGCACTAGTCGCTGTGGGGCTTGCCATCGGTTCTGTGGTGGCGGCCAAGGGTGTTCCATTGGAGCATGCCGTTAAGGTACTGCCTTTGGGAATAGCTATGGGATTCGTTGTATTGGGCATGTCATGGGTAACCGATTGGCGGCTGGCAGTGCTGATGCTGATATTGATTGGCAGCCTGGCCGGCAGTTTTTTGATTCCAATGAATGCTTTGCTGCAGCACAGGGGACACCTGCTCATGGGCTCCGGACACTCCATCGCCGTGCAAAACTTCAATGAAAATCTTAGCATTTTATTGATGCTTGGCGCTTATGCGATAATGATTGATAGCGGCTTTTCAGTGCAAGCCATCGTGATTGTGTTTGGGCTATTTGTATCTGTTACAATGGCTTTACTTACCAAAAAACATGGTCATGACCAGGATTAATAAACAGAGATTTTATCGTTGACTCCAGGTTTTGACCTGCCACTCTCCTTTTTTTCGGAAGATGCTATGCCTAAACCCATAACTCCCCTGCTCGCCGCCGATATCATTATTGAGCTGACCGATTTCCCTGACCGTCCCATCGTCTTGATTGAACGCGCCAATCCGCCCTACGGCTGGGCAATTCCAGGCGGATTTGTCGATCTCGGCGAAATTGTCGAACGGGCTGCCGTTCGCGAGGCCCAGGAAGAGGTCGGACTGAATGTGTATCTGCTAACGCTGCTTGGTATCTATTCCGATCCGGCCCGCGACTCACGTGGTCATACGGTGACGGCGGTATATATAGCTGAGGCGGCGGGAATGCCGATAGCCGCGGATGATGCGAAAAATTGCGGCCTGTTCAGCCTGAATGAGCTGCCCGAGTCATTGGCATTCGATCATGCCCAAGTGCTCGCCGATTATAAAAAGTATCGTGAAACCGGGCAAGTGGCGCAGCTTCGCCATGACTCTGCCCCGCTTTCAGAGTCATCGGACAGTTTCGTTATACACTGATGAAAAAACGGGTTTTGATTATGTCGGCAGGGGCCGGAACCGGACACATCAAAGCTGCCGAAGCGTTGGAACTTTCCTTTGCCGCTGACAGCCGGGTCGCGGAAGTCATCAATAACGACGCATTACAATACACCAATAAACTGTTCCGGGATTTTTACTCCGGCTTTTACACATCGCTGGTGCGATCGGCGCCGAACTTCCTGGGCTGGTGGTATAAAACCAGCGATGAACCCTGGCACACCGATAGAATGCGGCACATGATCGACCGGCTCAATACTAAACCGCTGGTGCGGTTTATCCGGGAATTCAACCCGCATATTACGGTGTGCACCCACTATATGCCTGCCGGCATCATTTCTCACCTGATTGCGACCAAACAACTACAAGCGCATCTTTCTATTGTAGTGACGGATTTTGATTTTCATGCCATGTGGTTATCGCGCTCTTTCCACCGTTATTTTGTCGCTATTGATGAAACCAGGGCTCATCTTGAAATGCTCGGGATTCCCAAGGCTAGAATCACCGTGTCGGGCATACCCATCGATCCCGTTTTTCAACAACCCATCAACCGCGAAGAAGAAAGGCTTAGCCTGGGATTGAACTCTGAAAAACCGGTTCTGCTCCTATCGGCAGGCGCCTTTGGCATAGGGCCTACCGAGTTTATGGTGGAGCGGATGCTCAACCTGAAAAGCGACGCGCAGACCGTGGTAATCTGCGGGCATAATGAAGAATTGAAACAGCGCGTCCTGCAATTAACCGCTAGCCGAAGTTCCCGGTTTAAGGTTCTGGGTTACACCGGCGGCATGCACAAACTGATGAAAATGGCCGATATTTTCATCGGCAAGCCGGGCGGCATGACAACCTCAGAGGCTATTGCGTGCGGATTGCCCATGTGCGTGGTTTCCCCCATCCCGGGGCAAGAGGAAAGAAATAGCGACCACCTATTGGAAGAAGGTATCGCCGTCAAGTGCAACGACTTGACCACCCTCCCCTTCAAACTGGAACGATTGCTGGAAAATCCGGGCAGGTTAAGCCGAATGCAAGCCAATGCCTTGCGCTTTGCCAAACCCGCAGCCTCGACAACTATCGTCGAAACCCTGCTCGAAGATTGTCTTCCGCCCCTATCCTTCACCAAGCATCAACGAGCCGCGATTGCCCTGGCGGCGGGACCGGAATGAGCCAGGATTGTTATATTTGACTTACGCGATTGATTATTCAATTGTTCTTACTGCTCATTTTAAAGAAACAACATGATTTTCAATCTCTACCAGTCTCCCGTATTAACCGGATCCGCCGCCAAATGGCTATTAATGCTGGCTTTAGGCAGCCTGCAAGGTTGTTTTTCACCCATAGCGCTGGATCGCGCGGTCATCGAGTACGACAAGGCAACCGCGGATATTCTGTCCAAACAGCTGCTGTTGAATATTGCCCGCTCCCATCAGCATCAGCCCATGCATTTCACCGGCGTTTCCAATATTGCCGCGACCTTTAATTTTCAATTTAATGCCGGGGCCACGCCGGCGTTTACCGGTGAAACCGGTTCGCTATTGACGCCGGTATTTGGCGGCTCCATTTCCGAGAATCCGACCATCAGCATCGTGCCAATCGAAGGGGAGGAGTTTACCCGCCGTTTATTGACGCCATTTCAGGAAAGCAAACTGACCATGCTGCTGCGGCAAGGTGTTGATGTGGACTTGCTTCTGCGCTTGCTGGCTGGTGAATTGCGGATATATGACGACAAGCAGGCCGGCATTTATCTAAATAAACCCGGCGATGCCGAAGGTTACCGCTTGTTCCGGCAAGCGGTTTTGCATTTGTCGTCTATACAGGATAGGCACAAGCTGTTTGTCGAACCTTTGATGTTTGATCAGCAATGGACTTTGCCGTCCGAATCGTTGACGGCCCAACAAATGGCTGCGTTGCAAAAAGACTACAAAATCGAATATCAGGCCGAGGGTAAGCAAGTCACCCTGAGCAAGCGCGTGAACGGCCGCATCCTGCTGACCAATTACGATCCGGCGACACTGAGCAACGACGAACGCATCCGTTTAGAGGAAGAAGCCGATCAAGGCGCAGTCAATGATGTAAGCGTTGACATCCGGCCCGGATATCCGGGCGGAGAATGGCCGATACATGGGGCTTTTCGCTTACGCAGTTTTCATAATGTGCTGAATTTTATCGGCCAGTCCATCAGCGACGACCCCGAATATACTGTTGCCAAGCATCCGCAAACCCCCAACGTCAGCGAGAATCCGGTATACGCTATGGCCTTGCTGGTCAGAGATGACGAGCCTTCGTCTGCCAATATCAGCGTGCAGTTTGGCGATTGGTATTACGCGCTCAAACCGGAAACCGGCTATCAATGGAACCGCGAAGGCTTTAGGCTGTTATGCCAGATTTTTCAAATGACCATGACCGATCTCGCCCAGCAAGGCGCGCCGGTAATCACCATTTCCAAATGAAAGAGACTTTTTTTGATAAATACGACCTGCTTAGCAAGTGATGCTTCAGCTAAGCCGTCTCCTGATTAGTAAGATGCGTCGCTAAGCCGTCATACCGGCAGGGAGTGCCGGTATCCAGTCCACAGGGATGTGTGGTTGGGCGCTCTCCCTGGCATCTGGGTTGCTCACCGCATCCTTGCGGTTCGGGCTTCGCCCTGTGCCAGGCACATCCAAATTCGCTCCCGGCGAATTAGTCCGGCACTCCCTGCCGGAACGACGGTTTTGGAATTGGCTGAAGTTCCTCGCTAATCAGGAAAACGACTGACAACCGCATAGTCATGAAATACGCGATCTTGAAAATTTGAAACGAAGCTGTTTATCCATGTCCGGCATGTCCGTAGAATCTGACGTTTTAAAGCGGGCCGGGATTAATAAACCCGACGTGTCCGGTATGCGCATTTCAACAATCAGCGGCAAATGATCCGATGCCTGGCGGGAAAGCTCAGCACTCGACACTTCGATATTAAGCACTTCAATGCCGGCATCGATAAATACGTGGTCAATGCGGGCAGTTGGAAAGCGGCCAAAAAAAGTGCTGCGAGGCCGATGCCGGCTTAGTTCGAGTTGCGCATCGCGTAGCCGTTGGCGCAGTTGACGGCAAATGGCGGAAGAGGGCCTCGCGTTAAAATCTCCGCACAGCACGACGGGTTGGCGGCAGTTGGGGTGCTCCAGCCAGTCCAGGCCAAGCAGCTCCTGCACTTGCGCCAGCCTCTCCCTGGGCCGCAGACCCAAGTGGGTATTAATGACCTGAATTTCCACGCCATTGAAATCGATCACCACCCATAGCGCTCCTCGCGATTCAAGCTCCGGCCGGGTGGACAAACCCGGCAAGGGACCGGCTTTGACAAGGCGCATCGGCAAATGGGTGAGCACCGCATTACCGTAGCGCTCTTCTCCTACGTATCGCGCCGGGTGAAAATGGAAATTCATTTCCAGGGACGTTGCGATGCGCCGGACCTGATCTACGCCTCCCGTGCGCGCCCGGCCCACATCAAGTTCCTGCAGCGCCACCACGTCCGGCGTATGGCAGGCTATAACCCGCGCGATGCGTTCCGGCGAGAGCTTGCCGTCCATGCCGATGCAGCTATGCACATTATAGGTCATGACTCGCAGCGTCTTGCGAGCGTAGCTGCTTTGGCGCGCCTTGGGCGCACGGGCTTCTTCGGCTCTGCCGAGCACCTGCAGCGCCGCCTGGCGCAGGTCAGCCGTATGCAGATAACCCCGCTGCGTTACCGGCAATGAAAGAGGAGCGTCATCCGGCAGCAAGGCAAAGGCGGTAGTCTCTTCGGGTGAAATACCGCCATGCGCGCCGTGTTCGATGGCGAATGTGTAGGCAGGACTGCCTGCCCGCCAGCCACAGGCAACGAAGTCGCCGGCATCCGGATGATGGCATAAGCCAATCAGGTCACGGGTGGCTTCTTCCAGGAAAGGATGCTTGGCGCCCAGGATGTGGATGCTATCTTCGGGCAGCATGAACTCTCCGGCTTCGGTCCAGGCGCGGGCGCCATCCGGGCCCTGCCTGACGAGCACCAGCGGTATCCTGGCGTGTTCCACGAGCGCTCGCGCGAGCTCGTCGCGACTTTTTGGCGCAAGCTCGCCATTTTGATAAATCATGGCGACTGGTCCAAGCGCGGCGACGGTAACTTGCCTGCCGTCCGCCTCGGAGTGCGCGCCGTCCTTCACCGGCAGCAGTCGCTGGATTTTCCTGCCGCCGAGAAACTGCACCCTGTGCAATTGAATACCCCACAAGCCGTTAGATTGAACGGTAACCGGTTCACCCATCTGCCGGGTGCATACTTCCGCCACTGCCTCGGCAAGGCTATGCGCGCGCACTTGATGATAAGGCGCAGCCTGTTGCTGGCCGTGATCCGAGTAAATCCAGACATCGTAATGCCGATGCGCCGAGCGCTGGGCCGCGCGCCAGATGCGCGCAATTGCATCGTCGATGCCCTTTAGAGTCCAGTGGGCAAATTCCGAGGAAGGACCGCGCCGATGGGCTTGTTCATCGTAACCGAGAAAATTCAGGTGAATAATGGGCAAACCCCGGGCAATATCGATCTTGGCGCCAATCGTGGCCAGTTCACGAAACAGAATGGCGATGACTACCCGCGTGGGTACAAACTTCAGTTCCGGAATCAGGTCATGGCCCTTAATGAGACCGCGGATGCAATCCACCAGCGCCAGAATTGTTTCCAGTACGAGCAGAGCTGCCGTACGCACGAAACTGTACGCATTGCTGATTATGAGCAACGCCACAACCACGGGACTGGCTTCGCGCAATGATGGCCCCCAGCCGGGAGCATTGGGACAAAAATGCGCCTCCGCTGCCCCGCCGGTATAATTGTCGACGTAAGCGCTGCCGCCTTTGAGCAAGGGCTCGCCTCCATATTTCTCCAATTGACTCTCCACATTAGCGCTAATCTCCGGCTCGAACATACGCACCAGTTTGCCGGACGCACGCTCCAGGAAGTTAAAGCCCGGCACCGCTGCTTTAATCCCATAGAACAGCTCTGCCTGTACCGCAGACGTAGTCGAAGGCACGCCGGCATACTGCCGATGCAAGCGGTAATGCTCACGCTTGAGGAGACGCCGCAGAAAAGGCATGCTGCCCCGTGTCAGGGCCCGGTTCAGCTGCGTGTGAGACAAGCCGTCGATCTGAATCAGCACCAGACCGGATTCCGCCACTGGTGCGGCAGACATTGATAGCCGCATTAGCCGCGCCATCCATTCACTCCGGCTAAACCCGCGGCGCAAGCGCCGGATAAAAACTTCGATGCGGCCGATCACGCGCTTCTTCCTGGCGTGGACTCGTTACTGACCAGCGCTGCGCTTGCGGCTTCCGTCATGCCTTTGACAATATCCCATTCAGCCTTAATAAGCTGGAGCAGCTTTTCCCATTGATAATCGGCTTCGGGCTGCTCGACAAACTTTTTCGCTTGCAGCTTTTCATAGCAATACAGGGCCTTAGCCATCGTACGCGGTACGGAGAATTCCTGCGCTGTTTCGCGCGCACACTGTTCGAGCCCTTGCCGGCGCGCTGCAGGCAAACCTGCCGTCCAGGCCAAGGCTGATACGAATGCTGGTAAGGTTTTATCGCGAAGCAGGCGGCCATTGCAGCCATCCCTGACTACTTCCTGCACACCGGCAGCATCCAAAGCCACTACGGGTACCCCCGCCATCATGGCCTCGGCCAGAACAAGTCCCTGAGTCTCGCTCTCCGAGGCGAAAGCGAATACATTCATCGCGTGATAGGCATCCGCCAGATGGGGCTGTTCCAGCAGACCAACGAAGTGCAGCCGGGAAGCGAGACCTGCGCGACTGAAAATGGCTAGAATTTCCTCTTCCGACGGGCCCTTGCCGGCCACCATAAAATGGGCCCTGGGTTCGGTTTGCAGAAAAGCGGCCACCGCTTCGGCCAGGAAAACCAAGTTCTTTTCCGGAGCCAGACGACCCAAGTGGCCGACAACAAAAGCATCATGCGGGATGTTCATAGCGGTCCGGAAACGCTGCCCGTCTCCTTGGGCAAAACGCTCCGCCTCAATCCCGGTAGGCACCACCGCAATAGGCGCAGTTACTCCTCTTTCCTGAAGCAGAGCGGCAATGCTCTCGCTGGGAGCGAAGACCTGATCGCACAAGTTGGCATAACGCGTAGCCAACTCGATTACGAAGCGTTGCAAGGTGATCGAGTTGCCCGGTACATAGTGGGTGTATTCCTCATAGCGCGTGTGATGAGTAAACACCAGCGGAAGCTTGTGGAAGCGAGCCACGCGCAATGCCGTCATGCCCAGGAGGTAAGGATGATGGGCATGGATAATATCCGGACGGAGCTCATCAATGGCCTCAGTGAGAAGCCCTGCAACCGGCAATACCATAGAAAAATCACTGCCGTTAAAGTTCTGGACGGCGGGAATGCGTATTACATCCGCCTCATTCTGCGGCATGTCGGGGAATTCAGGCGCAACAACCAGCACCCGGTGACCGCTCTGACGATAAGCGGCCGTAAAGGTTTCGACCGAGCGCGCCACGCCGCCTACATGCGGGGTAAAGGTATTTGTCAGCATGACTATGTTCATTAAAGTGCCTTTATCAATTGCGCGCCGGTCTCGCCGGACAGCACATGAAAGGGAACAAAACCGGGTAGCCGAACCTCTATGCGAGGTGATTTCCGATGCCAGACGCCTTCCCACTTTATGTTGACTGTTTCAGCCGATGCCGTTTTTTCCGGCTCAATCGTCATTGAAACGGTACCGAATGCGGTCGGTGCAGGGCCGAAGCTTAACGTCTCCTGCTGATAGAGCCATTCTGGAAAAATGCCCTCGCCCATTATCAGGGTGTCGCCCTCTTCACGCAGAAAACAGCTGCGTATCATCAGAATCCACTCAGCCGCCGCCCACACATGCTGACCATCGCCCATGCAGCCGCCGCGGGTGCGGGGATGGATTGCCTCGGGCCATTGACCCGTCGGCGAAGCCAGGCCGGCGACTGCCCCCATAAGCTCCCGGTAACGCGGATCTCCGGCCCGCAGCAGCACCTGGGCGACGTGTAGCGTTAAATAAGCATTAATGCCCGAATGAATCATATCCTGAAAGAAGCCGCCGCCGAAAAAGCAGTTCTTCAGTAAAAACTCCACCGTAGCAAGCAACCGCGGGTTATCCGGCGACTGCAATTGCAAAGGGTAGCCGCCGGCAATCGAGCCGATAGCGCCGGCATCCAGCCGGCGATAGGGAGAAGCCGGCATCGCCGGATTGCCAATACGTTCAGCGACCAGATCAAGACTCATGTCCAGCGCCCGCTGGAAATCCTGAGCTTCAAGCGCGAAGGCCCGGCCCGGCTCCTTATCGCCTATACGGTCAGCGAGCGCCGCCGCCGAATGCAGACCGGCAATTCCCCAGAAATCATCCCAGTAATAATAATCATTGGGTCCCAGATGTTCCGCGCTGAAGCCCGCGGGTAAAAGTCCCATATGCAGCGCCTGGTTTTCTTCCTTCAAGCGCTTGCGCACGATCCAGCGAGCCCCGCGCCAGGCGGCGTACCACCAGTCCGTATTAAGCGGCCGGTTGGTGACTTCACAGAAGCGGTGCATTATCCATAGCGCTTCCCCATTGGAGTCCCATTCCCCATCCTGCGAGCGGAAATAGCCGGTCGGCGTTTGACGAGAGGGAAAACGGTCGAGCGCCCGCTCGACGCGTTCGCTAAATCCTGCACAGAGCATGGCGTGGAGAATGAAAGCCGCGTCGCGGAACCAGAAACGCTTGTAGGTATAAGGACCCGGATAAATATCGTCGACGCTATGCAGCACCAAAGTGTGCAACGCCGCATTATATAGAAACTGAAAATGCTTATCCGGAAGGTGCAGAGCACAGACTCCTTCCAAGGTGCTCGCCCAGGTTACCGAAGAGGCTTCTGTCTTAGGAGTCCAATCCAGCGGCACATGCACTTTAACCGTCCGCGATTGCCCCACTTCCAGTTTGAATAACGCCGCGGCCGTAGCCATGCCGACATTGCATTCGGCCTGCTCCTGGTCATCACGATCATTGAGATGAATCGAGACGTCGCCGCCTTTATAATCGGAAACATGGTGCCGGTCAGCCAGTGCGCTGAAAATAATCCTAGATTTTTCATCGACAAGCCATCCTGTGCGTTCGGGAGTAAGCTCAATACGGTGAATAAAACTGATTCCCTCCGGATTATAGGGCCTCAGCGCCAATACCAGCCAGCCATCCCGGTCGCTGCTGGCCTCCAGTTGCAATTGGCAGACCAGACCTTGCGCCACCGGCTCGACCGAAGCTCTGCTGAGCAGTCGGAGATCGCCATGCGTCGTCTCTGTGGTCACCACCGGACCTTGCCTTAATTCCAGGCGCTGTATACTATTGCCGGCCCGCGAGGGTAATAGTCGCTCGCCATTCTCCAGGACGATCCAGCTATCCAGCGACCAGCCGTCATAAATGGGCGTCAGCAGACCGCGCGGGTCAACAATGGGCAAATCGGGACACTCCGGCCAGCCGACAGCGGTCCAGTTACGGTGCGTGAGATTAACATGGGTGAGTGAAAATGCCCTGGGTACGAAAGCATCATCGGCGGGATTAAACTGGCGTTCGATCCAATAAGGCCATACCCAGTCGAGATTATGCTGGATAACCCGGCTGTTGATGAGCCCGCGGGCATGAAATAAAGCGCCGGCGCGCAACAGCTCGACCGGCTGATTCACCTCGGAAGGCTGGGCGAAACGTTGCAGCCCCGCCAATACGGCCATCGGATCCAGGAAGCCGTGACTGCGCGCCAGTCCGCGCAGCAGATACCGCCAAGGCAGCCATTTCAGCCACGGCATGGTAATCCTCTCCCAGCGTTTTCGCCCATCCTGTTAGCCGGTGCTGTATAAGCCAGCCGGTACAAGCAGACGACTGCTGCCGAAATCATAATAAAACCCAAACCATAAAAATCCTACTCCCACACTTCTGTTTGACTTGGTGCGAACCAGGAAACCTACTTCCAGACAAATCAAATTTTTGATGCTGCCTGACTTATTATTTCTTATAGAGAGCTCTCATTAGCTCAAAGTTCCTTGGCATAGGGATGTGATTGGGCCGATGAGGTAGGAATTCTTCCAAAGGCTAGACCGTTTTGGTTAAATAGGAATGAGGAATGAATGATCAATACCTCTCCGGTCAGGCTGGTTAACCCGGAGAAGCATCGCGCAGATTATTGGTGAGATCCAAACAGCCAGAATTAAGGCGTTACCGGTTGTAAATGGCTTCAGATCATTCGAATATTGCCTGTCTATCCGCGGCACAGGTATAACAGCCCTAGAAATATTTTAAATATCAGCCAGTTAATACTGTAAGAAACTCTTCTATTTTCCAGGCTTTGGGGGTTTGGCAAAAGAAATGGCAATATACCGGGCTAGCTCAGTCAATTCCTGGTGATAAGATTTTAACTTGAGGTGTAAAAGCAGAATCAACAGCGCACTGAGTAAAAACCACAAGTAAAGTAGTAAATCAGCGCCACGCCCCACGCCTAATGTATTTGCAATCATGGTGGCTTTTTCAGGCATCCAGACGAGGAAAGCCGCTATCGGTGCAAGTATCGCTACAATAAGAGATAATAATCGGGAAGACCTGAAAAGTAAGAAGGAATAAATCAGGAAAAAGAAAAAAAAGAAGGTTAATAAAATTTTTATCAACATAAACTACTTGGCTATTTTTGCAATAAGCAAATCTGTAAGTATTGAGATGGAATTTGACAATTTTTGCCCTTTGGCCAAGGAATAAGGCGTATATTCAATGGTGACCGGATGTTCAACCACACGAAGCTTCAACCAAGCGGCCAAATCTATCAATTCTGACGCATGCGCCATGCGGTTCTGTTGCAGGCGGATTTTTTTTGCTGCATCCGCAGTTAACACCCGCAACCCATTGTGGGCATCAGTAAGCCATATGCCGCTTGTCAGGGCGGTAAAAGCGGCGGCTAATTTCAGAATAAGCCGTCTAAATTTTGGAATACCTACGGCATTGCCAAGAAACCTGCTTCCCAGAACAACATCGACATTTCCCGCCTGCGCGCGTTCAACCATAGAAAGCGCATCTTCCGGCCGATGTTGACCGTCACCATCGAAAGTAACTATGTAGGCGGCTCCTCTTTCGATTGCAAAATCAATCCCGGTTTGCAAAGCCGCTCCCTGGCCCAGGTTGATAGGATGGGTTATGACCCATGCGCCCGCTTCGATAGAATTAGACGCCGTTTGATCTTTCGAGTCATCATCAACAACCGCTATATTATCAAACGATTTTCTTAGGCGGCTTATAACCTGCCCGATGACTTCCCCCTCATTGAAAGCGGCAATCACTACCCATACATCATCATTCATAAGCCCTCCGTCCGGTTGTTATCCTATCCAATTTTAAACTACACACAATTATTACCAATACCGGGATGCTTTTTATCCTGAGCTTAATACCAATAAGCCTCCTCCAATCAATGTCATACCTATAATAAAGGAAGTTGTAAGCGGCTCGTCAAATAAAAATCTTCCACCAATAGCCGCAACCAACATACTGAGCAAGGTAAATGGATATGCTCGCGATAAGGGTAAAAATGTCAGCAGCCAGACCCAATAGATTAGTAATAGCCCATATAGAGAAGTCCCCAGTATAAACGGCCAGTTAGTGAATAAAGAAAGCAAGCGCGCCATCAGATCAATAGTATCGACGGACGGCATTTTGGTTGCCGCGAATTTGAGCAATAACTGCCCAAACCCCATGCCCACGGAAAAAATAACAACCATTCCGATTTGCGTATATGTCATCACAGCCTCTTGCGCATTACCAACCGCATTGCATCCAGCATATTAATCATGATGCCCTGTCTGTGCATCCAGTCGGGTATTTTTGGCTTAATGCCGGCGAAGCGGCAAAATTGAAAGGCAACAAGTCCCAAAGGAACTTTTTTAAACGGATGCTCTACAGCGATCACATCCAGGCCTAAGGAATCAGCCAGCATTCTTAATGCTGTCGGCGTAAAATACCATAAGTGCTGAGGCGGCGTCATAAGGCGCCAGTTGGCTCCAGTGATTCTGGCGGCTAACGAAGAAAAGTCTCCTGTTGTCAGCATAAGATGCCCGCCCGGCAGTAATTTTCCGGCCGCTAATTGCAGAGCTTCCCGGGGGTTCTGTACATGTTCGATGACGTCAAGCATAACTACCGTATTCACGCTAGGGAAATCGGTTAATGAATCAGAGGAAACCATGCCTTGTTTAACGGTAGTCAAGCCTCGTTGATTGCAATTAATTACGGCTTCTTCGCAAATCTCTAAACCATAAATTTCACTAAACTGTTCTTGGGCTATTTCCAGGAAATAGCCATATGCGCAACCAATTTCCAGGACTTTCCCACTGGCTGCTCCATATTTCCCCAGCGATGCCATATCCCCGCGAAAATGTTCCAATAATACTTCTTTTGAATTGATATAGTTGGAATATCCATCTATCCTGTCACCGTTGAAATAGGATTCATCATAATAGGATTTGGCGTCGAACCCTGAGTCGTCGGCTCGCCCAGTTCCACAGTTTTGGCACTTGTATATTGAAATTCCATTTTTTTGGTAGAGTAACAGTTCGGCTGTTTGGGCGCCACAGCATGTGCATGAATATATTGAAGATTTCATCTGTTTACTCTCGTATAATAATCCGGTTGTATTTATGAGCCTCTCCTCTTGCAATGTTTCACTCGCAACTCTTGGGGCGATACAGACGCTTTATAGAAGCGTTCATGACAACAATTATCACCCACAAAAATAATGCCCCTCTGTGCCAATTTCCTGAATACACAACATGTGTGTAAATGAAGGGGCGGCTGGTGCCTTATTGTAACTATTCACCCATAAAAGCCAAACCTTTTCTGTCGGCTTCTTTAATCGCAGTGCAAACATTTCTCCCGGATTGGGCAGCTTCAGAGGCTTATCCTTTTCCATATAGACCGTCCTGTCTCATTCTGCTTGACGGGTATTTCAACTCCATTTCTAGTTAAAATTAAGATAAATAGCCCATTTATTGGCAAAGCACATTATTCAGGCAGCCTGTAAACGGACACAACAGTATTTGGCCCTTCAAGCTTGAGAACCAATACCTGCGGCAGTAGCGATATGATTCCCATCTTTTCAGCAATAACTGCGCTTACTTTGCGCGGAGCTTGTTTTTTCCATATTTCTTGCCATTGCTTGTTGACTGCATACAGCTTCACTTTATCCGGCGTGACAAAACGATTCGGGCGATTCGCACTTTTCGGGTTATAAAAAAAGGTGCTTCCGGAAACCGGGGGCGCGGCTACGATCCTTCCACAATCCTGAGATGCCCACCGGCAGAAAAATTCTGCATTAGCCGCAGTGAGCGGGTCAGTATGTATAGACCCTTCAGACTCTCCCAGATAATCCACCAAGGCACGCTCGCCAAAGCGCGGATTATTATTGTCAAGAGAAATCAAGCCCAGGTTGATCAGCACGAAAACAATCATTCCGCCTGTAACAAGCTGTCTTCGCTGCGGCCAAATTTTAACGTAAACCCAAATCGCCGATACCAGAAAAAAGCTGTATGCCGCTACCATGTAATAACGCGGAAGCAGCCATAGGTTTCTTAATTCTATGGCGGCCAGCAGGAACCATACTATTCCCAGACATAGCAGAAGACGAGCCAATCTCAACGCTAGTGACTGGCTGCGCCAGTCCTTAAGCACCCACCACATAGCAGGCATTATCAAAAAACCTAACAGGCTAAAATAATGGTTTGTAAAAAACATAAGTACGGGGTCTATAGGAGCCCATATATGCGGAGTTCCCACCGTGATTTGAAGAAATCCAATTTCATTTCTATCCTGAATAGCAGTACCTTGAAGTAGTAAGGTGAAACGATACAGAGGGTCTCCCGTCATGACCCAATAATAGATACACTCGATACCAATTATGAACAAAAAACCAATCGCCATCAGCCAATATTCGTAACGCTTTATTCCCACTCCCAGAACGAATAAGACGCCATAAAAAAGCAGCAAGCCCAGAGTGAGTTCGTGAGCAGAAAACGCAATCGCCGCGCTAACACCGGCAATCAGCAATAGCCATAACCTATCCTCTCTTTGGCATGCCAGCCAAAACAGCCAAAACGAACCTGCCACAAAAAAAAGCGCCGGTAAGTCTGCACAGGGAATAGTCGAATGTATTGCAAACAAGGGTATAGTAACCAGGATTGCCGACGTCATGAATGCGGGGGTTTGACCGATAACCCGGCTAAGCATCGCAAACGTTAAAAAAGCCGTAGCCACCAGGAAAACGCATGTACTCAGCGTCACCGTGAATTCGGATTCTCCGAATAGCGCAATCATCAGCGCTATGGGTATACCAATTCCAGCGCGGATTTCGCCAAAATGCGTTGCCACATACGGGAACTCATGCAGCCAGCCTAGTCCTGATGTCACATAATAAGCATCATCGGAGGATGTGAATCCGACCCAGGAAAGATAAAGCGTGAGCACACTAATTGCCAGTAAGGCGGCATAGTATTTTAGTGTAATTAGTTTGTGCATTTAATCTAAATCAGAAAATTGGTGAGTTTGCCTATTGCATATAGGTGTTAAAGGGTGCTGGCCTGCTTAAATAAAGGTTTTATACAGGTAAAGCCAAGCCTGGGAGAACCTTATTTTCTGGCTTCAATTAACTTGATCATATCACTGCTGCATTCATCAATACGCACTGATTCAAACGCGCAGGCCTGAACGTTTTTAACAGTCATCCGGTTAATATTGGCCCCGGTTAGAGCCACAACGGCAGGATTGATCAGATTCATGGCCCTTGCCAGCACAGGTCTTGAGCTCACCACGTGTTCCAGCAATAAAATCTGTCCGCCCGGTTTGCACACCCGGTAAAGCTCCTTCAATCCTTTCAGCGGCGCCGGCACCGAACAAAATACAAAAGAACCAATGACGGTATCAAAACTATTACCTGCGAAGGACAACGACTGAATATCCATCAATTCCAAATCAACGGAGATATTTTTCCTGCCCCGCTTATGCGCCGCCTGTTGCAGCATTTTTTTACTGAAATCAACCGCAGTTATCCGGGCCTTTTCAGGATAATAATCAAAATTCTTTCCCGTGCCAACCCCTACTTCAAGCATGTGAAATCCCTCAACTTTATTCCAGAGTTTTTGGCGCCAGGGCTTAAAAACCAAGCCCTCCAGCACCGCTTCCATGCCGTCGAAATACGGGGCAAGCCGGTCATATTGTTTTTGTATGCGCGAGTTGTCCGCCTTCATAATGCATTATTGTTGATTAAAGGTTGCCTGGTACCGCGCAAACTTGTCGACCACTTAACATGACCCGGTTTTGTTGTAAAAATAAAATTATAAATCGCAGGCAGTACGAAGAGGAAATTCTACCTTCTTGATTTTCAATGGAATAATAGGATAATTATACAAGTTTAATAAGTTTAATAATAGCAATGAGAGCAGAAAAACCAAATCCGGCATAATTTTTAAAATGGCAAACCCCCAATTTATCTCCAGTCTTTATTGCAAATATTCTTGAGCAAACGCCATACTCACGACTTCATAAGGAAACGGTATTGCTGTCATGTTAGCGATAATATTATCAATTGGCAACTGCACTTGCCTGCTTTTATTATGCCGTTATAAAGAGTGCCGCGTTTTAGCCGGACGAACCGATAATTACAGATATTTGCTTTATAACCAACAATTTAACTTCACCCGGACGAATACTTTACTGGAATTGATTTAGGATTTATGCAGGGCGCTATGGACTGCCGATGACCTGCCGCAACAGGAGACATCATTATGACCAGACCTCAATTTATCCGCTTCGGGCGCGAAATCTGCTGCGAGCCGGCTCAAGCCGAGCGCCGGGAGTGGTGGCTAACGAATGGTTTGGGCGGTTATGCCGCAGGCACCATGGCAGGCACTTTAACGCGCCGTTATCATGGACTTCTTATTGCGCCGTTGTCGCCGCCGTTGCATCGCTCACTGATATTCGCCAAGGCGGATGCCTGGCTGGAAACGAACAATCAATCGCTGCCCCTGTGCAGCAACCGTTGGCCAAATGATGTCATTGATCCTCGCGGGCATATGCATATTGAAACTTTTTGGCTTGATGGACGCATGCCGGTTTGGCGATACGCTTTCGGTGATCTGAAACTGGACTTACGCATCTGGCTTGAGCCTGGCGCCAACACCGTCTATCTGGCTTATCGCCCCGATTTTCCCTATCTGCGACACGCGCAGATGAAGTTACGCATTCGGCTGTTGGTCAACGCCCGCGACCATCACGGTAATGCCGAGCCCTGGCGTTTCACGCCGTCGATTGAACCGGACGAAACGGGTGGGTTGATAGTAAGAAATCCGCAGGGCTCCGGCTCATATCCCTATCAGTTGAGATTTCAGGCAAAAGGTGGAATGATCAGGCCGCAGCAGATCTGGTATGAAAACTTTGACCTGACGGCTGAGGCGGAACGCGGCTTGCCGTGCCGCGACCAGCATTTATGCGCGGGCGAGTGCCTGTTACCTCTGACCAAAGGGGAATGGAGCGGTTTGATTGCCAGTCTGGAAGAAAAACCTTCGCCTTATCCGGAGGAAGCCATGCGGCGTTTCTTCGCTTACGATGACCGTGTGCTGACCCGCATGCAGATTACCGTTCCTGAGCTATATGATAGCCCGGAATGGATACGGCAACTGGTGCTGGCGGCGGATAGCTTCCTGTTCGCACGCCCGCAGAAGAATAATGCCGAGAGTGAATCGGTTATCGCGGGTTACCCGTGGTTCGATGACTGGGGCAGGGATACGATGATTGCCTTGCCTGGCCTGACTCTGGCCACGGGCCGTTACGATAGCGCAAGGCGCATTCTGGAGACATTCGCCCGCTTTGTTAATCAAGGCATGCTGCCCAATGTGCTCCCCGGCAATGGCGGGAGCCCGGCATACAACACAGCAGATGCCGCGCTTTGGTATATTGAGGCCTGGCGCGCTTATGCCGAAGCCATCGATGATTGGACAGCTCTGCGGCAGATATTTCCTGTTTTGGAAGAAATTATTCACTGGTACCGGCAAGGAACCCGTTATGGCATTATTATGGACGATAAGGACGGGCTGCTCAAAGCCGGTGAAGCAGGCGTACAACTGACCTGGATGGACGCCAAGCTGGGTGATTGGGTCGTGACCCCACGCACAGGTAAACCCGTGGAAATTAACGCTCTATGGTATAACGGGCTTGAAGTGATGGCTCAGTTCGCCCGGAAGCTAAATCATTCTGCAGAATACTATAAAAACCAGGCGATAACTACGCGCTCAGGCTTTCAGCGATTCCTTAAACCAGCAAGCGGCGGCCTGTCGGATGTTCTGGATGGGCCGTACGGAGAGGACGATGCAGTGCGCCCGAACCAGATTTTCGCGGTAAGTCTGCCGTTTAGCCCTTTGTCTGAGACTGCCCAGCAGGCGGTTGTCAAAATTTGCGGCAAGGAACTGCTAACTTCTTATGGCTTGCGATCGCTGGCAGGCAGCCATCCGCAGTACGTTTCCCGTTATCACGGTAATGCAGCGGAGCGCGATGGCGCTTATCACCAGGGCACGGTATGGGCCTGGTTGCTGGGCCATTATGCGCTGGCGGAATACCGCGTTACCCATGATGCGGAAAGGGCTTTAAGCCGCCTGGAACCGATCCGGGATCATCTTTTTGATGCCGGACTGGGTACTGTCAGTGAAATTTTCGATGCCGACCCGCCTCACTCGCCGCGCGGAGCTCCATCCCAGGCATGGTCAGTGGCCTGTATTTTAGAAGCCTGGTGGCGGCTCAAGCGGAAAAAACGACCATTTGAAGACAGCAATTGAAAGATGTTAAGTTTCCGGCTAAAACCCGATATACAATTCGATATACAATTAAGGTAACCTCTAAAAATATCCGGACGGGAGGAAGAACATGCCCAAAACTGGCAACACTCGTAACGCTGAACAAGAGCGGCTGGAAAATCAACGCCGGGGTACTGAAAACTGGCGTCTCTGGGGTCCGTATTTATCCGAGAGGGCTTGGGGTTCCGTGCGCGAGGATTACAGCCCGGACGGAACCGCCTGGGAATATTTTTCCCACGATCAGGCGCGTTCACGAGTCTATCGCTGGAACGAAGACGGTTTAGGCGGTATCTGCGATGAACAACAATACTTGTGTTTTGCCCTGGCTTTATGGAACGGACATGATCCTATTCTCAAAGAGCGGGCTTTCGGTCTTACCGGCCATCAGGGCAATCACGGCGAAGATGTCAAGGAGTATTATTTTTATGACGACGCAACCCCCAGCCACAGCTATTTGAAATACCTCTATAAATATCCGCAGTCTGAATATCCGTATTCCCGGCTGGTGGAGGAAAATGCCCGTCGAGGACGTGATCAACCGCCGTTCAGTCTGTTGGATACCGGCATCTTCAAGGATAATCGCTATTGGGATGTGCAGATCGAATATGCCAAGGCAGAAGCTGATGAAATCTATATTCGTATTACTGCCTTTAATCGCGGACCGGAAGCAGCGACTCTGCATGTGTTGCCAACCTTATGGTTCCGCAATACCTGGAGCTGGGACAAAGACGAGACGGGTAAACCCGTTTTAGAGCGAGATTTTCAGGCCGAAGCTCTGTGGGCCATCAAGGCATCGCATGCCAGGCTGGGAAAGTACCGGCTATACGGCAGGCAAACTGCCGAACTGTTGTTCACTGACAATGAGAGCAATCATCAGCGCTTGTGGGGCCAGCCCAATCCGGCGCCTTTCGTCAAGGATGCTTTTCATCGCCGCATAGTTAATAATGAAGTTAATGCCGTCAACCCGGTTCAGAGTGGCACTAAAAGCGCGGCTTGGCACATACTTACTGTGCCCGCAAGAAGCGTGGAAAAAATTGACCTGGTGCTGTTGACGGGGGCAGCCGCTCATCCTTTTGCCGGTAGCGATAAACTGTTTGTCCAGCGCCGCGCCGAGGCGAATGCCTTTTATGAAACTATCCTGCCTGTAGCGGATATGCATGAGCGGCGTTTGCTGCGCCAGGCCATGGCCGGAATGATCTGGTCCAAGCAGTTTTTCCATTTTGATGTGCTGCGCTGGCTGCAGGGAGACGACCCGCCTGCACCGGAAATCCGGAAATCCGGACGCAACAGGCATTGGAAAAATTTGCGGGCCGGCGATGTAATCTCGATGCCCGATGCCTGGGAATATCCGTGGTTTGCCGCCTGGGATCTGGCTTTTAATTGCATGGCGATCAGTCTGGTCGATGTGGATTTTGCCAAAGATCAAATCGAGCTGCTGCTGAAGGAAACCTATTTGCATCCCAATGGACAGATTCCCGCTTACGAATGGGCGTTTGGCGATGTCAATCCGCCGGTTCATGCGCTGGGAGCGCTACAGATTTTCAGAACGGAGCGGCAGCAGCGCGGCCGCGGCGACCCTGATTTCCTGCAACGGGTATTCAACAAGTTGCTGTTAAATTACGCCTGGTGGATTAATACCAAGGATAGCGAGGGTCTTAATGTGTTTGAAGGAGGCTTTTTAGGACTGGACAACATTTCGGTATTCGACCGCTCCGTGCGTTTGCCGGAAGGCTATAAGCTCAAACAGTCCGACGCTACGGGCTGGATGGCCATGTTTGCCCTGAATATGACCATCATGGCCCTGGAATTGGCGACCGAAGAGCCCAATTACGAAGACACCGCCATACAGACTTACGAACAATTCCTCAATATAGCCAACAGTGTCGCAGGACATGCCGGCACCGGGGTATCGCTCTGGGATCCCCAGGACGGCTTCTTCAAGGATCTATTAATGGCGCCGGACGGCACCTATCACCGCGTGGATGTCTATTCCTGGGTAGGATTGATTCCGTTGTTTGCCTGCGAGGTGGTCGATGAGCGTTTGCTTCGCAATGTTCCGAGGTTTCGGGAACTGCTCGCCAATCATATCGGCGGCGTATTCCACGGCAATTATATTTGCGCCTGCCCCTATCATGAAAATGAACGAGGAGAACACCTATTATCGCTGGTGGATCATACCATGCTGCCCGCTATCATATGCCGGTTGTTCAATGAACAGGAATTTCTTTCACCTTACGGCATACGCAGCATCAGCCGCATTCATGCCGAACGCGGCGACTTGGGAATTCTGCCGGGAATTGGCCAGGCTTTGATTGAATATGTGCCGGGTGAATCGACCTCCGGCCTGTTTGGCGGCAACTCCAACTGGCGAGGACCGGTATGGCTTCCGACCAATTACACGCTGATTCTGGCGCTGGAAAAACTCCACCGTTTTTTGGGTGAAAATTTTACCGTTTTGGCGCCCGGCTTGTCAGACCACAAACTGACGCTGCATGAAGTGGTGGAGAAGCTTGCCATGCGGCTGACTAATCTGTACCGGCCTGACGCAGCAGGAAGACTGCCGGCCTTTCCGCCCAACAGTCCGTGGCAGTTCGATCCTCATTGGCGCGAGCATTTGCAATTTTTCGAATATTTTCATGGGGATAACGGCCTGGGCTTGGGCGCAGCTCATCAAACCGGCTGGACCGGATTGCTGGCTAATCTGGTGCTGCGCTGTCATGGGCAGGACATTGCGGGGTTCGATATTGGCCTGGAAGCTGATGTTCAGCTTGCGGTAAGATTAAGGAGGCATGCATGAATACTTTTGGAACTGGAGCAACGAGTGAATAATCTAATTGAAATTAATCCAAGGGAGGACCGCGCACATGACTAAATATAAAATTCCAGGGATCAAAGCTTCCGAAATCGCGCCGCGCGAGTTGTTTTACGCACGCCGGCGATTTATGCAATGGGCCGGCAGCGCATCCGTCGCAGCTTTGCTGCCCGGATCAGTCTTGGCCGGCGATAAGTTAGCGGACGTCAAAACGTCGTCCTATACCTTGCCGGATAAATTAACGCCTCTGGAAGACGTGACTCAATATAATAATTTTTACGAATTCGGCACCGACAAGGAAGATCCGGCCAAAAATGCCGGTAGTTTGAAAACGCGCCCCTGGACGATCACTGCGGAGGGGGAAGTTAACAAGCCCAAGGTTTTTGATATCGACGAACTGCTAAAACTGGCGCCGCTGGAGGAACGCATTTACCGGCTGCGTTGCGTGGAAGCCTGGTCGATGGTGGTGCCTTGGGTGGGATTTTCCCTGGCGGAACTGATTAAACGGGTGGAGCCCACCGGTAATGCCAAATTCGTGGAATTCATTTCCCTGCACGACCCGGAGCAAATGCCCGGGCAAAAATCTTCAGTGCTGGCGTGGCCTTACCGGGAGGGATTGCGCATGGATGAAGCCATGCATCCTTTGACGTTGCTTACTGTGGGTCTTTATGGAGAAGTGCTGCCTAATCAGAATGGCGCGCCTGTTCGCATCGTCATTCCCTGGAAATACGGCTTTAAAAGCGCCAAATCCATTGTGCGCATTCGTTTTGTAGAAAAGCAGCCGGTGTCGAGCTGGACGCAGTCAGCGCCCAGCGAGTATGGCTTTTATTCCAATGTTAACCCCGAAGTCGATCATCCGCGCTGGAGCCAGGCCAAGGAACGCCGCCTCGGTGAATTCCTCAAACGTAAGACCTTGCCTTTTAACGGCTATGCGGATCAGGTGGCGCATCTGTATTCGGGAATGGATCTGATCCAGAACTTCTGAGGCCATGAAACTTAAAACTCTCGACGCCAGGCTTGTAAACCGGATCAAGGCAGGCGTTTTTGTGCTGGCCCTGATTCCGTTGATTAAATTAGGTATGGGTGCCTATCTTGATGCATTAGGCGCTAATCCTATCGAAAAAATTACCAGGACGACCGGCTATTGGACGCTTACTTTCCTGTTGATTACGCTGTCCGCCACTCCATTCAGGCGATTACTGGGCTGGAATTGGCTGATTCGCCTGCGGCGCATGCTTGGCCTGTTCGCGTTTTTTTACGGCAGCCTGCATTTTTTGACTTATCTGGTGCTGGATCAGTTTTTCGACTGGCCCGGCATAGTCAAGGACATCGTCAAGCGGCCCTATATTACCGTGGGCTTCCCTTCCTTTATACTGATGATCCCGTTGGCGATAACCTCGACTGACCGTATGATTCGCCGATTGGGAGGCCAGCGCTGGCGCTGGCTGCATCGGTTGATTTATGTAAGCGCAGTCGGCGGCGTTGTGCATTATTGGTGGCTGGTCAAAAAAGACATTACCAACCCGGCCACTTTCGCCGTGTTACTTGGGATTTTATTCGGTGTCCGGCTGATCTATTGGGCCCGCGGTTTGGTTAAAAGTCAGGCTTGGCCCAAAGACTGTCTCGTCATAAGGGTACCTATGAAGCGGTGGCGAATATTCGGCAGGCCGGTATAATGCATAATTTTAAGGTTAACGGATTTTATTTCACCTTATGGGATAGTACAAATGCTGGGTTACGCACCAAGGCCGCTAACCCAGCCTAGGGCCCTGTTGGCGCATGACAAAATAATAAATAGAGAATGCACAAATGATAAAAACAAGTTTTACATCTTTAGAGCTATGCGCCGGCGGCGGGGGGCAAGCTTTAGGGCTTGAAATGGCGGGCTTTAGTCATCAAGGGCTTGTAGAAATAGATCGCCAGTGTTGCGAAACGCTACGCTTTAACCGCCCGCACTGGCAAGTTTTCGAACAAGACCTAGAGACATTCGGCGGCGCACCGTTTAAGGGTATAGACCTACTTGCCGGCGGTTTGCCTTGCCCGCCATTTTCAAAGGCTGGCAAGCAGTTAGGCAAGGCCGACGAAAGAAACATGTTTCCGTCGGCTATTCGTCTTATTGATGAAATTCGTCCCCGCGCCGTGATGATTGAAAATGTAAGAGGTATTCTTGACGCGGTTTTTGATGATTACCGGAATTATGTATCAGGAAAAATAGCCAAGCTTGGTTATAAAACCGACTGGCGGCTTTTAAATGCTTCAGACTATGGCGTTCCACAGTTACGCCCCCGCGTGGTTTTTGTCGCCATCCGCAAGGAATACGCCGCTAATTTTGAATGGCCGACCACGAACACATATAACCCGCCAACGGTGGGGGACACCCTTTTTGATCTTATGGCCGTGAACGGCTGGCGCGGCGCGGCAGCGTGGCGTGATCAAGCTAACCAGATAGCACCCACCATTGTTGGAGGCTCGAAAAAACACGGAGGCCCAGATCTTGGGCCGACTCGCGCCCGTAAAGCGTGGTCGGCTTTAGGCGTTGACGGACTTGGTATAATTGATAAAGCGCCGGAGCCTGATTTTTTAGGTATGCCGCGCTTAACCGTTCAAATGGTCGCGAGACTTCAAGGTTTCCCCGACGATTGGATTTTTACAGGAAAAAAAACGCCAGCTTACCGGCAAATTGGTAATGCTTTCCCGCCGCCTGTTGCGTGCGCTGTTGCCAACAAAATAAACGCTTGCCTTACCGCAGCCGACCAAGTTATTCAAATAACTACAGCGCGGAAAAGGAAAACAGCTTAATGACAGAAAAAAAGAAATCCGGTTCTAAGGAAAAAATAAGGCAATTCCTTCTCGCTAACATCGGTAGAGTAATTAAATCCCATGAATTACAAGCAGCGGCTGATGGAGCCGTTCAATACAGCCGGCGTCTTCGAGAATTGCGGGAGCAAGAAGGCTGGAAGATTCTTACTCACAATGACAGCCTTGAATTAAAGCCGGGCGAATATCTCTTAAAAGAAGCGCCATCGGGCACATTGGATTTAGCTTTTGTTCGAGGTCTATCGTCAAAATTAAGGGCGGAAGTTCTTGACCGTAACGGCTTTACTTGTCAAATGTGCGGACTTACGCCAGGTGATATTGACCCAGGAACAAGGCGCAAGGTTCGGCTTCACATAGGGCATATAAAAGATAAAAGCTTAGGCGGTAAAGATGAATTGTCTAACCTTCGGTCTTTATGCTCAACTTGCAATCAGGGCGCTAAAAATATTACCGCCGAAAAACCAACGGCCATTTGGTTATTATCTCAAATCCGACGCGCCGGCCAAGACGAGCAAAGAGCCGTTTACAATTGGCTACGGGGAAAGTTCGGAGGTTAAAACCTAAATTAATGGCATCTGGTGGATAAATTAAGCCCTGCCCGCCGCTCCCAAAATATGCGGGCTATCCGCAGCACGGGAACAAAACCCGAAATTATTGTCCGCCGTCTTGCCCATGCAATGGGCTACCGTTTCCGGCTTCACCGCAAAGACCTTGCAGGCAAGCCCGATATAGTTTTTCCAAGCCGCCGCGCCGTTGTTTTTGTTCATGGCTGTTTTTGGCATCAGCACCAAGACCCTGCTTGCAAGGATGCCCGCCCGCCAAAATCAAACGTTGATTACTGGCGCCCTAAACTAACCCGCAACCAGACTCGCGATACTGAACAAGAAGCCGCCCTACTGGCTCAAGGCTGGCGTGTTCTTGTTATTTGGGAATGCCAAACCAAGGACGCGGAAAAGATCAAACAGACGTTAAAAGCATTTCTGGCTTAATTGTTTCATAAATGTTGTGGCCCAAGAATATAAATCACAAGAAATGATAACATCCGGTTTTCAGGATCCATTTGCTGAGACTATCAGGGTGCTCTGGCCTATATTAAATTGAGGATGAGCCCGCATTAATTAAGAACAGCCCTTAGCTGATTCAATACCCTCCTGTGTTATATTTTTAAAAGTAACACGAATACGGGTAAACTTAACTCCTCGCAAACAATAATAATTCTTCGGTTTCTTATTGCCAAATCGGGCTAAACTTCTCTATTCACTTATATTGAATCACTCTTATCCAAAGGTATTTTATGCAGCATTTTCGTCTTTCTTTTATTGTCACGGCTATTTGTCTGGCGGCGGCATTTTATTGGGGCGGCATAACGGGCGCTTTCATTGCCGTTATTCTGGGGATTCTGGAGGTCAGTTTGTCATTTGATAATGCCGTGGTTAATGCCTCCGTATTAAAGCGCATGGATGAGCGCTGGCAGTTCTATTTTTTAACCTGGGGGATTTTGATCGCTGTTTTTGGCATGCGCTTATTGTTTCCTATTCTGATTGTTTCGGCAGCAACCGGTATCGGCTTTTTGGGCGTGACTGAGATGGCGTTAAACGATACGGCGACGTATGCCCGGCATTTAACCGATTCCCATGTGCAAATTGCAGCCTTTGGCGGTATGTTTTTATTGATGGTGTTTTTTTCGTTTATTTTTGATGAAGGCAAGGAACTGCACTGGCTGGGGCGGATAGAGGAAAAAATAGCCTCCTTTGGAAAACTTGAAGCGATTGAAATCATTTTGGCGTTGGGGCTGCTTTTGATAGCCCAGAACTGGCTGCCCGAGGAAATACGGTTGAAAGCGCTGTTTGCCGGTGTTGCAGGAGTAATCCTGTTTGTTATTGTAGACAGTCTTGCGACTTTATTTGAAAGTGAAGAAGAAGGCGAAGAATTGGCTACCGTCCTGAAAAAAGGCAGCATCATGAGTTTTCTGTATCTTGAAGTGCTGGATGCCTCATTTTCATTTGACGGGGTTATCGGCGCGTTCGCGATTACTCAGGATGTGATCATTATTATGCTGGGTTTGGCTATTGGCGCCATGTTCGTACGAAGCCTGACAGTTTATCTGGTGCGGCAGGGCACTCTGGATGAATATGTGTTTCTGGAACACGGCGCTCATTATGCCATTGGCGTGCTGGCAGGCATTATGCTGGTCAGCATGCGCTATCATATTCCTGAAGTCATAACCGGTCTGGTCGGCGCTGTTTTGATCGGCCTCTCGGTTCTTTCCTCTATCCGTTATAAAAAAAAGACGGCATTGATGTAAAGACTGTCCATCCGATGCCGGGAGCGGCTTTAGCTGCAGTAATCGCGGCTAAGGCCGCTGCTACATCTTCACTACTGCATAGTTCTACTTTGTCAGATTACATGATCTATCCTTTCCAAGTTCGTCATTCCGGCATGGATTCACTACGGGCTTTCCTGCCCGTAGCCCTGCAGGTAAAGGCAAATTCGTTCCAGACGAATTTGTGCCGGACCAATTCGCCTGGAGCGAATTGGGATGTGCGCCGCACAGGGCGAAGCCCGAACCGCAGGGAGGCGGTGAGCAATCCAGGCCCCATGGATGGGTTTGAACTTACCATCCTTGGCACTGGATAGCCGCATCCCGGCGGGTATGACGGGCTTGCAAAGTAGAAGTAGGCTTGGATTTTATTCCGACAAATGCTGGTCACAGATACTTTTTATCAAGCCCTCATTGCTGTTAGATCCCAGCCTTTACGAGCTTTGCTTATTATTCTGGCGATGGGAATTGGCGTTGCTTCGGTTACGGTTTTAACGGCCTTGGGTGAAAGCGCCCGCCGTTATATCGTGCATGAGTTTGAAGCGCTTGGGACGCATCTGGTGATTGTGCTGCCGGGACGCAATGAAACCACAGGCGGCGCTCCCCCTCTGTTCGGAGAGACCCCAAGGGATTTAACGCTGGATGATGCCGAGGCATTATCGCGCAGCCATCATATAGCGGCACTCGCGCCGCTGACTATCGGATCTGCGCCGGTTTCAACACGAGGCCTGGAGCGGGAAACCAATGTCTTCGGCTCGACTCATGCGTTAAGACGCGTGCGCCATCTGAATATGGCCCAGGGAAGTTTCCTGCCCGAAATGGAAGCCGATAAAGCCCTGCCGGTTTGTGTGATTGGCCAGACCATACGTGAACAATTATTCGCCAACCAGCCGGCTCTCGGGCAATGGCTGCGTATCAATGACCGCCGCTTCCGGGTAATCGGCGTATTGTCAACGGAAGCGCAATCTATTGGTGTCGATTTTGATGAAATGGTGATTATTCCGGTAGCGTCCGCGCAGGCTTTATTTGATACCCGCTCATTATTCAGGATTCTCGTGGAAACCAAATCCGAACAGGCAATGCACAAGGCTGTCGATGAAATCAAAAGAATAATTAAGGAACGTCATGAAGGGGAAGAGGATATCACTATCATTACCCAGGATAGTGTCGTCAGTACGTTTGATAAAATATTAACGGCATTAACTTTAACCGTAACCAGTATTGCGGCAATCAGCCTGGCCGTGGCCGGGGTTCTGGTGATGAACGTCATGCTGGTCAGCGTTACGCAGCGAACGGCGGAAATCGGCTTGCTGAAAGCCTTGGGCGCAACCAAACGGCAATTGCACTGGCTGTTTTTAACCGAAGCGGCCATGCTTTCCGTGGCTGGCGCATTATTGGGATTGATATTAGGACGATTAACCATTGCTACGCTACAGGCCGTTTACCCGGCTTTTCCCCTTGAGCTTCCGGTTTGGGCGGTGTTTGCCGCGCTGGGAGTTGCGCTGTTTACCGGTTTGGTATTCGGAGTACTGCCGGCCAGGAAAGCGGCAAGGCTGGAGCCGGTCGCGGCATTGGCTAAACGCTAAGCATGCGTTACGCTGACTTGATTTCCTTGTCATACCGGACGGTCATCAGCCATAAACTGCGTTCCTTGCTAACTGCCCTGGGGCTGATTATCGGTATCGCCGCCGTGATCATTCTGACCTCTATAGGCCGGGGCATTCATACGTTTGTACTGGCGGAATTCACTCAGTTCGGAACTAACCTGGTGAGCGTATTTCCCGGTAAAAAAACCACCTTTGGCCTGTCCGGGGCAACGATAAGCACAGTCAGACCGTTATCCCTGGCTGATGCAGCCCGTTTAAACAAACTGGAAAATATTATTAATGTGGTGCCGCTGGTGCAAGGCAATGCCCGCATTGAAGCCGGGAACAAACAGCGGCGCAGCAATGTGCTGGGCGTGGGGTCCGCGGTACCGGAAGTCTGGAAATTGAAAGCAGCCAGCGGACATTTTTTACCGGCCGGTGAGCAAAGCAACCCGCGTCCTCTTGCGGTTTTGGGTAATAAACTGGCGGTGGAACTGTTCGGCACGGCCAGCCCATTAGGCAAACGTATTCGAATCGGCAGCGACCGGTACCGGGTTATCGGCGTTATGGAAAAAAAAGGCCAGATGCTGGGCTTTGATATGGATGACGCCATTTACATCCCGGCGGCTAAAGCGCTGGAGCTGTTTGATCGGGAAAGTCTGATGCAGATTGACCTGCTTTATAAAAGCGCTACGCCGATTGCAACCGTACAACAATCCATCAAACGCTTGTTAATCGCCCGGCACGGTGAGGAAGATTTCACGATTGTGACCCAGAATCAAATGCTGGAAACCATGGATTCCATTTTGAATATCCTGACCCTGGCTGTGGCGGCCCTGGGCGGTATTTCCTTACTGGTCGGTTCGGTCGGCATATTAACTATCATGACTATCGCCGTTTCCGAAAGAATTTCTGAAATCGGTTTGCTGAGGGCAATCGGCGCCGAGCGGCGAATTATTTTCCAGATGTTTCTGGGCGAAGCGTTAATGCTCAGCATGGCAGGCGGTTTTGCCGGCGTTTTGACAGGTATTATGGTTGTGCGGACGGTCGGCGTAATCTTACCGGCGTTACCAGTAGAACTGGCTTGGGCCTATATCGTTGCCGCGTTTATTATTTCCTTATTGATTGGCATCATTGCCGGTGTGGCGCCGGCAATGAAAGCGTCCCGTCTGGAACCATTGGAAGCTTTGCGCACGGAGTAAGCGCCAACCTTAGCAAGACACCTATCAGCAAAACGAAGGCAGCGTCATACCGGCATGGAATGCCGGTATCCAGAGCACAGGGATGTGAATGTGGCAATGTGGCTTATCATCCTTGGCTTCTAGGTTCCGGCACTCCATGCCGGAACGACGGAAGCGGGTATGTGTTGGATTGACTGAAGATTCTTGATAATCAGGAGCGTCAATGGGTCGAGTAATGATATTCCCTAATATATCGTAGGAGCAAGGAGATGGTCATCCCTGTAGCGCCCTCATCATAAGATAATCTCATCCCCCGGCCTTCTCAAAAGGTGATAGTTTGTTGTAATATTACAACATTATCACTGACTTGTTGCTTGTAACAGAATTGTCACATTAACGTAATATAGATGTCATTTTCCCTCCGTATTCTTGCTTTGGTATTTTTATAACAACCGAGAGCATAAATGAACTTCTCTAAACTTACTTTGGCAGTCGCAACACTCTTAAGCGCAAGCGCATCCCCCGGAGCTTTTGCCCTTGATCTTTATGTTGATACTAAAACCAAGCAGCTTTATGCGGAACCGGGTCCGGGCCGGCAAAAAATGGGCTCTTTCGTGCAAGTTGAAGATGTTGCCGCGAAACCTGTAAAACCTGCGGACACAGCTGAAATAGCTGCTGTTCGTGAGGATTTAGCATTAAAAACTAACGAAATCAAGGCGCTTCAAGAGCACATGACTGAGGCAGAAGCGGTTAAAGTTAAGCTGGGAGACAAAGGTCTGGAAATTGAATCCAGTGATAAGAATTTTAAAATGGCTATGGGCGGACGTCTTCAGCTCGATGGTCAATTCAATGAAAATGATCACAATATTCCGCAAAATGCACGATTGAATAATGGTGCGGGTGTTCGTCGCGGACGTTTGCATATGGAAGGTACGCTTTACAAAGATTACGATTTCAAGTTTGAGTATGACTTTGTTCGCGGCAATGGCTCAACTGCAGCCGGTATCACCGATGCATGGGCAGAATACACAGGCTTTAAGCCCTTCAGCGTTACAGTCGGACAATTTAAAGAGCCGTTCAGCTTAGAATCCGTTACAAGTAACCGCTTCCTAACATTCCTAGAGCGTTCATTGCCTAATAACGCTTTCATAGAATTCGCCAATCCCTATCTGTTAGGTATTAGCGGTCAATCGTTTGGGGAAAGATGGACTGCGCGCGCTGCCCTCCAGGCAGAACCCATCGGGGGCGGCGGCTACAACAATAATTCCTCGACAAATAATCAAGGCAATGCTAACCGGAATGGCCAAAGTGGTAACCCAACCTATGGAGTTACAGGTCGTGCAACTTTTCTGCCAATTTTTAACAGCAAGACCGAATTACTCCATATAGGCGCCTCAGGCTCCTATCGTACCGTTAACAATACCAATAATGGCGCCAACGCTGCTACTGCGGCTGCCACCGGCGGCGCTAACACCACAAGCCCAACAGGCTTGGCATTTGCCAGCCAAGTGAGCGATGTAGACCGCTCCAATTGGGCAAATACGGGAATCTTAACTGATACTTTAGGCACGCCAAATAGAAGAGTATTAAAGGATTATTACCGCGTAGGTGCCGAGTTAGCGGGCATACATGGCCCTCTTTCGTTCCAGAGTGAATATATCCGTACTCAACTCAACGGTACAACGTATGATTCAAGCGATCATTTAGATGGATATTATGTATATGGTACTTATTTTCTGACAGGGGAATCGCGTACTTATGATGCCAAGAAAGGGGCATTCGGGCGTCAAAAACCAAATCGTAACTTCGACCTTAAAAATGGTGGCTGGGGTGCATGGGAAGTTGCTTCTCGCTTTGATGCGCTGGACATGAATACAGCTCATGTTAATGGTGGGCGTCTCCAAAGTGGAACATTGGCTTTGAACTGGTACCTCAATCCTCATGTACGGGTTATGTTAGATTATTCTCATATATTCAGTAATAAAACCATCAATACAGGTTTTGTTGGGGGGACTCGCGGAAGTCTCGCTTCCAATACCAGCGGGCAAAACCCGGACATATTTATGGTACGTACCCAACTCGACTGGTAACGACTGTATAAGATTTGTTTGATCTAAAAAATTATTATCAGTGATAATCTGGCTTGAATTTTTTTCAACTTAAACTATGATTTAGATTGAGCAAGCGTTAACACAAGCCGCACTAATTTTATTAAGTGCGGCTTTTTTTTGGCAAAATTTCGCATACGGAACACTTTTTTGTCTGATAACCCGCTATTCCGGATTGATTAGTTCTACTTTGTCAGATTTCATTATCACACCTTCCAAGATCGTCATTCCGGCATGGATTCACTCCGGGCTTTCCTGCCCGGAGCCCTTCGGGTAAATGCAAATTCGTTCCAGACGAATTTGTGCCGGGATCCAGGCCCCACGGATGGGGTTTAAGCTTGCCATCCCTGGCACTGGATTCATGCGGGGCTTTCCTGCCCCGCACCCCACGGGGTCAATGCCAATCTGTTCCAGACAGATTGGTCCCGCTTCCCGGCGGGTATGACGGGCCTGCGTGTAATCTGACAAAGTAGAATTAGGCAGGAAAAAATAGTCCTTGCGTCTATATAGTCAATTAGGCTGAAGCATTTGAACAGTTGCTTGTTCAACTTCGGTTTACTCCTGGCATAGCTCTCTTTGAAATCATCCATTAACTGAGAGACAGGCATCGAGTCATGGGAGTGAGAAAAGTCATCCTAGCGTTTGCCCGGTTTACCGTGCTCGCGATTTTCAAGAAACCGCAAAAGGGCAAACGTAAGCCATCCGACAATGACCAATCCGATGCTCAAAATACTGTAAGAGATCGGCCACGGTATCCCTTGTGTCATCATTGAAAATTCTGACATACCCCCAATGCCAGCCAATACATTAAGCGGCATAAAAACAACACTGACGACTGTCAGGCGCTTGACGACCTTGTTCTGGTTAATATTGATGAAACCCACGGACGCATCCATCAGAAAGTTAATCTTATCGAAAAGAAAGGCCGTGTGTCCGTCCAGCGATTCGATATCGCGCAGAATCTGTTGGGAGTACTCAAGTTGCTCTTTGGCGAGAAACTTGCTGCGAATCAAAAATGAGACTGCCCGGCGCGTATCCATTACATTCCTGCGAATCCGCCCATTCAGGTCTTCTTCATTGGCAATATCAATTAATATTTTGGCGGCTTCTTCATCGCTCATGGGCTTGCTAAGCACATGAGTGCCTACCACTTCCAAAGCCAGATAAACTTCTTCCAGCGCGTCAGCCGAATACTCGGCATTGGCGGCGTAAAGATCCAGCAGTATTTCCTTTGAGTCGGACACATAATTGGGTTGACTCAGCGCGCGTAAACGCTGAAGCCGGAAAATCGGCAGTTCTTCCTTGCGAATAGAAAACAAAATGTCCCGATACAGGATAAAGGCAACGACGACGTTGCGCGATACGTCGCCTTTGTCCAGCAAAAAATCCGAATGCAAATGAATTTCACCGTTTTCTTCCACATAGAAGCGGGCGCTGGATTCCAGGTCATTCAACTTATCCGGATCAGGAAATTCTATACCAAAAATATCACCGGTCCAGATGCGATCCTCAAACGTCGGCGCCACCAAATCTATCCAGATAGGCTTGGCGTCAATCAGGTCCTGGGCAGTATTAATCGAAATCTCATGCAAGCGGCCTTCGCGTAAATCGAAAGCCTTGACCCTGGACTTTTCAGTCTTGTAATCCTGTTTCCCCAGGAGTTGAAGGACTGAAATCGGGGCATCCAGCAGAATGGATTGTTTATGATCATCATCCAGTTGCTCCCAGATGAGCAGTTGATCGTCCGGCGGCAGCACTTCCAGAATATGGGCAATTTCCGCAGGCGGTAAATGATTAAGTATCTGCTGCAATCGCGCCATATTCTCTTTGCGAACCAGCATTTCCACCAGCTCATGATGAGGCATGTCCTGTTTGTGCACCAAATCCGCGATAAGCTTGTGCTTTAGCAATATATCGAGTACGGCTTGCCGGCTATCAGGCGGGGTGACTGGTTCTTTTTCCATAGAAGACTATAAGGTAGAAGGCAGAAAATTGCTCAAGTAATAGGAATGCGGCTAATTGAAGTTCGTGCAATTCTATCAAAGCGCTGTTTGTTGTCGCCGTTTATGCCATCGGGTCAATTTATTGTAAAGTTATATAGGGCTTTTTTGCTACAATAGCTTAACAATCATAATATTAGGCAATTGTTGGCAGGTTTGCCAAATTAATTCCGGTTAGTTTAGATATATTCACGGAACGCGAGCGCCGTTCCACGGCCTGAAATATTCCTGTAACATTGAGCCGTTAAAATTCCTAAATTTAGGTTACTGGATTTTTTCTATGAATACGACCTCGTTTACTCTCCCGGCTTCTTCAGACTCCCGCCCTCATCTCGATCACAAGCCCGGGCCGGTCACAGCCTTCATTTTTTTGGGCTTGCTTGTGATAGGCATCTTTTTTGCCGCTTATAGTCTGGTGAGCGATATAAACGCAGCAGGCAATGTGACTATCACCTGGCTGCCGTACATCCTTTTGTGAATAGCATTGCTTATAGCCCTCGGCTTTGAATTCGTCAATGGTTTTCACGACACGGCAAACGCCGTAGCGACCGTCATTTATACCCACTCGCTCCCGGCCAATATTGCGGTTCTGTGGTCAGGTTGTTTTAACTTTCTCGGCGTCCTGTTTTCAAGGGGGGCCGTCGCGTTCGGCATTATTTCACTGCTGCCGGTGGAACTCATCCTGCAAGTAGGATCCAGCGCCGGTTTCGCTATGGTCTTTGCCCTGCTTATCGCCGCAATTATCTGGAATCTTGGCACGTGGCTGCTGGGTTTGCCGGCGTCTTCGTCTCATACCCTGATCGGCTCGATCATTGGCGTCGGCGTCGCCAATGCGCTCATGCATGGACGGGACGGCACCAGCGGCGTTGATTGGGCTCAGGCGGCCAAGGCCGGCTATTCCCTGCTGCTTTCGCCCATGATCGGTTTTAGTTGCGCCGCGCTGCTGATTCTGGCCTTGCGGGCCCTGGTGAAAAACCAGGAGTTATATCAGGAACCGAAAGGCAACAAACCGCCGCCGTTATGGATTCGCGGGCTGCTGATCCTGACCTGCACCGGCGTTTCTTTTGCCCACGGCTCCAATGACGGTCAAAAAGGCATGGGTCTGATCATGCTGATCTTGGTCGGTACCGTGCCGATTGCCTACGCCCTGAACCGGGCGATGCCGGTCGATCACATGACGCAGTTCGTGGCGGTTTCGCATGTCGCCCGGGAACACCTGCTGAAAACGGTCATGGCAACCAGCCCTGCCGACCCTCGCGCCGCTCTGTCTGAATACGTGCGCACCAAGATGTACAATGCCGGGGTAATTTCAGCTCTCGCCAGTGTGGTTGGCGATATCGGCAATCAGGTAAAATAGTATGGCAGCTTAGCCCATGTGCCGATGGAAGCGGTGGCTAACGTCCGTAACGACATGTATTTAACGTCCGAAGCTATCAAGTTTCTGGAAAAGGACAGCTCTGTGAAATTCGATGCCGATACCAAAGCTAATCTCAAGGCCTTCAAAAAGGATATCGACGATGCGACCAAGTTTATTCCGCTTTGGGTGAAGGTGACCGTGGCTATCGCCTTAGGACTTGGCACGATGGTGGGCTGGAAGCGCATCGTGGTGACTGTCGGCGAAAAAATCGGCAAATCCCCTGACTTATGCGCAGGGAGCATCGGCGGAACTGGTGGCCATGACGACTATTGGAGCGGCCGATATGTTCGGCCTGCCGGTTTCCACCACTCAAGTCCTGTCTTCGGGCGTAGCCGGCGCCATGACCGCCAACAAATCGGGCCTGCAGTGGAGTACCGTCCGGAATTTGGCTACGGCATGGGTATTGACGCTACCTGCCGCAATGCTCCTTTCCGGATCACTTTACTGGCTGTTTACCAAGCTGTTTTGATGCGAGCTTCAGGAGTTCCAATGAACAAATATAGTTAGGGAAGCGCTGATTAAATCCTTCTACAAGGCTTTCCTGAGTTTATCGAAGGGCTCAGGATGAACGGTTTGGGTGGCTTCCGCTCGTGGTGAACCGGTCGACACTGCTCAGGAGAGCGGTGTCGAACCCGTTCGTGGTGAGCCCTTCGGCTGTGCTCAGGAGAGCCCCTTCGGCTGTGCTCAGGAGAGCCCCTTCGGCTGTGCTCAGGAGAGCCTTGTCGAACCATGAGCGAAATCGATTTGTTCAGCGCTTCCTTAGCTCATCGATATACAGCTAGAAATGCATAAGTGCGGCGCATAAGTAATTTATTTTAAAATTTGGCGCCAGGCGCTAACCTCTCTCCGTCTTGCCGCCTCTATGAATCGTTGCGATAAGACGCAGAGAAAATCCTGAACAATACCTAATCTTGCCTATGGAATTTAAAGCTACCCTGCTGCCAACCTTAAAGCCTTGGCTGCATCGGTCATATTGGCTAAGGAAAGTCTCACATCCTGCCACTGCCGCGTTTTCAATCCGCAATCAGGATTGACCCATAATTGATCCGGTTCGATCCTTTCCCCCGCTTTTTTCAGCAATGCAATCATCTCGCCGGTAGTCGGCACATTAGGACTGTGGATGTCGTAGACACCGGGCCCAATTTCGTTCGGGTAATTAAAATCGATGAAAGCATCCAACAGTTCCATGTTAGAACGCGAGGTTTCGATGGTTATGACATCGGCGTCCAGCTCGGCGATAGACGTTATGATGTCGTTGAACTCCGAATAGCACATATGCGTGTGAATCTGGGTACTGTCTTTTACGCCGCTGGAACAAATACGGAAAGCCCGCACGGCCCAATCGAGATAAGCCTGCCAGTGCGATTGGCGCGGCGGCAAGCCTTCCCGGAAAGCCGCCTCATCGATTTGAATAATCGGGATACCGGCACGCTCCAAATCGTTGACTTCTTCACGTATCGCCAGAGCCAATTGATAAGCTGTCGTTGAGCGCGGCTGGTCATCACGCACAAACGACCAGTTTAGAATCGTAACGGGTCCTGTCAACATGCCTTTCATGGGTTTGTCGGTCAGCGATTGAGCATATTGGCTCCAGCGCACCGTCATCGGTTTGGGACGGCTTACGTCACCGTAGATGATCGGCGGTTTAACGCAACGGGAACCGTAAGATTGAACCCAGCCATTGGCGGTAAATAAAAACCCGTCCAACTGTTCGCCAAAATATTCCACCATGTCATTGCGTTCGCCTTCGCCATGCACCAATACGTCCAGCCCCAGTTTTTCCTGTTCCCTGACGCAGAGCTCAATGGTTTGTTCCATGTGTTGGACATAATCGGATTCGCTAATCAAGCCGCGTTTAAAATCAGCGCGGGCTTTGCGGATTTCCGGCGTTTGCGGGAATGATCCGATGGTCGTGGTCGGGTAGCTCGGTAAATTAAGTTTGCTGCGCTGTTGCTCACGCCGCACAGGAAATGGATTTTTCCGTTGCGCCAGTGTGCCATCAATCATTGCAAGGCCCGCTTGTACTGCCGGATTATGAATTAAAGCGGACTCCCGGCGCGAGCGGATGGCAGCCGCCGAAGCGATTAATTTCGCTTCAGCCGCGGCCGGTTCTCCTATCGCCAAACGCAAAATCTCCAGCTCCGTAAGTTTTTGCCGGGCGAACGCCAGCCAGGATTTGATGGTTGGGTCTAAAGCGTCCTCGTGTTCCAGGTCGATAGGCACATGCAGCAAGGAGCAGGAAGGCGCCAGCCAAAGCTCGCCTTTAAAACGCTCCCGGACTGTTATCACGGTTGCCAGCGCGGCGTTTAAATCGGTGCGCCAGATATTACGGCCATCAATCAGGCCCAATGACAATACTTTGTGATTGGCGTAGTTATCCAAAACCGCCGTCAGTTGTTCAGGCGCCCTGACTAAATCGATATGTAAACCTGCGACCGGCAGCTTGCAAGCTAAAGACCTGTTCTCACCCAGTTCGCCAAAATAAGCGGCAAGCAGCATTTTAACCGGGCAGCTTTGCAGACGGTTATAAGCAGATTCAAATGCATTTTTCCAGGCAATGGGTAAATCCAATACCAGAATCGGTTCATCAATTTGCACCCATTCCACGCCCTGATAGGCCAAGCGCTGCAGGATATTGCCGTAAACCGGCAGTAAGCGGTCTAGTAAGTCGAGTTTATTGAAGTCGCTGGTGGTTTTCGCCAGCCATAACCAGGTCAAAGGTCCCAATAAAACCGGCTTCGGCTGATAGCCCAGCGTTTGCAGTTCGCGGGTTTCATCGAACAATCTACTGCCGGACAGTGCAAATTGCTGATTTAAATCCACTTCCGGCACCAGATAATGGTAATTGGTATCAAACCATTTGGTTATTTCACAAGCCCGATAAGGCTTACCATCACGTCCCTGACCGCGAGCCATTCTGAAGTAAGTATCAAGATCGATTGAGGATCCGAATCGCTCCGGAATAACGCCGAGCATGACGCTGGTATCCAGAACCTGATCGTAGTAAGAAAAATCCCCGGCCGGAATCAAATCCAAACCGCTATTGGCTTGCAGTAGCCAATGACGTTGGCGAATCCCGGCAGCAGTCGCGTGCAAAGCGGCCTGATCGATGTCGCCATGCCAATAGCGTTCCAGGGCAAACTTCAGTTCGCGGTTTTCACCCAGACGGGGAAATCCTAGGTTATGAATTTTAGTCATTAATACTGCTCCACAATGTGATTGCCAACAAAAACAGCATTGTAGTGCTTGTATAAGATGATAAATATTGATACTTTCTCATTCTTTCATGAGAAAAATTCATCAATATGGAACTGATCCACTTTCGTATTCTGTTGGCTCTTAAACAACGCGGCACTTTGAATGCTGCATCAGAATCGTTGCATGTAACTCAATCGGCTTTGTCGCACCAGATGAAAAACCTGGAACAGCGTTTAGGCATTATTCTTTGGCGTAAACAGGGCCGCACTCTAGTACTGACTCAAGCGGGAAAGTATCTTTCCGATGTGGCCGAATCGGTGATTGCCACCGTCAATTCTGCCGAGCAACACCTGAACTTGCTGGCGGCGGGAAAAACCGGCAAACTGACCATCGGTATCGATTGCCATGCCTGTTATGAATGGTTTCGCACGATTCTCCAGCCTTACCTGCAAGCCTGGCCGGATTTGGCTATTGAAGTGACGTCCCGTTACCGGTTTAATTCGTTCGAAGCGATCCAACAATATAAGCTTGACGCGGTACTGACTTCCGACCCCGTGTTTAACGGCGTGCTGCACTACCAACCGTTGTTTGATTTTGAGTTGGTGTTAATCGTCGCGAAAGAACACCGGCTGGCCGGATTTAAAGTAATAGAACCGGCTGAGTTACAACAAGAAACGATCCTGACTTACCCGGTCGAACGCGAGCGTCTGGATATGTTCAGGAAAGTCCTGCAACCAGCCGGGATTGAACCGCTGGCCCATATCACCGTGGAAGAAACCGACATCATGTTGCTGTTAGTCGCCAGCCAGCGCGGCGTTTGCCTGCTGCCGGAATGGTTGCTGGCCGATAAAATCAAAAATCCGGACGTGATCAGTTTACGATTTAAAGACCTGCCATTGACTAAGACCATGTACTTGGCCACTCGTCATGAAGATGTGCAACTGGAGTATATTCAATGGCTGATCGAGCATGCGCAGTCGAGGGTATAATTCTGCCATAATTGAAATTTTTGCATATGAGGCAAATAAAAAATGTACTTTTTTGCCTAACTGGAATGTCTAGTGCTGGCTAGGGCTATCAGGAGAGTTGCGTGAGCAAATCACAAACAATGCAGCGCTCAGGATGAATATTTTTGTTATTTCTTGGCGCCAATCTCCGTTACAAATGCCTGAAACATTGCTGTCACCTGGAATGTGTGCCGGGCTCAAAGCAGGAAACCCCAACATTCAATGCTTAATCAACAAATACACTATGAGGTTGTATACCGAAATTGGTGATTGTAGTCCTGGCGATTCTGCGTCATATCCCGATGAGGACATAAAGGCGCTTCTCGTCGGGGCAAATAGCAGTTTGCCCACAAAAACGGTTCACCCCCTATCATAATCCGTGCTAACCCGACAGATAAGACGGACTTTGCACGATAAGTACTCAACAAGGAATCTATATGCAGCACGTTTTAATTATTCATGAAGTCGAGTCTTATCCTGCATGGAAGGCTGTTTTTGACCAAGCAGCAGGCATTAGAAAACACGCCGGAGAAATCAGCTACCAGTTGCTGCGATACGATCAAGATGCAAAAACATCGTCCACTTCTCGGAGGGGTCTTCGCTGGACAATGCCCGATGCTTCTTCGAGTCTCCAGAGTTAGTAGAACTCAGGAGAAAGGCTGGCGTAAAAGCACCGGACTTCATTTATCTGCAAGAATTAGAGCGAGGCGTGTTATAGCTGACATTGCGGTCTGGCGGGAATCGAGTATTCCTATTAATCCCCGCTGAGTACGTCACTTGCTTGATATTCGATATTCCGCGATTCAAAAAATTTTTCTCTTTCTGAGACTTTAGATGCGCTAGTTAGCGGGCCTCATTCTACTGCCAAAAAACGCCTTTCTCATTCTCACGGCGATAGAGATTTTTTAAGATTTAAAGGCGATGGCGGCACCATTGCACTACCAGCGTCGGATCGTTAATATTTATTTATTTCGTTCAGGATTTGCTTTAAAAACGGAATGGTTAGTTTACGCTTTGCAACGAGCGAGGCTCGATCCAGCTTTTCCAGTAAGTCCCATAAAGAGGGCAAGTCCCTGTCTGAATGCGTGAGCAGGAAATTTCCAGCTTGCGGGGAAATTTCAAAGCCCATTTGACCGGCTTTGAAAATTAAGGCAGCGATGCGGTCAATATCGGCTAAGGCCTGTATTTTTAGGGTTAATCCCCAACTAAGACGAGTTTTCAGGTCGGGTAATTGAATGGCTATGTCATTAGGGGCAGCAACCGCCGATAGAATAAGTTTGTGGCTGTAATCGCGATGTTGATTAAAAAAATTAAAAACCGCTTGTTCCCAGGCAGCGTTGCCCGCTATTTGCTCAATATTGTCGAGACAAACGAGTTCACAATCATCCAGCCCATTGAATATCGCCGGATCAGATAGCGTTAAAGTAGAAAAATCAAAATAAAAAGAATTATGGTTTTGGTTTTGCGCCTCACGGCAACAGGCTTGCAATAAATGGCTTTTGCCTTGACCCGCTTTACCCCACAGGAAAATTTGCTGCTCGCCAACGCCTGCGATGCAGTTTTGTAAATGCGTGATTATTTCCTGGTTAGTGCCAGGGAAAAAATTATCAAAAGTTTGGTTTGCCCTGAATTCAAAGTGTAATGGAAGTTGTTCCGGCATTGTCAACTGGGTGTTTTGGCAAAACGCACATATAATGTCGAGCCGAAAAAAAGCATCAAACTGAGCATGATTTCCAGGGCAGCGTATAGACGCTCACTTGAATTAACATAAGCTTCTACGGAGCCGTGGATGAAATAGATAAGGCTTATGTAGGCGGCCCACGCGCAACTTTTAGGCTGACAGTTTAGTAATCCCAGCATAGGCAGTAATAATGGCGTGACGGTGATTAATAAAATCAATGCAACAGGTAGGTTATGAATAGGAGCCAAAATAGTATTCCATAACATTAATAAGGCAAACAATCCGAAAAAACCCGTCAACGCCAGGTAATGATAATAGATGGGTTTTATTCCCATGAATTCTTCTCCGTGCCTGCTTTTAAAAGGAGCGCAGTTTTAGCCAGGCGAGCCCCGAATGCCCGGCACAAGATTTTTTCTTCCTCACTTAGTCCTGTGTGTTCTAAAGACAGATTACTGGGACCGTAGGGTGTGCCGCCCGATTTTGTTTCACGTAAGGCAGTTTCAGTGTACGGCACACCCAATATCAGCATGCCGTGGTGCAAAAGGGGCAGCATCATTGATAATAAAGTGCTTTCCTGGCCGCCATGCATGCTGCCTGTCGAAGTAAATACCCCGGCCGGCTTGCCTGATAGCGCGCCTGAAAACCAGATTTCAATAGTTTTATCAATAAAATATTTTAGCGGAGCCGCCATATTGCCAAAATTGGTTGGACTGCCCAGAGCCAGGCCATCACATTTTTTTAAGTCTTCAATGGTAGCGTAAATTGCGCCTTGGGCGGGAATGCTGCCGGCGATCTTTTCGCAGACGGTGGAAACATCCGGAACTGTTCTAAGCATGGCTTCGACGCCTGCAACTGATTCAATCCCCCTGGCAATATAGTTAGCCATTTCTGCTGTCGCGCCATTGCGGGAGAAATACAGAACCAGGATTTTCGTCATACGGTATGTTTCAAGTTAAAAACAAAATTATAAGATTTTAAGGATGTTTTCCGGAGGTCGTCCGATAGCTGCTTTGCCGTTAGCAATAACAATGGGACGTTCAATTAATATAGGATGCTTTACCATGCCATTAACTAAAGCCTGCCGATCCAGTTTTTCGTCGTTTAAACCGCTGGCTTTATATTCGGGTTCTGTCTTGCGCATTAACTCACGAGGCTCAATTCCAAGTTTTTGTAGAATATCATCCAATTCCTGTGCATTCGGAGGCGTTTTAAGATATTCAATAACTTCCGGTTCAATGCCTTGTTCTTTCAGCAACTGCAATGTTTGACGTGATTTACCGCAGCGCGGATTGTGATAAATTTTTACGTGCATAATCCACCTACCTCAGAAACCGGTGAAACAAACAAAAAAGCTATAATAGCATTTTTTAAAAAATAGTCGCTTTGAAAAAGGTAAGAGTAATGGCAACATCAATAATTATGGATCGAATTAAACAATACTGGTTATTAGCACGGTTTGACCGGCCCATCGGCATTTTTATTTTATTATGGCCCGCCTTATGGGCGCTGTGGATTGCCAGTGACGGCAGACCTGATTTACTGGTCTTGGTTGTTATCTGCCTGGGTGTTGTACTAATGCGGGCCGCCGGTTGCGTGATTAACGATTACGCTGACCGTGACTTTGATACGCACGTGGAACGCACCAAACAACGTCCTATCGCAGCAGATAAAGTTAAGCCCGGAGAAGCCTTGATCTTATTTATAATATTGTGCCTGTGCGCTTTTAGCCTGGTTCTATTGTTAAATGCATATACCATTATGTTGTCTTTTGTGGCTGCATTTTTGGCGGCCAGTTATCCCTTTATGAAACGTTATACTCATTTACCCCAGGCCTATCTAGGCATTGCTTTTGGCTGGGCGGTCCCAATGAGTTTTTCCGCGCAGCTTAACCATATTCCCGATGTAGCGTGGGTGATGTATTTGGCTGTTATATTATGGGCATTGGTTTATGACACCATGTATGCCATGGTAGATAAAGACGATGATTTAAAAATAGGCGTTAAATCCACCGCCATACTTTTTGGCGATAAAGACCGGGAAATTATAGGGATACTCCAGGCCATTATACTGGGACTACTGGTTAGTATCGGACAAATGCAACAACTGAGCTGGCCTTATTATATGGGTATTTTTGTAGCGGCAATATTATCAATGTATCAGCAAAAATTGATTTCTCGCCGGGTAAAACCGCTTTGCTTTAAAGCTTTTTTAAATAACAACTGGTTTGGGATGGTAATATTTGCCGGATTAGCAATCGATTATCTGATTCGATAATCTGAACCCGGCTACCTGAAAATTCAGAAGTAACTTCCATCTTCCACCTTTGGATAAATAATGGATCTTGCTTAGAGATCGAGAGGAAACTTGCTGCGTTTGTTTAACGTGCCGTCCGCAGTCAAATGATTCGCCAACATCACCCATAGCTTTACCCTTCGTGCTTACGAAAATGCCCTCGAACGCTTCAAGTGATACACCGGCATTATAAAGCCGGTGAGTTTTCCTCGCACACGCAGTGGTACCATCACCCGGCCTGCTTGGCAACGCTCGCCTCCGTGTTTAATCTTTGTGAAGAAACTTCGTGACTGTAACATGGCTTCTCATTTTTCTACTAACAGCTTCTCTTTTCCCAGTCAAAGGTTAGGATATAAATATATAACTCATTGATTTATATTTATCTATTTGAAATTAGGATGTTCTGTTCCGTCAAATTTTCAAACCTGTTCAACAGGCATTGCATATGGTTCGACTAGGGATTACCGATATTGTCAAGTAAAGGGATAGTGGCCAGTCAGCGGTATGGCCATCACTAAATGCTGAATAATAATTCCGGCAAGTTGCGGTTTATGTTCAGAAGCATCCTAAGGAAAAGGTTTATTTGAACCTAAAACTCTTTTTTGGTTTAGCTGGATTCTTGACTCTTTATTAAAATGCATTGATTTTATTCATATTATTACAAGTATCAATTTCTGGCACGAAATTAGCTGTCTTTTATAATGCTGGGCCAACTAAGTTAAGTCAGTGGATTAGCAATCTTTATTAAAGTTTATGGGGAGAAATAATATGATTAAGTGTTTCAATAGGATAGCCACTTACATGGCGTTGATTCTGGTTTCATCACTGCCTTTTTCAGTGGATGTCTGTGCTGATGATGAAAAAAAGCAAAAACAGTCGCAGTTTTTGCCCACTACCGGCGATCACTTATCGGGGACTCATCAGAGATTACTGACTGAACAAGCAGATGAAAACGACATGAAATTGTCAAAGCAGATAAGGAAGACTTAATTATTGTCATCGACGGATCCATTGAGGATTATCCCCTGCAAGTCCTTAGGGATTTAGCTTATCTATGGAAGCGTTGAAAAAATCGATTTCGCTCATGGTTCGACAAGGCTCTCCTGAGCACAGCCGAAGGGGCTCTCCTGAGCACAGCCGAAGGGGCTCTCCTGAGCACAGCCGAAGGGGCTCTCCTGAGCACAGCCGAAGGGGCTCTCCTGAGCACAGCCGAAGGGGCTCTCCTGAGCACAGCCGAAGGGCTCACCACGAACGGGTTCGACAGAGCTCTCCTGAGCTAGACGAAGGACTCAAGGCGGGCGGAATTAAAACTTTAAAAGGGCGGATCAATAGTTAAGATCGCTTTTGTCTTGCCGGCTGGTTATTATACAGTGCCCCCACTCGGCTTGGGATGTCAATGATTAGTATGGAGGTTAATTCGATTTTTATATTAGCTTGTAAATTATCAGTTTAACCGCAAAAAGAAAGTCAAACCTATGGAAATAAGTCATTTAAAGCCTTCGATACTGGTGCTGCTGTTCAGTTTATTGACTACTTTGAATGTGTGCGGGCAAGGTATAGCGATTTCCGTCGATGAAGCCTTGGCTATTTTTTATCAGCGTAATCTGGATCTCATTGCAGCGCAATACAATATCGACCAATCACGCGCAGAAGCCTTGATTGCCTCCGCCATTCCCAATCCCACTTTCAGTTTTCAGCTCTCCGAATTGAGCCGTAACCTAAACAAAGGCTCCAGTGCCATTGGTTGCAACCATAATCAGAATGTTTCCTGCGGTCCGGCGGAACTTTTTTCATTCAGTCAGTTGATTGAAGTGGGGGGCAAACGCGGCCTGCGCATTCAAAGCAGCGGTTTTGCAACCCAAGCGGCAGAAAGCGATTTTCGCGATGCCGAACGCATTTTTTCCAATATGGTTAGAGATGCTTTCTACGAACTGCTGCAAATGCAGAAAAACCGGTGGCTGGCGCAAGAAATAGTTGATCATTATCAGGTTATTTCCAAAGCTAACCGTCTGCGTTTAAAGAGTGGCGATATTTCGGAATCCGATTTTCTGCGAGTTAGAATGGAAGCCATGCGTGCCCAATCCGATCTCGACAATGCCCAAACAGCTGTTGATCTGGCTCAAGCCAATTTAGCCATGATTCTGCGCTGGCCCGACAAGAGTTTGCAGTTTGAAGCCAAAGAGCAGTGGCCTGACCTCATGAATATCGGCCAAAACCGGCCAAAAGAAGAATTGATTAGTCTGGCCTTAAAGCAGCGCCCCGACTTAGAGGCCGACAAACTCCGTGCGGCGCAAGCCGAAAAGGAATTGGAGCTGGCACGGCGTCTGAAATATCCCGATGTTAATGTGACGGCAGGCTATGTCCGCGATCCCAGCAACAATACCTTAAATTCCGGTTTCATCGGCTTCAGTGTGCCGTTACCGCTGTTTTATCAATATCAGGGCGAGACTTCAAAAGCAGGTGTCAATTTAAATCAGAGCCGGCTCGCGGCGGAGCAAACCGAGCTTACTATTCGCAACGACGTGGTCAGTGCTTTGGCAGCCTGGAACAGTGCTAACAAAATTGTGCAACGTTTCCAGGAGGGCTTACTAGACGATGCGCTAACGGTAAGAAACAGTTCTGAACTGGCCTACAGCAAAGGCGCTACCAGTGTGCTCGACTTTATCGAAGCCCAGCGCAGTTATAAAATCGTCACGCGCGATTATTACGCGGCGATGATAAATCGCACCAATGCTTACTTCGATTTGGCAAAGTCATTGGGAGTAGAATTAAACGCCGATAAAAAGGCGGTCACGCATCCATCACCCGGCGTGAAGACTCAATAGCAATGAAGTATCCGGCTAGATGTGCCGAAAATCAAAAATTAGCTCTTGGGCAAATTAGTGAAAATAAATAAACAGAAGCTTTTACCCGGAAAAAATTCGATAGCATGCGGACTATTAATAGCGGCATGTATAATCGCCTGTTCCGATTCAGCGAACAATGCCCAACCCGTGCCGCATCCCCCTAAAAAGCCGGGCGAGGTATATCTGACGCCGGATTCGCCGAAAAAAGCTTACGTCAAGATTGCTGGTTTGAGCAAGACACAGTACCCCTTACTGGAACCCTTGGCGGGGAAAATTTCCTACAACGAGGGTGCCACTTCACGCATCAGCTCGCCGGTAGCCGGCCGCGTTGTTACTGCGCCGATCGCTTTGGGAACGCCCGTAACAGCAGGGTCAGTACTGCTCGAACTGGACAGCCCGGATGTTGCCGATACTGAAGCGAATTTTGCCAAAGCCCAAGCTGACTTACTATTGGCTAGGCATACTTTTAATCGCCAGCAAGAACTTTACACGGGCAAAGCCGTTTCCCGCAAGGAGCTGGAACAGGCGCAAGACAATTTAAATGATGCCCGCAGCGAAGTGCAACGCACCCAGGAGCGCCTCAAAAACCTGCATATAATTCTTAAACAAAGCGACGGCCGCTTTGCCTTGCGTTCGACGATTGCAGGCGTGGTGGTCGAACGTAACGTCAATCCGGGCGTGGAAGTGAGGCCCGACCGCGATACGCCCTTATTTGTGGTCTCTGATATTAAAAAGCTAACCCTGGTGATGGAAGTTTTCGAGGTTAATCTCGGCAAGATAAAGCTGGGGCAAAAGCTGTCGGTGGAAGTGCCTGCCTATCCGGGTGAACACTTTCCGGCCACGGTGCAGTATATCGGCCAAGTGCTGAACGAGAACACCCGTTCTGTCCAAGTGCGCTGCGACTTGCCCAATGCCGCGGGCCGATTACTACCGGGCATGTACGCCACCATTAACGTGGAAAGTGAACCCGGCGATCAGGCCATCGTGATTCCTTTGACGGCAGTTTTTACTGAAGATGATAAAGATTATGTCTTTATAGCCCTCGATGCTAATCATTACCAAAAGCGTCCGGTTGAAATAGCTCTCCGGCTGAAAGATAAAGCAGTTATAAAACAAGGACTGGAGCCTAATGAGTTACTGGTGACTGAAGGTGCGCTGATGTTGCGCGCCGAAGAAGAAATCGAAACCGATAGCGCTAATCCTTAGCATTGCAAACCAGGATATAGTCATGATAGAGCGTCTCATCGCATTTTGCTTGCAACAGCGGCTGATGGTTATCGGCGTTACCTGTGCGGTTGCCATATCCGGTATCATCGCTTTTGAGAACCTGCCGGTTCAAGCTTTTCCAGACGTGCAAAACGTGTTTGTCCAAGTGGTCACGCAATATCCCGGACAAGCGCCTGAGGAAGTGGAAAAACTGATTTCATTACCTATTGAGCGCGAGATGAATGGTTTGCCTCATTTGATGAATATGCGTTCGGTGTCGATCTTCGGCCTGTCCGTGGTAACTCTGACGTTTGACGACAGCGCCGAAGACTATTTTTCCCGGCAACAGGTTTTGGAGCGGTTGCAAAACGCAGATATTCCCGACGATACCAAGCCTCAGCTCGGGCCTCTATCCACGGGTGTGGGTGAAATTTACCGCTATGTTATTAATGCCAGGCATTTACCGCTGATTGAGCAGCGAGCCCTGCAGGATTGGGTCATTGAGCCCCGTTTAAGGACTGTTCAGGGAGTGGCCGATGTGGTTTCATACGGAGGCGGCGTCAAGGAATACAAGGTGTCCGCCAAACCGGATCGCCTGAAAAATTACCGCATTGATTTAACGCAGCTATATGATGCCATAGCGGCCAACAATACCAACACCGGTGGCGGCTATATCCAGCACGGTGACGAAGCACTTGTGGTAAGAGGCACCGGGTTATTGTCATCGGCTGATGAAATCGGTGATATTGTCGTCACCACGAATGACGGTGTGCCCGTTCGCATCAAGGATGTGGCCGAAATCAGTGTCGGCCCTCAACCTCGGACCGGTATCGTTGGCATGAACCAGCGGGATGATATTGTCGAAGGTATCGTTTTACTGATCAAAGGCCGGGATGCGGTTAATGTCTTAAGCGGGGTTAAAGAGAAAATTAAGGAACTGAATGACTTCGGTTTACCTCCCGGCGTTAAAATCACCCCCATCTATGATCGCACCGAACTGGTAGGGCATACGATCCATACCGTCGAACACAACATGGTCGAAGGAGCGGCGTTAATTTTAATCATCCTGCTGGTGTTCCTGCGACGTTTCATGGCCGCTTTTTTGGTGACGCTGATTATCCCGTTATCGTTGTTGTTCGCATTTATTTTAGTAGACCTCGGCGGTATTTCTGCCAACCTGATTTCGCTGGGCGCCATTGATTTCGGTATTATCGTCGATAGCGCCGTTGTATTAGTAGAAGCTGTGATGGTGCAAGTAACGCTAGACTTGCATCGTAATGCTGACATCCGTCACCTTCGGCAAACGCTATCGAGCACAGCAACTGAAATGGGACGGCCTATTTTATTTTCCAAAGCGATCATCATTATCGCATTTTTACCTATTTTTACTTTCCAGCGGGTAGAAGCCAAAATTTTTTCGCCAATGGCCTATACACTCAGTTTCGCCCTGATCGCATCCATGCTGTTTAGTTTAACATTCGTGCCGGCCATGCTGACTTATCTGTTAGGGCCGAAACTGGCAGAAAGCCATAACCCCTTGGTGCAGGCGATGGAGCGACATTATCGGCGGCTTCTGGAGCGGGTGCTCGCCAATGCCCGGCTGGTCTTTATCTCAGCCGTTGCTGTGTTGGCTTTAAGTTTCTTATCCATACGCTGGATTGGTACTGAATTCATGCCAAAACTCGACGAAGGCAATATCTGGCTGACCATTACCTTGCCGACGCCGATAGCGCTGACGACGGCCAAAGAATTTGAACGCAAGGTACGCAATAAACTGGAAACCTTTTCCGAAGCCAAAACAATATTAACCCAGCTGGGACGACCGGAAGACGGCACTGATCCCAAGGGTTTCAACAACCTTGAAGTGTTGATCGATCTCAAACCTAAAGAGTCCTGGCGCTATAAGAAAAAGGACGATCTGGTGCAGGCAATGGACAAGGAGTTATCTATATTTCCGGGCATATTCACAAACTTTTCGCAGGTGATCCAGGATAACGTCGAAGAAGCCATTTCCGGCGTCAAGGGTGAAATTGCCATTAAAATATTCGGCAGCGACCTGAAAACCCTGCAGAACAAGGGCGATCAAGTCACTCATATTCTTGCCTCCATTCACGGCGCTACCGATATTGCTGCCGAGCAGCAAGCCGGATTGGCACAGGTCATTGTTGCTATTGATCGTGCCAAAGTATCCCGTTACGGCATCAATGTCGCTGATGTCGAACGCGTGTTGGAAATAGGCATGGGCGGCAAAGCCGCTTCCCAATTTCTGGAGGGTGAGCGGCGCTTCGATATTACTTTACGGTATGATGAAAACGCCCGTAATTCGGTAGCCGGCCTGGAAAGCCTGACCGTGCAAACACCGAACGGTCAGCGTATTCCGCTAGCGGAACTGGCGACCATCCAAGTTAATCAGGGCGCTTCCCGAATCAGCCGCGAAGATAATATGCGCAGAATCGCGATTAAATGTAATTTGATCGATCGCGATCAAGGCAGTTTCGTCGCCGAAGCTCAACGGAAAGTTGCTGCTCAGGTCGATTTGCCGCCGGGTTACCATATTGTCTGGAGCGGCCAATTCGAAAACCAGCAGCGCGCCATGAAACGTCTGTCGATTATCGTGCCGATCAGTCTGGGACTGATTTTCGTGTTGTTGTTCTGGGCTTTTATGTCCGTCAAAAATGCATTGTTAATCCTCATGAATGTCCCTTTCGCGATGATCGGTGGTATTCTGATTTTATGGGTTACGAGCATTAACCTTAGTGTTTCTGCAGCGGTGGGCTTTATTGCCTTGTTTGGAATTTCTGTGCAAAACGGTGTCATTTTGGTTTCACAATTAAATAAATTGCGCCGGGAAGGTCAAACACTTCACGATGCAATTGTTAATGGCTCCGTCAGCCGCCTAAGACCGGTAGTCATGACGGCGATGATGGCTATGCTCGGTTTGTTTCCTGCCGCGCTTTCCACCAGCGTCGGTTCGGAAACGGCAAAACCGTTTGCGGTTGTGATTATAGGCGGATTGATGACCGCAACTCTGTTGACCTTGACACTGTTACCGGCGCTGTATCGCTATTTTGCTGAAGCCGATGAGCCTTAAAGGAAAATCATGAAAGAAATACGCGCTTTTATTCAACCCCACAAGCTCAGCCATGTAACAATGGCTCTGTTGGAAATACCCAAATTTCCCGGGATGACAGTCATCGACTGTAGTGGATTTGGGCGCGAACTTATCGGACATGCTAGAGATTACGGGCCATTTCTGCCTAAAAAGCGGCTTGAGATTTTCGCCCCCGACAGTATGGTGGACATTATTTTTGAAACCATCATGCAGGTAGCCCATAGCGGACAGCATGGCGATGGCAAAGTATATATTCTCGATACACTTGAGGGTGGCCGCATCAGTAGCGGTGAAAGAAATGTGGATCTGGGGTAGTCGAGTATATTTAAAGCGGCGCTATTTAAACGCCCCTGTTGAAACTGGACTGACTAACATTTAATAACTCGCCTCATCGTGAGTAGGTAGTTTTCAACCTGCCTTGGGCTAAAGCTTAAGGGCGCATTCAATAACAGGAACTAAATGCCCTACACCCGGGCTTAACTACCGGGGGTGGTTTAAGCCTGTTTACTAAGCGGCATGTGTGTCAAGCCGGATTCTCCAAACCCACAAATGCTCAGCCACTGATAACTTACTGATAAGGCTCATGCACCGCAATTGCAGGAACGGCTTATTCCTTCTGGAAGACCTCATAGTATTAATGGTCTTTATATTGCAGACTCATTTTAACCATCGAGGCTCCCAAAATAATCATATTAATACCTAAAAATAACCCTAACAGCCAATGCTCGGTTTCCGGCCAGAACGCCAGGATGATCGCTGCAAAAAGCAACGCTGTTACCCCGCTAAAAAGCACGAAATTCCATTGGGGTAAAGGGCGCATCATAAAGGCCAGATAGACTTTCAGGATACCTTCCAGTGCAAAAAACAGGGTCATCATCATCGTGAGTGTCAGCACACCCGCAATAGGGTCTGCAATAAGCAGATAACCCGCGCCTATCTGCAAGATTCCCAGGCCCAGCCATAAACCAAAACCGGGCATATCCGGGAAAAATAAGGCTCGACTTAGGTGAATTACCCCTGTTAAAACAATGAGCCAGCCCAGGAAAATGACGATGACCACGCTCATAACTTGAGGGATAACGATGGCGGCAGTTCCCACGAGGATGAGAAAAATGCCCTCGGCTAAAAATAGCCGCCAATGTTTTTGCAGATAAGCCAGCATATTTTGTTGTGCATTCTTCAATTCAGTTACTAAATCATCGGTGTTCTTCATAAGCTAGCCTTTTTCATAGTTTCGTAACCCAAACCTTCTAATCAACGGTTATTGCGCTATTTATGTGAAGCGCTCGGTGAGCCGGGCGGCGGTGCAGGCGGGATGCCCGAGGGAGGCGGTGGCGGAATATGTAAAGTGGGCGCAACAGTAGCGTGAGGAATTACGCCGGAGAATTGCCCTGATATCGGTACCTGATGGCCTTTGGCATACATGCATTGAATATAAGCCACATCGTAGTGCTGTTGCAATTCCTCGCTGGAGGCGGCAGCGTCATTAGCCGTTGTGCCGCCAACCTGGGAATAAGCGTATTGCTCACAAAGAGTATCGTCGTTACGAAAATGCTCAAAGGACGAACCTGCGCCGGGCAGAACCATGACATCGGGACTGTTGGGCAAGCTGGCGCAACCGGTTAAAGCCAATACCACCGTAATCAAAAATACTTTAGAAATACGTGCCATAGCCAGACTCCTTAAGCCGGAGGCGTTGCCGGTACTGTGACTACGGCGGGAGGATAGCCATACCCGCCATAATAGGGATAATAGCCGCCATAATAGCCTGGACCATAGCCAAGGCCATAAATCCCCAACCCGATGCTTCCATAGTAAACTCTACCGCCGTGGAAACCACCGCCAAGATGTCCGCCTCCGAAGTGCCCTCCCCCGAAGTGTCCACCGCCGCCGCCATGCCCGCCGCCTCTCGCCCATACCGAAGTAGTGGACATTAGAACAGCCAGGACAATAATCACACAGGCCGCTGAAATCTTTTTCATTGTAGCCTCCATCCCGCCTGCCGGGACTCTTCAAATTTATTCGGCACCAGAATGCCGAAACCTTAGATTGGCTAGTTTATACAGTTTTTTAAACCAGCCGTCTTCTTCCTTCGTAACCTTTGTTGTACTTAACGCCATCCCCGGTGCCACCCTAAGTTGGGATGATGCCAGCCCCAGCCGTATTGCGGGTGATGCTGCCATACATACCCGGGGCCTGGCCTCGCATAAGTAGGCGCGATATAGGTTACCCCCACCGGCACAGGACTAATCACCGCCGGTTCCGCTACGCCGCCGGCTAACATCATCGTTAGACACATTGCAATAAGAAGTGATTTCATCTGAGCTGCGCCGCTAAAAAAAGTTAGGGTTGAGTTTGCTGTTAGGCCGATTCTTGCTGTTTACTGGTCACTTCTTTGTATACGTTGGACTCTTCAGCCTTGTTTTGCATCAAATCCTCTACCGGATTATGGGTGATGTCGTTGTTGCGCCAGTGCATCAAACTCAGCCATTTGTTCTTCAGTAAGAAGACCTTGCAGACGGGTTCGACTTTCCTCATGCAATGCGCCTATTTTCATTTTTTCGTCATTAATAATGGCTTCTACTTTGGTTTTTTCCTTTTTGTTCAGACCAAGCGCTTTAGTGAGATGCTCAATTCTTAGGGTTTTATCAGGCAGCCCGGAACTGCCTTGTTGCGGCTGAAACGCATAAGTTGTCAATGGGACGCTGAGAATCAATAGGATACTCATCAGTTGTTTATACATAGCTGTTACCTCGGCTATTAATAGTCTGTTATTTAAGAGTTATCGTTGATGAAAACCGCTTTCATCCAGAGGATGGAAAATCAGCGTGAGGGGGCCTCCCCGCCGTTGTCTCTGCCGATTATTTAGCGGGATGACCAATTCTTTCTGCCGCTTCCTCTAACGCTTTTAAACGGTCCTTAAACTGGGCCAATTCATCCTTCACTTTTTGCCAGGCGGCGGCTGATTTTTCAGAAAAAAGCGCCTGATGTAGAGCATCAATTTCCTGATAAAGCAGTTTGTAGTCATCCTTTTTTCCGTAACCCAGCAGTTGAGCCAGTTCTAATTGATCCTTGGCTGCATCGGTAAATGTTTGAATCTCTGCCCGGCTCTTTTCTTGGGATAAGTCATCCGTATGTTCCAGCTTGGCTGCTGCCGTCAATAATTCTTCAGCGCGCAGCACGGGTAACGGCATGATGTCGGTAGTAACCACCAGGGTATCCAGTACGCCGTTTAAATCCACGGCGGCCTGGTTGATTTTCCCGGACTCAATGAGCGGAATGATCTGTTTGATCGCAGCAGGATAGGTGCCTAAAGGGATGCTGGTCGTGGTGACCCGAATTTCGCTGGCCATCTCAGACACAATAGCTCTGGCGCTTTGAAGTTTGCCATGCTTGAGCATATCATCCGCTTTGTCGATGGCATGAGCGACCTGCTTGTTAGTGCCGTCGAAATCATAGACATCGGCTTCAATCCGGGCGGGAACCAGGTTTAACCCTGGGTTTTTCGCTAACAGGTTATCCAGCTTAGTTGAAACCGTCTGTAAAATAGTGGCGGCGTCCTTTGGGTCTTTAGTGTCCAAAGCCACGATGGCCTTGTGAGTTTCTGCTTCAACTTCAGCCGCTTCACGCTCAATTGACTGACCTTTTTCTTCAAGAATTTTATGCTTTGTCGCGGCCGATACCCTGTCAATTGTGGTTGCCGGCTGTATTTTTAATGTTTCGGTTTTAGCAAAACTGTTACTGCCAAGAAAAGTAGCCCCTGATGCTAATAAAAGATAAAGGGCCATTTTGTTATGATAGTGATATTTATTCATTATTTTTCCATTGCTTAGTTTTAAAAGGTTATTTTTATTCATTCCCCCTCCCGCGCATCGATAATTAAAAGTGCAGCGGGTCGTCTTTCAACTTACAATCAAGCAGTTACTATGCCATAACAGAAAGTTTGAAAATTACGTTAATTAAATCAATGGCTACTATTGAATGTGGAAAAAGTGAACCGGCAGCATCTTTACATAGGGGTTGAATAACCCCGAAAAATTTGGTTCATATCAACCTATCCGATAATCGGACAGCATCCAATCAAACGGAATGTTTTAATACTTCGTGGATGATAATTAAATCGATGCCCGCAACTAAAGCTAACTACAACTCAGCCGGTAAGTTTGAGTAGAACCAATGCAAGATAGCATCTTGAAAAACATCAATGATTTCCCTCACATGTTTTCCGGATCAATAGCAATTTTGATCGTTTGCTCTCTTATTCGATGTCGGTTTCCGGAAAATTGCATTTTTTCAACTTTATCATGCCCATTTTTCCATGCCCATGCTATGAATACCGTTCCCACGGGTTTCTGCGGGGTTCCACCATCAGGACCTGCGATTCCTGTTACGGCAATTGCAATATCCGCTTCACTATGGGCTAATGCCCCGGCTACCATCTCTTTTGCAGTCTCGGCACTAACTGCGCCGTATTTTTCCAGCGTCTCCTGTCTGACGCCTAGCATTTGCACTTTTGCTGCATTGCTATACGTTACAAACCCTCGGTCAAACCAGGCTGAACTGCCGGGAACTTCAGTAATAATTTGAGCAATTCCTCCTCCGGTACAGGATTCGGCAGTGGCTATTTTTTTTCCGTTTACTTTTAGGTATTGACCCAACCTTTCGGCCATATCCCCTAATTCATTATCCATAATCAGCCTCGTGCAGGTGAAATTAAAAATATGAATAAATTAAAGCAAACCTGATTTTATATCTCAATTATATGTTTCCAACTTATGCAAATACTTGACCTATAAAATACTTTAACTATTTTGAAGAGTTTTCTTATCAGGCTTTAGTAACTGATTCGAATACCTATTTCTGCCCCGCGTCCTGCTTCCGGTGCAAAATTGCGTAAATAAGAGGTTGAGTTGCGAATATTTTGGTCGAGCAGATTATTGCCTTTGGCGAACAACATCAGCTTGGCGTCCTGATAGGCCTCGAACTGGTATTGAATGCCGGCATTCAGCAGATAGTAGCCGGCGGTAGATGTTTCAAAGTCGCCGGCATGCGGTTGTGAATAGGCGCGGGTAAAGCGCAGATAACCGGAGAAATCGTCCTTGGCATAATCCAATTGCAGGCCGTAACGCAATGGCGGCATGCGGGGCACGTCTGCGCCACCTTTAAATTCGCCACGGGTATAATCGCTGAATAGAGTTAAATCCAGCAATCCGTAATGGTTTTCCATCATGGGAAAAATCAGTTTGGCTTCGTAGCCTTTGAATATCGCATCGCGTTGACTACTGATTAGCAGCGGCACGCAGTCAGCGATGCAGGGATTGCCTTCTTCGTCCACGAATTCACCGCTACGTTGCTGATAGATATAATTACCTGCCCAATTGTGAAACAAGTCGAGCTCGGCGCGCAGCAAGCCGGATTTGAAGCGATAACCCAGATCCAGGTTATAAGAGCTTTCTTCTTTCAAATCCATGCTGCCGCGTTCAAAACTGCGGGTAGCATCGTGAAAGCCGTTAGCCAGCAGTTCCTGCACCTGCGGGGCTCGCGACGAGCGGGTAACCGCCAGATTCAGGCTGTTACGTTTGTCCAATTTCCACTGTGCCGAAGCTGAGGCGCTGACTGGCGTGTAACTGAGATCCTTCACGCCGTCCGGCTTTATATTGCTTTGTTCGATTCGTATGCCCAATTGGTAGGATACGGTGCCGATATCAAATGCTTCCACCGCAAACACGCCATAGCTGTTGATCAGCGAATGCGGGACAATGGCCGTACTTGTAGATTTATCGATGGCGTTGAAGTCGCTGGAAATCGCCTGAAAACCGGCCATGCCGTGTACTGCTCCCAAATCCTGATGAGTCAGTTCCAGGCGGCCTTCGAAGGATTGATTGGTGAAAAATGCGCCGGGTGCGCCGTTTGTGATTTCGGTGTGTTGGTAATCGGTATAGCCCAGCCGGGTCCGCAGACTTTTTGCAAAGCGGAACGGCTTGTTCAATTCGCTTTTGAAGTCATATTTGCTTTGCTTTAAATCAATGCGTGTCGTTTCAGTACCGCCGCCATCGGGCGCAATACCATAATTGTTTTCCAGGCGATTGATGGATACCCCGGCAAATCCAGGCGCGCCGATCCAGGAAGCTCCCGCCGAACCGCTAATGGCATGGGCATCGGTGTTGTTAAGAAAGCCGTGGGGATTGTCGACTACCGATAGCGATGGATCGGTTATCGCCACAGCATTAGTATCAATGCCTGTGCCGCCGATATCGAGATTGTTGCGGTGCCGGTAAAAGCCGTCGATATGATAGGCGATACTCCCTTGTCCACCTTCGGCTTTCATCGCCGTGCTGGTTTCATCAGAAGTTGAATCGAAGCGTTGTGCCAGTGCTCCCCCCAATAACTTATCGGGTATCTGGCCAGGAATCCGGTTGTCGATGATATTGACTACGCCGCCTATCGCGCCGCTGCCGTAGAGCAGAGTAGCCGGGCCGCGCAACACTTCGATCCGATCCGCCAGCAGTGGTTCGACGCTAGTGGCGTGATCCGGGCTGATTGCCGATGCATCGTTGCTGCCGATGCCGTTGTTCAGCACCCGCACTCGGGGTCCGGCTTGGCCGCGGATAACCGGACTTCCGACGCCGGGACCGAATGATTGGCTAGTGATGCCCAGTTCGTTTTTCAAGGTTTCGCCGATGCTGTGGCCGGTTTTCATTTGCAGCTCATCCTCAGTCAATACGGTCATTGGACGAGTCGATTTTGAAGGAGGTTCATTGATGTCCGGACTAGTGACAACTATCTCTTCCAATTTCGGGATATTATTATCCTCCGCATATGCTATAGAACTTATTGTGCAGATCGGTAAGAGAATAATAGCGAGCTTTTTATGCATAATATACTCAAATCATTGATAAAAAAGTAACCCTATAGCCGATCTTTAAAAGCGGCCGCTTTACCACTTGTGTCCTAAAGTCATTAAGTATAAGTTTGTATTAAGCGTCACTTTAAATAGATGATATGTTATAACATATCACATTACAGTAATTATTTTCTAAAAGAGCAGTAAAATAATTTGAATATCAATGAAAATGAGGGTCAACTTTATGAGAAGACCCATCGAATGCATAATCGCTATAAATATGACCGGGCGTGACGCCCTACTCTATTAGTGCGTCGATTTGAGGCTCAAGAACTTGAAAGCCATCCGATTTTGAAACCCTTGCATAGCCAATTAATATAGTTTTACCCGTTTCATAAACGACCGGATACTGTTGGCGAATGGGTTTAGACGGCCAGTGCCGCAAAGTGCGAGATTGGTGTAGTTGCCAACGGCCTACCTGCTAGCCATCCAGCAACCCGATCAAGATAAATGGCGACGGCCGTCACGACCTGTTGCAAAAGGCAAAACACTCCGCTTTGTCACATACTTAAGATAGTTACGGTGTAAATGCTTGAATTCCTAGTATCTTTATTCTTTTCAAAGTGTAACTTAAATGTGTGGGACGCTTACTCAATTAATAATGTCACCTAAAAAATCCATTTTTCCAATACCTACCCCCTTATGCCGCAGGATGGCGTAAGCTGTGGTGATATGAAAATAGAAATTGGGCAGCACAAAATTGAGCAGGTAAGACTGTCCAATAAAACTGATCTCATTGTCGCGAATTTTTAACGTGATCGTCCTCTCCTCACTGCCGTTTATTTGCCCTTGGGTTATGCTTTGTAAAAAAGCGATGGTCTTGGCGATACGCGCCTGCAAGTCTGCAAAAGTGGTTTCGTTGTCTTCATAGCTGGGAACGTCAATTCCAGCAAGCCGGGCCGCACAACCTTTAACCATATCAGTGGCAATTTGCACTTGTTTACTTAACGGATACATATCGGGCGCCAGCCGATAGTTTATAAAAACTGAGGGATCGATTTTCTTTTCCTCGGCATGAGCCATCGCTTTGTCAAGTATCGACGATAAATTTCCCAACATGCGGATAAAAACAGGAATAGAGGTTTGGTACATATTAAGTGACATTATTTTTCTCCAATGTTTATTGATTTGTGTTTATTTTGATAACTGCAAATAACTTTTTAAAAGTGTCCTGCCTAAAGTTGCTCGCGCAAAAAATCACTTCAAAAGTACTTAATGCCGACTCCTCTAGACAGCAACCATGCCTCCATCCACATATAAATCAATGTCATAGACATAGCTGCTATCAGAAGAAGCAAGAAAAAGAACGGCTTGAGCAATTTCTTCCGGGCGACCAAAACGGCCGGAAGGATTTTGCTCTATTACAGTTGCGCTGAATTCCTGTACCTGCTCTTTTGATAAGCCCATTTTGCTAAAGATCGGGGTTTCAATTGGGCCAGGGCTAACCACATTGGCGCGGATCTTGCGTTCTTTCAAGTCCGTCGTCCAGGTACGGGCAAAAGAACGTACGGCTGCCTTGGTTGCTGCATAGACACCAAAAGCCCTCATGCCCTTAGTGTTCACGATAGGAGAGTTTAGAATGATAGAGCCGCCTTCTACAATTAACGGCAACGCCATCTGAACGGTAAACAGTAAACCTTTGACGTTGATACCGAAGTGTTTGTCAAAATGCTCTTCAGTCACTGAGCCAATAAGGGCGGGTTCGGCTATGCCTGCATTGGCAAATAAAATATCAATATGCCCAAATTTGTCTTTAACCTCGGCATAAAGTTTATCAAGGTCAGTCAACATTGATACGTCGCCTTGAATACCTATAGTATCACCGCCGATTGGAGAAACGGCGACATCGAGCTCCGCTTGTCTGCGGCCGGTAATTATGACGGTAGCGCCTTCATTTGCAAATAATTTAGCCGTTGCCAATCCTATCCCACTGTTCCCACCGGTGATAACGGCGATTTTTCCAGAAAGCCTGCTCATATCTATTTCCTCTAGATTTAGGTTATGTAATCAATTTAGTTCACTAGTACGGAATTATGGAACTAATGAACTACAATGTCAAGCTGTGCTATTCTATTTATTATGAGAACACCACATCATCCGCAAGTAGAAGAAATTACAGTCGAGGGCATCTTGCATGCTTTTTCTGATCCCGTACGCATAGAAATATTCGCCAATTTAGCCACCGCAGAATGCGCAAAAAACTGTTCAACCTTTTTAAATATTCAAAAGCGGATATTGCCTAAATCGACATTATCCATGCACTTTCGTATCTTGCGTGAAGCAGGCTTAATCCGCAGCGAGCGCAAGGGCGTCGAGCTTATCAACTCAACACGTTGCGAAGAGTTGCAAGATCGTTTTGGCCCGATGATACGGGCAATTGTTGAGACATATGTGAAACAGCAGAAAACAGTGTAGATGTTTTTGAAATACGCCAAAATCCATATTTTCTTGCTGCTTTCAAACGGTTTCTGAGGCGTTTATGGTTAGGCGAAGCCAACGCTAACCCCTTAGTTTTGAGCGAGAATCCAAGATGCTTCCGCTAGCCAAAAACAAAACAATACGGGCAATATTTTCTGGTTCCCCGATGCGACCGAGGGCAGTCAGTCGCTGTCGATAACACGTCATCAAATCCGGCGGTTTTAAGAGGGCGCCTTGCCAGTATTCTTTCCGGGCTTCACTCAAATTACGGTACCTACTCTAACGCGGGGTCAACTGCGGCGCAAACGCGTTAAGGTCATCAAAGAAGGCGCAAACGCGTTCTAAGCCGGGCCCATCAGAGGCCCGGCCAGGGGGTATGGGCTATCGTCTGGCTTTTCTGGGCGGCAGGCCGGGTTGGTTTGCCGATGCCCTGACGCCACAACGGCCTGTCACACTAAGTCAGGTGCGCTTGCAACCTACAGCTACCGTGTTCTTCCGCCGTCATCACTGACCCCTGGGGTCCTGCTCCCTAGCTTGGCGTTGACGCACTTCTCCTCAAACAGGTGATAGGGGCCTAGCGGTTGTGCTCCGACAAAAGGGCAGTAGCAACGAGCCGAGAATATGGACGTGTTGAGGGGCGTTATTGCCGGTATGGACACGGACACTCATCAATCCACGCCTTAAACACATGGCTCTTTTTAAGGGCGGGATCAAGACGTCAGTCCCAAAGGCGTGACGTGCCCTTGCCGATCCCTTCAAGAGGGATTTTCCCGCCAATGCTCTTGGCTTCGTTATAGAGAGAAGATATTAGGAGTTAGCGGGTTAGCGCCTATATTTGCTTCAGCAAGTTTTGTATTTCAATTTGAATTTTCTTTCGACAAAATAGAAATTTCCAGCGAGTGCCTCCGCATTGTTTCCATAATATGGCCGAACGTATCCCTGCAAGCAGTAAGGAGCGTATTTTATTGGCAATTTCGGGTCTGGATAAATATTCCTGTTCACCATTGACCATAATTCTCGGTTGCAGCGTACTGATGGTGCTGTGATAAATTTCGCCAAGATTAGCCAGTACATTTTCATGCAGCAGGCCAAAATGTTCACTTTGGGCTTGGGCTTTGGCAATGCCTATTTGTATTGATTTGATCATTTCCGGCCGGCTGGATAGCTGTTTTTCCAGAAAAATCAGGGAAGCGGAGTAACGGGCCTGTTCAGGATTGGCAATTTTATAACCTGTCATTTGAATGTTAAGTTGTTCAAGACCCAGTTTTACTCCGGTTAATCCCCCATAAATATCGGTAACACTGTCGGAATCGATTTTCAAAACACTGGCAATACTGGCCTCCATCGCTGTAGACTCCGCAACGCCTGTGGTTGCCAGTTGTTGAACCAATGCGGCTGCCTGTGCTATACCGGCAAGCGCTATGGTTTGGTTGGTAATCGTGTTTAATTGCATAAGTTTCTGTTTACAGATAATTTATTAGAGCAGCCTGGTTAATTCAGATTGCCCAGAATGTCCTTAGCCCAATTAATACTTTTTACATAGGCTTCACCAATGCTCTTTTGATCCAGATCCTTAAAAGTCATTGCCTGAATTTCCCAATGCTCATAATTAATGACGCATTTAAGCGCCTCACCAGCCAGTCCTTCTTTATTTAATATGGCTGATGCAATATCCGGAGCTAAAGGCAGCTGTTTAAGAGCATCTTCCAGGGAAATGTCCAGAATACTATCGAGACTGGATAAAATGCCGATTAGAAAAAAATGGTCCGGCTGATCACCGATAAGATTAGCCAAGTGCTCACACATTTTTCCACGGATCAACGCATTGGATCAACGCATTTTGCAGGACGGCTTCCGATTTATTTGATAACGAAGCCAAGGCCAGTATATTCGTCCAACGCCTTATTTCCTTAAGGCCCAGATATGAAATAGCATGTTTAATTGAATCAATATTATTGGGCAAAGCGAAAAAGGCGGAATTTATGTAATGCAACAGCTTATAACTAAGCCCCACATCCTGGGATATTATTTTAGACACCTCTAAAAGCTCCACATCCGGATTATTAACAATCGTTAATAATCTAATGGCCGCGGACTGATTGATGCCAATACGTCTGCCGGCAACAATATTGGGCTTGTTGAAAAAGTAACGCTGAAAATAATCGCAACCCAATTCCCGAAGATAATGAAACTCATCAAGGGTTTCTACTTTTTCGGCAAGCAATTTTACGTTATAGGGCTTGAGCAGCTTTACCAGTTCGCGAGTTTTAGTCTCGCCCATTTCCAGAATATCCAGTTTTATGATATTGGCAAACTCTATAAGAGCTTCCCACTCCTCAGAAAAAACAAAGTCATCCAGTGCAATGGTATAACCCAGTTGGGACAGTTCTTTTAAGTTAGTGATAATCCGTGAGTCAATCTCAATATTTTCTAGAACTTCAATAACGATACGGTCTTTAGGAAGCCGTAATGCCGTATTTTCCAAGAGATTTTGGGTCGTAAAATTAATAAATGCTTTATGAGGGCCTACAATATTATTAAGTCCAAGCTCCAGAATACAATCCGTAATGACCTGATTTGTGGCTTGCGTTGCGCCGTCTTTATGAGTTAAATCAAAATCCTGGCCTCGAAAAAGGAGTTCATAAGCGTAAATATTCAGCTTCTGGTCGAATATTTGTTGTCTCCCGATAATAAATTCTGCCATTGCGTTTACTTAAGGTTTTAAATTCGATTAAATTAGTTTTAACATGTAAAACAATTATTTGATGGTAAATCAATTGGGAATTAGCCTGTGAAAAAAGAATTTATAACTTCATTTACTTACCGAAATATCTATATCTTGGTGGATATTTGCCGGAATTCAAGAAAGAAATGAAATAAACAACTAAGGCTTTTATTAAGTTTAGGACAAAGTAAGTAAGAGATTTTTATAGCATGATTATTGACTATCAGGCGAGTATGATATAAGTAAAAATACTGGCGTGAGGAATGCAAATATGACTGAATTTTTATTGTTAACTGTAAGCGGTATGAAATGCGGTGGTTGTGAGTCAAATGTAACGGCTCAATTGACAGCCATTGAGGGTATCAAGTCGGTTAAGGCTTCCAGTCAGGATAAAGAAGTCCGCATCGAATATGATGCTGATGAGACTAATCTGAGTGCTATTAAAGAGGCTATCACTAAAGCCGGCTATAAAGTTGAGTAACGTTCGATCGCTTAACTCACCAGTCATTTTAATCAAAAAAGGTATTTTATGAGTACAGAAGAAACTTCTGATACTACAACGGACGAATTGCGCTTATCCATTTTAGGAATGAGTTGCGCAGGCTGTGTCAGTGCTGTTGAGAACGCTTTAGCGTCGGTTCAGGGCGTTGAAGAAGTGAGGGTCAATTTTGCGGATCATTCTGCGATGGTTAAAGGCCATGCTGATCCTGAGTTATTAACACAAGCTGTTAAAGAAGCCGGTTATGATGCGGCCGTGATGGAAGGATTTGAGGATCCTGATGAACAGGAAGAACTGGAATTGCAGCGCTACCGAAGCCTGAGAAAAAAGGCATTGGTAGCAGGAGTGTTTGGCGCTTCGCTTATGCTGGGCGAACACATGGGCTGGCTTCCGGAAATGGGTTCAGCAGCAGGGCAATGGTTCTGGCCGGAAATGGCGCTCATTACCTTAGGTATTCTGGTTTATTCAGGCTGGCATTTTTATAGTGGGGCAATCAAGGCGTTATCTCATGCCCAAGCCAATATGGATACATTGATCGCCTTGGGCACGGGTTCGGCATGGTTGTATTCCTGTATAATTATTGGCTATTACGATACCTTGCCTTCCCTGGCAAAATACGCCTATTTTGAAGCCGCCGTGATAATTCTGGCTTTTATTAATCTGGGGACTGCTCTGGAAACGCGCGCCAGGGGCAAAACATCGGGCGCAATTCGCAAATTAATCGGTTTGCAGCCGCGTACCGCCCGGATAATCAAAAATGGAGAAGAAATGGATATTCCGATCGAGCAGGTAGGATTAGGGGAAACGTTGAGGGTCAGGCCGGGTGAAAAAATTCCTGTTGATGGCGTGCTGCTGGAAGGACATTCTACGATTGATGAATCCATGTTAACAGGCGAACCGGTACCGGTTGAAAAAACTGCGGGTTCTGAAGTTGTTGCCGGTACAATGAATCAGACTGGCAGCTTCCTGTTTCAAGCAACCCGCATTGGCCACGATACGGCATTAGCCCAAATTATTAAAAGCGTTCGTCAGGCTCAAAACAGCAAACCCGAAATCTCGCGTTTGGCGGATAAAATTTCCAGTGTTTTTGTTCCCTCTGTGGTGGTGGTAGCGATACTGACTTTCCTGATTTGGTATGTATGGGGCCCCGATCCTTCTTTAGGCTTCGCCTTTGTTACTTCAATGACTGTCCTGGTTATTGCCTGTCCCTGCGCATTAGGTTTAGCCACGCCTATTTCTGTAATGGTGGCTGTAGGCAGAGCCGCGCAGTCGGGCATTTTGATCCGCAACGGCAATGCATTACAGGCTGCCGGTAAAGTTAACTGCCTGATTTTTGATAAAACAGGTACGATAACCGAAGGCAAACCGACTGTTATGACTATTGATGCCCTAGGAGAGTATACTCAAGAAGCCATATTACAATTGGCCGCGAGCATTGAGTCGGGTTCGGAACATCCGTTAGCAGCGAGCATAATGTCAGCTGCAAAACATAAACAACTTAATCTTGAATCGGTTAGCCGGTTTGAAGCCGTTGCCGGTCGCGGTGTAATGGCGGTAATCGATGAAAAGCGGGTGCTTTTTGGCAATAAGGCGTTAATGGATCAGGAAAATGTCAAATTTACCCGATATAACAATAAGCTGGAAAAACTTTCAGCGTCAGGTCAAACACCTATGTTGCTTGCAGTCGATAATAAGGTGATTGGTATTATTACCGTTTCCGATCCTATTAAAAAGGATTCGGCAAGCGCAGTACAACAACTGAAAAATCTGGATATTCGTTTAATAATGATGACCGGCGATAATGAAATAGCTGCTCATGCCGTTGCCCGGCAAGCAGGCATTTCTGAAGTAAGAGCGCAGGTGCAGCCTCAGCAAAAAGCGGCGGTTGTTAAGGAATTGCAACAACAGGGTTATTGTGTAGGTATGGTTGGCGATGGGATCAATGATGCGCCCGCCTTAGCCCAGGCTGATGTGGGCATCGCTATCGGTACCGGTACTGATGTTGCGATTGAAAGTGCTGATGTGGTTATTCTGCAAGGCTCATTATTGAAGGTGCCGGAAGTTATCGAATTGTCCAAAGCAACAGTAATAAATATAAAACAAAACCTGATCGGCGCCTTTTTCTACAATACGATAAGTATTCCTGTTGCGGCCGGTTTGCTGTATCCGGTTTTTGGTGTTTTATTAAACCCGATGATTGCGGGCGCAGCAATGGCTATGTCGTCCTTAACCGTGGTTACTAATGCCAACCGCTTGCGTTGGATAAAATTCGGAGAAGATAAATAATAAAAGCTTACCTGATTACTTACCAGCTTCAGCCAAAATTGAAACAATGACTATTCTGCGAGTTCTGAAACGACGTCACCCTGGCATGCACTGCCGGGGTCCAGGCTACACGGATGTAAACTCAGCGATTATTTTAGGCGAAAGTCACATCCTTGTGCTCTGGATGCATGCGGGGCTTTCCTGCCCCGCACCCCAATGGGGTAAATGCCAATCCGCTCCTGGCGGATTGGTCCGGCAGTCCATGCCGGTATGACGGGAGCTGAAGGGTTGGCTGCTTCGACTGAAAGTTATACGTAATCAGGAAAGCTTATGCTGATTATTATTCATAAGCTAGCCTATAATAATGACAGACGGCGTTAGATAATAGCAGTGCTGAGAATATTGATATGTCAGCAGTTTGAATATGGCAAACTGGTAATTAGCTTTATATGCATGATTATTGCTTTTGCAACGTATTCTCCAGTACTGCGTGCTGCTGAGATCATAGTCAACCAAACTGTGCCTACTGAGCGGTATTCATTGATGGATGCTCGGGCAGTTTTTACTATGCGGCAGAGATTTTGGCCTAATGGCGAGCAAATAAAAGTATTTTGTTTATCTGACACCAACCCTCTCCATAAAGATTTTGTAAAAAATAACCTGAATATGTTTCCTCACCAACTACGGAGGGCTTGGGACAGAATGACCTATTCAGGGACAGGAGCAGTACCCGTTCAGCTTGATTCAGAGCAGGAAATGATTAATGAAATAGCCAATACGCCTAATTCGATTGGGTATTTAAATAGCAGACCGGATAATGAAAAAATACGCTTATTTAAATATCAATAACAGGATCGTGTTTTTTGTCTTGTTTTCCTTGTCCAATGCGGGAAAAGCGGATTTATTGCCGGAAGAAATTCAGTTTCACGGCTTTTTAAGCCAGGGTTTTTTCCACTCATCAGATAATAATGTATTTGGGCAAAGCGATGATGGCATAAGCCCTGGATTGACAGAAATCGGTTTGAATGCAGCTTATCAACCGTTTGACAGATTAAGATTTGCCGCGCAAGGGTTATATCGCCGTGCCGGAGATATTGATCCGGGTAGCGTCAGGCTTGATTTCGGTTTGGCGGATTTAACATTATTCAACTATAAAAGCGGCCGGATAGGCATTCGGGGCGGGCGGATTAAAATTCCGTTCGGTTTATATAATGAAACCCGCGATGTTTCTTTTACTCATCCGACCATACTGTTGCCCCAGGGGATCTATTTTGATCGTTCACGCTCGTTATTGCTTTCCGCAGATGGCGGCTCCTTTTATGCAGAACAGGATACACGTTATGGTGATTTTTCCTTTAAATTTAATGTTGGCATGCCATTAAAGGATCATCGGGAAATCCAATCCATCATACTCGGTAGAGGAGATGCTAAAGGTGAACTTGAAGGGGAGCCTGCAATTGCTACGCAACTTATGTATGAAATTAATGGGGGCGAATATATTTTTGCAGTAAGTTATATGGATCTTGAGCTTGACTATCGCCCTGCAGCAGGTGAAGCAATATTGCCCAGCACGACCCGTATACAGCCGTTATTGTTTTCCGCGCAGTATAACGGAGAAAAATTCACCCTGACCGGCGAGTATAATTATCGATGGAATACCTTCGGCGCTTTTGCGCCGGGGGGTAAATTCATAACGGAGAGCTGGTATGTTCAGGGAAGCTATCAGTTTTTGCCGCAATTTCAGGCAACCGTCCGTTATGATGTCATTTATGTTGATAAGAGTGACAAACGCGGAGATGGCGCTGCTGCACTGGGCTATCAGCGGCATTCCAGTTTTGCGAACGACTGGGTATTCGGTGTGCGTTGGGATATAAGTCCATCCTGGATGGTAAGAGCGGACTACCATCGGGTTCACGGTACGGCTTGGCTGTCTCAGGCCGACAATAATCCGGATACACGACCGACCACTCAGGACTGGGATTTGTATGGATTGCAGTTGTCTTTTAAGTTTTAGCCAAAAGAATGGGAAATAACCGATTTTTTTTTAGTCTGAGATGGAAATTAGCAATCCTGTCTGGCGGAGTATTTCTTGTATTACATAGTGTTTTTTCCTATGTTTCATATTTGAAGGCTATCGATGAATTTACGATTGATCGAAAAAATATTCAGGACAGCCATATCAACGTTGCCAAGGCATTAACCGAAGATTCCTTTTTGGTTCTGGAGCAATTTGCAGAATTGCTGGCCATGGTTAAAGAGTTTTCGTCCTACGAAGAAAATCCGCAGCATCATATACCCGCGCTTGATGAAAATTGGTCGCAGTGGCAATTAAGCTGGGGCATGGAGAATGTTACTTTTTTTAATCATCAGGCTGTCATGCTTAAGTCCTGGGGCAGCCAACTCTTAACTTCGGCATCAAAGGTTAAGCAGGTATTGCTAAATGAAACACCTGAACATCAGATATTTTGTTCCGATAACTGTTATCAGCAAACCATTATCCCGGTAATCGGCAAGTCGGAAGCAACCGGCGCTTTCAGCGTGATACGTTCATTTGCCGATGTTATTATTAAATACAAGCGTGCAACAAGCTCAGATATTGGTGTTTTAGTTGCAGATGCCACTGTTGGCGATAGTGATACAGCTGAAAAACAACAGTGGGGTTACAAGCTGTGGGGAATGACATTACCTGATAAAAATGTGCCGGTCTTTGAATATATCTCCCGTAATTACACAATAGCTGAACTTTGGGCTCACAGTAAAACGGTAAAAATGGCTGGTTCTGTTTTTGAAGTCAGAGTGCTCCCTGTTCAGCAGAATACGACCTTCAGTTCGCCGTTTTTCCTGTTGGTGGATGATATTACTTCAGATGTCGAGGATCTTGATAAAAACCTCAAACACGTATGGTTATATGGAATTATCAGCCTATCGGGTTCGTTAATATTACTGATACTCGTGCTGCATTTGTCTTTAGGCCGTGTGGCAATGCTCTCACAAGCATTGCCTTTATTATCACAGAATCAATATGATAGATTTAGAAAAGAAATATCAATCAAGAAAAATTTTACGGTGGGCTACGATGAGCTGGATAAGTTAAATCATACGGCCTTGACCTTGACAGACCAGCTGGAACATCTGGTACGGGAAGTGCGCAACAATACCTTCATGTTGATGGAGAAAAGTCAGGATCTTGCCATTGAAAGGGATTTTATTCGGCAATTAGTTGAAGTCGCCCCCATTATCATCATTACGCAAAAATTAAATGGGATGATCCTGACCATTAACCAGGCCGGAGTTGACAGTTTTGAGGCCGACAGCCGGTCAATAATCGGCAAGGTATTTGATGTTTTTCTCCCGGAATCGGACCGCGAACATCTCAGGAAATTAAATCAGTTAAGAATTGGAGAACGTACTGAACGATTTCAGGTTGATGGCCTTTTAGTGACTGAATCCGGCAACCAACGTGATACCTCCTGGCTGCATTCGGTATTAAAATCCAATAGTCTCAGGGAAGAGACGGTTATCCTGACACTAGGCGTGGATATGAGTGTGAGCAAAATTGCCGAAGAGAAAATCTTCAGGCTGTCCGCCTATGACTATTTGACCGGATTAGGTAATCGCAGGAAATTTCAGGAGGAATTCGCCCTTGAACTGGCTCGAGCCAAGCGGCATGGTTATCAGGTTGCCTTGTTCTACCTGGATCTGGACCGGTTCAAGGTTATCAGTGATGATAGCGATTATGAAATCGGGGATAATTTGCTTGTGCAAGTCGCTGATGTGCTTAGGCAAACAATACGCTCAACTGATTTACTGTGCAGGGTAGGAGGAGATGAATTCGCGCTGATTATTCATCATTCGGAAGTGCCGGGTGTCGACTGCATCGCCAGAAAAATCAATGCCGAACTTATGGCCCATAGTTTCAGCTTTCGAGGTAAAACATACCAAGTCAGTGCCAGCATAGGTATTGCCATGTTTCCTGTACATGGCCTGACAATTAATGAGCTATTGGCAAATGCCGATCTCGCCGTGCATCAGGCCAAGGAATCCGGCAGGGAACAGTATCATATCTTTTCTCCTGACTACGATTACCAGGTCAAGTTAAACCTGATGCTGTATTGGCAGGAAATAATTGAAGACGCCATTCTCAAGGACAAGTTTATATTGCTCTACCAGCCTATTCTTAATATCAAGACTAATGTCATTGATCACTTTGAATGCCTGATCCGTCTACAGCAGGACGATGTTCAGCTTATGCCTGCGGATTTTATTGGTCACGCTGAAGAACTCGGTTTAATAGGTAAGGTTGACAGGTTAATGCTGAAAAAAGTGGTACAAAAACACATTGAGTTAAATCGTCAGGGCAAGGATTATAAACTGGCGGTAAATTTATCCGGCTGCTCTTTTAATGACGCGACAATTTTTGAATATATCTCCCGATTATTGAATATTCCCGAAGTTATGCCCGGGAAAATTATTATTGAAATTACCGAAGCGTCGACTGTAGCCAATTTTTCAGCGGCTGAGATATTAATTAATCAAATAAGGGATCTGGGTTGCCTGTTTGCATTGGATGGTTTTGGAATGGGGTTTTCTTCATTTTATTGTTTAAAACATTTTCCTGCCGATTATGTAAAAATCGATTGTTCACTTATCAGGAATATCGATAAAAGTGACGACGATAAAATTTTTGTTAAGGCATTAACCGGAGCTGCTCAAGCATTTGGAAAAAAAACAGTAGCAGACTTTGTCGAGAATGAAGCGATCCTGGTTATTCTTAAGGAATTTGGAACCGAGTTTGGGATTAACTATGCGCAGGGATATCATATAGGTAAACCGGGGCCTTTACATTGAATAAATTGTTTTTCTCCTCACTGGAATTTTAAGCGTTGTCCTGTTGTCGCGACTTCAGGATTACCCGGCATTCGGAATATGTTTCTTGTTCCATAAATCCGGGTATAAGAAAGATAATATACCCGGAACGGATTTCCATCCCGGATATAGTGGCAGCATAGTTACTAAACCTGCCGCTCCAGTGTTGCTTTAGGTATAGTATTTTTTGTCCGTTGTTTTTCCAGCAAATAATCCAGCCACAGGTTTGAAAGTTTTTCCTGCACCGTATTTTGCCGGAGACGGGCATTCAGATGTTTGAAGTCGACCCGGTCCAAATCCTGATCCTGGTTATAGCAGGAGTAGACAAAATATTCTTTCCCGGTTTCAGCATCTATGTGTTTGCACAGGCATTGAGCACAAATCCCTTTCATCATGCATTGCATAGGCGAATTGATGGAACCGATTGCGTGTTGAACCTTAGTCAGATAGGGTTTCAAGACATTGAAACGGGCGTCTTTGACTGCCGACATCATCCGGTCTGAACCGATGACTATCAGGTGATCGACTTCAGCCAGCGAAATAGGTTGATCGCCCAATTCACCTTCCGCATAAGCCACCATGCATTCCAGGATATTACCGACAAACGTTTTATCCTGGGGCCGAGTGGGCGGTATAGCTTCAACGCCGGGAATTTTATCCACTGACCAAATAGTAATGTCGGAAGCCGCCTCTATATCTTCAATCTTGAAAACATCCTGCCGGTATTTATAACCGGCAAAATAGATCACGCGGTTACCGGCAGCTCTTAAGGCTTTACCGATTGAGAACAAAACAGCATTGCCCAGGCCGCCGCCAATCAAAAGTACCGTTTGACCGGCAGGTATTTCTGTCGGTGTTCCCGTCACGCCCATAATCACCAGAGGATCACCTATTTTCCAGGTTGCACAAAGGCGTGAGGATGAACCCATCTCCAGCGCGATCAATGAAATGGTTCCTTTTTCCTTATCGACTTCGGCGCCGGTAAGCGCCAAGCCTTCTGCCGTCAGCACCGTGCCTTCCTCAACCGGCGCCAAGGCTTCAAAGTTCTGTACGCGATAAAATTGTCCGGGACGGAATTTTTCAGCCGCCAGCGGTGCTTTAACCACAACTTCTATAATGGTTGGGGTCAGCCGGTTAATTGCCACAATAGTGGCAGTGAAAGCTTCGTCCAAGTCGGCAAATAATTTCCTTAACGCGGCATTACGCTCAAGCTGTTGGGCAGGACTCAGGTTTGCCAGTTCTTTTTCAAATAATTTGACTACATAAGGATAACCATCTTTCGCACTGGCCATGGCTTTTACTACGTTGCCGGCATACACAGGATGATTGTCACCATAGAAACTGATGAATTTGCCGTCTTTGCGATAGGATGTTAGCGGCGCAGGTTTACCCAGTTTAGGCGCGGTTTCATCGCTCATGGCCACCAACTCCCATTCGCCATTGACCCATTCCGGCTCATAGCGTTGAAAGAAATGCTTATCCATTTTAAAGGTATCGGGATACTCGCTTTGATAAATGGTATTCGGCGAAGTACCGGCGGCAATATACAGGCTGCGTAACGCCACGTTGACAATCTGACCTGAGCTTATCCAGCGGCCGCTTTCCAAAACCAGTTTTTCAAATTCCACGGCATTAAGATGTCCGTATTCATCCGCCAATGCACTCTGAGGACTCATGCCTTCGGCTAACGCAATACCTTCTTCCAGCGCTTCGGCAATTTCTTCGTGGTTTTGCCGGTAGGCGGGAGCATCTTTCATGCCTTTGCGGTAAAACAGCGTAACACCACCCCATTTTTCCAGCAGCGGTTGAAAATTCGGTTGTTCACCGGCGGCTTTGGCGCGTTGGCGTTCGGCGCGAATTTCTTTGCCGTGAGTCAGAAATTCGTCAAGAATAAGAGTTTCTTCTTTATCGTAACGGCTGCGAACGGTTTGTTCGCCATAGATATCAACCAGGACTTCATAGCGGTTCAGGATTTTTTCAACCTGCACCGGATAGTACGCCATCAGTTCCGTGGACGTATCAATAGCAGTCAAGCCGCCGCCAATAACTCCGGCAGGCAGGCGCACCTGCAGATTGGCCAGAGATGACGTTTTGGCGGCGCCTGTTAATTGCAGAGCCATCAGAAAATCGGAGGCTTTGCGGATACCGCGTATAAGGTTATTTTTCAGGTCAATAATAGTGGGTTTACCTGCACCGGAAGCGATACAGATATGGTCAAAGCCTCTTTTCCATGCGTCTTCAATCGTGATTGTGCCGCCAAAACGCACGCCGCCGTATGCGCGAAACGTCTCACGCCTCAGCAATGTAAGATAAATGACTTTAAGAAAGTTTTTGTCCCAGCGTACGGTAATGCCGTATTCAGCCACGCCGCCAAAACCAGCCAGAATACGCTGATCCAGTTGTTCATAGAGCTCGCTAAAATCAACGATCGGAGTAGGTAAATTTTCACTATCGCCGGTTAATTCCAGGGGTAAAGGCTCCAGTTTTAAGGCATCAATTCCCGCGACGCCGAAGCCTTCATTCAATAAATAATGACTCATGGTGTAGCCCGCCGGCCCCAAACCTACAACCAGCGCATTTTTGCCATTATAAGGCAGCATGGTCGGACGCTTGACATTCAAAGGATTCCAGCGTGTCAGCAAACTGTAGATTTCAAATCCATAAGGCATGAATAAAACTTCAGTCAATACATTCGTCTCAATTTGCGGAATGTTGACAGGGTCGGTTTTTTGATAGATACAGCCCTTCATGCAATCATTACAGATTCGATGGCCGGTGCCCGGGCACATCGGGTTGTCAATAATAATAATTGCCAATGCGCCGATATTGTCGCCATTGCGTTTAACCAGATGCATTTCCGAGATTTTTTCATCCAACGGACAGCCTGTGGTTGTCACACCCAACGGATCAACTTTAAAGGTATTGGTTTTTTTATTACGCATGCCTTTGGAGCACGAGTCGGTGTCGCGTTCGTGGCAATAGATGCAATGATCCACTTCAGATAAAACCTGCCGTTGGTTAAAGCGTGGATCAGTCAGTTTAAAGCCGTCACGGCGGCGGCGGTGTTCCAGCTCGCCCATCCAGGCGGTATATTCGCCGCGGTCTACCGTATCGTGCTCGACCAGATGTTCGAAATCACGTTTTTCAGGAAATTTGAAACTCAGCCATTCCGAAGCCAGTTTGTTATCGTTTAGCGCCGCAAAACTCCAGCGTTGTACAATATCCATCAGGCCGTTGATAAATCCTTCAGGCTCCTTCACCGCAATGATTTCATTAAATTCAGCAGCTGCTTGCTTATGATTGGCCAGTTTGGAACGTAAATTCTCTGCGGTCTGGTCCGCGGCTTGGTAATTGCTTTCCTTGCCTTTGGCCATCAGCTTGTAATGGGTAGACAGCAGTCCGATATAGGCGCCGGCACGGGCAACACGATGTTCAGGATCGCTATCTTCATTGGCTTCAGGAAAACCCGCGGCAATAAGCAGTTCAAAACGGTTTTGGATAGCGCCAATATCCCAGTCACTGATGTCCTGATCTTTAAAGACTGGATTCAGCTTTGCCACGACTTCGTTCTTATAAGTGAAAACGGTATCAAATTCGTCTTTTATCTTTAGGCTTTGAGCCTGATGCTGCTCTGAAACATTAAAAAGCCTGGCGACAAATTGCCCAACATAAGGCCCCATTTTCACTAATAAATCCGATATGGCTTCCGGCTCAAATCCTATTCCCTGATTTTGGCGATAAGCTTCAAATTTGTTGTAGAGCTCGGCGTCATGTTTTTTTACGGATGCATCGAACACATCCAGCAAATCTTTCAGACGGGCAGCATCATATAAGTCCGAGTAGTTGAAGCCGGAAATTCCAAGTGTAAGATTGTTTTGTGCCATATTTATTGTTGATAAGCTTAGATCTGATCAAATAAAGCCCAAAGTGGCTTTATTTGTATTGACTAGGAGTATTGAAAAGGACTGATTTAACAGCGTATTATAATAAAATCTACCCTGCTTTACTACAGATAATATTTTCAATAGCCTGTGAAATCTTTCATTTTAAAGCATAGCAAATTTTCAGCTATGCCTGGGTTTGGGGAAGCTCTAAAAATTAAGTTACACTCATGCTTCGACAAGCTCAGCACGAACGTAACTTAATGGATAATAGTAGAACCGTTCGTGCTGAGCTTGTCGAAGCACTGTATTATTAGAGATTACCCTATATTTCTGCACTTTTGCGTAACATCAGTTAGGAAATTAATCTCAGGAATACAACACCGGTATTTTTTCTCTAAGCTTCAAAAAACGCTGGTATCGAGTCATCGAAATCTCATTCTTTTCCGCAGCCACACGCACGGCGCAACCTTTGTCATTAAAATGGCGGCAATCTTTAAACCGGCAGTTATCGAGCAGGGGCTGAAATTCTCTATAACCATACGCCAGTTGCTGTTCGGAAAGACCGGCCAATCCGAAAATTGCAACGCCGGGGCTGTCAATCAAATCGCCGCCTCCAGTCATGTGGTACAGCGTTGCGGCAGTTGTGGTGTGCCGCCCGTGTTTGGTGGTGGCTGAAATGGTATTGGTTTTCAGCGCTTTATCAGGAATAATGGCATTCGTTAAAGAAGATTTACCGACGCCGGATTGTCCTGCGAAAATATTGACCTGATCTTTTAATGCCTGTTTTAATTCATGCATTCCAGTGGAATCAGCCGCACTGACCCGGTAAAGCGGATAGCCCAGGTTTTGATAGTCTAACAGTTCCTTTTCAATGCTGTTTGATTTATCGAGGTCTATTTTATTGATCACTAACGCCGCGGCTACATTCATGTTTTCACAAATAGCCAAATATTGGTCGATCAATAAAAAATCACAATAGGGTTCAACGGCAAAGACGACAAAAACAGTATCGATATTGGCGGCAACAGGCCTGGTTTTGCCGTTTCTGGAGGGGCGCATCAATAGCGATCGTCTGGGTAAAATTTCTTCTATGCGGCCTTGATCCGGGCTTGATTGAGACCACAACACTTTATCGCCCACTGCGACAGTTTCCAGCCGCCGCAGTGTTTGGCACAAAACGATTTTATCATTATATTCAACAGCAATTCCCTGGCCTAAATGAGCAATTACCAATCCTTCAAAAAGCACAGCCACTATGCCGGTTGTATTTTAGATTCCAAATGGGCAATACGGATAGCAGCGGGAGGGTGGCTGTAATGGAATGCAGAATAAAGCGGATCCGGCGTTAGCGTGCTGGCATTTTCTTCATACAGCTTAACCAGGCCGCTGATCATTTTTGAAGCTTGGGCATTATTTGACGCGAAGTCATCGGCCTCAAACTCAAATTTACGTTGAAAATAAGCGCTGATCGGCTGCATGAACAGGGTAAATACCGGCGAAACCAGCATAAATAATAACAATGCAGCGGCGTTGGATGCCTGTTCCACGCCCAGGCCGGTATAGAACCATTGCTGGTTGACCAGCCAGCCAAGGATGGCAAAACCGATTAAACTCATAATGGCAGTGGCAATCAGCATTTTGATGACATGTTTGCATTTAAAATGCCCCAGCTCATGAGCCAATACGGCTTCCAGTTCTTCGTCGTCCAGCGAATTAACCAGGTTATCGTAGAATACAATGCGTTTATTATTGCCAAGACCGGTGAAGTAGGCGTTGCCGTGGCGCGAGCGCCTGGAACCATCCATAATAAATATGCCCTGGCTGTTAAAGCCGCACCGCGCAAGCAATCGTTGAATCCGCTCTTTTAATAAGCCTTCTTCCAGGGGCGTGAATTTGTTGAATAACGGCGCAATCAAGGTAGGAAAAAGCCAGCTCATCAGCAGAGAAAAACTCATCAGTATTCCCCATGCCCATAACCACCAAAATGGACCGGCGCTGTCCATGATCCATATGATCAAAGCCAGTAAAGGCAAGCCGATAGCGGCGCCCAAAACCAGTTGCAGGACGTGGTCTTTGATAAATTGCTTCAATGTGCTTTTATTAAATCCGTATTTTTCTTCAATAACAAAGGTTTGATACAGACTGGCCGGAATATCCACCAATGTCATTATTAGAAAAACAGTGGCTACGGCACCAATACCGGCGATTAAGGAGGTTGTGACGGTGGATGACCAGTATTTGAAAGCCAGATCAATGCCGCCGCCTAAAGTCAACAGCAGTAAGACAATGCCTCCGATAATGCTATCTATGTTTCCCAGCCTGCCTTTTTCAATGGTATAGTCGGCCGCTTTTTGATGGGCTTCTAAAGATACCCGATTTTTAAAAGCTTCGGGTACATCTGCCCGATGATCCGCAACATAAGCCGCTTGTCGTCCGGACAGCCAAAATTGTATCGAATAAGAAATAACCAGTGCGATTAAAAAAATAATAGTGAAGATATTCATGGATATGTACCAATTTTAAGAATTAGGCTTACAGATTCCCCAATGCTACACTAACCATCACTTTTTTGACATACGGAATCATTAAATGGCACAGGAATCTCAGCACCTTATCTGGATAGACCTGGAAATGACAGGCCTTGATCCGGATAAGGATTTAATCCTCGAAATTGCTACGATTGTTACCGATAAGGACCTTAAAATGCTTGCTCAAGGTCCGGTGCTGGCAGTGCGCCAGCCTGATTCGGCATTGGCTGCGATGGATGAATGGAATCAGAAGCATCATGGTCAATCCGGATTGATTGACCGCGTTAAAGCTTCTACGATTGATGATGCTGAAGCAGAGCGGTTGACTATCGAGTTTTTAAAACAATGGGTCCCGGAAAAAACGTCACCTATCTGCGGTAACAGCATTGGTCAGGACCGGCGTTTTCTTTATCGCTACATGCCAAAGCTGGAAGCGTATTTTCATTATCGTAATATTGATGTTTCAACGCTTAAGGAACTGGCAGCCAGATGGGCTCCGGAGCTAAAAAAGGGCTTTAATAAAGAATCCAAGCATCAGGCATTGGACGATATTGTTGAGTCCATTGAAGAGTTGCGCTATTACCGGGAACACTTTATCAAGTTCTGATGCAATATAACCAAGTAGTCATAACTATTTACCACAAAAAACACAGAGAGCACTAAGAAAGGTGCTGGCGGATTGTCTTTTTGAAACTTGACGCTTTTCAGTTCCCGGTGGGAATTTTTGCATAACATCAACCAAGTAGCTTTATGAATCAATTGCTTGCTATTGCACTGGGCGGATCATTTGGTGCGGTAGTGCGGTTTTTAGTTTCATCCGGTATACATCAGTGGCTAGGCCGGGGATTTCCGTATGGAACTTTAGCCGTTAATATGGTCGGTTCGTTTTTAATCGGTTTGCTGACAGAGGCCCTTATTCTTCAACGCATTGCCATGACCTTGGAATACCGGGCTGCAATATTGGTCGGTTTTATCGGCGCCTTTACCACATTCTCCACTTTTTCGCTGGAAACCGTATATCTTATAGAGCAAGGCAGCTTAACCAAAGCTTCTCTAAATGTACTCCTAAGTGTCATCGGCTGTATCTTTGCTGTCTGGATTGGATTACTTTGCGGCAGAACTTTATTCTTCTATTCAGGGGGTTTAATTCAATGGTCAGGAGGCGTGTTTCCTTATGCACTGATCATCGTAAATACTATAATCGCTTTTTTAATAGGCATTATTGCGACTATTTTATTGCAGAAAGTTGCGCTGTCCCTGGAATATCGCGCCGCGATTATGGTGATTATGGTAAGCACTTATTTAGCATTGACCGGTTTATACTTAGTTCTTTTTTTAATAGAGCATGGCTATTCGTTTGAGTCCAATCTGAATTTAATGCTGAGTATTTTTTTTGGTAATGGCTTGATATGTCTTTTAGTGATGTGGATAGGGTTATTGGCAGGTAAGCAGATATGAGTGCAAAAGAAGTCACTATTGCAAGAATATATACAATGGAAGGGCATGACCAGGTCAATCAGGCTTTAGATATTCTGCGCGATGAAGAAAAAATCTTTGGCGTCACTATTGTCCGCGGTATCGCCGGGTTTGGTGAAGACCGCGAGATACATACCTCATCCTTGCTGAGTTTATCCCTGGAATTACCGCTGGTTATTGAGTTTTACGACGAGCCACTCAAAGTGGAAAAAGCCATTCAGTCGCTCAAATCCAGGCTTGATTTTAAGCATATCGTTAGCTGGCCGGCTACGGCTCATATCGATTCAACTTCTTGATTTTATTTTTCCCTACTTCAACTTTATAAAGGTAACTGCGCCGTCATGTTAGATCCCCGTTTATTTAGAGCTGATCTTGATTACGTTAAGAAGCAATTAAGCAGACGCTCATTTGATTTTGATTCTGAGTATTATTCTGGACTGGAAGCCAGACGAAAAGACATTCAGGTGAAAACTCAGGATTTACAAAATGAGCGTAACAGCCGGTCAAAATCAATCGGGCAAGCGAAAGCCAAAGGAGAAGACATTCAGCCTCTTTTGGATCAGGTTCAGCACATGGCCGACCAATTAAAAGATGCGGAAATGGAATTATCTGACATTCAGGCAAAAATGACCGCGCTGATGGAAGGCATTCCCAATATTCCGGATGAAACGGTGCCGGATGGAAGAAGTGAAGAAGATAATATTGAAATCAGCCGCTGGGGAGAAATTCCGGTATTTGACTTTGAACCTAAAGATCATGTGGATTTGGGCGCGCAGCAAAAGCGCATGGATTTTGAGCTGGGCGCAAAAATTGCCGGTGCCCGGTTTGTCGTGTTAAACGGTGCGCTGGCACGGCTGCAACGCGCCCTAATCCAGTTAATGCTGAATACGCATGTTTCTGAACACGGTTACAGCGAAACCTACGTACCTTTTTTAGTCAATGCCGATAGCTTGCGCGGGACAGGACAATTACCCAAGTTTGAGGCTGATCTGTTTAAAGCAAGCGATGATCCTGCTTTATACCTGATTCCAACAGCGGAAGTTCCAGTAACGAATATAGTCCGGGATGTTATTATTGAGGCAAAAAACCTGCCGCTTAAATTAGTCTGCCATAGCCCGTGTTTTCGTAGTGAAGCCGGCGCATACGGCCGTGATGTGCGCGGCATGATTCGTCAGCATCAATTTGAAAAAGTCGAATTAGTGCAAATTGTCAAGCCGGAAGATTCGGCCAAAGCCCATGAAGAACTGACTCAACATGCAGAAATTATCCTGAAAAAATTAAACCTGCCTTATCGTAAGATGTTGTTATGTGCCGGAGACACCGGCTTTTCATCCTCCAAAACGTATGATCTTGAAGTCTGGCTGCCCGGTCAGGACGCATACCGGGAAATATCGTCCTGCAGCAATTTCAAAGATTTTCAGGCTCGCCGTCTGCAAGCGCGCTGGCGTAATCCCGAAACGGGCAAGCCCGAGTTGGTTCATACTTTAAATGGCTCTGGTTTGGCGGCCGGCAGAACCTTGATTGCGGTAATGGAAAATTATCAGGATGCCCAAGGGCGAATTCATATTCCTGACGCATTGCTTCCATACATGGGCGGAATGGAAGTTATTGGATAAGGGATTTTGACTTATTTATCGACTGCCCTTTAATTATGAAGGTGGGCGTTATGACACCTCTTACACAAAAGAGAACTTTTACCGATCCGGGTCATATTGCGCTAGGAGCCTGTCGGACTTATCAAATTTCACACTAACCTGATGCTATTTCGCGGTGTATACTATGTCGATTTCCATGAACGAAGCCTCCATTCCCCATTTTATTCGTATGCTGGGTAATTTATCCTCAATAGTTGATAAGGCCCGTATTCACGCTGAAACAAAAAATATCGAAGCCTCTGTTTTTATCAACGCCCGCTTAGCACCGGACATGTACCCGTTAAGCCAACAAATACAGATTGTCACCTATATGGCCAAGGCTTGTGCTGCCCGCCTGGCAAGACTGGAAGTACCCGGTTATGAAGGTAACGAAACCACCTTTGCCGACTTCAAGACATTGATTGCCCAAACCATTAGTTTCTTGCAGGCTATAAATAATGAGCAAATTGACAACAGTTATGACCAAATCATTATCATAAAAATGAATGATAAAGAAGTGGTCTATACGGGTCAGGTTTATTTACTGGATGTGATTATTCCCCATTTCTATTTCCATGTCACCACGGCTTACGCCATACTCCGGCATCAGGGCGTTGAGTTAGGAAAAAAGATTACATGAACAATGAATGACAAAGGATTTTGTGATGATGCATTCTGGCCAGCGTATTTACGATGTAGAAAATTCCACCTTCAACAAGACCCAAAAATCCCAAATCGCTCACCCCAATTAAGGTTGATACCTTACCTTATAATTAACCAGGGTGCTTTCTCCTAAACGCACACTGGTTTAATATTAACAAGCGCATTAAAAAAACCGGTCAAAAGCAGACAGTCAGTTAGGGTGAATGTAAATTAAGACTTGATCCAAAACAGTCTTAATGTTTAAAGAAGCGTTGCGGATGTAAAATATTTCAACTTCTTCAAGTGAATTTTTTAAAAGTCATCAAGTCTGTAAATTATGCATCTTGATCGTGACTTTAAAATTTTAAGTTTAATAAGTTCAATCAAGTGCCTACCTTCGTCCAATAGATTTTCTGGCTTAATCGCAACTGTAGTTTGCTTATCACTTGAATAAAGGAGAAACACCATGAACATTCTGATGGTATTGACCTCCCATGACACGCTTGGGAATACCGGAAGGAAGACCGGGTTCTGGCTGGAAGAGTTCTGCACCCCTTATTACACGTTCCTCGATGCGGGCGCTAATGTTACAGTCGCCTCCCCTAAAGACGGTGAACCGCCACTCGACCCCAAGAGCGACACACCCGAGGGGCAGACCGACCTTACCCGCCGATTTAAAGATGATCCCAAAGCGCAGGCCGTACTGGCCAGCACAACGAAATTATCCGACATGAAGGCGCAAGATTACGACGCGATCTTTTATCCGGGCGGTCACGGTCCAATGTGGGATCTGGCTGAAGATCCGATCTCGAATACCTTGATCGAAATGTTTTACAACGCAGGCAAACCCGTCGTAGCAGTTTGTCATGCTCCTGCCGTATTGCATCACGCAATGTTTAACGGCGAACCGATTGTGAGGGGGAAACGTGTCACAGGCTTTACCAACACTGAAGAAGAGGCTGTTCAGCTCACTGAGATAGTTCCGTTTCTGGTCGAGGATGAACTCAAGCGACTGGGCGGCCACTTTGAAAAGGTCGCCGACTGGCAGCCTTTCGCGATCGTCGATGGCCATCTGATCACCGGGCAGAACCCGGCATCGTCAACAGCGGCTGCCCAGGAACTAATCAAATTGCTGACGTCGTCTCCGGTAGGCATAAGTTGACTCGCCGGTCTTCCGCAAAGGCAATACATGGGAGTCGACTATGTTGACCCTGCCACCCCCTGAAGAACCGTTGGGTTATCAACGTCTCCTGGCTGATCACGGCTGAAGTCAAAAAACGCAAGGGGGGCTAACTACGCGGGCTTCGAGAACATTCATCTCTCGATGCGGGGGGTAGGCTGGATCGGCATTTTTGTTGAAATAGGCCCGGTCAAGTACTTGAACACTTTCATCGAGCAAGACCACCGGTTCATCAAGAAAATCACTAAGCCGATGAGGGGAGTCAAAGCCTTCTATTTCAGCACAGGCGACGCTCGCTGGTATCGAAACAGCGCCCATGATCCGAAAACGGCAATTATCAGAAGACAATATTCCGGCGTATAAACAATTTATGGCGTTGGCAGGATAATTTTGCCTGAAGACAAGCTAGCCTCGGCCTTTAAAAAATTTGCGACACAACCGACATTAATTGCAATACAACTGTCTATAGCGTTTTATGGCGCAAATAAAAGATTTTCAGGAACTGCTGCCTGATAATTATCTGCGGTATTCTTGATCTGGATCAATTTCATTCCGGCTAGTTATGCAATAATAGCCCCGTCCTGATAAAGGTAAAAGCTCTTCCAATTAGGGAAGAGGGGGTGTTTAAACTTGAAGAGATATTTTTATGAAAACTGTTAGTTATTTATTTATATTAGCCATTGCTGTTGCCATGCTTACCGCCTGTGAATCCGGCCAAGGTCCAAATAAACCGGCAAGTTCGCAATCTTTGCAGATTTCAAAATAACCTGCGCAGCTGCAGCGAATTGAGTTAATGTAGCGTGACGTTACAGCGTAACGCATCAGCTCAATGGCTGTCCGGCATACAGTTGCTGCGCAGAGCAATGTTCCACGATTGCTTTTAACAAATCGAGATCATTAATTTGCACATCACGCTGTTTGATCGTGATAATGCCCTGTTTGCCGAGTTCAGCCAGTTGACGGCTAACCGTTTCAATCGTCAGGCCAAGAAAATTGGCAATATGCACGCGGCGCATACTCAGGTTAAATGCTGTATTTGAAAAACCTAGAGCGCCATATCGCCTTGATAGCATGAGCAAAAATGTCGCCATTCTTTTTTTTGCCGTACTATGACCCAGCAATACGATTTGGTCATGATCAGAGGCGATTTCCTTACCTAAAATGCGCATCATCTGAATCTGGAGACCGGGTATTTCGGTGCATAATTCATTAAGACGCGATAACGGCACCTCACAAACCATCCCTGTTTCCAAAGCAACGGTAGAGCAGGTGGATCGGCCATGCTGCAAGGAATCCAGACCCATAAGCTCACCCGGAAAATAAAAACCTAGGGTTTGCTCGGTACCATCAGCATTTGAAATAAAGCACCGAAATGAGCCCGATTTAACCGCATATAAACTCCGGCATTCATCACCCTGCAAATACAAATATTCTTCAGGCGGCAACAACCGTTTATTTTTTACTATACGCGCAAGCTGCTTTACTTCATCGATATGAAGACCGTATGGCAGGCATAAGTCTACAAGCCTGCAATCAGGGCACAAAGTTCTGGCTGGAGCAAGTTTCATCAAGTCATTCATCCTACTTTATATTAGCGACTAGGCAGTGTATCAGAAGATGAAATCAAAAATAATATTCCTCAATCTTAAAAGCGGAGCCCTCATAAAAAGCCGGAATGCTAAAGCGGCGATAGCGCGGCTTGACCCTCAAGTCAAATCATCGAAGCCGGCCTAATTTTTCTGTGTTCGCCGCAATTGAATTTTCCGGCCGCTTCGCTCGGACAGGCAGGATAGTTTCAAGAGCATGCAAAAACGGATCAATATCAGCTGAATCAAACGTGCCGCCGAGCGTTTCCTGCGCAAGTTTGGGATCGGCAAAGATAAACTGAACCGGATGATAGTGTTCCAATTCAGCCGCAACTTCACGTAGCGGCATACGCTTGAAGACTAATTTTCCGTTCACCCAGGGGGTAAGCTTTTCGGCCTTCACGGTTTTTAACGGCTCTAAACCGGCAGTTTCCTTATAGAGCCGTTGGCTGCCTGCCAACAGGTGCTCATCGGTCATGCTCTGTCCGTATTCAGTTCGACTTCATCTTCCAATACTGAAGTCACAGCGCCTTTGGGTTGTTTACGGATATTGAAACGGGTACTAATATCACGAATGCGCAGGTCTCCCCCATGGACGGTAAATAGACGTAGAAGGTTATGGCTAACTTCAAACAGCGCCTCACCTTGTGTTAACTCCACGCTGCACTGCAAAAGGGAAATTCTGACCGAAACCCGCGTGCCGGTATGCAGGTCGATATGGAAGCTATACGCCAAATCAATACGGCGATGCTCGCCCATCCGCGTCGCATAGCTTATCGTTCCGGCGCTGTATTCCAGCCATGTGCCGCTTGACAATCCAATCGTGAGTATGAAAAAGGCCAATGACGATAATTGTACCCCGCAATAAACGCAGGTAAGTTTCCTGGCACAGATCCTGAGCGGTTTCAGGACAACGGATTCTGTTCATCAGGAATTGGGTGAGTGCTTCTCGATGGTCTTGAAGCAGCTGGATAATCTGATTGTGGCTAAGTGTTAGGATTGACATTTAAGGCTTCCGAAAGATTTTTTATTGTCTTGTTTTATTACTTCATCAAATTTCTTTATTTATAAGGGCTTGGAGTATCCTGATAATGCATTGTTTTGTATCCTGGGCTCTTTGAGAGGGGGTAATAACTTTGCGATAATGACGGAGTAAGGCTAAACCACTAAAGATGACGCACTTTCCGTACCACCATTTTAAATATGGCTATAAGGCTGCGGCTCTTGAAGAGCAAAGTGCCGCGCTTCAAAATAAATTAAAGGCCAAGCAGGAAGAGTTGGAACTTAATTTTCAGGCTGAAACGTTTGGTTTTATACCCGGCATCAGGGAAATCGTGTCATATGGCTCAATTTAAATGAGTTAAATAACCTGGCTTAATTATAGAGTTTCGTTTTTTATGCTAGAGTCAAACTTCAGTTCATTCCGGAGATTACATCATGAAGATTCACTACCTATTGATTTCGCTTGCACTGCCTATTTCGCTGATGACAGTAGAGGCGGTGGCCGCGAAATCTCAACCGAAACACTGCGATATCCACAAAACCGTCGAAACGCATGATTGCGCGAAGCATTGCGCCCTACATCCCGGTGACAAAGACCAGGCATGTGCCCAGCACTGCGCACCTGGTGCTGCTGCCAAAGCCCATGTGTGTAATACCTCGCACTGTGATAAGCATCTGGCTGTAGCTGCGAAAAGTTGCAATACTGCTAGCTGTGCAGCCCACTCAGGCTCGGCGGCCCATAACTGCAGTACTGAGCATTGCGCCAAACACGGCGGTAATATGGCGGATTGTTGCGGAACCACGCAGCGATGTGATGTCTAAGTTGGAATTAATTTACTGAGTTTAATTTTATTCAGGCAGAATGCCATATGGCCTGGCAATCAATCTCCACTATTTACCTGATATCCGGTGGACCGGGTATCAGGTTTTCCGCATCATCCCTTAAAACCGACAGAAGCTAAGTTGAATTGCTAATCCAAAGATACGCAGTAAACTTGCCGAATCATAAAAAGCGGTTTGTTATCTATTAAACGAACTCTAGCTGCCTTCTGCCGGAAATCATACTAGAATTTAGGTCAGGCCCTTGCACACACCCAAACATCAACTTTGCTAACTCCGGCTTTTTTTAATAATGCAGCCAATTCATGGACTGTTGAGCCTGTAGTCATCACATCATCAAGAATAGCAACATGTTGCGCATAAACCGGTTGGATTATAGAAAAGGCATTTTTCAGGTTTTTTCGGCGTTTTTTTGCGGATAATGCTGTTTGATGAAGTGTATCGCGATGTCTATGGCATGAAGCAAGGTCTAACGGAATCTGTAATTCCCTCGAAACGGTTCTGGCAATTTCAATGGCCTGATTGAATCCGCGTTGGCGGTAACGGGCTTTATGCAGAGGAACCGGTAAAATACAATCCGGTTTTTTAGCCGTAATGGGCAAATGCTTTGCCAAAAGCATTCCCAGTAAGCGTGCATTTTTGAAATCAGCGTTAAATTTTAATGAGCTAATCAAATACCTTATTGCTCCTTGATGAACAAACGGGGCAAGAGTCTCATCAAAAGCTGGTCGCAGTCTTAGGCAACGACCGCAAAGCATGGGAGTAGCTGTGGGTATTTCCAAAATTTCAGCACATTGATAACAGCATTGATTATTTTTGGGTAAATGCCGATAACATGAATGACAGATGTCACGAGAATCGAACCCATGATTGCCGCATAATATGCAGGTAGGCGGAAACAGGTAATCCTGTATAATATCAATCCAGTTGGATACCATTTTAATTTAAACAGGTCGACAAGTGAGCTTTGATTGTCTTTCCGAGTAATACTGTAGCTGGAGATTAACAGAATGTCTGCACGTCCTGCAATTAACCCCGTTCAAGTTTCACCGTCAATCCGTCATAACTGGCTATTGGACGAAGTTCAAGATCTGTTTGCGTTGCCGTTTAACGATTTGATTTTTAAAGCACAAACTAACCACAGAGATAACTTCGATCCTAATGAGATTCAGGTGAGCAGCTTGCTTAGTATTAAAACCGGTTCGTGTTCGGAAGATTGCGGCTATTGCCCGCAAAGCGCGAGGTATGATGCGGGTATTACGCCTGAAGCATTAATGCCGGTTGAGGAGGTTTTGAAAGCGGCCCGGCATGCAAAAGATCAAGGCGCGTCGCGCTTTTGTATGGGCGCGGCCTGGCGTAAACCGAAAGACCGTGATGTTGAGCGGGTAATAGAAATGGTTCAGGGTGTTAAAGCACTGGGCATGGAAACATGCGTCACATTGGGAATGCTGACTGATCAACAAACGATCAGATTAAAAGAAGGCGGTCTGGATTACTACAACCACAACCTGGATACTTCTGAAGATTATTATTCTGAAGTCATCACTACCCGAACTTATCAGGATCGGCTGGATACCTTGGCGAGAGTCAGGGATGCCGGAATTAATGTATGCTGCGGCGGCATCATCGGCATGGGTGAAAGCGGTATTGATCGCTCCAAACTTTTGCTTGAGCTGGCTAATTTACCCAAGCATCCTGAAAGTGTTCCCGTCAATATGCTGGTGCAGGTTGAAGGAACGCCTTTGATGGGAACTCCGACGCTTGATCCCATTATCTTCATCAGAACCATAGCGGTTGCCAGGATCATGATGCCCAAGTCGCGGGTGCGCCTGTCGGCAGGCCGTAATAAAATGAGCGATGAAATGCAGGCGCTGTGCTTCCTGGCGGGCGCCAACTCTATTTTTTACGGCGATAAGCTGTTAACCACCGATAATCCGATGACTAATCATGATATGGTCTTATTCGATCGTTTAGGCCTGCATTCCGGCGGTTCAAGCTACGCATAATGACTCCGGCTTTTACACAGCTGGCGGCCAATCTGGAGAATATTGCCCGGAAAAATTTATATCGATCGCGGCGGATAATCGAATCTCCTCAAGGCATCAATCTGCAACTGGATGGCAGGAATATACTGAATTTTTGCAGTAATGATTATTTGGGACTGGCCAATCACCCTCATGTCGTGAAAGCTTTTATAACGGCTGCCAATCAATACGGGGTTGGCAGCGGTTCGGCGCATTTAGTCTGCGGGCATAGTTTTGCGCATCATGCCTTGGAAGAAGAGTTGGCGGCATTTACCGGCCGTGACCGGGCATTATTATTTTCCACCGGTTACATGGCTAATCTGGGAGTTATCTCCTCATTGCTGGGGCGCGGTGATGCGGTATTTGAGGACCGGTTAAACCACGCCTCTTTACTGGATGGCGGATTGTTATCGGGAGCAAAATTCAAACGCTATGCGCATGCCGATATTGATCATTTAGTCACCGATCTTCAAAAAGCAGCGGGTAATAAATTAATTGTTACCGATGGCGTATTCAGTATGGATGGTGACTTCGCGCCGCTCAAGAAATTATCGCATGCTGCAAAAAGCCATAATGCCTGGCTGATGGTTGACGATGCGCATGGACTGGGCGTGGTCGGCGAGCGCGGCGGAGGCATTCTGGAATATTATGATCTTAAGCAAGACGATGTAGCAATACTGATGGGAACCCTGGGGAAAGGATTCGGAACTTTTGGGGCGTTCGTAGCCGGTTCCGAAGTGCTGATCGAAACCCTGATCCAGAAAGCCCGTACTTATATATACACGACCGCATTACCGGCAGCCGTGGCAGAGGCAACCAGGGTAAGTTTAAAATTTGTTATCGCGGAAAACTGGCGCAGAGATAAGCTTAAAAAGCTGTCTGCGCGTTTCAGGTCGGGTGCGCAGCAACTTGGATTGCAATTGGTAGATTCATCTTCGGCTATCCAGCCTATCCTCATCGGCGACAGTAAAAGAGCAGTGGTGATCAGTAATGCCTTGCTGAACGCCGGATTTTTGATAAGCGCGATTCGCCCGCCTACTGTGCCTCAAGGCACTGCAAGGTTGCGCGTGACTTTTTCTGCCATGCATGAAGAACAACAAATCGACCAGTTGCTGGATGCGTTAGCTAAGTCAATGGCATGTTGAAAATTCACCGGGAAACTTTCGGCAAAGGCAAGCCCATTGTTATGGTTCATGGCTGGGCAATGCACAGCGGCATCTGGCGGGGATTTATCCACCAGTTGGCGCAGCATTATCAGGTAACCTGCATCGATTTGCCGGGGCATGGGCGAAGCGAAAAAATCGATCCTTTTACATTGGAGCAGATTAGCACGGCACTGGTTAATGTGATTCCTGATGAGCGAAGTTGCTGGTTAGGCTGGTCGTTGGGCGCTACCGTCGTGCTTGATATAGCTAGACGGTTCCCTGAACGCTGTGTATCGCTGATCCTGCTGGCAGGAAGTCCGTGTTTTACTCAAAAACCGCAGTGGCATGGCATGAATGGCAGATTACTGGATATTTTTGCAGATAATTTGAATAAAAACTATCGCGCAACTCTTATACGCTTCCTGTCCCTGCAAGTTAAGGGTTTGCACGGTTATAAAGCCCTGTTGAAAGAACTGGAAGCAGAAATAGATGAATGCGGCACTCCTGATAACCAAACGTTGCAGGAGGGTCTGGAACTTCTAAAACAATCAGATTTAAGACCAGTGTTATCCGGAATGGATATTCCTGTTTTGAGCATATTAGGCAAGGAAGATTTATTGGTTCCTGTAGCTGTAGGCCGACAAATGCAGCAATTACTGCCGGCGATGGAATTAAATATTATTGATAAGGCCGGGCATGCGCCTTTTTTATCTCATCAACATGAGATGTTGTCCATTATCTCCCGTTTTATGGATAAATGAGTGAGCGCCTCTTTTAGCCTGGATAAAAACAAGGTCAAACAATCATTTTCGGCAGCCTCGGCCACTTATGACAGTGCCGCCGCATTACAACGCAGGGTGGGCAACGAATTACTAAACACCCTCAATCCTACCGATTTGGCCGGCACAGTCCTGGATTTAGGTTGCGGCACCGGCTTTTTAACCGGTGAATTATTGAGGATCGCACCTCACCCCAGCCTACAGCATATTATCGCATTGGATATTGCCTGGCCTATGTTGCACACAACCCGTAATAAGCTGATAAATAATCCCAATATCGGGTACTTATGCGCTGATGCAGAGTTATTGCCGATCGCTGGAAAATCCGTGGATTTGGTATTTTCCAGTCTTGCTTTGCAATGGTGCAGAAATCTTGAAGCTGTTTTTGCCGATATCCAGCGAATCCTGAAATTCGGTAAGCAGCTGGTTTTTTCGACATTTGGCCCACAGACGCTAAAGGAATTAAAAGGCGCTTGGGCAGAAGTCGATGACTACCGTCATGTTAATGAATTTTATAGCGATGAACAGCTAAAACTTTTTCTGCAACAGGCCGGGTTCAAGAATATATTGATTAAAAGCGAAATTTATATATCAAATTACTATTCGGTATGGGAATTAATGAAAGAATTAAAACAACTGGGGGCGCATAACTCTCTCAACGGTCGTAATAAAAAAATCACCACCCGAACTCACATGCAGCGCATGATTGAGGCTTATGAAAAACATAGATCGGGAGAGCTCATTCCGGCAACCTTCGAAGTCATTATGGTCACGGCAAACATATAAGGTGTTATGGAAAATGGCTTCTTTATAAGCGGTACCGATACCAACGTAGGCAAAACCTGGGCTACGATTGCTTTAATGCATTACTTTAAGGCGCAAGGCAAATCTGTAGCGGGCATGAAACCGGTGGCCTCCGGTTGTTTCTTGCAGGAGGAAAAGTTGAAAAATGAAGATGCATTGCTGATACAGGAGCATACGTCATTAACAATAAGCTATGACTTAATTAATCCCTATGCCTACGAGCTTGCCGTGTCGCCTCATATTGCGGGAATAAATAATCCGGTCAATTTAAAAAAAGTTGTTTCAACATTTAATATCTTGAAAGAATTGGCGGAAATAGTTTTGGTCGAAGGCGCCGGCGGCTGGTATACCCCACTCAATGAGAGGGAAAACATTAGTGATTTGGCAAAACTACTGGCTTTGCCGGTTATAATGGTTGTCGCTATCAGGCTCGGCTGCATCAATCATGCAAAACTGACTTATGAAGCGATCCGCTATTCAGGGCTAACATGCGCAGGCTGGATCGCCATGTGTACAACCCCCGAACTATTGAACCGCGAAGATATCATTAATACTATAAAAACATCGATGGCGGCACCCTTACTGGGTGTATTGCCGTATCTTGAAGCGCCTGATTTCAAACTTTTATCAGAACAATTACAGTTTCCCTGCAAGTAGTAAGGGAGTTTTGTCTCATAAGATTAATTATTAACTTAAACTTTCATAGTGAATGTTGTTACAACATCAACAATTACTCCAATGACAGCTCATCACCGCCATCTATATGTTCCACCCGCAATAGCTGGGTTGGCAAAATAAAGCATGACAAAATCGCTCTGTAAGTCCTATTATTTTTATCTTTTTACCCGGATTATTTGCCGTCTCCCTTACGGCACAAGGTTAATGCATGTCCATTCGTAGTATCTTATCTTTAAGATTTGTCTTAGTTACCGCCGCATTATTGCCAGGGTGCGCCACTACCCGGCAAATCGCAATTGATCATCCAACCATTCGGGCCAGCCCATTCCAGCCTTTGCCGGGTTTTCAAGTGATTGATGGCGATGACTATTATTTGCGCCTGATTTCGGAGTTCGATTTTAAGGGAGACAGCGTATTAAAAAGCGGATGCGCTAATATGGCTCCGTCTTATGAAAAAGACGATTTATCCGCCGCCCTGATTTATAGCGTTCGTAACGATATTCTCAAATTCAACAGTGAAGTCACAGGTTTTTTATATCAGGCGACAACAGGCAAATGTAACTTTAAATTCGATGCTAAAAAAGTTTACCTGACACCTTGGATACGACTGGATTCCGGTAAACAAACCTTGGTCGATTATAATTTTTATACCAATGCCAACAGTGATGTTGATGTATCTGGTTTGGTCGGGGATGTGAATGCTGCGAGCAACTTACTGGCTCTCACGGGAGTAGGCATAGGCGTTGCCATCATAGGTCAGGTTACCGGACAATGGGTAAAAAACAATCAGCAACCAACGCCGATAACGCCTGCTGCCCCTGCTGAGTCAGTAAAGCCATCAGCTAAACACAGCTCCGAATCCCATTCACTGCCTGCGGCTGCTTCTTTCGCCGGTAAAACAGGAACACTTAACCAAACCGTGTTTAAAGTATATGAAGTGGCCGAAGGCGGAGCCAACCTGTTTAGTTCGGATACGCAGCCGCTGGGTGAACTAAAAATTTATCCGGAAATTCTTCCGTCTTTGTTACTTAAGACGGCGTCAGATGGCCTGCCTGATGCGCGTGACTTATCAATGGAAGAAATAGGATACTCGCCAATAAAATCCACCAGCGGAGAAATAAACCTGCAGCAGTTGATTGAACAAACAAAGCATCCGGTAAAGCTTAACTTAAAACCGGACTGGAATAACTACGAAGAAGTGGAGAGTAACTGCCGAAAACTGAAGGTTGTTATGAAAGAGCTGGGATTCAATAAATTTGATCGCAATGCCGTTATTTATTATTTTCTGGCCAAAAGCAATGATTGGAAAAATTACAATATTTCGCGGCAGAAAGCAATGAATGACGACATTCGCCCTAAAGTCATGGAAAATTATCGCAGTAAAGATTTTAGCCAGTGCCTTGCAGTCGACGATTATGCGGTGATGAAAGCGATGGGGCTGCCGGTTAACACTCCCTCGGATTGGAATCAGATTGGCGAATCGAGCCAGAAAAAAGAGCAATTTTTTACGCCGCTTAAATCGATAGAACGACAGCTGATTTCCGTACTAAAAAATCCAGCTTTAACCGAAATGGAAAGCCAGCTTTATCCTATGTTAACGACAGGAAAGCGTGGCGACGGTACTGTGCTGCTGCAAAATCATTTGGGTGACTTCGGACTAGAAGCCCTGTTGAAGCCTGTAATTATTCCGCCAGTGCCGGCTACTCCTAGTGCAACTGATGCGAGGGTTGCAGATGTTACCAGTACTGGGCCTTCTATACCTGTCTCTCATGCTGTTGCAGCGATTCCCGGGGAAGGAGTTATTGTGGATACGCAGCAGTTGGCGCAAGTCTTTTCCGGCCTGTCTATAAACGAGCTGAGTTGCGCGCGCCCAGCTCCTGATCAGCTAGGAAAAGCTGCAAATAATGTGGGGATTTTATTATTCACCATGAAAAACAGCAGACCACACGTTAAAGGCGGTGCTATGGAGTTTGAATTTTCCGGCGGAAAAATTAACCGGATTACTTTCCAGCTTCCCTCGCACCGTGACTTTGAGCAGGATTTGCTAGATCATCCTGAAATAGGCGGCTGTCGAATTGATTCCTCTTTTCTGGCAAAATTTCACTAAAAAATCAATTAAATAGCCATGTTTTTCATAACGGCGATATTTGATAACTAATTGCCTAAGCTATATAAGTAGTATAAATGAGAATTGTGTAATCGCTGTATTGATTGGGACTTCAGGTGATATTTACGGCAACCTTACTTATGTGTAGTGAAAAAGATTTGCATCCGCTGGTCTTTTATCGGGGTTATTTACCTTTATTTTGATTCCTTAAAAACTGACAAGACAGAAAAATATCCGGGCACTTATCAGCTAAATCCTTGAAATAACATTACTACAAAACCAGTTGATAATCTAAATTCCATTAGTTTCCTAGCGTCTAACGATTTCATAGGTTAAAATTGTGGTTTTTATGCGTAATAATAATTTCGTAATATAACTAAAATAATAAAGAGGAATTTAGCCTCGCCCTGAAATTACTATAAAATATAGCGTATACAAGAGTTTATAACTATTATCGAAGAGGCTGCTCCGTGAAGAAAACCAAGCAACTGCTCGCAGGTCTGATCTTGATGGCTTTAGGCCTAAAGATGGCTTATGGGGAATATACGCTAAATTTAACGAAAGGAATCACCCAGGCCAGTAATGAGGCTTACGACCTGCACATGCTGATTTTATGGATTTGTATATTCGTAGGGATTAGCGTATTCGGTACAATGTTCTATTCTATATACCACCATCGTAAATCAAAAGGACATAAAGCAGCGCAGTTTCATGAAAATACTACCGTCGAAGTTATCTGGACTATTATCCCAACGTTAATCCTGGTGGGTATGGCTATACCGGCAACAAAAGCCATGATAGATCTGGATAATGTGCAAGACTCCGACATGTCTATTAAAGTAACCGGCTGGCAATGGAAATGGGAGTATGATTATCTTGATACCGGGATTCATTTTTTCAGTAACCTGGATGAAGCTAGTAATAAAGCCCGTCAGATGGATTCAGGTATAGATCCGCGTACAGTACCCCATTATTTGTTAAATGTTGATAAGCCCTTAGTCATTCCCACAAAAAAGAAAATCCGCTTTGTGTTTACAGCATCCGACGTAATTCATTCATGGTGGGTTCCCGCTTTAGGCTGGAAAAAGGATGCTATCCCGGGCTTTATTAATGAGTCATGGACATCAGTGGGTAAGCCCGGCACTTATCGCGGTCAGTGCGCAGAGCTTTGCGGTAAAGACCATGGTTTTATGCCTATTGTTGTGGTAGCCATGGATCAGCCTGACTACGATTCCTGGGTAAACAAAGCCAAGGAAGAGGCAAAGAAGGGAGCTGACCTAAGTGATCAAAGCCATGATGAACTGGTTTCCAAAGGTGCGGCCCTATATGCTACAAATTGCGCTTCTTGCCATATGCCGAATGGTGAAGGGGTTCCAGGAGCATTTCCAGCTCTTAAAGGCAGTCCTGTAGTAACCGGCGATATTAATGCACAGGCAAATTTGGTGCTGAATGGAAAAGGCATAATGCCCGCATTTAGCAAGATATTGAAAGCCGATGAACTGGCTCAAGTCATTACCTATACCAGAAATGCATTGGGTAACACCGTAGGGGATGAAATACAGCCTAAAGATGTAGCAAAATTACTGCCTCAAATAAAGGCAGAGGTCACAACGCCACCTCCAGCTCCGGCAAAAGTTACTCCGGTAACGCCAGCCCCAGCAAAACCAACATTGCCGGAAGCTAAAATAACTCCTGTTGCAGAATTATCGAAAGACGAGTTGATTGCCAAGGGCGAAGCTGTTTATGCTAAAAATTGCGCCTCGTGCCACCAACCGGGAGGCGCGGGAATGCCGCCCATGTTCCCCGCCTTGACAAAAAGCTCTGTAGTTACTGGTGACATAAACGCTCAGGTTAATCTGATATTCAACGGCAAAGGCATGATGCCGGCTTTTGGCGAAGTATTAAATCCAACTGATTTTGCGGCAGTCGTAACATATACACGTAATAGTCTGGGTAATTCAATGAATGATGCCATACAGCCTCCAGCTATTCAAACTCTGCAAGAAGCATTGCCTACTGCAAAGGAAGATAAAGACTAAAAATAGTCATTAATTCTATTATCATTAATCATTTTATATATTTTGAGGTATAAACTATGTCTGCTATCGTAGCTGAACATGAGCATGATCATCACGAGCACGGTCCTGCCAAGGGGCTATTAAGATGGGTTATTACCACCAACCATAAAGATATTGGTACGTTATATCTAGTGTTTGCGCTGGCGATGTTTTTTGTTGGCGGATCAATGGCAATGATTATTCGGGCTGAATTATTTGAGCCCGGCATGCAGTTTGTTAACCCGCAGTTCTTTAATTCAATGACCACCATGCACGCTTTGGTTATGGTGTTTGGTGCGGTTATGCCTGCATTCGTCGGTTTGGCCAACTGGATGATTCCAATGATGATTGGCGCACCTGATATGGCATTGCCCCGTATGAACAATATGAGCTTCTGGATGCTTGTGGCTGGCGTGCTGCTACTGGCCAGCACCTTATTTATGGAAGGCGGCGCGCCTGCATCCGGCTGGACATTGTACCCGCCATTGGTGTTGCAAACGGGTACTGCCTTGCCTTTTGCGATTTTCTCGGTCCATTTGCTGGGTATCTCATCCATTATGGGGGCCATTAATATTATTGCGACCATTTTCAATATGCGCGCCCCAGCCATGACATTGATGAAAATGCCATTATTTGTCTGGACGTGGCTGATTACTGCTTTCCTGTTAATCGCTATCATGCCGGTTTTCGCCGGCGCAGTGACTATGCTATTGACAGACCGCTTTTTCAATACCAGTTTCTTTGATGCCGCTGGCGGCGGTGATCCGGTTCTTTATCAACACATCTTCTGGTTTTTTGGCCATCCTGAAGTTTATGTCATGATTCTGCCCACTTTCGGCGTGGCTTCAACCATTATTCCGGTATTCGCCCGTAAGCGTTTGTTTGGCTATAGCTCAATGGTTTATGCAACCGCCTCGATTGCCTTCCTGTCATTCATCGTATGGGCTCACCACATGTTTACAGTCGGGATGCCGATAGCGGGCGAACTGTACTTCATGTATGCAACCATGTTGATTGCCATCCCTACCGGCGTTAAAGTCTTCAACTGGACTGCCACCATGTGGAAAGGGTCAATGACATTTGAAACACCGATGCTGTTCTCAATCGCTTTCGTCGTACTGTTTACTATGGGCGGCTTTACCGGCTTGATGATGTCTGTGGCGCCTGCTGATTTCCAGTACCATGATACCTATTTTATCGTGGCTCACTTTCATTACACTCTGGTTCCTGCCTCTGTCTTTATTCTAATGGCAGCAGGGTACTATTGGCTGCCAAAGTGGACTGGTAACATGTATGATGAAAGAATAGGCCAATTGCACTTCTGGTTGTCTACAATATCGGTCAATATCCTGTTCTTCCCTCAACACTTCCTGGGCTTAGCTGGTATGCCGCGCAGAATTCCTGATTATGCCGTTCAATTCGCTGATTGGAACATGATTTCAAGTATTGGCGGATTTATCTTCGGAGCAAGTCAGTTGCTGTTTTTATATATCGTTATTGACACCATCAAAGGCGGGACTGGAATAAAAGCAACGGATGAAGTGTGGGAAGATGCGCATAAACACGGCCTGGAGTGGACTCTGCCATCGCCTCCTCCTTATCACACATTTACAACACCTCCAGCCGTTGTGCCGACTGAACATGAACATATCTAATTTACTAAGGGATAACTTTAAAAGATACATTGCCCCAATATTAGGTAATGTATCAGGTGAAACATGGATATAAAGAAGAAGAATATATTGACAGCACTGGTTTTAATCATAGTCGCTGTTATTATTTATGTTTTTGCGGTAATGAGAGCTATTTCTCAATGAATCAAAGCGTTACCCAAAAAAACGCCAGGCTGGTTCGTACATTGATATTAATTATCATAGGCATGTTTGGGTTTGGCTATGCTCTGGTTCCTCTTTATGACGTTCTGTGCGATATAACAGGTCTTAACGGCAAGGTCGAAGCATCGGCTGTTAAGGAAGTTAGTTACGAAGTCGATAAGAACAGGGAAGTTACTGTAGAATTTATGACATCACTGAATGAATTAACCCCAATGGTGTTTAATTCAGAAATGAAAAAAATGAAAATTCATCCTGGCCAATATTATAGGGTGAATTTTTATGCTGAAAATAAGACTGATAAGGTCATGATTGCTCGGGCGATTCCCAGTATATCGCCCGGACAAGCTGCTGAATATTTTAAAAAAACCGAGTGTTTTTGTTTTTCAGAACAAACATTCAAAGCGCGAGAAGGTAGAACTCTGCCTGTTCGTTTTGTTGTTGATCCTGCGTTACCAAAGGAATATAAAACAGTTACGCTCGCATATACATTTTTTGATAATACTGAAATATCAGTGCAAAAATAATAGAGGAAGTTTATGTCTACAAATGATACTTATTACATCCCGCATAAAGCTACTTGGCCAGTTATCGGTACTGGCGGTTTAGTTATGACGCTGGCTGGCTTTGCAAATTATTTAAATGGCTCAGCTATCGGTTCAACCCTGATGGTATTGGGACTTGTAATATTTATTATCATGCTGACCGGTTGGTTTACCCTGCAGGCCGGAGAAAGTGAATCCGGCATGTACAGCACTCAGGTAGGCATTTCCTATCGGATGGGTATGATGTGGTTTATCTTTTCAGAGATTATGTTTTTCGGCGTTTTCTTCGGTACGTTGTGGTATACCCGTAACTTATCAGTACCGTGGCTGGGCGGTGCAGGAACCGGCGCCGCGACCAATGAGTTACTATGGCCTTCTTTTAACGCGACTTGGCCCACTAATGGACCCGGCAAAGTCGGCGGAGATTTTGAGCCTATGGGAGCATGGGGTTTGCCTTTCCTGAATACGTTAATTCTGCTGAGCAGTGGTGTAACGGTTACTTGGGCACATCATGGGTTACTCGCAAAAAATCGTGCCCAATTAATTAAGGGACTGATTGCAACGGTAGTATTGGGCTTTTCGTTCGTATCTTTTCAGGCTTATGAATACCATGAGGCTTATACAGAAATGGGCCTGACTTTAGGCTCCGGTATTTATGGCTCTACTTTCTTTATGTTAACAGGGTTTCATGGTTTCCATGTATGCGTGGGAGCTATTATCCTGAGTGTGGTTCTGTTTCGCAGCTGGAAAGGCCACTTCAAACCGGAAAACCATTTTGCCTTTGAAGCGGCAGCCTGGTACTGGCATTTTGTCGACGTAGTATGGTTAGGGCTATTTATTTTTGTTTATTTGATGTAATCTTTTTAACGATTCCAAAAAAAGCGCTGCCTATCACAGGCAGCGCTTTTTTTTTGTCACTCTATAACGTTGATTTTAATTATTCAGACCTGTCGTCAGTGGCCATTGATTTTTGCATATGCATTTGAACACCCAGTCCATGAGGCTTAAGCAGGCCTGTAGCAAACGTAATAAAAAGGAAAATAAACAAAAGAAGGGAAAGGGTAATGCGGAAAGTTAGTGCCTTGACTGTTTTTTCAGATTGCTCCTGATTTCTTGATTTAACCAGATGAAACAATGCCGAGCCAAGACTGATAATTATCAGAATAAAGGCAATAATAACGATGATTTTTATTATCATAAAATAATATACGTAAAGTAATGTTTTTTGTATTCTCGGTTATTCAAGCTCTTGTGCCAATAGGATAAAGAAAAAATGCCTGATTTATTAAATTCACACATGGTTCGATGAAATTTGAATTCGTTCCAACTTTGGCTTATTTGTGCCTATTACCCGTACTGATCGCATTGGGAATCTGGCAACTGGAGCGTTCGGAACAAAAGCGCGCCTATCTGGAGCTGGAACACCGGCAAGCAGTATCCGAAGTCTTACACTTATCGCCGACAACTGAAGATAATAAGGAAGCACTAAAATATAGAAAAGTAGAGGTTAAGGGGCATTATGATACTGCCCATCAATTCTTGATTGATAATCAGGTCAGTGACGGAAAGCCCGGCTATTTTGTTCTGACGCCTTTTATATTAGAGGGAGCAGCCAAGGCTGTTCTGGTAAACAGAGGCTGGATTCCTTTAAACCGGGACCGATCGGTTTTACCAAATGTAGAGATTAAAAAATTGCAGGCAACTATAACCGGAAGAGTCAATAATTTTCCCAGTGTAGGTATTAAACTGGCTGGAGCAGATGTACCGACAGATACATGGCCGGCGGTAGTACAAGTAGCTGACAGCCATATTTTGGCCAAGACTTTAGGTTATCCTTTATTTCAATTTCAGATTGAGCTTGATAAAGATTTACCCGACGGCTTTAAGCGCGAATGGCGCACGACCACACTCATGCTGCCGGAACAACATATTGCCTATGCAGTTCAATGGTTTGCACTGGCCTTAATACTAACGATAATTTTTATCTGGTACAGTTTTAAAAAGAACAATGGATAATCAACAAAAAAAAAATCACATATTGATTCTGGTTATTTTCGGCATGTCTATCATCCCCTTCTTAATCGCTTGGGGATTAAAACAAAACCCGGAAATTTTAAAAGGCAGAACCAATAAGGGCCAGTTGATAACGCCTCCCCTGCTTACTGAACGTAATGATTTAACAGGTTTTGATCAATTTTCAACGGATAATATGACTGAACTTCCCGGACACTGGCTGATAGTCAATGTGATTCCCAATAGTGATTGTAATGAAAAATGCCAGGAAGCCATTTATAAAACCAAACAATTGCAATTGATGATGAGCAAGGATTTAACCCGGACTCGTCGTATAGTCATAGTTTTTAGAGATGTTGCGCCTGACGTTGCAAGCCGCTGGTGGCAAGAGGATAAATTCTTATTGAAAGTAAAGCCTAATGATGCACTGGTTAAAAAAATGACTGAAATCAGACAAGGCGCTATCCCGGACGGAATGCTTTTTTTAATGGATCCGCTGGGTAATTTAATGATGCAGTATGAGCCGGGCTTCGATCCTTATAAAGTTAAAAGCGACCTTACTCACCTGCTGAGAATTTCACAAATCGGGTAATGGAAAAAATGTTTAGAAAAATAACTCTCTTTAGTGTTGTTTTAGCGTTCATCGTCGCCGTATTTGGTTCCTATGTCCGTTTATCCGGAGCCGGGCTGGGTTGTCCGGATTGGCCGGGTTGTTATGGTCAGCTTATTATTAGCAATAGTGCAGATTTTAAAGCTCAGGCCGCTTTAGCATTTCCTGATCATCCTTTCGATATTACCAATGTCTGGAAGGAGATGGGCTACCGTTATCTGGTAGCGATCCTGGATATAGCTATCCTGTTGCTGGGTTTGCTTTCATGGCGGGAAAAACAATTCCGTCCGGCGGCAGTAACGGCAACATTGAGCTTAATAGTTCTCATCGGCTTGCAGGCAGCTTTAGGCATGTTAGCGGTGAAAACGTTTCTTATGCCCGTTGTCGTAACAGCTCATTTTTTAGTTGAAATGATTATCTTCTGGCTGCTTTTTTGGCTATTTCTAATAGTTAATCAGAAAGTTGCAGGCCAAGCTAACGTTAGCGTAAACCGACGGCAAGCCGGGCTCAAAATTTTCACTTTTCTTGCCATACTGATTTTATTTTTACAAATAGCTTTGGGCGTCTGGGTCAGCACAAATCATGCAGCCCTGGCATGTTCAGGCTTACCTCAATGTAATGGCATGTGGTGGCCTAAAACGGATTATCAAAGCGCCTTGAATTTATTACATGGATTATTCTCCGGTTACAGCGGAGTAATATCATTCGACGCCCAGATTGCGGTAAATTGGCTGCATAGAATGGGATCACTGGTCAGCTTTATTTTACTTGGCCTGGTGATGCTGTACGCAACTTCGGTAAAATATCCAAAACCTGTACGAAAATCAGGCTTATGGTTAAGTGGCCTGCTATTTGTACAAATAGCTATAAGCATTATCGGCTTCAAGTTCAATATGCCCTTATGGGCTGCGGTAGCTCATAATGCTTTTGCAGCCTTATTAATGTTGCCGTTGATTGCTATCAGTCTTTATAGCCGGTATGCCGATGTGCAGGTACAGCCGACTTCCATACGGGCTGAGCCATCCCAGGAAATCTTGGGACCCGGCACAGTTACAGCGCCTGTTGGTACAGTTGCAGAAGAAGTCTATGTTGAGCCAACGGCGGAATCTCTTTACTTACGCCTTAAATCACAGCTAAAACGGACCCGCTCAGGACTGGGCGCCGCATTCGCCAGCATTCCTTTAGGCCAAAAAGAAATTAAAGAGGATTTGCTGGAAGACATTGAAGCCGGTTTGTTAATGGCTGATATAGGCGTTGACGCGACCACGGAAATAATCAAACGCCTGACCCAAAATGTTGAACGGCGTCAGTTGAATGATAGCACTGCTTTAATGAGCGCATTAAAGCAGGAATTGTTGAGTATACTCAAGCCTTGCAATATACCTTTACAAATTCCAAAGCAGGACAAACCCTTTGTAATTTTGGTTGTCGGTGTTAATGGAGCAGGTAAGACTACAACGATAGGAAAATTGGCCAAGCGCCTGCAGGCACAAGGCTATAGTGTTATGCTGGCAGCCGGAGACACTTTTAGAGCGGCTGCGGTGGAGCAATTGCAGATCTGGGGCGAGCGCAACAATATTCATGTGGTAGCCCAGCATACCGGAGCTGATTCGGCATCGGTTATCTATGACGGCATACAGTCTGCGCAGGCAAAAGGCATAGACGTCTTGATTGCTGATACGGCCGGACGCTTGCATACCAAATCCAACCTGATGGATGAATTGAAAAAAGTAAAACGGATTATGGGCAAACTGGATGAAACTGCGCCTCATGAAGTGCTGTTAATATTAGATGCCGGTACAGGACAAAATGCGTTGTCTCAGACAAAACTGTTTAATGAAGCTGTAGCGTTAACAGGCCTGGTACTGACAAAGCTCGATGGCACGGCAAAAGGCGGTGTTATTTTTGCTTTGGCCAAACAATTCGGTATTCCCATTCGTTACATAGGCGTTGGCGAAGGTATCGATGATTTACAGGATTTTGATGCAGAAACTTTTATAAACGCCTTGTTTGTCAAAGACTAAAAACCTTATGCTAAAGTTCGAAAATGTCAGCAAGCGCTATCCTGATGCAGGCGATGTATTGCTCAATGTCAGTTTTCACCTGAAGCACGGTGAAATGGCCTTTGTTACGGGACATTCCGGGGCAGGAAAAAGTACTTTATTAAAACTGATAGCGGTGATAGAGCGTTGCAGCAGGGGTCAGATATGGTTGGATGGTCAAAACCTGAATCAGGCTAAAGACAGACAGATACCTTATTTACGAAGGAAAATCGGGTTAATTTTCCAGGATTATAAACTGCTTCAGGACAGAACCGTTTTCGATAATGTAGCACTACCTTTAGTGATAGCAGGCTATGGACATCAGGAAATCTCCCGCAGAGTGCGGGCGTCATTGGATAAAGTCGGATTACTTGGTAAGGAAAAAAAATATCCTGTGGCATTATCCGGCGGCGAGCAGCAACGGGTCGGCATTGCCAGAGCCGTGGTTAATAAACCGCCGATGATTTTGGCTGACGAACCCACCGGCAATCTGGACCCCGAACTGTCAGCAGAAATAATGCTTTTGTTTGAACAGTTTCAACAGGTGGGCGTTACAGTATTAATTGCGTCTCATGACATCGCCCTGATTACAAAAATGAATCGTAGAGTCTTAAAGCTCGATCATGGTCAACTGGTTGCAAGTTAATCTATGAAACCGGTTAAAAAAACTCAAACCAGACAGGATGCCCGGCAAACGAAAACCTCTGGAGGTAATTTTGTCGATAAGTTACATGCCTACCGGGCTTTACATGCCCATGCACTGTTTTCAAGCCTTGGCCGATTAGTAGCATCGAGATTTACCTCGATAATGACGATAACTGTGCTGGCGATTGCAATTTCCCTGTCCAGCGGTTTTTATATTCTGGTGGCAAATCTTCAGCAATTGACCGGCAATTTGGAAACCAGCAATCAAATCTCCCTGTTTCTCAAGGATGATGTATCTGATGCAAAAGCAAATAGACTTGCAAACAGTATCAGAAAAAAGGCAAACGTTCAGGAAATCAAACTGATTACCAAGGCCCAGGCCTTGGCAGAGTTTCAGGCATACAGTGGATTTGGCGCGGCAGTTAAAGCGCTGGAAAAAAATCCTTTGCCCATAGTCATTCAGGTTTTACCGAAAAATACTCTGGAAGACCGGCAGGAGCTTGAAAACCTGCTTGAAAAATTCAATCAGGAACCTGAAGTTGACTTTGCCCAAATGGATATGCAATGGGTTAAGCGCCTGCAATCTTTAATGGATATAGCAAGACGCGGCAGTATGCTATTGAGTTTATTGCTGGGGGTGGGAGTATTGTTTATTACCGGCAATACTATTCGGCTTGAGTTGCATAATCGCCGCGAAGAAGTAATCATTGCAAAATTAGTTGGAGCCACGAATGCATTTATCCGCAGGCCGTTTTTATACGGCGGTTTTTGGATAGGCTTTTTTTCAGGCGTGACAGCATGGTTTATCGTTACAGTAATGATGCTGATTTTAATGCAATCTGTTGAAAAGCTTTCTGAGCTTTATGAGGGTGCTTTCCATCTGCTGTTTTTAGGTTTTACGGAAACGCTGGCAATGTTATTCATTTCATCACTATTGGGCGTATTAGGTTCATGGATTGTTGTTAATCATCAGCTTCAACAATTAAAACCCGAGTAAATTTTTGCTGTTTAAACAGAATTGTGTAAATTACTAAACCTGGAACTAATCAGAAACAGATCTTTAAATGCCCATTAATTTTTCAGGGGATATTTTATGGCTAAAATCATCACCGTTAAGACACTTCCCGCATCGGCGCTGTTCAAGGGCTTTGCCGCCGGTTTTCTTGCCACTCTGGTTTTTCACCAGCTGACGCTGGCTTTACTGTGGAACGTAGGCATGGCGCCATTTGCGCCTTTTTCACTAACCGCAACTCAACCATTCGGCGTGCCGGCGGTATTCTCCCTGGCGTTCTGGGGCGGCATCTGGGGTATTCTGTTCGTATTAGTTGACGATAATTTTCCGCGTGGCCGTGCTTATTGGATAACGGCCTTTCTGTTCGGGGCATTCCTGCCATCGCTGGTCGCGCTTTTGATAGTCTTTCCTCTTAAAGGAAAGCCTGTTGGCGGTGACTGGCAGCTTTCTCTGCTACTGACTGCCTTCTTGATTAATGGCGCTTGGGGTATTGGGACTGGATTGTTTTTGAAGGCCCTGTCGAATGGTTGGCATGATAAGTCACGCGACTAATGCCGGATTTTGATTTCACTCAGCAAACGGTCGAACACAAAACCCAGCTTGCTCCTATTGTTGCTGGAGCAGCCGGAATGGTTACAGAATGCTCTTGTACGGGTTTGGTAGCAACATCAACGGGAACTGGATAATAAACTTGTTAGGCTTTCATGCAAAGGCGCGGGTGGCCTATCAAAAAGCATTGACTATGAACCAACAAGAGCCGGAAAAAAGATTTTTAAAAAAAGATTGGCCGAGCTGTCGAATTTAGGAGATGTCAAACGACTAAGGGTGCGGAACAAATAAAACCAAAGGAGAAATACCGTGCAATTCATGATGCTGATGATCCCCGCCATTTATCAAGGCGGTAAAAAAGTGGACCCTGGGTTTGTACCCGATCCGAAAAAAATGGAAGAAATGACCAAGTTCAATGAGGAATTGGGAAAGGCCGTTAAAATCATTTCACTGAACGGTCTGCATCCGTTGGCCACCGGCGCGCGCGTCGCGTTCGGCAAAGGGGAAACGACCGTGACCGACGGCCCCTTCATTGAAGCCAAGGAAGTGCTCGGCGGCTATTGGATGGTCGAGGCCAATTCGAAAGAAGAGCTCGTGAAATGGGCGCAACGCTGCCCCGCGGACCCGGGCGACGTGATTGAAATCCGCCAGATTTTCGACGCGGCCGATTTCGCGATCAAGAAATAGGAGCCGGCCATAAAATACATTTGCTGTCGGGGTTCCTTCCGAGGAGTCGGAGCATTATTTCAGAGTAATTGGCTACCGCAAATGAAGCCTAACCATGCGCTACAGGGAACACGGCGTGAGCGTCGCGGTGCAATCGTTGCGTCCCATGCGCTGGGTCGCTGAGCTTGGGTCGTTAGCCTCTTATAAATCCAATAGTTAGAATCATTAAGATCATCAAAAATAGGGTTTTTCTACACCCTCGTTATTTTGTTTCTTGATTAGCAAGAATCTTCCGCTAAGCGCGGATACCGTCATACCGGCAGGGACTCACGTCAGGCACTCCTGCCTGACGCCCTTCGGGTAAATGCTAATCCGTTCCCGACGGATTAGTCACTCCGGGCCTTCCTGCCCGGAGCCCTTCGGGTAAATGCAAATTCGTTCCAGACGAATTTGTGCCGGTATCCAGGCTACAGGGATGTGAGCTACGAAAGCCATCCCTGGCTTCTGGGTTCCGGCAATCCCTGCCGGAACGACGAAAAAGGATGCATTTTACGCATTGGCGGATGATTCTTGCTAATCAGGTTTTGTTTTAAAAATAACAACACGCACCGGTTTAAGTCGATTGAAGCCTTTCATTGTCAGCTTTGATTGCAACCTATTTTGCGATTCTCTGATTAAGTTTGGGTTTTTACAGCTAAGCCATTAGGCTCATTCCGCTTTAATAATATCCTGAGCAAGAATTTCACTGATTCTAGTGATGGCCCCCTGGTTCTGAAGAACAAACGCTTTACCTTTTGCGGTTAACGATTTCCTATATAACGGCTCTGCTTGTAATGCATAAATTGCATTCACAATATCGTCTTTACTTCGGCACTGTATCGCCGCATCCTGTTTTAGCACCTCTCGGGCTATATCTTTAAAATTAGCCATGTAAGGTCCGAACATTACGGGAACTCCTACGGCAGATGCTTCCAAAATATTATGCCCGCCGACAGGCACCATGCTGCCTCCGACAAATGCCACATCTGAGCCGGCATACAACAGCTTTAATTCGCCCATTGTATCAACCAGATAAACATCCGTATCCTTTTGACTCTTCTCACCTGATGTGCGCCTCACAACCCTAAGCTTTTGCTGCTCGCACAGTTTTTTAACTTCGGAGAAACGTTCCGGATGCCTCGGTACGATAACCAGCAATAACTCAGGAATTTCCTGTTTTATTTCCTTATAAATTTCCGTAAATATTATTTCTTCATCTTTATGGGTACTGGCAATCAGCCAGATGAACCTGTCGCCAAACAAATCAGCTTTTAACTGCATCCCTTGTCGAATTACTTCCGAAGAAACTTCAACATCAAATTTTATATTGCCCAGCGTTTCAACTTTTTCATTTTCGGCCCCGATAGCCATGAACCTGTTGGCATCCTCCTGTGTTTGGGTAGCAATAAGTTTTACTTGCGCTAAAGCCGGATGAATAAGCGATGGAATTTTTTGGTAGCCGCGCGCCGATTTCTCTGATAACCGGGCATTGATAATATATAAAGGAATTTTGTTTTTGCCGCAGTAGGCAAAAAGATTTGGCCAGATTTCAGTTTCCATAATAACGGCTATCCTCGGCTTAAAGCTCTGCATAAACCGGCTCACTGCATCGGGAATATCATAAGGCAAGTAGACGTGCTCTACGCTTTCCTTCATTACCGCTTTTACCCGGGCTGATCCGGTCGGTGTCGTAGTAGTAATTAATAGCCTGGTATCGGGATGTCGCCTTTGTATAAGCCGCGCTAACGGAAATAAAGCTTCAGCTTCGCCCACTGAAACGGCATGAAACCAAATAACCTCTTGAGGAAATCTGTTGTTATATAAAGCAAACCGTTCGCGCCACCTCTCGCGATAAGCCGGTGCTTTAAAACCTCGCCATATCAGGCGGCATAGTATGAAGGGAATTATTAAATAAAAAATGGAGGAATAAACAACCCGCATAGCTGAACGAAAGCAAGGCTACAGAGTCAGTTAAAGATTGTCCCTGTAGCCCTGCTTTCGCATTGCGCTTTTAAAGATTATGCTTCAGCAGCAATTTTAATTGACATTGTTACAACAACATCAGTATGTAAATTGATGTCGATTTTATAGTCGCCAATTTGACGGATAGCGCCTTGAGGCAAACGAACTTCGTGTTTTTCAACTGCGGATCCGGCTTCGGTGATAGCATCAGCAATATTTTGGGTACCGACTGAGCCAAATAATTTGCCTTCATCGCCGGCTTTATGAGTAATTACAATTTGAAGTTTACTCAATGCATTTGCACGTGCTTGAGCTGCGTTCAGCTTTTCAAGTGCGGCTTTCTCAAGCTCTGCACGGCGCGCTTCAAATTCAGCAATTTTTTTAGCTGTTGCGGCAACTGCCTTACCTTGCGGGATAAGATAATTTCTACCATAACCTGATTTAATTGCGACTTTATCGCCCAGATTACCCAGGTTTGCTATTTTTTCAAGAAGAATAACTTCCATTTTTAAATACCTCAATATTCTCGGAACTTTGTCCGACGATTTTGCGCCCTCAGGCGTTGGTTTGGTTGGTTTTTTTTCGTAAATCCATCCATGCATCACTTAGCCCAACTAAAGCGATAGGCAGCATGGCGTGGGGTATTAAAAATAATGTTACATAAAACATCGGCACCATATAGCGACCCCATTTCATCGAAGCGAAGACCGTATGCAATACAGCCGTTCCGATACAGGTATACAGCACAAACAGCAAGATAGTGATATTCCAGAAAATTTCGGAAATTACTCCGGAGCTTGCCCATGCAATGGCTACAAATGCGACGCTGGCTAACGCCAGCCTGGGTTTTGTGCTCAGCGATAAAAACTCCTGCCTGAACCCGCCCGGATTGTACAATACTGACTGCCACCATCGTCCCAGAAACAAGCCGAACAGCAAGCCAAACACCGTACCCGCAGCTACCACGCCGGTCATGTAATGAGAGAGAATATCGACCGTATGTTGAATATTCTCAACCGGCGCATTGGCCGGCACCATTGGAGTAAGTACGCGCTTCCACATTGCAGCCGGCTCAGCCTGGTAGATATAGAAAACTATAACGCCCAACATGCCTATTAATACTGCAATTTCAACCGCCAGAGATAAGTGCCGTCCCTCCCTTAAAACTATGGATATCAACCAGACAGGCATCCAAAGCACTATTACATAAAGTAGTGCAAACTGGAAATTACCTAAGAGAAAGAACCCTAATAGCCCTGCTGCCGCACTTGAGCACACTAAAATGGTTAAGCCTTCGAGAGCTCCGCGTCTTAATGTAACGAGAGCAACAGAGGCTGAACTAACAATACTCACCGGAGGCATAACCAATGACAACAATGCAAGGGTTGAAGCCACAATCATGGCTTGCAACCTCCCTCGCATAATGTATGCCGCTAAAAAACTCAATGTCCTTGCCGTGTATTAGTTATGAGCGTCACAGAAAGGCAGCAATGCAATAAAACGTGCCCGTTTAATGGCAACGCATAATTGTCTTTGATATTTAGCGCTAGTTCCTGTAATACGGCTGGGAACAATTTTTCCGGTTTCAGTAATATAATCATTTAATAGATCCAGATCCTTATAATCAATCTGGGTACCGCCTTCTGCACTGAAACGGCAGAATTTTTTGCGTCTTATGTTACGTGCCATAATAATTCTCGTAATTCAAGTGTTAAAAGTTTATTCAGCGAGGACTTCGTCAGCATCAAAATCTTCGTCGATATCTTCCAGATCAGCCTTATCGTTATTGCCGGCTGCTGCTACCGCCGCTGACTCTCTGGCTGCCGCCTCTCTAGCCCTTGACTCGGCCGCTTTATTTTCATCTGCGGTTGATGCCGCAATTGAAGATATTTCAGTAATCGCTTGTTTTTGCAATAAAGTCATGCTGCGCAAAATTGCATCATTGAATCGGAAGCCACTTTCCAGTTCTGCCAAAGTAGCCTGGTCGCACTCAATATTCATTAATACATAGTGTGCTTTATGAATTTTATTAATTGGATAAGCCAGATGTCGGCGACCCCAGTCTTCCAAGCGATGAATTGCACCGGATGCGGACTCAATGGTTGATTTATAACGTTCAATCATTGCGGGAACCTGAGCACTTTGGTCAGGATGGACTAAAAAGACAATTTCATAATGTCGCATATTTTTCCTTACGGTTAAAACTTTCCACTTAATTTAAGTTATATAGTAAATGGTAAAGCAAGGAGAGGCTGGATGCCCCGTTTAACTCCGCTATTATAAAGACATTTTTGGTAATTGGAAGCATCATATTAAAAGCAGCGACCTATTTCACTCATAAGCCGAACAAGAAAACGCAGGAAGCTGATTTTTATTACAAAAGCACTTGACAATACTCAAGTGCTCATGCATTTTAAATTCAGATGACTTAATCTTCAGGAGGAACAAATGCAATCAATAATATTTGGTTTTCTAGGGGTTATAGCGTTTGCCGGGCTTTTTGCTGATAACACTTACGCCATCAGCATTACTGAACGAGCCGGCGATAATTTTCGCACGGCAGCCAATAATCAAGAGTTTACGCTGAATAAAGATAACGTTAACCCTATAAGGTTTGGCCTGCTTCGCACCTACGATTTTAACGCCAAAGTGGAAACTCAACCTCTCGTGGTGGAAAACGGCGCAGGTACCGATGATCTAGTTATTATCACAACAATGAAAAACGAAGTCATTGGTATTAACGCCCGCACCAATGCGACGGTGTATAACGTCAAGCTTGGTCCTGAAGCAAGCTCGCAGGATATGGATATTTGGAAACATACGCCAACCTGGGGTATTTCCGGAACTCCGATCATCGATAGAGCAACCAATACGCTATTTGTAGCCGCATGGCTGCTGAAGAATCAGGGAAACAACAATTTCCGTGACTATAAAATATTTTCGCTCAACCCTGCCAATGGCGTCCAGAAAGCATCGCCTGTACGTGTCTTCGGTCAGTCTCAGGAAGGAAATGGCTGCTGGTTTAACGATTCGGGAGCGGTTTTCAGGCAAAATAATCAGGACAGACAGTATGTCTACCCGAAACTTCGCGCAGGACTTGCGCTCACGGCAAATAACGGGCTCGTTCTCGCCTTTGCAGCGAACGATGAAAAATCTCTGGGCGGAAGGAAGAACCCTCACGGTTTTGTAGTTGCATACGACACACGAGGTCTGCGAGAACAACCGGGCTTTTCCCGGGAGCCGGCTATATTTTGCCCGACGTCCTTCAATGCCTGGGGCGCCGGCATCTGGCATGCCGGAGGTTCACCTGTGACTGAAGGTGATATGATTTACGTAGCCACCTCAAATGGTACATCGAATAATGGTGATATCGACCTCGCAGAAAGTATGATTAAGCTTCGGTTTGTCCCAAGCAATTCCGGTGCGCGGCCTCTGCTGCAAAAGATTGATTTTTACAAAGCATTCTTGGATGAGCGAACTTCCGGATCCGGCTGCCTCTGGCAGGATAACAATACCGAAGTTTCGTGTGGCCGCGCACCTGTTAACCGCGCAGGAGCTGATTGGGACTTCGGCTCGGCGGGACCGATGATGGTCCCAGGCTCCAGCCTCCTGTTACAAGGCACTAAAGACGGTATAGTCTATTCGCTGGATAAGTTTAATCTAGGCAAAAATGACAGATTCAATCAACTTATGTCAAAACCGCCTCTTGTTTCCTCTTATTTCGGAGGCGATGTAGCTCAGAACTGGGATCGTGCCCAGCGTCTAAATAGAAGTCTGCCTTGTCCTGCCAGGAATAATAGTGATTTCGGTTGGTTCATGCCTTGCGGCGACCCCGAGAACAACAGGCAACACCACATCCATGCTCTGGCACTAGCCCAGCGCGATCAAGGGGGTGGAATTGTGTATATATGGGGCGAAAATTCCAATCTCAAAACCTATAATTTTTCAACCATGAGCGGTGTTTTTCCGACATTCCGCGCCGAGGGTGATGACTTGGCTTCATCTAACCTGCCCTCGCCTGGCGGCATGCCAGGCGGCCTACTAATGGTTTCGGGCCGGCCATCGCGAACGTCAGGCTTTTCGCATGCCATAGATTTTGACACGGCCATACTTTGGGCTGTTTATGCAAAATACGGCGACTCAAATAAGGATTTCGCAGAAGGTCAACTCGTTGCCTATGATGCTACCACCATTCTACCGGGCAATAAACTAAAACGCCTTTATCGAACCGGCGATGACGCCGCGGGCGGACTTGGAAAAATGTCACGGATGATTCCGCCAGTAGTGGCGAACGGCAGAGTATACGTTATGATTTATCGCGTCGGGGATAACAACAACTGCACGGCTCCCGATAACCAGCTCAAGGTGTGTAGCCAGCTTAAGGTGTATGGATTAAAGTAGTTTCCGAAAAAGCATTCTTGAATTATTTAGGAATATACACTTGACTCTTTCAGGATATGGCATCTATACGATTGATAATCGCACTGGATGCCAATTCCAGGCCATTTCTGTAGCAGTCACTGGCTTTGTCTTTATTCCCTTGTTCATAGAGCAAATCACCCAGTAATTGATAGGCTTGAACAGTAGGCTCAATATCGATGCTTTTAGATAAGTAATGCTCTGCTTTTTGACGATCCTGGCATTTTTGACTCAGCATACCTAAAATAGCCAGCAACACAGCATCGTCCGGATGCGAAAAAAGCCATTTTTCGGCGACTTGAAGCTGCCTGAAAATGTCATGCGATTGTACGCTGCCGAATAATACCAGCAAGGTTTGATCCCAGTTTACCGACAAGGCATCAGCCAAGTTATGTTCAATCTCCGCACCTGCACCCACATTAATCATGGCCGCAAAATATATGGCTGAAATGCCCTGCATTCTTTTTATGTAATCAGGAATTTCGGACCATAATGTCTGGATTTCTTCAATGTGGCCTTTTTCCGAGGCTTGCTTTAGCAGTTCACTGAATGCTTCAGTCTCCAATAATTTGACTTCGGCCTCCATCAAGACTTTATTATTGTTCAATGCCGGAATCAGTTTTCTAATCCCTTCCCAATCGCCAACCTGCTGATAGGTTTGATGTAATAATTTTAATACAGTGGCGTGTGTGGGATCTATTGAATGCAATCTCGCCAGCGTTTCCAAAGCTTGTTCAAACTGATTGCCGGATAAATTCAGTTCTGCCTGGGTAAGACCTATCACTACATCTGAGCCGGGGGCTTGATCGGCTGCTTTTTTCAAATATTCATCCCTTTTATCAAATGCTCCCCTCGATTGTGCCGCCCGTGCTGCAGTCAAATAATGAATCAATGGCGCGCCGCTATGAGAGGCATGTTTAATCAAAACTGTTTCAGCTTTCTCCCAGTTTCCCTCGGCAGAATCCACTAAGCCTGCTATCAATGCTTCCTGCGAACGGTTAAATTTAATATTTTTGCTACGCACGTTAATTTGTTTCGGTAGCCTTAAAAACCAGCCCAGTAATCGGAAAAGCACATAAAATGTAAAAAAACCAAGAATCAGGCTAACCGAAAAAAAGACCAGAGAGGTTTCTAATGACCATTGACCAATACCGATCAGTACATAGCCCGGGTTACCGAATCCGCTTAGCCATTTACTGACCAGAAAAGCAGTGAGCGCGGCTGCAAAGAACGAGCCCAGGAAATAAAGTATATTTTTCATCATGAATCTCTATTGCTGCTTTTCTGGTACTGCTTCAACTGGCTTCACTTCTTCATCGGGCTGCATTGCTTTGTCTGCTTCTATTCTCAACTTACTAATATCCCTGAGCATTTTCAAAGATCCACTGATGTCAGGAAACTGACTGCGAATTTTAATTGTTCTAACTCGATCCAATTCAGCAATAAAATTTCCGGCATCCTTGTTTTGGTTAAAATGTTGTTCAGCCCATTTTTTTGTATCATCCACACTGGCTTGAAAAAGCGGTTCATTTTGCTGAACCAGCGTAATTTTTACCATTTCAAGCTTTACTCGTAGCTGCTCGCGAATAAACTGGGCCTCTTCAGGTGTCAAAATCTCTTTGATTGGCTGGTCTGAACGCCGTATAGTCACGATACCGTGCAGTTCATCCAGCGCAGAATCAAGCATATCATGAGTTTTTTTAGCATTATCAGTATCGGTCGGGGAAGAAGGGGAAGTTGCTTCTGCAGAAGAAGGAGTCAAGGCTTTGCCTGAATAAGGCAATAGCAAGTCTAATTTTTCGACATGATCCTGCAGTGTTTTAATTGCGGAATAAATACCCACAATATCAGGCATATCAGTAGTCCGAAGAGCCGCGATTTCGTTGGCGATTTGCTCGCGTACTTTAAATACCCCGGCATCGCCGCTTTCTTTTAAACGTTGATCTGCCGCTTCCAGGGCTTCCCGGGTCGTATTAACATCGCCAATTAAATGCAATCTTTCATTAGCGACACTTAATAAGTATTCAGCATCTGCAATTAACCAGTCACCCCGCGTTTTCCCCAGCTGGCGCTGTACTTGTTGAATTGCGCTGTTTAATTCTTTTCGGGTAGTATCCAATTTTTCATTGTGCAACTGGGAAAAATCAGCAAGCGTTTTAGTAAAATGAGTATTTTTACCGGCAATGTCTTTTTCTATTGTCGCCAGTTGGGATTGAATGGCAACCAGTTGAGACTGATAACCGCTAATCTGTTTTGACAGTTCTATGACTTGCATATCGCCTTTATTGACTTCTCCACCCAAATCCTGCTGTTGACTGCGCAACTGCTGAAAAAGATAAAAGCCTGCCCCTGCAATTCCCACAATAATAAGCAGAATAATGACGCCAAACCAGAATCCGCTGCGCGAGCGCTGCGTTATTTTGCTCTCACCGACATCCGCTTCTTGTTTTTCAATCAATTCGGCCACTCTATTCCCCGCCAATCAATATTACTGTTTCAACAATTGCTGTGTCTGAAGGACTATCCGTTACATTAATTCGTTCAAATCCCATATCGGCAGCCATATTCCTGATCCTCTCGCTAATCACTACCAGCGGTACGGCAAACAACAGCTTGTGCTTTTCTTTTCCCAGCATCGTTAATAAGTTTTGCAACGCTTCAACACTGGTTATCGTGATGACATCCAGCTTATTTTCCGCCAGCAAATTTAAAACCGGAGCAACATCAATATCGGGGATCACTCTTTTATAGACATCCAGATATTCTACCTGTGCGCCTCGGCTACGCAGGGTATTTGCCAACTCATCACGTCCGCCTTCTCCGCGAATAATCAAAATTTTTTGGCCTTTGACATGCTGCAATTGAGGCATCGCCAGTAAACCTTCACTGTTATATCCGTCTTCCGGCAATAGATCGACCAGCAACCCGGCCCTTTTCAAAGCTTGTGCGGTCGCTTGTCCGATAGCCGCGAAACGCACTGTTTTTGATCGGACTATTTTGCCACTATTCGCCTTCAGAGCAAAATCTACCGCATTTGCACTCATAAAACAGACACATTGAAAGCTATCCAAAGCAGACAAGGTCTGCCGAATGGTAAAACAACCATCCGGTTCAACAATATTCAATGTCGGAAACCGGATCGGTATTCCACCATGCTCTTCAATTAAACGGCATAAGTTATCCGCCTGGTGCGCCGGTCGAGTTACCAGAATATGCGCATCGTTTAATACCTTATTCAATAAAATAGCTCTTGCAGTATTTTATCCGCCCCCAGGGTCAGCAAGTCTTCGGCAACCAGTCGGCCGATAGACTCCGCCTGATCCGGACTGCCTGTACGTTCAGCTCGGTAAAGCAGGCTGCCATCAGGTTTACCGACTAACCCGCGCATAAAGATTTTATCGCCCAAAAGTTGCGCGAATCCTGCAATAGGCACCTGGCAACCGCCATTCAAGCGCGCATTCATGGCTCTTTCAGCGGTAACACACAGACCGGTTTCCCAATCATGCAATTGGCTCAGCATTGCATTCATTTCCGTATCATCCAAACGGCATTCTATGCCTATGGCGCCCTGCCCTATTGCCGGTAAACTTACCGATGTATCTAGGTATTGCGTAATACGCTCCGCCATGCCCAATCTTTTCAGACCGGCTGAGGCTAAAATAATGCCGTCATATTCCCCTGCATCCAGCTTGGCCAGGCGAGTATTTACATTACCTCTTAAGGGTAATACTTCAACATTGAGATATTTTTCCTTAATCTGGCATTGCCTGCGCAAGCTGGACGTGCCGATCCGGGCATTCGCCGGCACATCATTCAAGGTCAAAAAATGATTAGCTACAAAAGCATCACGGGGATCATCCCGGAGTAAAATGGCGGCCAAGTGCAACCCTGCCGGAAACTCCACCGGCACATCCTTCATGGAATGCACGGCAATATCGGCAGAGCCCTCCAACATGCCCTGTTCTAATTCTTTAACAAAAAGACCTTTACCGCCGACTTTGGCTAAAGGCGCGTCCAGAATTTTATCGCCCCGCGTGGTCATTTTAACCAGTTCAGTTTTTATTCCTGGGAATGCCTGTTCCAATTGTCCTGCCACGTGCTCTGCCTGCCATAATGCCAAAGGACTTTTGCGCGTTGCAATGCGAATAATTTTTCCGGCCACAAGAAATCTTCGTTTCAAAAATGTTTATTGTAACCTCATTTAACTTAATGATATGTTATTAAGCGTTAAATTTTTGTTGGTTCAAGCTAAAATCGGCAAAAGCCAGTTACCTGATCGGGTTTGTTAATGACTACCTGAATTTCTTTAGCACTTCTCATTAAGCTGTAGCATGATTTCTGCAAAATCATTCACTTGTGTTATAAAAGCCATAGTCAATAGGCAATTTTTTTTCAGGCCGGCCTGATCTTTTTTGATTTATAACTTTGCCGGTAGGGAAACTGCAAGCCACTTTCTAGCTTGTGCATAATCAGAATATCAATCCATGCCATGCTAGCCGCCCTCGTCCGTTTTTCCATCCGTTTTTACGGCATTGTTATTGCCCTTGCAGTATTGATCCTGCTTTATGGCAGTTATCGCTTTGCCACGGCAGGGCTGGATATTTTTCCTGAATTCTCTCCCAAACAGGTCATTATTCAGACCGAATCACAGGGACTTTCAGCCGAACAGGTTGAAGTTCTTGTTACCCGGCAAATCGAAATGTCGATTAGCGGCTTGATGGGTATGAAATCCGTTCGTTCCGAATCCATTCAGGGTTTATCCATTATTACTGCAACTTTTATGGAAGACAGCGATATTTACCGTAATCGCCAACTGATTAGCGAACGACTGGCAAGTGTATCCAGACAACTCCCGCCCCATATTGGCAAACCTGTTGCGTTACCGCTTTCATCGTCATCCGCTACCGTATTAACCATAGGATTAAATTCTGATACTAAAAGTTTAATGAGCTTGCGCAGTCTCATTGATTGGACAATAGCGCCTCGTTTATTGGCTGTTCCGGGCGTTGCCGATGTCAATGTCTTCGGAGGAGAAGTTCAGCAACTGCAAATCCAGGTTGATCCCCTGCAATTGCAGCGCTTTAATCTTGTGCTTGATGATATTATCCAGGCCGCAGCGCAAGCCGGAAACATTCAGGGCGGTGGTTTTATGGAAAATAAAAACCAGCGCTTCACCTTGCAGGTAGCCGGACAACCCGTATCCCCTGAACAATTTTCAAAAATAATTGTTAAGCGCGATCAGGCCCGCACCATTACGTTAGGTGAAGTTACTACGATTCGTTACGCGGCCGAACCGCCAATCGGCGCCGCGCAAATTATGGGCAAGCCGGGCATCGTCATGATGGTTATCGGCCAATATGGCGCCAATACTTTGTCGGTTTCCAGACAGGTTGAAGAGACATTGAAAGAATTCAATCCGATTTTCAGTCAACAGGCTATTAACTTTTATTATCATTTATTCCGTCCCGCTGACTATATTGAAAGATCGCTGGCCAATTTGTCCGGGCATTTATTATTGGGCGGTTTATTCGTCGTGATTATTCTGTACCTGTTCCTGTTCAATTTCCGCACGGCGTTTATTTCTGCAATAGCCATTCCCGTATCGTTGATCGGGGCAATTATTATATTGCTGGAAGCCGGCGTTAATCTCAACATCATGGTGCTCGGCGGCTTGGCTATTGCGTTGGGTGAAGTCGTTGATGACGCGATTATAGATACTGAAAACATTTTCCGGCGGTTACGGGAAAACCGTTTATTAGCCAAACCGCTGCCTGCATCCGCCGTTGTCTATACGGCGTCATTGGAAGTACGTAGCTCCGTGGTCTACGCCAGTTTTATTGTCGCGTTAGTATTCGTACCATTACTAACTTTAAATGGAGTTGCCGGACGCTTGTTCGCGCCGCTGGGGATTTCTTATATCCTGGCTATTTTAACGTCTCTGCTGGTGGCGCTCACCTTAACGCCGGCGCTGTGCTATGCCTTGCTCGGCAGTAATATCAGCAAGATAAATGACCCGCCGCTGATCAAGCGCATCAAACCACTTTATAAAGCTTTGTTGATCGCTGTTTCCAAACATTTTAACTGGATTATTACCGGCAGTATTATTATTTGTTTGTCAGCCCTGGCGGCCTTTTTCAGCCTCGACAGTAAATTTCTGCCTGAACTGCGAGAAGGCCACTATATTATCCATACCAGCAGCATTCCAGGTACGTCTTTGCAGGAATCATTAAGAATCGGCACCCAATTGACTGCACAGTTTATGACCGTTCCGGGCGTACAATCGGTATCGCAATGGGCCGGACGGGCCGAACGGGGCGCTGATACTTACGGCAGTCATTACAGTGAGTATGAAGTCCGTCTTGAACCGCTTTCAGGCACAGAACAACAACAGATAAAAGATAGGCTCAGGGGAATTCTGTCCGGGTTTCCCGGCATTTTATTTGAAGCCAACACTTTTTTAACCGAACGGGTCGATGAAACCATTTCCGGCTATACCTCTGCGGCCGTCGTCAATATTTACGGCAATGACCTGAATAAGCTTGACGCCATCGCACAGGAAGTCGCACAGATTATGCGTGAGCTTGCCGGTGCAGCCGATGTGCAGTTACGTTCGCCGCCCGGCACGCCCTTGCTGCAAATCAACTTGAATCTCGACCAACTCAATTTCTGGGGTGTTTTGCCTGCGCAGATTATTGATACCTTGCAGGCCGCTTACGAAACCCGGATAGTGGGCAAAAATATTCAGGGCAATAAAATCTACAATGTCGCCGTTTCCTTGACACCCAATCTGAGGCAGCAGCCTGAATCGATTGCACAGCTGCCCCTCCGAACGCTGGACGGGAGTTTAATTACATTAGGACAAGTCGCTGAAATCAGGCATTCGGCCAGTCGCTACAATATTCTTCATCAAGGTTCCCAGCGGCGACAAACCGTAACCGGCAATGTTATCGAAAGAGACTTTGGTGATTTTATGCAGGAGCTTAAATCGCGCGTACTCAAGGAGATCCCTTTTTCGGCAGATATTTATCCCGAATTCACCGGCGCTGCCATTGAGCAGGAACAGGCTCGCAAGGAATTAATCCTGCATTCGTTACTTGCTGGAGCCGGGGTGCTGATTTTTATTTATATTGCCATCGGCAGTATCCGCCATGCTTCAATAACTTTGGCCAACCTGCCCTTTGCCTTAATCGGCGGAATTGCCGCGGTTATTATTACCGGCGCAACCTTATCGGTCGGTTCTATTGTGGGTTTTGTCACCTTATTCGGCATTACTGTACGTAATAGCATTATGCTGCTTTCACACTATAGATATTTAGTCGAAGTTGAGGGAAAAAGCTGGGATGAGGAAACAGCCATGCAAGGCGCACAGGAACGCTTGCCGTCAATTTTAATGACTGCGCTGGTAACAGCTTTGGCCATGTTCCCCATTGCCTTCAATAGTGATAATCCAGGGCGGGAAATCATGGGGCCGATGGCTGCGATTATCATAGGAGGATTAGTATCTTCAACGTTATTAAACTTGTTATTGCTGCCAGGTATGTTATTACGCTATGGTAAATTCAGCTCCAGGCATCAGGACTGATAAGCAACATTTCAATAAGGCAAAACTTTACCTTTCTTTTACCCTTCAGACCTTAGGGTTTAGCTGTATAATTCCTCATTTTCAGTTACTTCGCATAAACGCTAATGACTAACGTTAATTCCGGCAAACTTTCCAGCGCCCGTTTTGCTGAGGCAACCAATGCCTTTGTTGAGGTATTTACCGCTTCTGTAGATTTTGACCAGCGCATGGCGCATCAGGATATTCAGGGCTCGGTGGCGCATGCGGCCATGCTGTGCAAAATTGGGGTTCTGACTGAACAGGAACGTGACGATATTAATAGCGGCCTGGCCCAAATCAGCGGGGAAATTTCCCGCGGCGAATTTGCCTGGTCGATAAAGCAGGAAGATGTTCACATGAACATTGAAGCAAGACTCACCGATTTAATCGGCATAGCCGGAAAAAAACTGCACACCGGCCGCTCGCGTAACGACCAGGTGGCAACGGATATTCGTCTGTATTTACGCAGTGAAATTAACAATATCACTGGCCAATTGACGCGCTTGCAAACGGCACTATTGGATTTGGCCGAACAACATGCCGACACCATCATGCCGGGCTTTACGCATTTGCAGGTGGCCCAGCCGATTACCTTTGGCCATCACTTGATGGCCTGGTTTGAAATGCTAAGCCGCGATCAGGAAAGGCTTCAGGATTGCTGTAAACGGATCAATATCATGCCTTTGGGAGCGGCGGCACTGGCTGGAACGAGCTATCCCATTGACCGTCAAATGACAGCTGATTTACTCGGCTTCAGCCGACCGTCGGCCAATTCGCTGGATTCTGTAAGCGACCGCGATTTTGCCATTGAATTTTGCGCGGCGGGCAGTTTAATCATGATGCATTTATCGCGTTTTTCCGAAGAATTAATCTTGTGGTCCAGCGCCCAGTTTGACTTTATAGAAATTCCGGATGCCTTCTGCACCGGCTCTTCGATTATGCCGCAAAAGAAAAATCCCGACGTGCCGGAACTGGTGCGCGGCAAATCCGGCCGCGTAACGGGCCACTTGATATCGCTGCTGATGCTCATGAAAAGTCAGCCGTTGGCTTACAATAAAGACAACCAGGAAGATAAGGAACCACTTTTTGATACCGTCGACACCTTAATCAACTGCCTGCGAGCTTATGCTGACATGGTGCCTCATATCAGCGCAAAAAAGGGAAATATGTACAACTCGGCCAAACGAGGCTTTGCCACTGCCACCGACCTTGCTGATTATCTGGTGCGTAAAGGTATGGCTTTCCGCGATGCGCATGAAGTCGTGGGACTCGCTGTGCGCTTGGGCATAGAAAGCAACCGTGATCTGTCAGAAATATCTCTTCCGGAATTGCAACAATTTTCATCCTTGATTTCTCATGATGTTTTTGATGTTTTAACCCTGGAAGGCTCGATCGCCGCCCGAAAACATATTGGCGGCACAGCCCCCGATATTGTAAAAGCTGCGATTTTGACAGCGCGACAAAATTTGCAGCCTATCCAGCATCTTTAATATTCGCCTCGCTACTAAAAAAGATCAAAACGCAAGGCCAGATACGATTGCCTGGGCCGCTTAATCTTTGTTCTATACCCAAGCCATTTTAATTCAGTCTTTGCTCTATACTTGGCAGGTATAGTTATAAAGTTATTTTCACTGTGGCAAAACAATATCCCCCCATATATTTAGGCTCTCCCGGCGAAGATATCGGCATAAGGGATCTTCAAACGATCAAGCAGCGTTTTAAAAAACTGCATCAAATCCGGGCTCAGCGTATCCAGGACTTCCTGCAACCCCGCCAACGGATTTTTCTGGACTTGTTACCCTTAATTTTTCATCGCAACTTTCCTTTATTGCCTGGGTTTATTTCTTCGGGCACTCCTTCCGGAATACCGGACTATAACCCCGGCAATCAGGCAATAAGGGCTGCAAGGCAATTCACGAAAAACTTCACCTACACCCACGATCCCCTGCAGAATTATGCCATTGAAGGGCTGTTTTTAATGGGAAGCGTCGGCAGCATTGCGTTTTCCAAAAGCAGTGATATGGATATCTGGCTATGCCATCAATCAGGACTGTCGCTTTCTGAAATAAATGAACTGCAAAAAAAAGCCGCCGCCGTAGAAATTTGGGCGGCCTCGCTAGCTTTGGAAGTGCATTTCTTCCTGATGAATAGCGAGCAATTCCTGCTCGGCCAAGACACCCCGATTTCCTCGGAAAGCAGCGGACAAACCCAACACTATCTCTTATTGGAGGAGTTTTACCGGACATCGGTTTATATAGCCGGAAAAAGCCCGGTTTGGTGGCTGGTTCCCCCGCACCAGGAAAACAACTATACAAGCTATGCCAGTCACCTGAAAGAAAACCGGTTTATTTATGATCATGAACTTATTGATTTTGGCGGCCTGGATTCCGTTCCGGCTGAAGAATTTATTAGTGCAACGCTTTGGCATATCTATAAATCCCTTCAGTCTCCCCATAAATCTTTATTGAAGCTGTTATTGATGGAGTGTTATGCGAGTGAATATCCGCACACCGCATGGCTTTGCCAGGATATAAAACAAGCCATCTATCAAGGAAACTATGCCGTTATCGATCTAGACCCGTATTTATTGATTTACCAGAAAGTCGAAGCTTATCTACAGAAAACAGATAGCTTTGAAAGATTAGCCTTGGCCCGGCAAAGCTTTTATTTAAAAATCATGGGATCTTCCGACAATACCATGAATACTCAAACTCGCGAGTCCAGGGAGGAATATATGGCCAATATTGCCAAGCTCTGGAATTGGCCGGCATCCGCGCTGGCTGATCTTAACAGGCAACGCCACTGGGACATAAAGAAAGCAACCCAGGAACATGTGATTATTCTGCAGCAATTAACCCAATGTTATCGGATGATCATGGGTTTTGCCGGCAATTATGTCAGACAAGGCTCTCAAGACAGTAACGACCTGAAGCTGATAGGCAGAAAATTATATTCCTTCCTGGAAAAGAAACCCGGCAAAATTGAAATTATTACCACTCGTTCCGCCGTTCATTGCAGAGAAACTGAGCTATCTATTGTAGAAAGCCACCTTAATGGCAGCACCTCGGGATGGGCTCTATTTTTGAAAAATGTTCAGATGGCGAATGCAGTGGACTTTGAACCCATACAAAAATGCCAGACTTTAATTGAAATTTTTTGTTGGCTGATCATTAACGGACTGTATCATAGGCAATTGCAACTGCATTTCAGCTCAAACACTCTAAAAATTACTAAAGACCAGATGCATTCCATATTAGGCTGCCTGAACCCGTTTTTAATCAGTAACTTTGACTGTGAAAATTCATTGGAAGCTTATCAAACCGCTAAAACAATAACTAAATCATTGGTTTTTATAAATCTGGGAATATACGGTCCGGAGCCTGGCGAAAGCGGCTTGTGTGTAATGAGTGAACGTTCTGATGCGCTAAGTTACGGCATGGATCGGCAATGTTTTGTTCAGACTCTGGATAAGATTTCACTATCCAGCTGGAGTGAAATTACTATTAGCCAATACGAAAATAGTGATGGGTTATTTAATTGCCTGACCGATATTATCAATAATAATAGAAAACCGCTTTCTTCGAATGACTTGACTATTGTTTGCCATACTCCGGTTCGAGCTAAAAGTATAATTTTGCGTGTTGAAGGGGTTTTCAATACATTACTTAAATTTTTTTCCAAACACCAACGCCACCGTTCACCGCGGTTTATTTTACACGGCGGCGCCTCGCTTTATATTTTCCAGGCGGTAAACAAGATACTGGGTTTTCGTAAACTTTTAACAGAAGATCTCCTGCTAAAAGAATTAGCGAGTCCTCAGGTCCAATTCAGTCCGGTTTATTTTGATCAGGCAGTGCTTGAAAATACCCCTATTCCTCTTATTTATACGCTGAATAAACCACAAATGATTCAGGTTTTTTATTATCAAAACAAAACTCATATCAGTATTTATATTGTTGATGAAAAGGGCGCCTTGTATATGCAACAACACCAAAAATCAGATCCCAATCAGCTTTTAAATCAGTATGCCGCCTTTTTGGAAGCTATTCTCAATCGTAATCTTTTCGAAACTATTATGACCATTGAGCATTATGAAATTCAGAAAAATTCCGCTGGCGCCTGGTCATTCAAACCGGTAATTCTGAAAGCTGCATTGACAGCTAAACGACTAAACCTGCGCATCACCGGAATAGCAATTCCAAATGGTATAAATTATACAATTTACTGCAATGACAAGGAATTTTCTTCGCTGGATCACGGCAATCAGGTTTTTCTAACGGCTTATCAATACATTATCCAATCCAGACAAAGCAAACTTGATTATCCGGTTCACATTACGGATATTGACCTGCCTCTTTCTGCTTTCGGGATCGATAGTCCGAATCAGTTACAAACCATTCATTACCTGAATTACAAACAAAAAATAGAAGCTAAATTAAATAGCTGATCTGGTTCACTGCCCTGATGAAAGGCCCTGATGAAAGATCTTTATATGAATACATTTTTATCAAGACTTAACGGATCAATTGGCTGCTTTTTACTATGCGGATGATAACCGGGGATTTTTATAAGAGGAGAATCGATTGACTATACGGATACCTTTTCGTTAAGGATCTTACTATTATTGTAGATATTAAAAAACAACGAACGGGTAAAATTCCTCCCGTTCGTTGTTTTAAAGATGAGAATATTATTTACTGCTCTCGGCGGCTTTAAGGTGATCTACAGCCTCTTCGGCAGCTTTAGTGGCTTCCTCTGTATGACCTAAATTGCCGTGATCAATAGAGGATTCCAGAGATTTTGAGGCTGCATTTATATGGGTTAAAGGTACGCCCTTAGCAGTTATTGCAGCTGCCAGCGTATGTTCCAATGCCGCTTTTGCATGTTCTACCAAAATCGGCGCATGACCTGCCTTACCGTGCTCTACCGCCTGATTGGCATGTTGCAGTGCTTCGTCGGCGTGTTGCTCGGCGAAAACAGTAGTACTTAGACACAACAATAAACCTGCAAATATGGATGCTAATTTTTTCATAATTTTCTCCTCATTATTAATTTTTTAGATTATCGTTTCAGTTGTCACTACCAGTCATAATTAGAAATAATCAAATATTTCCGTTGCTTGCAAAAAGCTAGGAACTATTTGGAACCGGCTCTTACATTCTAACTCGCATTGAATTTATTTTGCAATGTACTGACGAGCGCCAATGTAAGTACTGGACAATTGCACAGTATATTTGTTCCTTTATAAAGAAAAATTAGCCAGACAATCACCAGCTAAAGCTGGTGATTGTCTCGAGTCGACTTGTCTTTTTTACTCAGCCTCGTATATTTCCGTCCTAATGCTTCCGATAGTCAAAAATGCAAGAGGCTTACAACACTAACCGCACAAAAGGAAACAGTTTTTAATCGGTTACGCCTGTGAATTCAGTCGTTTAGCCTTGGCATAGGTGCTTTTATACCTAAAATGGTCAAAGTTGACGGTAGGCATCAGGCTGAAAGCCCTCTGTAAAGCCGAAAAATACCGGCAACGATTTATTAAAAGTTTAAATATTATCGTGAGCGGCCGCCCAACAGCGAGCCCATAATACCTCGAATAATCTGACGGCCTACCGCACTGCCTATGCTGCGGGCCGCACTTGTAAGCAGCGCTTCGCCGACGCTTTGCCGGTCTCGCGACCTTGTTCCCTTCACGGTACGGCTGGAAGTATTGTCTGAATGCTGCTTGATTAGTGTGTCTTCAGCAGCAACCTCAGCTTGCCGCTGCGCTTTTTTCCTGAGCAGTTCGTAAGCCGATTCCCGATCCACTTCCTGCTCGTACCGGCCGCTAAAAGGAGACCGCCGCATTATTTCGTCTCGCTGCTGGCTTGAAATCGGGCCGAGTTGAGACTCGGGCGGACGAATTAAAATTCGCTCTACCGGCGCCGGACTGCCATCCTTGTTCAATACCGAAACCAACGCTTCGCCATTTTTTAATTCCTGGATGGCGGCTTCCGTATCAATCCCTGAATTACTGCGGAAAGTTGCGGCAACGCTCCTGACTACTTGCTGATCTTTCGGTGTAAAAGCTCTTAAAGCATGCTGAATTTTAAGACCCAGCTGTCCCAGAATATCTTCAGGAATATCCAGCGGGCTTTGACTGATAAAATACACGCCTACGCCTTTAGAGCGGATTAGCCTGACAATTTGTTCGATTTTATCGATCAGTATCTTGGGCGCCTGATCAAAAAGCAGATGCGCCTCATCAAAAAATAATACCAGTTTAGGACGATCGGCATCACCCACTTCCGGTAAGGTTTCGAATAATTCAGCAAGCAGCCAAAGTAAAAAAGTGGCATATAAACGCGGTGATTTTGCGGTGAGCACGGTAGCGTCAAGAATGCTAATTACCCCGTTTCCCGAGAAATCCGTTTTACAGAAATCGCTCAACTGAATAGCGGGCTCCCCGAAAAAATATTCCGCGCCCTGCTCTTCCAGAACCAGCAACTGCCGTTGAATCGCGCCGAGACTCGCCGCCGAAATATTACCGTATTCAGCTTGTAGTTCGCGGCCCTCCTCTCCCATCCAGCGCAGCATCGCGCATAAATCTTTTAAATCCAGCAATAACAGGCCATTATCATCGGCAATTTTAAAACAACTGTACAAAACGCCGGTTTGCGTATCATTCAACTCCAGCAGATTACTGAGCAGCAACGGCCCCATATCTAAGATAGTCGTACGCACCGGATGTCCGGTTTTGGCAAAAATATCCCAGAAAACAGCCGGATTACCGCGATGCTGAAAATTAGTTATGCCGATTTTTTCAAGGCGCTGGGAAATTTTCTCATTAGGCTGGCCGGGACTGGTAATACCGGACAGGTCACCTTTAATATCGGCCAGGAAAACAGGAACCCCCAGTCGTGAAAACCCTTCCGCCAAAATTTGCAGCGTAATGGTTTTACCTGTGCCGGTCGCTCCTGAAATCATCCCGTGACGATTGCCCATAGCAGCATCCATAATGACTTTAGCGCCATTCCCCCCGCCGATTAAAATTTCCTGCACGATTTAAATACTCCTGTCTTAATAAAAATACTCATGCATCGTAGCACAGCGCCCTCTTGCAAGAAAGCCGCGCTTCCTCTATAAATATAGCTGTAGTTAACCTACCGGACCGCTTTATAAAAGATTTACAGATAGCGTTTGAAGTAAAAATACCAAAGGACGATATTACACTCGATATAAAAGATTTGTCTTTTATATCGAGTGTTAATACTATTCGTTTGTTATACCCTTTTCTAAACAACCTAACGTGAGTATTGAGGAATTTAAGCATGGCAACCGTAGCAGATCCCATCATCGGCAGCTGGTACAAAGATGTGGAAAACAACCTGAAGTTTAAGATTATCGATATTGAAGACAGCGCCGATTCTATTGAGGTGCAATATCTTAACGGCGATATCGGCGAGTACGACCATGACAGCTGGTATAACTCAACCTTCGATTATATCGAGGATCCCGAAGACTGGACAGCACCCTTTGATGACCTTGAAACCGATGATCTGGGCTATTCCGACCCTGACGAACACCGGCCTAATCCCGAAGATATGGATATTGAAGATTATCTGGATTAATCAGGAAACATTACATGAAAATGAGTCCCCGGGAATTCCTGGACTGGCAATCAAAAAGCATTACCTTGCTGGCAATGTCGGGCGCCGGCAAAACGACACTGGCCAATAAACTGCCGAAAGCCAAATGGTTCCACTATTCCGGCGATTACAGGATCGGCACGAAATACCTGGAAGAGCCGATTCTGGACAATATTAAACGCCACGCAATGAGCGTTCCCTTTTTGCGGCAGTTGCTGCTTTCCGATTCCATCTATATCAGCAGCAAAATAACGGTTGATAATCTTGCCGCTGTTTCCAGTTTTCTGGGCAAGCTTGGCAAACCTGAGCTGGGCGGACTGTCTTTAAAGGAATTTAAACGCAGACAAAAACTGCATCATGATGCGGAAGTTGCCGCCATGAATGACGTGCCGGAGTTTATTCATAAAGCTGAAGATATCTATGGCTATAAAAACTTTATCAACGATGCCGGCGGCAGCGTTTGTGAACTGGACAATCCGGAAGTATTGAATACATTGGCAAGACACACGCTAATTGTTTACATTAAAACTCCACCGGCCTTGGAACAAACCATCATTGAACGCTCCAGGACCGATCCCAAACCACTTTATTATCGTGAAGCATTCCTCGATGAAAAACTGAGTGAATTCATCCGTTTAAAAAATTACCCTTCTTCCGATAGTATTCCACCGGATGAGTTTGTCTCCTGGGTTTTCCCCGAACTATTCAAATCACGACTGCCCCGTTATGAAGCTATCGCCGAACAATACGGCTATACCGTAGATGCGAATGATGTCGCCGAAGTTAAGACTGAGGATGACTTTATCCGGCTTATTGCCGAAGCAATTGCAAGACAGCAATGATCAATAAAAACTCCTGCTCATGCCTTTAGTCGCTCACACTGACTTACCGACTTTTCAGCGTCTTCGAGAAGAAGGCGAGGAAATCCTGGCCCCGGATCGCGCCAGTAATCAGGATATACGGGAAATGCACATCGGACTGCTCAATATGATGCCAGATGCCGCGCTGGAAGCAACAGAACGACAGTTTTTCCGCTTGGTTGGCGCGTGCAACCAGATCGCTCAGTTTCATGTGCATCCTTTCACCATTAATGGCATGGAGCGAGGCCCGAAAGCGCAAGCGCATATCGACAAATATTATGAACCTTTTGAGAAAATCAGACAGGATGGCCTGGACGCCCTTATCATCAGCGGCGCTAATGTCACTCATGCCAGATTGCCTGAAGAAGATTTTTGGCAACCCTTAACGGAAGTTTTCTCCTGGGCCGAGGAAAATGTCACGTCGGTGCTTTGTTCGTGTCTTGCCACTCATGCCGTCATTCAATACCGCTACGGCATTGAACGCACCCGCATACCGGCTAAACGCTGGGGCGTATTTTCCCATAAATTAATCGACCGTACGCATCCTCTGGTTGCAGAAATTAACACCCGCTTTGATGTGCCCCATTCTCGTTTTAATGAAATATTCCAGCGCGATATGGAACGCCACGGTCTAAAAATCCTGGCAATCAGCAAAGAAGCAGGCGTGCATCTGGCCGTCAGTCCCGATGGTTTCCGCATTGTTTTCTTTCAGGGACACCCCGAATATGATGACATTAGCCTGTTAAAAGAATACAAACGTGAAATCATGCGTTTCTACAATGCAGAAAGAGCAGACTATCCGCCTTTCCCCGAAAATTATTTTAATGCAGAGGTACAGGAAATCCTTACCGGCTATAAACAGGAGGTCATTTCAGCCAGACAAACCGGCAGAGAACCGGCTGAATTTCCTGAAAACCTGATTCTGGAGCATATTGACAATACCTGGAGGGATACGGCAAAAGCCGTATTCAATAACTGGCTGGGGAAAATCTATCAGCTCACCAACCAGGATCGGCGTCTGCCTTTTATGGCCGGCATAGACCCGAATAATCCATTGGGCCTGTAGATGCACGAGAGATTTTTACAACAGGCGATTGACCTGGCTTTAGAAAATGTCAAAACCGGTCAAGGCGGGCCCTATGGCGCGATTATTGTCAAAGATAACCAGCTGATTGCCGCCGGTGTCAACAAGGTCACCTGTTCTATGGATCCTACAGCTCATGCAGAAATCATGGCTATACGCCTGGCTTGCAAAAAACTTAATGATTTTCAACTGCATGATTGCATACTGTACACCAGCTGCGAACCCTGCCCCATGTGTTTGGGCGCCATTTACTGGGCCAGGCTTGAAAAGGGTTATTTTGCCTGCAATCGCCTTGATGCCGCTGCCGCCGATTTTGATGACCAGTTTATTTACGAGGAAATTTGCGTCCCCCCATCAGAACGCAGCATTCCCATGGTGCATTTAAATCTTCCAAGCGCCCGGCGGCCTTTTGAGGCATGGGCAGAGACCAGTAACAAAATCCCTTACTGATAGATGGGAGTCTCTAAAAATTGCACTTCGACAAGCTTCCTTCGACAAGGCTCTCCTGAGTTTATCGAAGGGCTCAGTACGAACGGTGGTTCATTATAATCAGTGACTTATCCGTTCGCGCTGAGCCCCATTCGACAAGGCTCTCCTGAGCGTAGTCGAAGGACTCATGACAGGCTTTGATAAAGTCAGGAGAGCCTTGTCGAAGCATAAACAGATAATTTTTAGAGGTTTCCATTTGTAACCCTGATTAGCAAGAGTCTGCAACTGATTAGTAATACACAGTGCCTCTTCCGTCGTTCCGGCAGGGAATGCCGGAATCCAGAAGCCACGGAAGGCTTGCGTAACTCACATCCCTGTAATCTGGATACCGGCATTCCCTGCCGGTATGACCCTGTCTTCGTTTAGCTGAAGATTCTTGCTAATCAGGTAAGTAATTGACGACCGTACGGCGGATCAATTGTAGGGTGGTTCCGCTTTAGCGAACCACCGCAAACGAAGCCTACCATGATAACTTTTATACCGACATTTCCATGCGTGGGGATGGCATGTCTGGAAATGTTGCTTGGTTTGGCATTAGCGGTTTGCTGCGCGAAACCGCCCTACCATGCTATGGCCGCGGCATAGGGTCATAGGTTGGGTTGAATGCAATGAAGCCCAACATCTATCTTAATGTCCCAATTGTTGGGGTTCGCACACTCACCCCAACCTACGGCCTTATGGAAATGGATGAATTACGCCCCAGGCCGATTAGAAAGATACGCAGGTTTGTTCATCGACACGCAATACCGACTCTTGCTGGAAATCAGCCTTATAATCCTCGCGGATCTGCTCAACGTCCCGGTTGCTTTCCTTGCTGAAAGGATAGAGTAATATCAGGAGCTTCGACCCTTCCTGAATGATGGCCCCGGTCGAGTCCTTGAATTGCCCTAAAGCGCTTACCAACGTCAACCCATCAGGGAAGCGAGGCGTGACTTTGGTGTCTATAAAATTCTGGAATTCCGTTTCCGTCACGTCCGGGCCATTTGATCTTGACAAGCCAAAAAATAACTCAGTTCTGTGAAAAATTTCGCCGTGAAGTGTATGTTTACAAAACGGGATTTCGCTGAAAATCCTGGAGCGGATCTGTTCAGCGGCGCTATCCCGTGCTGATGCGGTATTCAGGACTATTCCGGTAGCTAAAAAGATACAGACTATGATATAACGCATGTGATTCATGATTAACTCCTAGCAGACGATCGCTACAGTTGTTAAAAACAGGAGATAAAAAGTAAGGGAGATAGCACTTTGCAATAATGAATTGTTAAATTATTTTACAATAATTTACCTGATTAGCAAGATGCTTCAACTAAGTCGTCATACCGGCAATGAGTGCTGAACTAATTCGCCGGGAGCGAATTGGGATGTGCGTCGTCGCGCAGGGCTAAGCCCCCATCGTAGGGACGCGGTGAGCAATCCAGGCTACATGGAGGTGAGCTACGTAAGCCATCCCTGGCTTCTGGATTCCGGCACTCCTTGCCGGAACGACGGTTTTTGGGTTAGCTATAGTTCCTTGCTAATCAAGACAATTTCATTGTTTATTTCCCAAACTCCCCGTACAAATAACAGGCTTTTGGAGCAGCCATTGCAAAAAGTATTCTCCTTGCTTTGCCCGCAAGCGTATTGACGCTCCGTTCCGAATTCCAGTCCCAATTGTTGGGCTTCGTTATATTCAGACCAACCTACCGCCTTAAGTCAGTTACCGTGCAATTTAAAGTTGCCTACAATATCCGACAGGTGCTGAGTTTGATCTTCCAGAGATTCCGCTGCGGCTGCGGCTTGCTCTACCAGGGCAGCATTTTGCTGAGTCACAGTGTCCATTTGGTTGATGGCCTGATTAACCTGTTCAATACCGGATGTTTGTTCAACTGAGGCAGCGCTAATCTCGGACATGATGACAGAAACGCTGCAGATGGCATTTACAATTTCTCCCATGGTTTTTCCGGCTTGGTCGACAAGTTTGGTACCGTCCTCAACCTTTTCTACCGAATCGCCAATCAGGCTTTTAATCTCCGCTGCAGCGACAGCGGCTCGCTGTGCGAGGTTACGCACTTCACTGGCCACTACAGCAAAACCCCGGCCTTGTTCTCCGGCACGAGCCGCTTCTACAGCGGCGTTAAGCGCGAGTATATTGGTCTGGAAGGCAATGCCGTCAATAACCGAGATAATATCTACAATTTTGTGAAAAGCTTCGTTGATGCCATCCATCGTGGTGGTGACCTGATCAACCACTGCGACGCCCTTGCCCGCGATGCTGGATGCGCCGACGGCAAGCTGGTTGGCATGTCTGGCGTTTTCGGTATTGGCTTGCACGGTAGAGGTCAGTTCTTCCATGCTGGCAGCAGTTTGTTCCAGGCTGGCAGCCTGTTCTTCCGTACGATGCGACAAGTCATGGTTACCCGCTGCAATTTCCTTAGCCGCAGAACTGATGGTGTCGCTGGAGTCCTTGATATTTTCTATCAGGCCTTTGAGGTTTTCCACGGTGCCATTCATACCGGCGATGACTTCGCCAAAAGTACCGGGATAGTTTTGTTCAACGTTTTGAGTCAGGTCGCCTTTGGACAGTGCGTTGGCGATACGCGCTATGTCATTCAGACTATCAAGCGCATCGAGAGAAATGTTGATATTATTTTTTAGTTTAGCGAGGTCGCCGCGCCCTTCAGCTTTAACGCGCTGAGAGATATCGCCTTGAGCAACATCGTCCATCACCTTACCCACATCGCCCAGCATGGTTTGAATTGTCTGCATGGACGCCATGGCATGGTCAACAGCTAGCCTGTATTCACCTTCGATATCGACCTCAACTCTTTTGCTAAAGTCACCTTCAGCCATGGCTCTCATAAGATCAGTGATGGCAGTCGTCGTAGCGGCTAGCGTTTTTGTAACTGCATTGAGTTGTTTCAGCGAAAGTGAGAATCCGCCATGCAATCCTTCCGGGCGGCTGCGTCGAGAAAAATCGCCATAAATGACATACGCCAGAGAATAGTACATATCTATCTGTGCAGTTTCCACCTGATCCATCAAATCATTCAGCATCCAGGCAAGTTTCTGAAGCGTTCGCTCTTTTCCGCCAATATGAGTAACCCTTACATCTACAGATCCTTGTCTCCACTCCTGACTTGCACTGAGCATATCCGCCAGCAGTCGCTGGTCGCGTGATTTTGAAACCCGCCATAAGTAACATGAGAACACGGCTCCAACCGTTAAAAAAGACGGCATGATTATCCCTTGGCCGGCTCCGCTCAGAACAGGCATCCATCCGTAAGTCAACGATCCTGTCCACGCAACAGCAACAACAGCCAATGCAACTTTTTCATCAATATTAAAGCGACTGTAGTGCATTGATAAGCCCTTCATAAGTAACGCCTTTATCTTTTAATATATTGGCTAATAGTTTCCCGGAAGCCTCCATTGCATGCTTGGCGCCGGCACGCTGCTCTTCTTGCACCATCGCGCGATAAACATCCGTCACAATCGGGATAGCCTTGGGATTAGGCATGCGACGCACCGAAGTATAGCCAATCTTTTGTTTATTTTTATCTTTCATGGGAGCGACATGAGTAAATACCCAATAAAAGCCGCCATCTTTTGACATGTTTTTAACGAAGGCAAAGATTTCCTTATCTTCGGCTAAATAATCCCATAACAACTTGAACACTGCTCGCGGCATATCAGGATGGCGAATAATGTTGTGCTGACTTCCCAGAAGCTCGTGCTCCTCGTATCCCGAAAACTCGATAAAAATTTCGTTTCCATAGGTAATCAGTCCCTTCAGGTCAGTCTTGGAAACGATGAAATCCTGTTCCCGCATCACTCGTTCATGACTTGTCGGGGTAATATCTTTTCTTTTCATCGCCTTCTCTCGGTAAATTATTTTTCAATTTTTGAAATGGAGTAAAAATACTGATCTACAGGGCATGCGCTCAGTCCGGTAACCCAAGCAAGACTGGAAAGTCGAAAGAAAAACCAATGAAACTGTTCAACAAACTAATCTAATGCCCTATATTCGCTTATCCGATAGAGGGCATTAGGTAAGGTGGCTCAACATTTGTCTCAAGGTTACAACGGTTGGGGTTCAACTCTCCCCAATATACGGCCCTATTATTCTGATAATAATAGAGGAAAATAAATAAAAGAAGGTCTAATGCAGGATTTTTAGCCTTAAATTTTCTTGTAAAAATAGATAATGAAGATTGCTGCTCCTGCAGGATAATTTAATTATTTGGCTACTTTAACCAGCCAGCCCCCCTGTTCATCGCAGCCCAAAACCGCCTTGGCGCTTACGTCGATTCTGACATATTGCCCATTCAAGCCGGCAGGTAATTTTGCTTTGACCAAGTGAAAACTACTATTCGTTTCGACGGTATAATCAAGCTTTTGCTTTTTGGCGGTCAATTTGATGGTCGCTGGATCGGCCCAGGACGATACCATAAAAGAAAATTCTGATTCCGGCTTAACTTCAGTATTCTCAGGCGCTTTATACTCGGGAAGGTCAAACTCCATGAAGCGTGGTTTTTTGCAATCCTGTTCCTTCATCTCAGGGCTATAGGCAACGGCAGCGCCATTAAATACAACCACAGCAATAATTACGGCCGATTTAATCATTGTTATTATTTTCATATTACTTCCTCAATTAAGACTTTGAAGTTATCTTTTATTTTTAATTATTAAGATTAACTCCGCTGCACTTTAATTTTTTTTTATATGAATTTCAACTTATCCCTGTATTTAATACGTTGCCTTAATTAAATCGCTGCGGCAGCAACTGATAGTTAAGCTCGTTGTTCCAGGTATTGCTCTCGCCTTGCGGATTCAAAACCCGGCCAATGCCTACCGCCTCCTCAAAAGCGCCCTGCTTACCCGCAAAATTCACCTTATAAAAAGTAAGCCCGGCTTCTTCACCCATCCAGATTGCTGATTTGACCATCGTTAATGATTTCAGATAACCGGTAACCCTGCTTGCATCATCCATATTTCTGATTCCTGATACCTTAAGTGTCACCGAGTCAGGATCAAGCGTATAAGGCTTAACGGCGTAGTACTTCGATAACCGGTCATAGACTCCCTGCAGACCTGTTAAAATCACCTCATTCAAGGTAGCGCAAGGCTTAAGCCATTGCTCGATAGTTTCGTCAAAATAAAATGCCCAATCCGCTTTCCAGCACCCTTGCATTTTAACCACCCTGCCCGCCAAAATTGAGACAACGCCGTAGCGTTCGGAAACCGCCAGCAAAGAATGCGGATAAGCGCTTAAAACATCGCTTACCGATACTTCCCGTTGCTCGTCCAAATCCAGCAACGGGAACAACAGCGGCAGGCCTGTTTGCCGGGACATTCGGTGTAAAGCGCTGTCCAGTTCAGGCATCATGTCAGCTTTAAAAAAACTCCGCTGCCCATTTTCTTCAACAACCAGCCAGAGCAAGGTTTCCGGTCTGGTCTCGCCCCATATGTGAAGCCTGCCGGTTTTTACCAGCTTCAACAGCGAGGGTTCATCAAACAACACGCGCATGGCTCGGGCGCTGCTGTTTGCGTCAGAACCGCTCTCTCTCAGGGAATACTGGTACTGCCTTACATAATGCGCAGCATCAGCCAAGGCAGCCTGAACTGCAAAATCATGCAAAATAGTTCCACCGGCCAGAATCCGGCTCAGCACGATAGTCAATGCTTCTTTTATTGCAATATCCCTATCGCCTGCGGATTCGCTTTTGGCGATGACTTCCGTTTCATATAAACCCTGAACTTCAGCGGCAAAACCCTGTTGACAGAAAAATAATGCCCCTATAATCAACGCTCTAAAAAGCACATTCATATCCTTTCACTAAAACCGGTGATGTCTTGTACAATATCGGCTGTTTAAAACTTATCTTTAGCAAGAGAACAGCCCTTGAGCGAACATAATCAGGAAAGCTTGAATTATAAAAGCGCCGGCGTTGATATTGAAGCCGGCAACGAACTCGTCGAACGCATCAAGCCTATCGCCGCCAAAACACGAACTGCCGGCGTTATGGCGGGTCTGGGCGGATTCGGCTCATTGTTTGAACTGCCTTGGGAGCGTTATCAAAACCCGGTTCTGGTTTCAGGAACGGATGGCGTGGGCACCAAATTAAAACTGGCTGTTGAGTTAAACATTCACAACACGATAGGCATTGATCTGGTTGCCATGTGCGTCAATGACATTATCGTGCAAGGTGCAGAGCCGTTATTTTTTCTTGATTATTTCGCCACCGGAAAGCTGGATGTCAATACCGCAACGTCTGTCATTGCGGGCATAGGCAAAGGCTGTGAATTGGCGGGCGCAGCGCTGGTGGGCGGCGAGACGGCGGAAATGCCGGGCATGTATGCTGACGGCGAGTATGACCTGGCCGGTTTTTGTGTCGGTATTGTGGAAAAAAGCAAAGTGTTGGACGGCAGCAAGGTTAAAGCCGGCGACAAATTGATTGGCCTTGCCTCCTCCGGCCCGCATTCGAACGGCTATTCATTAATCCGGAAAATTCTCGCCCGCAGTGGTTCGGCGCTGACAGATCCGTTCAACGATTACTCTTTAGGCCTGGCCTTGCTGGAACCCACCAGGATTTATGTTAAATCGCTGTTATCATTGCTGGACAAAGTGCCGGTACATGCCCTTGCTCATATCACCGGCGGCGGCATCACCGAAAACCTGCCCCGGGTGCTTCCCGCAGGAATAAGCGCCCATATTGATCTGTCAAGCTGGGCATTTCCGGAAATTTTTAAATGGCTGCAAAGACAAGGCAATGTATCGCTGGCGGATATGCTAATCACGTTTAATTGCGGCATCGGCATGATCGTCTGCGTAGCGGCTGAAGATGAAAGTGCTGCTCTTGAGATCTTGCATTCCCTCGGTGAAACCGTTTTCCCACTAGGTGAACTGGTTGAAGCTGAAGGCAAGCCAAAAGTTGTTTACCTGTAAAGTTATTTCCAGATAGCATGCATTTTTAGATAAGTCTTGCCCGACCTACTTTCTTCCGTCGTTCCGGCAAGTGCCAGGAACCCAGCAGCCAAGGATGGCTTGCGTAACTCACATCCCTGTGCTCTGGATACCGGCACTCCCTGCCGGTATGACGCTGTTTTCGTTTAGCAGATAATTCTTGCTAATCAGGTTGCCAGCCGGCCGATATTTGAACGCCGAAGCGCGCCAACTCCGGCCAGTGCGCTGCCAAATAGCCAGAAGGCGGCGGGTAAAGGTACGGAACTCACTCCGTAACTAGTGACAGAGGCGTTTGCACTGGCCGAAAAACTACCGCTCCAACCATCCTTAAAGACCAAGGCCGTAGCCAAAATGCCGTTTTCTGCAAAAGACCCATTATAAATATAATGATTAAAAGTCTGGCTAGCCGAGCCATTGCCGTTGCCCCCATTACTAAAGGCGTTTAAATTGAAATTCACGTTACTGCTTGCAGTGCCGCTCGCAGCTGTGCCGATATCTCCGGCCAGACTATAGTTTGCCTGAAAAAGCAAAAGTCCGTCGCCCTCTACAGTAAAATTGCCTGAGCGATAAGTAGTACTGTAAGGTGATGAATATTGGTTTACCAAAGAACCGCTGACTGAGGCGTCAGCTTTTATTTGATTAACCGATGTAGAGGCGGAAGCCGATTTGTTAAAGGTAGAGGTGGAGCCGCTTTCAGTAGCTGAAGTTCCGGCGCTCCAATTTGAGGCATTCTCATAAGTACTGCTATAGTAGCCTATACTGGCTTGGCTATTATCATTCTGGCTATTCCACTTCAACGTGGGCAAGCCATTCCCGACATCAATTGCGGTAATTTTAAAAGTGCTCCAGTCGATAGACGCGCTTGCGGAAATCAACGCCGCCCCGGCGGGTTGCGCGCCGCACAGAAGCAGCATCAGAAAAGACAACAATCCAGCCTTGAAATAAGGCGGTTTAACCCGTTTCGAAAAATAATTCATGTGTGTTCTCCTTAGTTGTTGATTAATAAAATTCCTTTCGGTGAGGCAAAAAAATCAATCCATTAAACTCCTATTGACTAGGCAAGCTGACTCGGTAGGCTAGAAAAGCCACTCAATCAGTTATCCGGGGTGCGATTAAAAGTGCGGTTAAGCTCCGGCACAGGCTTAACCTGCCATCCTACATGAAATGGACGTAGAACTATGTGTATGTGTAGTGGATTAACCGCACTTTTAATCGCACCCGGTTATCTGGGCCGTGTTGACATATAACAAACAGAGGAGTAGGAGTCAATGCGTACAACTACCTACGAGAGGTCGAGTTTACTGTGGAGGTCTGTACCCAGTATTAATAAAGCCAATAACAGCAAGCCCTAATGAGGGGAAGTCGTTAGCTAAACCTTGTGTCCCGCTTTTTCTTTCTCCGGACGAATCGAATGGTCTTGCCCAAGCAGCAGGTAAACCGCCGGCACCACGAATAACGTGAATAGAGTGCCGATAGCGATACCGGTCGCAATCACAAGTCCCATGTTAAACCTTGACACGGCTCCGGCGCCGGTTGCGAGAATCAGCGGCGAAACCCCTAACACCATCGCGGCGGTGGTCATCAATATCGGGCGTAATCTGATACCGGCGGCGGTCTCAATTGCCTGACGCTTGCTCATGCCCTCTTTTTGCTTGTTGTTGGCAAATTCAACGATCAGGATGCCATGCTTGCTGATCAAACCCATCAGAGTGACCAGGCCCACTTCGGTATAAATATTAAGCGTTGCCCCGCCTACACCTAAAGCAATGAAGATTAATGCACCGGCGATAGACATGGGCACTGATACCAAAATAATCAGCGGGTCCCGGAAACTTTCGAATTGCGCCGCCAGCGCCAGAAAAATGATGATTAGCGCGAACAGGAAGGTAAACACGAAACCACTGGATTCCTTGACGAGTTGGCGCGACTGGCCGCCGTAATCTACCGAGTAACTGGGCGGCAAGACGCGTTCAGCAACATCTTTCAGGGAATTAAGCGCATCTCCCAAGGTGACTCCGGGAAAAGGCACGCCGGAAATAATAGCGGAATTGATCTGTTGAAAACGGTTCAGGGATTGCGGCACTGTTTTTGTGCTGATCGAAGCGATGGTTGACAGCGGCACAGTTGTTGCCCCGCCGGTATTGGCGCGAATGTGGTAGTTATGCAGTTGGTCGGGGTTAAGCCTGGAGCTTTGTTGTATCTGCGGAATGACTTTGTAGGATCGTCCCGCCATGCTGAAATAATTAACATAGCCGCCGCCCAGCATTGAAGCAAGGGATGAGCCGACATCCTGCATGGTTAATCCCAGCATGGCGGCTTTGTTGCGGTCAATCTCCACCTGCGACTGCGGCTGGTCATACTTCAGGTCACTGTCCAGAAACATGAACATGCCGGTCTTTTGCGCTTCCTGCATAAATTGCTGGGCCACAGTATGTAATTGATCGAATGATTCGGTCGAGCCAATCACGAATTGCACGGGAAGGCCGCTGCTGCCGGGCAACGGCGGCGGCTGGAACGCGGCGATGCGGGCGCCGGCGATCCGGTTCATTTCCTCCTGAACTATGGGCTGGAGTTCACTCGTGGTCTTCTCGCGCTGATCCCAGGGCTTGAGCACCATGCCTGCGATGGACTGGCCGGGTACATCGAGCTGAAAAACGTGATCATTTTCCGGATGCTTGATGAATTTCTTGAAAACCTGGCCGGCGTATACCAGTCGCTGCTTAAGTGTAGCGTCCGGCGCAGCCGAAGACAGGGTGATGATGACGCCTTGATCTTCCTGCGGAGCGAGTTCGCTATTGGAACTGCTGTAGAGAAAATAAATACTCCCCAGTATGATGGCGGCGAATACGGCAGTCACCGGCAAATAGTTCAACGATCCATGCAATAGTTTTGCGTAGCCCTGGCGCAGCCTTTCGAAATTCCGGTCGATAAAATCAATGATGCGCTCTTCCCGGCCGCGGCGGTCAAGCGTATGCGGTTTGAGCAGCCGGGAACACATCATCGGCGACAGCGTTAGCGCCACAATGGCGGAAACGGTGACCGCGCCGACGACGGTGAAGGCAAACTCCGAGAATAAGGCGCCGGTGAGACCGCCCTGAAAACCAACAGGCACATAAACGGCAATCAACACGATGGTCATGGCAATAATAGGGCCAGTCAGTTCGCGCGCGGCCAGCAGCGAGGCCGGGATGGGCTGCATACCGTCTTCGAGGTGACGGTTGACGTTTTCAACTACGATTATGGCGTCATCGACCACCAGGCCTATGGCTAAGACCAGCGCCAGTAAAGTCAGCAGATTGATGGAAAAACCGAACATCAGCATCATCGTGAAGGTGCCGACCAATGAAAGCGGTATCGCTATAACCGGGATTAATACCGAACGCGGCGAACCCAGGAAAGCGAATACGACCAGCGTGACAATTACCAGGGCTTCCAGCAAGGTATGAATGACCTCATTGATGGAACTGTCCACAAATTTCGTTGAATCGTAAACAATTTTCCCCTCAATCCCCTCCGGTAATTGCGCTTGAATCTCGGGAAAAACTTCCCGCACCCTGCCGATTACTTCAAGCAGATTGGCGCTGGGCGCCACCTGAAGACCAATATAAACGGCCTTGTTGCCATCGAAGGAGACATTGGATTCATAATCATCAGCGCCCAAAGTAACATGCGCCACATCTTTCAGGCGGATAATGGCGCCGTCTTGCTGCTTGATGACCAGGTTTTCGAATTCTGCGACTGAATGCAGGCTGGTGGACGCGGTCAGGTTCACCTGCACCATTTGGCCCTTGGTCGTCCCTAACCCCGCTATAAAGTCATTCCTGGCCAATGCCGTGCTGACATCGGACGCCGTCAACGCATAGCCTGCCAGCTTATTGGGGTCCAGCCAGGCGCGCAAGGAAAAGTTTTTACTGCCCAGCAACTCCGCCAGTTGGATGCCTTCCACGCCTTGCAGTCTGGGCTGTACCGAGCGTAGTAAATAATCGGTAATATTATTGGCGGGCAAAACTTCGCTGGAAAAGCCGATGTACATGGCGTCAATGGTTTCGCCGATTTTTACATTCAGCACCGGACGCTGCGACTCGGGCGGCAGTTGATTGAGCACCGAACTTACTTTGGCATTAATTTCGGTCAGCGCCTTGTTGGGATCAAAATTGAGCCGCAGGTTGGCGGTAATCGTGCTGACGCTGTTTTGGCTGGTGGATGTCAGGTAGTCGATGCCGTTAGCCTGGGCGATGATGTTTTCCAGCGGCGTAGTAATAAAGCCCGCGATAATGTCCGGGTCGGCGCCGTAGTAGGTCGTCGTAACAGTAACTATGGCGTTTTCAGTACGCGGATACTGCAACACAGGCAAACCGGTAAGAGCGCGCAGACCCAACACTAACAGCATCATGCTGACTACCGTCGCAAGGACGGGGCGGCGAATAAAAATATCGGTAAAGTTCATAGCGGCTTATTGATCTTTAGGTTGCGGGTCAGCATCGTTGCCGGGTTGAACCGAATTGTCGATGAGCACAGGCGTACCGTTGCGCAGCTTTATCTGACCTGAAGTCACCACCGTATCACTTTCATTAACGCCTTTAATAATGACAATTTGATCTCCGCGTGTCTCGCCCGTGGTAACAAAAGTTTGTTTGGCAATAAGCCTGGGCTTGCCGGCTTGATCCCGGCCGTTATTTTCCAGGCGAAACACAGTTGCGCCATAGGGATTAAAGGTAATGGCCGTGCGCGGCAATGTTACATGCTGTTGCGGCTGGCCGGTGGCAATGCTGACGGTTGCGTACATGCCGGGCAATAGCCTATGCTCCGGATTTTTCAGCGTGGCCCTGATCTGCACGTTACGGGTATTGGTATCCACTTTCGGATTGATTACCGAAATCTCGCCGATAAACTTCTGCGCTGGATAGGCATCGATACCGAGTATTACCGATTGACCTGCCTTGAGCGTACCCAAGGTTTGCTGGGGCAGAAAAAAATCAACAAAAATCGGGTCTATCGCCTGTAGCGTAACAATGGGCGTGCCTTCAGTAAGATACTGCCCCGAATCGACAAGCCGAATGCCCAGACGCCCGGCAAACGGCGCACGAATGTTTTTTTTGTCCACCAGCGCCTGTTGCTGGGCAAGATTGGCGATAGCTACATCCAGGTTCGCCCTGTCCGTGTCCAGCACTTGTTGGCTGATGGCATTGGCGCGAAACTGGGATTGACTGCGTTGATAGGTAATACGCGCCAGCTCTGCTGAAGCCTTCAGTGAACGCAGCCTGGCAATATCATCGTGGGCTCGAAGTTGCAGCAGGGAATCACCGGTTTTTACATTATCCCCCTGCTGAAAATGAATTTCTTCGACAATGCCTGGCACTTCCGCGCTCAGGTCGCCGCCTCGCACAGCACGTAAACTGCCAATTGCTTCCAGTTTAGGCAGCCATTTCTGAAATCCGGCCGTCGTGGTGGAAACCGTTTGCGGCGGCTCACCCTGGGACGTCATGAACTGCTTGATCATGCGGCCCTTGAAGCTGATGAATCCAAAAATGCCGCCCAGCACTAGGCCGACTACGACAAGCATGATGAGCATGCGCTTAGTCATTCATGATCTCCTGATGGGATTTATACAAACATGGCAATCAAAATTATTGCGATCGACTCTTCTTTTGTTCCGATAATAGCGCATCCGCCAAGTCTTCACGGTTCCACCATCCGCCTCCCAATGCCTGAAACAGAGCCGCGGTATCGGCATAACGCGCAGCCCGTGCCTGTATCCGGCCTATGCGCGCCTGCTGGTAATCGTTCTGCGAGTTAAGCAGCGACAAATAGCTGACGGAACCGATTTGAAACTGGCTGCGCGTCAATTCCAGGCTGTCCGATGCGGCCCGCTCGGCAGCCTCCTGTGCTGCCAGTTCGTCCGCATCGAATTTTAAAGCGCGTAAGGTATCGGCAACATTCTGGAATGCCTGCAGCACAGTGCTGCGGTATTGGGCCGCCGCCTGCTCATAGGCGGCCACTCTAGCGCGCCGTCTATGAAGAAGTTGTCCTCCATGAAAGACCGGTTGCAGCAGGTTGCCGCCGACACTCCAGATAGCGCTCCCCGGCACAAACAAGTCGCCCAGGCGCGTGGCAATGCTGCCGGCACTGGCGCTGATAGTAAAATCAGGCAACATATTGGCGGTCGCTATGCCGATTTGGGCGCTGGCTGAATGCAGCAGCGCTTCCTGGGCTCTTACGTCCGGTCTTTGTTCAACAAGTTTGGACGGCAAACTAAGCGGTAAGTCGGCGGGCAATTGCAGGTCAGACAGATTGAATTGCGCGACTTGCGGTTGACCGGGTAATTCGCCGGTCAAGACGGTCAGGCGATGACGTGCCTGCGCCAATTGTTTTTGTAGCGGCGGCAACGTCGTCCGCGTCTTTTCCAGCGTGGACTGCTGGGCTAACACAGCGATTTTCGATATAGCTCCCAGCTCAAACTGCTGATTAAGCACATCGAGTTGCTGGGCTTGCGCCGTGATAATTTCCTCAGTCGCAGCAATCTGCGCCCTTAAGGAAACCTCCTGCACTGCGGTAGTAACAATGTTCGACGACAAGGTGAGAAAGGCTCCTTCCAGTTGAAAGCGCTGATAGTCCGCCTGGGCAGCCAGTCCTTCGATCTCGCGGCGGATAGCGCCGAAAACGTCCAGCGTATAGGAAACTCTGACCGAGGCATTGTGCAGCGTGAACAGAGAGCCTCTTGCTGCGGGATTGCCGAACAATGCCCCGGAGGTCTTTTGCCGTGTGCTTGTGAAAGATGCGTCCAAGGCTGGGAGAAGTGAACCCTCCTGCGCGGCGACATTTTCCTGGGCCTCGACTAATGCAGCTTGGGCAGCCTGCAAATCCGGGCTGTGCTTCATTGCCTGCCGTATCAGTTGTGTTAATGACGGCGAGCGGAAAAGCGTCCACCATTGCCCTGGAATATCTTTGCCCTGGAATAAAAATTGCGCCTCTCGCGTTGATGAGGAAGTCGAAACAATACGCTCAGCCTGCCCTTCAGGCGTGTAATTTTTTACGTCCGGGCTTGAAGGACGGGTAAAGTCTGGGCCTAAAGTGCAACCGGAAAATAAAATTGTCCCGGCCATAAAGATTGTTCGTAAGAAGAGAATATAACCCGGTGAGATTATAGTGAAACCAGTCCATACTCTGAATAGCATTTTTGTTCCGTTGTACCAAGGGGGTATAAAATTGACGAATCCGCAGACTTTCCTAAGAGCCTGTAGGATATTGCTTCAGTAGTCTATAACATTTTAGAACATCAGCAGGAAATTAATTCAGGTGCTGTGAAATAAGAGCAAGTCGAGAATATCAGGGCGAAAAAATTTTGAATTTAAAGCCTACTTCACTTTCCAATTAACTAAAAATTCATTTAACTAATAGATTAAAACATAGTTAAAGCAAAAAAAATGGGAAAAACTAACTCTGAACTTCTAAAAACAACCCTTATCCATGATGTCCGGAGCAATAGTCTAGCCAGGGCTTAAAGGAGAATATTTTGTCAACAGCCTATCCCCGTCCACAATTAGTGCGTTCGCATTGGGTCTCACTCAATGGCCCGTGGAAATTCCAGTTTGATCCTGAACGCAGGTTCCGTCATCCAGCGAATATTAAAAGTTGGCCGATGCAGATTAATGTTCCTTTCCCGCCCGAATCTGAAACCAGTGGAATTGGCGAGCGGGGCTTTCATCAGGTTTGCTGGTATGAGCGTGAGTTTACTATTGAAGCTGAAGGCAAACACATTTTATTGCATTTCGGCGCAGTTGATTATTACGCCAAGGTTTGGATTAACGGCCACAAGGTTATCACTCATGAAGGCGGTCATACTCCTTTTTATGTAGATATTACCTTCGCGCTGAGCGAATCCGGCAGTCAGGTTGTCACTGTCATGGTTGAGGATGATCCGCATGATCTGACAAAGCCCCGCGGCAAGCAGGACTGGCATCTGGAGCCGCACTCGATCTGGTATCCGCGCACCACAGGGATATGGCAGACTGTATGGATTGAGCGAGTTCCCCCAACTTTTATTCAGAAAATCCGCTGGACGCCTTATATGGAGCAGTTCGCGCTTGGCTTTGAAGCTCACGTGGTAGGCAATCTAACCGGAGACCTGATAGTTGAAATTATTTTACGTCATGAAAGTAGAGTATTGGCGCATGATAGCTACCGGGTTATCAACGGTGAAACCGACCGTCGTATCATAATTTCAGATCCAGGTATTGAAGATTCGCGTAATGAACTGCTTTGGAGTCCTGAACGACCGACCCTGCTGGATGCCGAGATTCGCCTGAAACGAGGAGATAAAGTACTGGATGAATTTACTTCCTACACGGCAATACGCTCAGTCAATATTTTGCGCGACCGCTTTATGCTGAATGGCCGTCCTTATCAGTTAAGATTAGTGCTCGACCAGGGCTACTGGCCAGACACGCTGCTGGCCGCGCCGGATGATGACGCGCTGAGGCGCGATGTGGAACTGGCAAAGGCGATGGGCTTTAACGGCGTGCGCAAGCATCAGAAAGTTGAAGATCCCCGCTATTTATACTGGGCTGACAGACTGGGTTTACTAGTCTGGGAAGAAATGCCTTCAGCCTATCGCTTCACCCGCACAACCATTCAACGTTTGGTGCGTGAATGGATCGAAGTTATTGAACGGGATTTCAGCCATCCATGCATAATTGTCTGGGTGCCGTTTAATGAGTCCTGGGGCGTGCCCGAATTAAACAATGTGCGCGAGCACAGGGATGCTATCGAAGCCCTTTATCATCTGACTAAGACGCTGGATTCAACTCGTCCTGTCATTGGTAATGACGGCTGGGAAAGCAGCGCAACCGATATTATCGGCATTCATGATTATGACTCCAATCCTGACCAACTAAATCAACGCTACGGCATAGGAATTAATGTAGAACAGCTGTTCGATCGCCGCCGGCCCGGCGGCCGCATTCTGACGCTGGATGGCTATCCCCATCAGGGGCAACCCATAATGCTCACTGAATTTGGCGGCATTGCCTATGTCAAATGCCCGGAACCCGGCGTCAGGCAGGCCTGGGGCTATTCTGTCGCGCGAACGGATGAGGAATTTACCCGCATGTATGAGCAAATTGTGGCCGTAGTGGCGCATTGTTCACTATTCAGCGGATTTTGCTATACCCAATTTGCCGACACCTTTCAGGAGGCTAATGGCTTGCTGTGCGCCGATCGCACGCCAAAAATCCCATTGGAGGAAATTTACCGGGCCACTAAATTTTACCGCTGGTTCAACCCTGTCTGAGTATGGAGAAAAGGGAGAAGATTATGCACAAGCTTGCATTAAACAAGCCTGACGGTCGAGAGCTCTGGCTATACAGCCGCAATCCTATTAATCAGGGCATGGCGGCGCCCAGTCCATTCGCCGAGCCTTTGCAGGCCAACCCCCATTTGCGTTGGCATCCGCTACGCGGCGAATGGATCACCTATGCCGGCTATCGTCAGGGACGCACCTTTATGCCGCCGCCGGAATATAACCCGTTGGCAGTGACTATAAATGCGGAGAATCCCACTGAATTACCCCAAGGCAACTGGGAAGTGGCTGTCTTCGACAACCGTTTCCCGTCCCTGAGTCTTACCGCGCATTCTGAACCCGAACTCATAGTGCCCACCCGTCCAGCCATCGGGAAATGCGAAGTAGTGGTATATACCCAGCAAGCCGACTCATCTTTAGGCGCGCTGCCCCTTTCGCATATCGAGTTACTGCTGCAGGTATGGGCTGACCGTACTGTGCAATTAGGTCAACACCCCGCTATTCAGTTCGTATTGCCGTTTGAAAACCGCGGTGTCGAAGTGGGCACCACGCTGCATCATCCCCATGGGCAGATTTACGCTTATCCCCTAATCCCGCCCGTACCTGCAGGCATGCAGCAGCAGGCTTTGGAATATTACCTGAAAAATGGCCGCGGCCTGCTGGAATCCCTGGTTCTTAAGGAGCTGGATGATGCCGGGCGCATCCTGTATCAAGGCCAGCATGCCATAGCTTTTGTGCCGGTCTGCGCGCGTTATCCTTATGAAGTATGGGTCGCGCCGATTTTGCCGGTACCGACTTTTGCCAATCTTAATAATGACCAGCGCAGTGATCTCGCTCGGGCATTAAAAACCGTGCTCATGAAATATGACGGTTTATGGAACCGTCCTTTTCCCTATCTTATGGCCTGGTATCAAGCGCCTACTGATGACCAGCCGCACCCCGAATGTCATCTGCACGCAGAATTTTATCCGCCTTACCGCACCGCGGAAAAACTGAAATATCTCGCCGGCACTGAACTCGCCGCCGGCTTCTTTGCCATGGATGCTTTACCGGAAGATAAAGCCAAAGAATTGCAGGCCGTCAAGGTTGACATTGAGAACCGTCTATGAAAACCTTTGAACAGATATTTGGCAATGGATGGACAGTAGCGGCGGAAGCGCCGGGACGCGTCAATTTGCTGGGCGAACATACGGATTATAACGATGGCTATGTGCTGCCCATTGCCATACCGCAAAAAACCCGTGTGTTTTTAAGGCCGGGCGCCACGGATACTTTCCGGCTCTATACCGCTTCTTTGGATGAAACCGCCGAATTCAATTTGACCGGCCTGCCTGACCGGCATTTTGCGCGCTATGTGTATGGCTGTCTGCGGCAGCTGGAGACTTTGGGCATAGAAATACCGGTACTCGATATTTACATTGACTCCAATGTGCCTATGGAATTGGGCCTGTCTTCGAGCGCAGCGCTTGAAGTTGCTACCTTGCGAGCCATACGCCTGCTGCTGGAATTACCCCTGGATGATGTGCGTATCGCGCAGCTCGCGCAGCGCGCGGAAATTAATTATGCGGGCGTAAATTGCGGCATCATGGATCAGATGGCGTCTAGCGTGGCCGACCAGGAGCGCATGCTGTTTCTTGACACGCGCACTTTGGAGCGGGAGGTCTTGCCGTTACCCTCAGGCTCGGAAATCCTTGTGGTGGATTCGGGTAAAAAGCGCACGCTGGCAACCAGTAAATACAATGAACGGCGCAGCGAATGCGAAAGCGCTGCCCAACAGTTAGGCGTTACCGCTTTGCGCGACATTATGGCCCCTGAAAAGATTGAATCGTTACCTGATGTCTTGCGCCGGCGCGCCCGCCATGTGGTTACTGAAAATAATCGCGTCTTGCGCGCTCGTCAGGGGATTAGTCCCGAAGAATTCGGGCAGCTAATGAATGCATCGCACGCCAGCCTTCGTGATGACTATGAAGTATCCATTCCCGAACTGGATCAACTGGTAGCCATTCTGCAAAATCAACCGGAGGTCTATGGCGCAAGGCTTACCGGCGCAGGCTTTGGCGGAGCCTGCGTTGCCTTATGTAAACCCGGCTCAGCAACAACCCTTGCCCAAACCGTACTCGGCCTTTATAACCGGCCTGGCCGTAAAGGCCGGCTGCTGGTGCCGGAAATCCCGGCACTAGCCTCATGAGCGCAAAGTAAACAGAATGCCAATCCAGAAGCAATATTTCGGATCGACTCATGACGGCCAAGTTGTAGATTGTTACACCTTGACCAACCCTAACGGTCTTGAAGCCCATATCATGACCTACGGCGGCATACTGGTTTCGCTGCGCATCCCGGATCGCCACGGTGAATTGGCCGATATCGTACTGGGATTTGATAGCTTGGCGCCTTACCTGGCTGAACATCCCTATTTTGGAGCGTTGATAGGCCGTTATGCCAACCGCATTGCGCACGGGCGTTTCCGGCTGGATAACAGGGAATACCAGCTCGCCTGCAATAATGGCCCTAACCATTTACACGGAGGTATCGCCGGCTTTAACAAAAAAGTCTGGCAAGCCGATACTGAACTAAGCGGAGAAGATGCGCAGTTAAAATTAAGCTGCAAAAGTCCGGATAAAGAAGAAGGTTATCCGGCTAATGTAAATGTTGAAGTTAGCTATACGCTGACCCGGCGCAATGAGTTAAAGCTGGATTACCGCGCGAGTACCGATGCGCCTACTATTATTAATCTCACCAGCCACGCCTATTTCAATCTGGCCGGGCGTGGCGATGTGCTCGGCCACCGGCTGCGTCTGCTTGCCGATCATTATTTACCCGTAGATAACACACTAATACCTACCGGAGAAATAGCGGCTGTGAGCGGAACGCCCATGGATTTCAGGCGGGTGGCCCTCATCGGCGAGAACCTGCAAGCCAATGCTGAAAGCGAGCAATTGCAGCGTGCCGCAGGAGGTTATGATCATACCTGGGTATTGAACAGAGATAATAATGCTTGCGAGCTTGCCGCAGAAGTCATGGAGCCGGTCAGTGGACGCCATATGCAGGTTTACACCACACAGCCCGGCATTCAGTTCTATAGCGGCAACTTTCTGGACGGCAGGCTCACCGGCAAGAAGGGTCAAGCTTATCAAAAACATGCAGGCTTTTGTCTTGAGACGCAGCATTTTCCTGATTCGCCGAATCATCCTTCATTCCCATCTACCCTATTAATACCTTCCGAAACTTACCGGCACACCACGATCTATCAATTCGGCATAGCTCCCGACTAGCTTTATTTTTGAAAAGTTTCCCTCTGGCCGCAATATACAGGTTGAGTTTAAAATGGCTGAACTTAACCGGAACGAGCACGGTCTTTACATTGAAGAATTTCTGAACAAGTTGATTCTGCTCATGGTTCGACAGGCTCACCACGAACGGATTAGACACCGCACTCTTGAGCGTAGTCGAAGGGCTCACCACGAACGGCATCACCACAGGCCGTTCGTCCTGAGCCTGTCGAAGGAAGCTTATCGAAGGAAGCCTGTCGAAGGATTTAGTCAGAGGTTCCAGGCAGGGACTTTATTAGTGCCTCAAGTCTTTAACAACCCGTACCACTTCATCTTCACCGGCAATCGTCTCGATACTGAATCCCAGCTTTTTAACCAGCGATAACATAGGTTTGTTAATGATGAGGACTTCACCTTCAAAGAATGACATGCCCTTGGATTTGGCAGTCTGCATCAAGGCTTTCATGATTCGGGTACCTATCCCCAGACATTGACAGTCATCGGCAACGACCAGCGCGAATTCTACCGAATGGCCGTCCGGGTTCATCAGGTAACGGCCAACTCCAAGTTCGTTGGGCATGCTTTCATCCTCGGATATGGCCACAAAAGCCATTTCACGGTCATAGTCGATCTGCGTAAAGCGCACCACCATTTCCGGCGTTAATTCCTGCAATGCCCGCATAAAGCGGAAATATTTGGTGCGCTCGGATAACCGATGGACAAAATCCTTTTCCAAAGTAGCGTCTTCAGGGCGAATCGGCCGGATAGTGATGTTAGCGCCGTTAGATAATTGATAGTGCCGGGTAAACTCATAGGGATAGGGGTGTATCGCCATATGGGCATAGGGAGTCAACTGGGTGGACAATTGGGCTTTAATGCGGGCATCGACCGCAATGACACCGTTTTCATCAACAATCAACGGGTTAATATCCAACTCCATGATTTCCGGCAGTTCGCTGACCATAGCCGATATATTGAGCAGCACATCAACCAGAGCCTTTTTATTGACAGGAGGCAACTGGCGAAATGGCCCTATATATTTAGCTGCCTTGGTTTTAGCGATCATTTGCTCAACCATATAGGCATTCAAGGGAGGCAGGGCGATGGCATTGTCATGCAGGATTTCCACCATTGTGCCGCCCAGCCCAAAGCTGATCGCCGGGCCGAACACCGGATCCCGAATCACGCCTATCATTAACTCACGGCCGCTGGTAGAGCGAATCATCGGCTCAACCGTCATCCCGACTTTAGTGATTTCAGGATATTTTCGTTTGATGGCGGTTTCCATTTCAATAAAGTTCCGGGAGACGCCTTGAACGCTGCTAATGTTAATCCTGACGCCGCCAATATCGGATTTATGACTGAATTCGGCCATGTCGACTTTTAATACGACCGGAAAACCCATCGTTTCAGCGGCAATCATAGCGTCTTTGGCGCTGCCTACCTTAATGGTATGATTAATCGGAATATGAAATGCGGCAAGGATGGCTTTGGACTGCTGCGCCGTTAAAACTTGCCAGCCTTCTGCCAGCACTCGCTCTATGATTAATCGGGCCCCTTCAACATCAGGCGTTGCAAGCTCATCGGAAGCAGAAGGAATTTGTTTTAGCAGGATCTGGTTTTGAGCATACTTGGCCAGAAACGAAAACGCATCGACAGCGACTTCGGGCGTACTGAAGTGGGCAACTTTGCTATTGGCAAAAAGATTTCGGCCTTCCTGAACCCGTGCGCCGCCTGTCCATGAAGCCAGCACCGGTTTTTTACTGGTTTTGGCGCCGTCAATAATGCACTGGGCAACCAGTGTTGGATCAGTCATCGCCTGAGGGGTCAAGATGACCAGTACGCCGTCAATATCGTCATCATTAAGGCAAATTTCCAAGGCTTTCCGGTAACGTTCAGATGTTGCATCACCTAAAATATCGACAGGATTGGCATGAGACCAGTGCGCCGGCAAAACTTCGTTTAACGCGGCAATGCTGCCAGGACTTAAAACCGCCATTTTTACGCCCACATCTTCAGCACGGTCGGTACTCATGACCCCGGGCCCGCCCGCATTGGTGATGATAACGAGTCGATCATCGCGGACTTCATAATTATTGGCGAGGACCCGCGCCGCGGAAAACAGTTCAGTGATGCTGTAAACCCTGACCACGCCGGCCCGCTCAATAGCCGCATCAAACACATCATCGCCGCCGACCATCGCGCCGGTATGCGACATGGCCGCCTTGCTGCCGGTTTCATGACGGCCGGACTTGATCAGGATAACGGGCTTTAACCGCGCAGCCGCCTTAAGACCGCTCAAAAACCGGCGGGCATCGCGTATGCCTTCCACATACATTAAAATTCCCGTGGTTTTACTGTCGGTTGCCAGATAATCCAAAACCTCGCCAAAATCTATATCGGCCGCGCCGCCCATCGACACAACGGTAGAGAAGCCGATGTCCTGCAATTTAGCCCAGTCTAAAATTGCCGTGCAGACCGCCCCTGATTGAGACAACAGCGCCAGATTGCCGTCTTTAACCGTACCGTCGCCGAAAGTCGCATTAAGCTGTCCGCTGGGGCGAATAATGCCCAGGCAATTCGGGCCCAGGATACGGATACTGTAACGGTGAGCAATATCCAGTACTTCTTGTTGCAAGCGTTTTCCTTCTGATCCCAATTCACCAAAGCCGGCAGTAATAATAATGATGGCGGTAACACCCTTTTCACCGCATTGACGGACAATGCCGGGTACGCTCGATGCGGGTGTGGCAATTACCACCAAATCCAATTCCTCAGGAATGGCATTCAGGTCAGGATAAGCTTTTAAGCCTAATAATGTTTCACGTTTGTTATTGACCGGGTAAAGACCATATTTAAAACCTGCTTCCTGCATATTCAGCAACAGGCGGTAACCAACGCTGTCTTTACGTTCGGAGGCCCCGACAATTGCAACTGATTTGGGGGTGAAAAACCGGCTAAGATAATGAGGTCCCATGAATGCTCTGCAGTAAGAAAATGAATAATATAAAAGAGTAGCATTTTTGGGATATTTATTTGGTTAAATTTTAATGAAAGACAGGTAAAGACGCCTGAATTGATTGCCGCCAAATTTCACCACTGTTTCCGGATTTTCGTAAGCACAGATAATCTTTGCCGCAGCCTGCTCAGGAGTCAAACCAAATTCTGTCCGGGCACTCATGACTTCAAGCCAGCCTTTGATTATCTTTTGCTAGGCAATTAGAGGATTCAATTCAGGGGCGGCCCAGAATGAACCGTAAATCATAGAAAGGTAAAAAATTTTTGATGTTATCCTGGCCTGAATATAATTCAAAATGGGCGAAATTTTGGAACATGCGAATATAATTAACCCGGTCCGGCATTGGGTGGAAAACCTGGTGGTGGGCCTTAATCTCTGCCCGTTTGCCAAACGTGAGTTGGTAAAAAACCGGGTCCGTTTTACTGTGAGCGATGCAATAACCGAAGAATATCTGCTGGCTGATCTGCAAGCCGAGTTGGAATTGCTTGATAGCGACGAAGCGGTTGAAACCACCTTACTGATTCACCCCAACGTGCTGCAGGATTTTTATAATTACAACCAGTTTCTGAGTCGTGCCGACAGCTTGTTGGTGCAAATGGGGCTGGACGGTGTTTATCAGATAGCCAGTTTTCATCCGGCTTACCAGTTTGGCGGCACCGAACCTGATGATGTGGAAAATTATACCAATCGGTCTCCGTACCCATTATTGCACCTGATTCGCGAAGCAAGCCTGGAACGCGCCATTGCCGATTATCCCGATCCGGATCAGATTCCCGAGCGAAATATAGCGCTACTGAAAAGCCTGGGGCGGAATAAGATGCAGGCTTTATTGCAGGCCTGTTTTCATGATGCTGAAAAATAGCTTACCCCGCCATTCGGTCAACAGCACGCTTTAGGGAAAACTCTGGTTGGCCGGGATAGACCTATTGAACCATGGGCTTGACCAACCTTACTGACAAATTTTCACGGATATTGGCCACATTCTGCGCCAGTGTCTGCTTGGTTCGGAGCAGCAAACGGACAGTGTCAGAAGACCAGGCGTATAAGGTTTGACGAGGCACCAGGGTCACTTCGCCGCTGAGTTTGTAACGTTCCGGTTTTCCGCCCCAGTTTACGCCGATGCTATCGGCATCATCGAAAGCGTGACGTATGACTTCGGCGTTCGCAATCGTCCCCGGGCTATAGCGCAGCCATGCTGGAGAGGCCCGGTTGACGAGCACCCAGTATTCTCCATTATCAAGAAGACAAAGCGCGAATGCAGCAAGGTCCCCGTCGAGTTGAAGGATCAATAAATTGATCAAACCTTGGCGGGCGTACTCTGCCACGAACGTCTCGAAGAAGCTCTTTGCAATGGGGTCGTCTATGAGGGATTTTTCGCGTACCTGCAAATCACGGCAATGGTAAATATCCTCGATTTGCGGCAGTAATTTCAGAATCCGCTGGGGATCGCGGGTCCATTCCTGAATCATCTGGATGCCCTCGCGCTTAATTCGATTGCGGGCCTTGGCGACTGCCGCGCGGGTGTTACGCGATAGATAAGTATTCAGAGAGGCGCCAGGTGCAAAGTACAGACAGGGCAATGGCGAAGTCAGTTGAATTTGGCTATTCTGCCAAACGGATCGTAAATGGTTTACTACCGTATCCGGACATGGAAGGTCAGATACTTGCAATCTCCAGGGGCCACCGAAGCCATTGGCTGAGTCGCATATTGCCTGTGCGAGCCTTGCGGCGGCATCATCGTCCAGGGCGCCGAAGCGTACCGGGTCATAAAGACCTCCAGGTTTTCCTATACACCACAGCCCGAAGCGCCGGTAACGTGTCAAAATGGCTGCAGCGACTACCGCGCCGTTGCGTTCGACGAGTACGCCCCAGGGCTCGTATTTTGAATACTTTTCCATCCAGATCATGAGCCCAAGCCAGCGTCCGGTTGCCGGCGCTGCAATGCTGGAAAAGATGCGCTCGAAGTCAGCTGCCCGTGTCTGCAACGCCGGGATTCCGATCAAGACGTGATCAGCCGTTGCTATTCCAATCATTTGCGGCCTTCTCATAGCATTTCAACTATTAAATTGCGAAGCTATTTGTAACTGAATATTCTCTTTTCAATATTACTGATTCTGTCAAAAATATTCAAAGTTTTTAAAAAGAGAATTTAACTACTCATTATTCGGGTTCAGAGTCGACTGAGAGCATGAGGAGTTAGCCTCCGAAGTCGTGAGCGGCTGAGATATTTGGAGGAGGCATAGTAACTCTCCATAAAATTATTTTAGAAAAATTATCGTCCGCGTTGTCATTATGTATCTGTACGGTATCAAACATAATTATGAATAAATTACTGCCTTAAATTAGCTAATGGCATTGGTTTAAACATTAAAATTTGCTGATTCCGTACAACCCTTCATCTTTCATGATACTAATCCAAGCAATTAACCTTATGAGATTTAGCCGTATCCCTGCAGGGATACGAATCCGTATAAATACCTATCGGCATTAGCTGATATTCAGCAGCCAGGGACTACCTGAGTCTGTTTAATTTTCCTTCATAAAACTTAAACTTAAACTTTAATGCGGGTGCGCAGGGCGTATATTCTACGAACTGCAATTACTTATGGTGATTCTTCGGGCGTTAGCTAAGCGGATCAGCTTTCAGGTGAAGATGAAGCTTCAGAGTCTTTGAGTTCCTCAAGAAATTGCACAGCCCAGCGCTCGACGCGCGGTAGACAGCCATTTAGCGAGGCCTGTTTTTCCGGAATAGCGAAGAAGTCTGGTTCATGAAGGTAGGGATTTGTGATTCTGCCGACATCGATGGCATCGTGACTGAGATCGACGATTCGTCCCCCGATGATATTGTATTGATGTTCATAGTGGCCGCAGATCGACCCGCCGAAGACTTCATTCATGAACAAACTTCCATATTTGCACGAACCTGAAAGATCGGCTGGCGGGAGTACTCCCCGCTCGGCAGCCTGCTCACACCATTTACGAAAAACAAAGATTTTGGCTAGCGCGAAACGTTCGTAGGAATAGGCAATTTGTGCCTCCCGGTTTACCGTCCAATCAGTCATTTAAAAGGCCTAAGCGAATTACATATCGGCCCTCCGCAATAGATAGAAGGGATGGGGGCAGATCTCAGAGACAGGATCATCATGATTAATCCTTCTCAGAATACCGCGAGATGCTCCCAATATCAACAGCGTTGTGCCGGAAACGCTGTTTACTAAAAGAAGCCCTGCTTGATCCGCTGAGAGCCAGACTGTCCAGGCTGAAAAAGCATCGCTTGTAGCCGATGATTTTTCATTCATCAAAAACAAAGCAGTGTAATCGTTCAATTTCGACATTATGTTATTGATTCATAGTGAATATTGATGATCTTGTCGCATTTGGGATGTTGGAGTTATGTTGGAAATGAACATAGCTTTATTCAACAATGCCACTATTATTAAGTATGAATCTAAAAACCAGTGGGGGGGAGTGAAAGCGGTTCGTGCTGAGCCATGTCGAAGCATGAACGGGATTTTGGAATGTTCAACTGCGGTTTTTAGGATGAATAATCGCGTATAAACAATTGAAGTATTACGGAGATTTTTATGTCAGCATTACTTTGGCTACAAACCGGCTCCTGCGGTGGCGATACCATGTCGATCCTATGCGCGGACAGCCCTTCGCTGGAAGAACTCGTGGATGAATACAACATCGAGATGCTCTGGCAGCCTTCCCTGTCCGTGGAACCGGCGACCCGGTTGGACACGGTGATCGAGGCCATCCTCGAAGATCGGCAAGCCCTGGACATTTTATGCATTGAAGGCAGCATTATTACCGCGCCTAATGGCTCAGGGATGTATGATCCGTATCGAGGACGCTCTAAAATGAGCCTGGTCCGGAAACTGGTCGAAAAGGCGGAATACGTGGTAGCCCTGGGTACTTGCGCGTCATACGGCGGCGTCCATTCCGCACCGCCTAATCCGACTGATTGTCTCGGCTTGCAGTTCGACAAAAAATCGCCCGGCGGCTTATTGCCGCCTGAATGGCGATCGCGAAAAGGCTTGCCTGTCATTAATATTTCAGGCTGCCCCGCGCACCCCAATGCGATGACCAAAACACTGGCCATGCTGGCGTCAGGACTCGCAGTAGAACTCGATCATATCAACCGTCCCAAGGCCTTTTTCAATACCACGGTGCATCAGGGCTGCACCCGCAATGAATATCATGAGTACGATGTGGAAGACACCGCGTTCGGCGGTAAAGCCTGCATGTTCTTTAATCTGGGCTGCCAAGGGCCGGTCACAATGGCCATTTGCAATACCGAACTCTGGAATGGCCGCAGCAGCAAGACCCGCGCAGGCGTGCCGTGTTTCGGCTGCACATCCCCCGATTTTCCCCTGGATCAGGACTTGTTTCTCACCGAAAAAATCGGCTCTATCCCGGTACATCTGCCGCTGGGCGTTGAACGGGCCAATTACATGGCTTACAAAAGCCTGGCTCATGAAGCGGCGCCCGAACGGGTGCTGAAAAAGCTGATGGATCCTTAATCATGTCCAGAAGAATTATCCAAATCGACCTTAACCGCGTCGAAGGCGATCTTGATTTCCAATTGGAAATGGAAGACGGGAAGGTCGTCGATGCCCGCTGTATCGGTTCGCTTTATAGGGGGTTCGAACAAATTCTCGTGGGCCGCATGCCCAAAGATTCCCTGGTAATTACGCCCCGTATCTGCGGTATCTGCGGCACCGCGCACTTAAATTCCGCAGTGCTGGCACTCGAACAAATCGGTCGCATTCCCGTACCGCCCAATGCCATCCGCATCCGTAACCTGTGTTTGATGGCCGAGACGCTTCAAAGCGATCTGCGGCAATCCTTTTTGTTTTTCACCGCTGACTTTTGCCATCCCAAATACATCAACCGGCTATTTTATGATAAAGCACTGGCTGCTTTCCTGCCGTTCAAGGGCTGGGTTCACCGCGGCGCGCTGGAATATTCGCGTCATGCAGTTGAAATAATTGCCCTGTTTGGCGGTCAATGGCCGCACTCATCTTATATGCTGCCCGGCGGCGTGACTACGGCTGCGAGCAGCCGCCACATTATCGACAGCTTTTCCATCCTTAACAAACTGACCCGCTGGTTTGAACAAACTGTTATCGGGACAGACCTGGATTCCTGGCTGGCATTACAGTCCGCCGACGAATTTTTTGCCTGGCTAACTGCGAAGGATGCCCATGCAGATAGCGCCATTGGACTATTCACGCGGATGAGCCGCGACATCGGCCTGCATCGTTTGGGTTTCGGAACGCCGCACATGCTCAGCTATGGCGCCTATGACGATCCGGAGGAAGCGGGAACTTTTCCCTTGCATCGCAAGCATTTGTTCAAAGCCGGCTTTCTCGATGGCGATACCGGAAATATCGAGCCTTTTGAGCAAAACGAAATCACTGAACATGTGCGCTATTCCTGGTTTCAGCCCTACAAGGGCGGCCGCCATCCTTTTCAGGGGCAAACCATCCCGGATTATCAACCCCATTCCGATCGTTATACCTGGAGCAAAGCACCCCGCTATCAAAACAAAGTCGTGCAAACCGGCCCCCTGGCTGACGCACTAATCGACGGCGTGCCGCTAATCCGCTCATTATACGAGGCGGAAGGCGGCAATGCCTGGCTGCGCCAATTCTCCCGCTTATGCCGTACTGCCAAGCTGTTGCATACAATGCGGGAAACGCTGCACGAGCTGGCGGCGCATCCGGACGATCCGCACATGATTTCCCCCGTCGAGAAAGAAATTCCGGACGGGGAAGGCTTTGGGCTGGTAACGGCGGCGCGGGGCGCCTTGGGACATTGGGTGCAAATCACCGATGGCGTTATTAGCCGCTATCAAGTGGTGACGCCAACCGCCTGGAACGCATCGCCCAAAGACAGCGAAGGCCGGCACGGGCATTGGGAAAGCAGTTTGATCGGCTTGACCGTCGACGATCCGGACGATCCGGTGGAAATCGGCCATATAATCCGCTCGCATGATCCCTGCCTGGTCTGCACGGTGCATCTCCTCGATACGGGCAAGCGCATCACTGTATGGCCTTAAATTATGGATGCGCGCCACATCATCTGTTTTGGCAACGAACTGCATGGGGACGACGGCTTCGGCATCCGCATTTACACACAGCTCTGCCGGTTGACATGGCCGAAAGATGTTGAAGTATTCAATGCCGGCATTGCCGGACTCAATGCGCTCCGGTTGCTGGAGGATTGCAGTCAGGCGATCCTGGTGGATGCCTTGGCCAACTTCGGCAATGTAGGCGGGATTTGCGTATTAAGGCCGGAAGATTTGGCCGGCAGACAGCAAAAGCTCACCGGCCACGGGCTTGGAATTCCATATTTACTGGAGGCCGTAAAAGTTATCCGGCAACCGCTGCCGGATATTCTGATAGTAGGTGTCGAGATAGCCGCCGTCAAACCTTTTTCCATCGGGTTATCCGATAAAACTGAACAGGCCGTGCCTAAAACCATCCGGTTAATACGAAATCTTTTATCGGAATGAGCCGTCAAAATATTCGCGATGCCATCGTCGAATCGGTGACATTCCTGGACTCGACTAATCCACCGCGCTGGACGGGCCGGTTGCGACTACCAGGCGAGGACCGCCTTATCGATATATTGTTTTTCAATATTCAGGGTGAATTTCAAGCCTTATCCGCCCTATGTCCTCATGAAGGCTACGATCTGACGCATTGTCCGCTGCTAAACGGAAACATGATCGTTTGTCCTGCACATAGCCTGCGCATCGATCTTAAAACTTCCGGATTCCGCGTAAAAAAAGACGGCAGCCGTTTCCTGGCGCCCCTGGATGAAACCGGTCACTTTGAAAAAACTGGAAATCGGGACGAAAATATCTCAGGCAGCGAAGATTCCGAAACAGTGGTTCAACTGCGGAAGGAAATCGATGACCTGCGGCTAGCCAACCTGAAACAGGAAAAGCAACTGCACGTCATTACTAAAAGCATGGACGCCATGCTCAGCGAATCGGAACAGCAAAAGGGAAAACTCAAAGAAAAGGTGCATCAGCAGCAAGCACTCAGCCGCTTTGTTGACCGTATCATGGGTGCTATGGACAACCTCCTGTTCGTCATTGATACGGAGGGCCGGATTCTGCGGCTGAATACGGCCGTGGAACGCGAACTCGAGCTAAGCGAAGCTGAATTACTAGGAACCGGTATCGACGATCTACTACTTCCCACTGAACTACAACGTCTTGCCGGGCATTTGCCGGCTTTGCCCTGGTCTGTCCGTTCCGTGCTATTGGAAACCGTCCGGCTTAACGGAAACTATACGGGTGAACATGCGCTTCTGGGCAAAAATCCGGACAAACCGGAATCCGTCTATTGGCTGAAGAGCAGTTTGCTGCACTCGGAACAAGGAAAGCTGGAAGGCGCTGTCGTGACTGCGTTGAACATCACCGAGTTGAAAAATAAGGAAGCCCGGTTGAGGCTGAGCACCACAGTCTTCGAGAGTAGCGGCCAGGCAATTTTCATCACTGATCCGCAAGGTACATTTATAGAGGTCAATGCGGCATTCTGCTCCATCACCGGTTTTGAGCGTTCCGAAGTGCTGGGCCAAACTCCCCGGCTATTGAAATCCGGATTGCACGATCAGGCGTTTTACGAAGGCTTATGGCAAACGCTATTAGACGAGGGGGCTTGGAAAGGAGAAATCTGGGACCGCCGGAAAAACGGTGAATTCTGTCCGATGCTGCTCAGCATTAAAGCCGTCACTGACGAGTGGGGCCGGCTAACCCATTATGTGGCGATTTCCACGGATATCAGCCACCAGAAACAAACGGAACAGGAACTCAAGCGGCTGGCGTACTACGATGTACTCACCAGCCTTCCCAACCGGTTTCTGTTCAAGGACCGGTTTGAGCACGAAATCTTTTTGGCACAACGCAATAATACCCGTCTCGCATTGTTATTTCTTGATCTGGATCATTTCAAGAATGTCAACGACACGCTCGGGCATTGGGCCGGCGACTGTTTATTGCAGATTATTGCGACACGTATTCAAAGTTGCTGCTTACGCAAAACAGACATCGTTGCTCGTATGGGCGGCGACGAGTTCACTGTCATCCTGCCCGGTTTAAACTGCATCGCCGGCGCCGGCGTGATTGCACGGAAACTGGTCAATGCCATATCAGTACCCGTACAAATTAAAGAGCACACGGTATATGTCGGCGCCAGCATCGGCATTGCCGTATTTCCCGATGACGGCGATGATTTTTACACCCTGACCAAGCATGCGGATACCGCCATGTATGCGTCCAAAGCAAAAGGACGGGGTATGTTTCATTACTTCGAAGCGGGCATGAATGAGGCCGCACGCCAAAGGCTTTTACTGGAAAACGCATTGCGGCTGGCTATAGAACACCAGGAATTCCAGCTTTTTTACCAGCCCAAAGCCGATTGCACTTTAAGCCGGATAACCGGCGCCGAAGCGCTGATCCGCTGGCAGCGTCCAGGCTTCGGAATAATATCGCCCGACCGCTTCATTGCTATTGCAGAGGAAACCGCTTTGATCATTCCGCTGGGAACATGGATACTCAAGGCAGCCTGTTTACAAGCCAATATATGGGCTAACAGACTGGCAGGATTCCGAATCGCGATCAATCTCTCGCCCCGGCAGCTTCTGGCCGATGATTTTATTACTATCCTTGACCGCATTCTGGCCGAAACCCGTACGAATCCCGAGTGGATTGAATTGGAAGTGACCGAAAGCCTGGTCATGCACGACATCGGAAAAGCAACCGAACGATTGCACCAAATCCGGGAGCGTGGTATCCACGTCGCCATGGACGATTTCGGCACCGGCTATTCGTCTTTATCCTATTTGCGAAAATTGCCTATCCAAACCCTTAAAATCGACCGCTCGTTCATCCAGGCTTATATTGATGACCCCGCCTCGAATGCAGCGGCATTTATCAAGACCATCGTATCGTTTGGACACATCCTGAACATGACCGTTGTCGCCGAAGGTATAGAAACCGAATCTCAGTTGGCGCTTGTACAGTCCTACGGCTGTAACGAGATCCAAGGCTATCTTCTGTCGCCTCCCGTGCCGGCGGAAGAATTCCAGACACGCTGGGTTGATCATGCGATGGTTGAATAAATCAAGGTTGGATAAATAAAAGGGAAGCTCTAAAAATAAGTTACGTTCATGGTTCGACAAGCTCACCACGAACGTAAGGTATTGATAATATTAGAATCGTTCGTGCTGAGCTTGTCGAAGCACTGTATTTTTTAGAGGTTACCAAAAGTTGAATAAATCAAAAAGCCAAAGCTCCCTCATTAGCAGAAATAAAGGGCGACGGTTGCCGGGCGGGCAGGGAAAAAATACTGTTCTCAGCGGCGGCCTTCAAAATGTCCGCCTGGTTGAAAAAGTTGCCGGCAATTTAAAATCGTTGGCTATAATGTATACTGTCATGAAAAAATACTGCCTAACGACCGTGAGTTGGCTCTCGGTCACTAGGTTGCCGCAAATATAGTGGATAACTTCTATGTGCCTAGCCATTCCCGGACAAATTATCAGCCTGTCTGATGACAGCGATCCCTTGGCGCGTACCGGCCGTGTCAGCTTTTCCGGTATCAGTAAAGACATCAGCATGGCTTATGTGCCTGAAGCCAAACTCAACGACTATGTAATCGTTCATGCCGGCTTTGCCCTTTCCATTCTGGATGAGGTCAATGCCCTGGCCAGTCTGCAAGCGTTTAGCGATTTAGCTGCGCTTGAAAATAAGCTATGACAACAAGTCTGGAACAACAAGCAGAACCCGAAGCCAAGTGGGTAAGTTTTTTGCAAACCTCTTACAACCACCCAAACACAGAGAGTGTTTAGTTATGTCAACAGTTAAAGAAAGAGTTTCTGAAATAGTTCAAGCTCAGCCTGACGATAGCAGCTTTGATGAAATTTTTCGAGAGCTTGCTTTTTCGCGCATGGTAGAACAAGGTTTAGAGGATTCTCGCCAAGGCCGAATGATCTCTAATCAAGAAATGGAACATCGAATTCGTACATGGCAGAAATAAACTGGACTGTGGAAGTAAAGAACCTGAAGGCGATATTCGCATTCTGCTCTATGGCCATTACCGAAGCGCATATTTGATAAAAAGCCTGGAGATAATCGATATTTTGGGCATATTTCACCGCGCACTCGGCATCGACCGCTTACAACTGTGAAACTTCATCTAACAATGCACTGCAAGCGCCCTGAGATTTAAGTTATGAGAACCTCTAAAATTTGCACTTCGACAAGCTCAGTGCGAACGGTGGTTCATTATAATTAGTGACTTATCCGTTCGTGCTGAGCTTGTCGAAGCATGAACGGATAATTTTTAGAGGTTCCCTTATGACAACAAGCGATGCGGCAGAGTCGATTTCGCTCAGGAGAGCCCTGGCTAAGCATAGTATTTATAGGTTACCTTATGAAATATCTGGATGAATACCGCGAACCGGACACTGTTAAAACACTGACCGGGGCGATAAAAGCAGTCACTACGCAGCCGTGGAACATCATGGAAGTGTGTGGCGGCCAGACCCACAGCATCATTAAATACGGCATTGACCAACTGCTGCCCGACACCATCAACCTGATTCATGGTCCCGGCTGTCCGGTTTGCGTCACGCCCCTGGCTTATATCGATAAAGCCCTGGCCATCGCCGTGCAGCCGGGGGTGATTTTCTGCTCGTTCGGCGACATGTTGCGCGTTCCCGGTAGTCAACATGATTTGCTGGGTCTTAAAGCCCAAGGCGCGGATATTCGTATTGTTTATTCGCCGTTAGATGCGCTCAATCTCGCCCGGCAACACCCGGAAAAGCAGGTGGTTTTTTTGGGCGTAGGCTTTGAAACCACGGCCCCGGTCACCGCTTTAGCCGCCTATCAGGCGAAACAAGCGCAGGTAGAAAATTTCTCGCTGCTTATCTGTCATGTCCGCGTGCCGCCAGTCATGCAAGCGTTGCTGAATTCGCCCGACAATCAGGTGCAGGGCTTTCTTGGCGCAGGTCACGTCTGCTCAATTATGGGTTATCATGAATATATACCTCTTAGCGCGCACTATCAGATTCCTATTGTTATTACCGGTTTTGAACCCGTAGATATTCTGCACGGGCTTTATCTGTGCATCAAACAACTGGAAGAACACCGCTATGACGTTGAAAACCAATACACCCGCGTGGTTAACGAACAAGGCAACCGGCCTGCCCAGCAGCTGATGCAGCAAGTGTTTGATGTAGTTGATAGAAGCTGGCGCGGCTTGGGTGAAATCGCTGCCAGCGGTTTGGCTTTAAACTCTGAATACGCGCAATGGGATGCCGAGCAGCGATTTGCCGTGACCGCGATTAACACGCAAGAAGCTGCGGACTGCCATAGTGGTGAAATTTTGCAAGGCCTGATAAAACCCGCGCAATGTCCCCAATTCGGCGAACGCTGCACGCCCGAACACCCCTTAGGCGCGACGATGGTGTCATCCGAAGGCGCCTGCGCCGCCTATTACCGCTACCGCCGTTATCAACATGCCTGATCTGGAACTTAACTGTCCTCTGCCTCTGCAATACGACCAAATCGTCATGGCGCATGGCGGCGGCGGCCGCTTGATGCAGCAACTGCTGGACAGGATAATCCAGCCGGTCTTCAGCAATCCCGTGCTGAACCAAAAGCACGACAGCGCGGTAGTAAACATCAATGGAGCCAAGCTGGCTTTTACCACCGATTCCTATGTCGTGAAACCGCTGTTTTTCCCCGGCGGCGATATCGGCAAATTGGCGGTGTGCGGCACCTTGAACGACTTGGCGATGAGCGGCGCCTTACCGTTATACCTGAGTTGCTCGCTGATCATTGAAGAAGGCTTCGCCATTAACGACCTGCAGCGCATCATCCAATCCATGCAGCACGCCGCGCAACAGGCGGGCGTATTGATTGTGACGGGCGACACTAAAGTGGTCGATCACGGCAGCGGCGACGGGGTTTATATCAATACCGCCGGTATCGGCATGGTTGAGGAAAAAATTAACGTGTCGCCTGCACGTATTCAAGCAGGCGACAGCATTATCATTAACAGCGACCTCGCCCGGCACGGCATTGCCGTCATGCTGGAGCGCGAAGGCTTAAACTTTGAAAGCACCCTGCAAAGCGACTGCGCTGACCTGTCCGGCCTGGTTCAGCTGTTAATTCAAGCCGGACTCGACATTCACTGCCTGCGCGACTTGACACGCGGCGGACTGGCCAGCTGCCTGATAGAATTGGCTGCCGCCTCCCATTATGCTATTGAAATAGACGAAACTGCGCTGCCAATACACGAGGATGTCAAAAGTGCCTGCGAAATTTTAGGCTTCGATCCTCTTTACATTGCCAACGAAGGCTGTTTTGCGCTGTTTGTGCCGGAAGCGCAAACCGAACAAGCGTTGGCCGCTTTACATCGGCATCCCTTCGGCCGGCAGGCGTGTTTAATCGGCAAGGTTAAAGCCACTCACCCGCAAGGGCTGGCAACGCTGCAAACCGCAATGGGCATTAGCCGGGTGATGGATTTATTGAGCGGCGAGCAATTGCCGAGGATTTGTTGACAGCAGTCCGGTTGGTTATCTCTAGTTCTACTTTGTCACATTACATGCCCCCTACTTTTCAATATCGTCATTCCGGCATGGAGTCACGTCAGGCACTCCTGCCTGACGCCCTTCGGGTAAATGCAAATTCGTTCCAGACGAATTTGTGCCGGACCAATCCGCCAGGAGCGGGTTGGCATTTACCCCATTGGGGTGCGGGGCAGGAAAGCCTCGCATGAATCCAGGTTCCAGGGATAGGTTTAAGCTTGCCATCCTTGGCCCTGGATACCCGCTTCCGGCGGGTATGACGCGCTTGTGTATAATCTGACAAAGTAGAACTAAGGTTGGATATTTTAGAGATGGAGCGAAACGGTTACCTAAAATCCCCGTTTGCTTGGTTGAAATCCTTAACGAGCTCCGGCGGCAATAAAGGCGTGGCGCCATTGTGGGATGCGACGAAAGCCCCGAGGCGGCAGGCATTTTCAAGCACCGCGCGCGTATCGGTTCCGCGCGTCTTGCCTACCATGAGGCCCGCCATGAAAGCATCTCCCGCCCCGACCGTGTCTTTAACAATTACATGTGGAGCGGGCGCGGTAACCAGCGGCTTGTCTCGCTCCCACAAGGCCGCGCCTTCCTCAGCCAGCGTGACGCAGATACGCGAGGCATTTGTCGCTTCGGCAACGATAGCGCAAGCTTTCGAAATTGCCCCCGCATCTCGCGGCGTGGTCGCCGTCATTTCTCCCGTCCGCAGCCAGGAGGCAAGCCGGCCGACTTCGCCGTCGTTCAGCTTGATAATATCGGCGCGCTTTGCGAGTTTTATGACGAGGGCCGGATCTGCGGAGGGCGGACGCAGATTTACGTCGAAAAACTTCAATGGCCCCTTTACCGCGAGAAGCCTATCCAGCTGCTCCAGGTTGTAGGGGGAGCGGCTGGCGAGCGATCCGAACGCGAAGGCGCGCGCTTTCGCAACGGCCTTGAGCGCCTTGTCAGGGACTATGATTTCATCCCAGGCGGCCGGTTGGACAAGCTCGTAGGCCGCGTTCCCGTTTTCGTCCACCGTTACGAGCACAATGCCCGTTTGAAGACCGGGTCTAACTCGGCTGACGAATTCCACATTGACACCTTTGTCTTTCGCCACCTCCAGAATCTCATCGCCGAGAGCATCCTGGCCGACGGCCGATATTAGCGAAACGGAGACTCCCAACTGCGCCAGATGCGCGGTCACGTTAAACGGAGCGCCGCCTGCGTGTCTGCCGGATGGCAGACAGTCCCAGAGAATTTCGCCGAAGGAGTAGAAGTCAGTATTCATCAGTTTTCGTCCGGTTCGTAAATGAAGATGAGGTCTTTTGGATCAATCTAAAAACCGCAGTTGGAGCGTGTGAAAAAGCCGTTCGTGCTGAGCCTGTCGAAGCATGAACGGCTTTTTCACATGCTCACCCATTGGGGGAGCATACCAAAATTCCGCCTACCCTTCGACAAGCTCAGGGCGAACGGAATTTTGGTATGCTCAACTGCGGTTTTTAGGATCACTGGAACGCTCGATTACAAGCAGGTTTTTGATGAGTATCAGGCAATGTTCCATACCCGGCTTGAGATGAAACTCCGCTCCGGATCTCAGCGTTTCGATGGTCAACGCTTGCTCCGAAGAGCGCCCCCGGTAAATCCCCCCGGCGCCCCTCAGCATCTCCAGGTTTTCGTCTTTTTCTTTGCGCATCTCTAGGGCTTGGTTCAGTAATTTATTATTGGGCTGCAGCCGGTTATCAACTGAAAAGCTTTATAGCAGTGACTTTGCCTGCCGCCTCCACGCCGAACTGTCAGGAGTGTTTAACAGGTTCCCGGTAAACCGGCATGCCTGCGCTAAATGCTGTTGAGCATTGGCGCTTAAGCCTTCGCCCAGTTCGAACTTTTCCCCTTTGATGCTCAGTAAAAAACACGGCGGCGGCGTTTGTTTTTTTATGGATTGATACACATCCAAAACGGCTGCCGGGCTCATGGCATGCGTGGTGTAGCTTTTATCCCTGGCGGGCTCAAGCAGAGCAAAATCGAAAGCGCCGGCACACGAGACAGACGCATCGATAAATAAAACCAGTTCCCTATTTTCCAGATCCAGCGCGTGTTCTATCTGCAACTGGAAATCAGTCAGTATTTCAATTTTGTCCGGATTTACTGTGTCCTCGAGAAATTCCAGTAATAACGGCCCCAGCGCGTCATCGCCGCGGCTGAGGTTGCCATAGCCGAACAGTAAAACCGGTTTAACCATCAAGCCGCTCGATTTGACCGTCACTGTGCTTAACCAGCTTGTCAACCAGTTTGCCTTCCGCATCAATGAGTTCAAGTTGCAACGGCATTTTTCCTACGGCATGGGTCGCACAGGATAAACACGGATCATAAGCGCGAATCGCCACCTCCAGGTTATTCAATAACGGTTCGGTCAATTCCCGGCCCGATAGATACTCCGCCGCCACTTGCCGCACTGATTCATTCATCGCCATGTTATTGCTGGTGGTCGAGACGATTAAATTGGCTTTGGTGACGATGTCGTTTTCATCGACTTGATAATGATGGAATAAGGTGCCGCGCGGCGCTTCAATCACGCCGACGCCTTCATAACGCTTGTCGCCCTGGGCCACTAAATCATGCCCCAGAATGTCGGGATCATGAAGCAACTCTTTAATACTTTCGGCGCAGTGCAGGGCCTCGATCAGGCGCGCCCAATGAAATGCCAGCGTGCTATGGATCATGGTTTCCTCGCTGTGCGCTTTAAATTCTACTCGCGCCGCTTCCGCTAACGGTGTATCGATGTAGTCGCAGTTATTTACCCGCGCCAGCGGCCCGACGCGATACCAGCCGTTTTCCTGTCCCAGGGATAACAGGTAAGGAAATTTCATGTACGTCCATGACCGGACTTCTTCATGGATATAATCGTTATATTGGCAATAATCGATGTGATCCATAATTATTTCGCCGTTATCTTTTTTGGCGCGCAGGCCGCCATGATAAAGTTCCAGTCCGCCATCAGGCTTGATTAATCCCAAGTAATTGGAGCGTATGGTGGCGAAATCGTCGTAATAGGGCAGGTTGGAGCAATGCACTTTTTTTATGAGCGCAACCGAACCTTCAGACCAGGTTATTATCTGGTCGATGTCTTCCAGTAAATAATCACGTTCGGCCTTGGTCAGCGCCTTATTCATGCCGCCGGCAATCGCGCCCGTGCCATGCACGCGTTTACCGGAAATCATACGAATCACTTCCTGTCCGTATTTGCGCAGCTTAACGCCCTGCAAGCCAATATCGGGATATTCGCCCAGGACGGCAATAATCGAACGCTTGGCTATATCGCTTTCAAAACCAAACAATAAATCAGGGCTGGATAAATGAAAGAAATGCAGGGCGTGAGATTGCAGCACTTGCCCAAAATGCAGCAGCCGTCTTAATTTATCGGCTGATACCGGCAGGTTTTCAGGGTCAACGCCGACCAACTGGTCTATGGCTTTAGCAGCGGCTAAATGATGACTCACGGGACAAATGCCACATAAACGCTGGACTAATACCGGTAATTCCCAGTAAGGCCGGCCCTGAATAAAACGCTCAAAGCCGCGAAACTCAACGATATGCAGCCGGGCTTGCCGGACCTTATTATTTTCATCCAGCAGTAACGTGACCTTGCCGTGTCCTTCAACGCGCGAGACAGGATCCACAACAACCCGTTTCAGGTTTTCCCTGTTTTCAGCTGTTTCTAAATGTTCATACATGCTTATTCTCCTATTTTGCAGGGTTGGGACGAGGTTCGAACCCCGACGCATCGAAGCGGGAATGTTGGGTTACGCTATCGCTAACTTAACCTGCGCTATGTTCTATGCTTCCAATATCGGGGATCTCTGTGAAGGTGCATAACTGCAACAATAGTAATAGTGTCTTGATCTTCGGCATATTAAATGCCATACGGAAACCGCCTTACTAAGGCTCTTCTAATCTCTCCTTCAAGGATAAGCCAAGCTTTTGGAAAATCAACAATTCTAGCGATGGTAGAAACAATTTCTAGCGAAAAATCATAACCCAATCCATTTTCTATTGCTTCGTAATAATCGATGGCTTTATTGAATTCTAATTCCGCATCAGGATGAAACAAAATATTCATTGCTGAAATCTAGCGGTTATTTTTTTAAAAACCTCATCCGCCGGTTGTGCCGTCACCTCACCGGCTTTTAATTGTTGAAGGCGATCATTTGCAATTGCGGCCCATTTCTTATCAATACCGGATTCAGGCGCATTCAAGCTTCTCAGCAAAGAGTCCACAAGCAAAGCTCTTTCTTCGACGGGTAAAGATACAGCTTCTGCGATCAGTTCTTTTGTTTTCATATTTTCTCCCTTTTCAACTCAATCATAATGCACCAGCTCATAAGGCAGCGACGGCTCGCGTCCATCGAGCAGGTCGGTCAGGAATTTCCAGAATACATCGGCTGAAGGCGGGCAACCCGGCAAAAAATAATCTATTTTGACGACTTCATGAATCGGATACACCTTATTCAATAGCAACGGCAATTCGGGATCGCTGGGAATCTGCGGGTTTTCGACGCCGATGCCATCGAGATAGGCTTCCGCCAGACATTCTTCCAGGGGGATAAAGTTTCTTAACGAAGGTAGACCGCCATTAATGGCGCAGGCGCCGACAGCCACGAGAATTTTGCAGTTTTTACGAAACTCCCGCAACACATGCACGTTTTCCGAATTACACACACCTCCTTCAATCAGGCCTATGTCGCAGTTTGTGCAGTGCTCTATATCGGTAAGCGGCGACCGGTCAAATTCAATGAGCTCCGCCAACTGCAACATACGTTCATCGATATCGAGCAGGGACATGTGGCAGCCGAAACAGCCGGCCAGTGAAACAGTTGCTACTCTAGTTTTATTAGCCATGATCGCTGTGCTCCTGTTCTAAACCGGTTTCAGCGATGTCATTGTGATCAAACCGGCGCTCGCCAATAGGCACGGTAAAACCGGTGCGTTTGATTAAAATGGCCCCGGTTGGACAGATGTGCGCGGCCTGATCGTTAACGCCCAGACCGGTATCCTTCAATTGACCGCTTTCAGAATTGAAGACCAATTGCTTGTTGATGCCGCGGCCACTGATGGCAAATACGTCTTTACCGTCTTTTTCCCGGCTTGCGCGTACGCACAGCGTGCAAAAGATGCAGCGGTTTCGGTCAATCAAGACATCGGGATGAGAGGCATCCAGATCCCGCCTGGCGAAAAAATGCGCAAAATGATTGTCGAGCATATTTAGATAATAACCGACGGCCTGCAATTGGCAATTGCCGCTTTTTTCGCAGCCCGGGCATAAATGATTGCCTTCCACGAACAGCATTTGCGTGATTTTGCGCCGGTCGTCATTCAGTTCCTTAGTTTCATTGAGTATTTCCTGTCCGTCAATGGCGGGGTATGTGCAGGCAGTGCAGCCCCGGCCATTCACATTTACCGTGCACAGCTTGCAGCTGCCGTGCGGCGTGAATTCCGGATGATGGCATAAATGCGGAATATAGACGCCTGCGGCGGTCGCGGCTTCCATAATGGTTTGCCCTTCCTGGAAGGGGATCATTTTGCTGTCGATGGTAATTGTTTTACTCATGATCTTCTCCAACTTGCGTTAAATGCGCGCCCGCATCAGTGCGGTTCGCCATGCGCCGCGCTATTTCCAGCGCGCCATCCAGGTCAAATCCGGGTTCATAACTGATTTTCTTCAATTTGTCCTGATACAGCTCAGGATAACGCTCTAACGTAGTTAACACCGGATTTGCGGCCGTTTGTCCCAAGCCGCAATGACTGTAGCCTTTAATTACCTGGCACAATTCTTCAAGCGCCGCAACATCGCCAGCTGAACCGTGTCCCTCAACAATTTTATCAAACTGCTTCTTTAATAAGGACGTTCCAACCCGGCATGGGGTACAGAAACCGCAGCTTTCATGGGCGAAAAAGTGCGTGAAGTTATTGACCATATCGAGAATATTACGGCTTTCGTCAAAGATAATAAATGATCCGCCGGTGGCTAAATCTTCAAAAGCCAGCTTTCGATCGAACTCCTGATTGGAAATAAATGTTCCCGAAGGCCCGCCCACCTGGACTCCCATTACATTAGCTGCTCCGCAATCCATTAAAACAGTCTCAATGGTTGTGCCGAACGGATATTCGTAAATGCCGGGGCGGGCGCAATCGCCGCTGATGCTGAGAATTTTAGTGCCTTTTGATTTAGCCGTACCCACGCTTGCAAACCAGTCGCCGCCGTTTACAGCAATGGCTGCCGCCGCCAGAAACGTTTCCACATTATTAACGACCGTAGGTTTCCCCAAATAGCCCTGAGTAACAGGATAAGGAGGACGGTTTCTGGGAATGCCGGGTTTGCCTTCAAGGGATTCGATTAACGCGGACTCTTCACCACAAATATAAGCGCCCGCTCCCATACAGATTTCAATATCAAAATTCAGCCCTTGCCCAAGAATATCAATACCCAGCAGACCGGCTTTTCGGCGTTCATCTAAAATGCATTGCAGCTGATCGTAAAGATAGAGATACTCGCCGCGCAAATACAGAAAACCTTTTTGCGCGCCAATAATCGCGGCGCACAGGGTCATGCCTTCAAAAACCTGGTGCGCGAATGAATTTAACAACACGCGGTCTTTAAAAGTGCCCGGCTCGCCTTCATCGGCATTACACACCACATAGCGCTCGCTCTGTGCTTCTTCCGAGCAGAATTGCCATTTCATCGCTGTTTTAAACCCGGCTCCGCCCCGTCCCCGCAAGCCGGATTTATCAATCTCCGCCAGCGTTTCTTTCAGTCCTCTTTTAAACGCCACATTCAGTGCTGCACCCTGATTAATCTGTTGTTTCAATAACAGGCCGGGCTTATGGATATTATCTTCAATATGAAATAATTCGACAGGCCATGCGGCAAGGGGTTTTTGTTGATTAATCAAGTCAGTGATGACATCAATCCTGGCGCGATCCAGCCGAGTCAAGGCGTAGCCGTTAACCAATCCGGCAGGGCCTTGATCACACATACCGGTGCACGAGGTATTATCCAGGCTGACTATCCCGTCTTCGCGCACTTCACCGACCGCAACTTTCAGTTGCCTGGCCAGATAGGAGGTTAAATTTATCTTGCCCAGCATATGATCCGTAATGGAATCGCTGATCAGGATTTCAAATTGTCCTTTAGGTTGTAAATGAAAAAAGCTGTAAAATTCAACGACGCTGATAATTTGGGTACGGGGCTTGTTTAACAAGCCGGCTAACTGTTCTATTGCATCTGCTGGTACATAATGATAGCGGGACTGAATCGCCCTTAGAATTTGCAGCAGTCGAGTTGCCTGATGGTGATTTTTTTCCGAGAGATCCTGAATAAATTGTTTCATTTTGTCTATTCCCCTAAATTTTAGAGTCTTTCAGTGTTAAACGGAGTCTTAATATTTATTTTTGAACTCAAGTAATCAAAGGTCATTCGTATAATTGCAAGGGATTAATTTATTTTATAGGGGTTAGCTATTCCTACAAACAACAATCCTCAACAAAGGAAAAATATGTGCTGGAAAGTATAACCCGTCGTCAGTGGATTTCAGAAGCTGCTTATTACAAAGCGGAAGCAAGGGGAATGAAACCCGGCCATGAACTGGACGATTGGCTGGAAGCTGAAAAAGAATTTTCCGAATGGCTGGTGTCATATTATATTTCAAATTGGGAGGAAGATGGGGGACTAACAATTTTAAGTCTGCAAGAGTTGGCAGAAGCTATTGGCGTCTCACATCCGGCCCGCATAAACTCCGAGATAGAGCTTATACATGCGATTCAGATTGCTTGCCATCATAGCCCTTGCTTCCGGTTTGAATACCCCATACTCTGTAAAGATACAGAGTGTAAATGGACAGCCGAATGCCGAAAATTGATCGCCATGTGGAGTCGGTAAGTCTTTTTCCATAAGCCGGCTTCAGCCGTTTATTTATTTTATAATTTGCCCGCTTACTGCTATAAAATTTTGCAAGAAGCACCCTTTAAAAGTTCTCTGCGTTCAATAGAATGACCTCAATTTCCTCGGTAATCTCTTCCTGGCGATAGACCTGCGATTTTCGGCGCAGAGTTACCGTTTCATCATCCAGATGCTTTACCGCTCCTTCCAGGTGCTGCAAACGCCGATGATTTTCCGATATCAGGGAGTTATAAAAGATTTCATGCAGTACAGCGAATAAGTAATGATCGACCAGATCAGAAAAGAAATCAGCCGGATCAAGATTGAGCAGGGGCGGATGTTTATAATTGGGCCTTTCCTTATTTTGCTCAGGGAAGGGAGGAAGCACCTGTTTTTGAGTAATCCGGCTGGCGGCGTTGTCATGATAAACGATAGTCAAGATCAACAAACTATCTGTTGTCTCCAATGAGTTAATGTTATCGATCAGACGGTTAAGGATGGCGGGTACTTCTTCAGCGACATTGGCCCCTTCGATTGAGAACATTAAATTGGAGAGGTTACCAGCCAGCTTGTTATAAAGCCTGCTGCCAATTGCAATGATGCCTGAATAAGTTTCTGGCGCAATGGCATTAATCAGGCTTTCATTGAAATCACCGCAAAAACCGCGCTCAGCCCCCATTAAAATGCAAATATGCTTGGCGTTATTCTCTGCCGGGGGCAAGCAAGGGTAAAAAGCCAGGAAATCAATCGCCGCATTTTCAATATTAGTCACAACCTGACCCTGCATGTTTTGAAAACGGGCCAGCTTATGAATTTCCAGTAAAGCCAGGTTTTTCATTGAGTTTAAAATGACGCGTATCTCCTCCATTTGAGTGATATGCAGTTGCAGTTCGCGGCTTTGGCTCATGACGGCTGCTTGGCGTCAAGGTTCAGCCAGTCCTGGATCGCTTGTCGCCATTGTTCATGGCTGCTGTCCAGCGTGAGTGTCGTGGTTGCAGTGCCTTGTTCGATTTTTGCCAGAACTTTACCTATTTCCTTAGGCTCTGCCGCATTAAAAAAACCGTCATTAAAGGCAATCAGCCAGGCCAATTGAAAACAGCAACTCAGCGGAGAGAGGCGATCCTGCTTCAGTATTTCCCGTAACAGCCGGCCTCTTTTAATCCGCTCCTCCATAGAGGCTTCAAGGCGCTGGCCGAAGCGGGTAAACATCTCCAGCTCCAAAAACTGTAGATATTCCAGTTTCATTTGTCCTGATTGAGTGCTAATGCCCGGATGCTGGGCTTTACCGCCTATCCTGGATACTGATTTGGTGATATCGATAGCCGGACGGAATCCTGAAACAAATAGCTCATTATTCAAGTAGATTTGCCCGTCGGTAATGGAGATCAGGTTAGTTGGAATATAGGCCGCAATTTCACCTTGTTTGGTTTCGACTATGGGCAATGCTGTCAGGCTGCCGCCGCCGTTTTCGGCATTCAGGCAGGTTGAGCGCTCCAAAAGACGTGAATGGACAAAGAAGATGTCGCCGGGATAAGCTTCTCGCCCCGGTGGCCTGCGCAGCAGCAGGGACAGTTCCCGATAGGTTCTGGCATGGGTGGACAGGTCGTCGTAAATAATCAGCGTATCACGTCCTCGCGCCATCCAGTATTCCGCCAGCGCACAGCCTGCAAACGGAGCGATATACTGTAAACCGGGCAAAGCGCTGGCTTCGGCGACGACACAGACGGTGTAGTCCAGCGCTTGATAAGATCTCAGGGTTTCTATGGTGCTGACAACGGAGGAACGCTTCTGGCCGATCATGACATAGATGCAGAGCACATCCTGGTCTTTTTGATTAATGACGGTATCGATAGCGATTGATGTTCTGCCCAGTCCTTCATCGCCGATTATCAATTGCCGCTGGCCTTTACCTATCGGAATCAGTGTGTCGATAATTTTAATGCCGGTATATAAAGGTTTATGAACAAAATCCCGCGCGATAATTGCCGGTGATGCTTTTTCCAGGTTTTCCCGTCCTGCATGGGCTGGCGGCGGCAGGCCATCCAATGGCATTCCTAATGGGTCGATAATCCGGCCTAAAAAGTCCTCAGCTACCGGTATGCTGAGTGAGTGCCGGGACAGAAAAACTGTCGTGCCTGACGTCAGCGCTTCGGTTTCATACAATAAAATAGCGCCGATTCTATCGCGGTTAAGGTCAAACACCATGCCGCGGCTGCCATCGGCAAAAATCAGTATATCTTCGATGGCGGCCGAAGGCAGGCCCTTGATCCAGGTAATGCCGTCACCGACGGAAACCACTGTGCCTTGTTCGGTAACACGAAGCCCTGGCTTGTAATTAGCGAGCCAGTCTGCCTGCCTTTGCAGAACGCTGGTAGATTTATTCGGCTTCATTAGCCATCTCGGCAAAACCGGCCAGTTCGTGTTTCAAATTGGCATGCAAAACCCAGGCGCCAATATCGATCCGAAAACCCGCGATTAATGCGGCATCTTGAAAATATTGAAAATTAATCGGACTGTTGATTAACAAACCCAGCTTTTGCTCTAACTGCTGCTTCTGATCAATAGCAAGCGGGTAAACACTGGTGATTTTTATAACGGTGGATTTTTTATGCTCCAGAATTTGCAAGCCGAGTTTGCATGCTTCGGGTAAAGTCTTGAGATTATCCAGCAACAGGTCGAATAAACGCGCCTCCAATTCCGCTCCGGCTGCTTGCTGCAGCAGCAGCCCGGCAAAGCGGGCGCCGTTTTGTAACGCCTGTTTTTCGGCTTGTTGTTGAAGCTCCTGCTGTTGACGTGTGAGGGTTACCTTGGCTTTTTGCCGTTCCTGTTCAAGTTCAGCATGAAGCCTGTCTATTTGAACGCCTCTTTCGGCTTCGATTTGTTGATGCAGCGCGGCGAGCGCGGCCTGCTTTTCCTGTTCCCACAGTTGTTGGCGACTTTCATAAATAGTGCGCAGCTCAACAGCTTCTTGATGCAGCTTTTTGGCATCGGCAAGCGATTGGTCAATAGTCTGTTTGCGCGTGGCGATAACTTCCAGTAGCGGTTTATAAAAAAGCCGCTGCAAAATCCATATTAGAATCAGGAAATTGATGATTTCAAGAGTGAAGGTGGAGATATTGAATTCCATAGAGGCTTTCAGATGAGCTTATTTATTGACTATGTATTCAAGTAATGGATTTTTGAACAGCACAATCAAGATAATAACCAGGCAATAAATCGCCAGTGATTCGATCATGGCCAAACCGATAAACAGCGTGCGCAGAATCGAACGTTCCGATTCAGGCTGCCGCGATAAGGCATCTAGCGCACTACCTATGGCTTTACCCATGGCCAGCGCAGGCATCATGACTCCGAGCGCGATTCCGATAATGGCGGCGACGCTGGAGCCAAGCACAATCAAGGCTATGTCGGTCATAAGTTATTCCTGTGAGTTAAGTTGTTGGGATTGCATGGCGCCGGCCAGATAGATCAGCGCCAGCATGCCGAAAATATAAGCTTGTACCAGTGCTTCTATGATATGCAACATTAAAATAGGAATGGGGGCGAGAAAACCGGCCACCAGCAAAACCAGCATGGCCGCCAATTCCAGGCTCATCATATTGCCGAATAGACGCATGGCCAACGCCAGAGTGCGGGTAAATTCACTGATAATATGAAAAGGCAGCAAAATCGGGCTGGGTGTCAGGTAATGATGCAGATAATTCTTCAACCCCTGTGTTTTTATGCCAAACCAGTGCGCCGATAAAAATACTAACACAGCCAGCGCCGAGGTAACCGAAAGATCGCGGGTAGGCGAATGCAGGCCCGGTATTAAGCCAACAAGATTGGCAATAATCAAAAACAGCCAAAGGGAAGCGATAAAAGGCATGATTTGCCGTCCGTGTTCAGGCGCGACAGCGCTTATGGCCTCATCAATGGCTGCAACAATGCCTTCAACCGTGGTTTGCAACGAATCTGGCAACATATCCAGGCGCCGGGTTGTAAACCAGGCTATCCCCGTAATCACCAGCATTATTCCCCAGGTGGTAAGGATAGATGCGCCAATTATTACATGACCCAGGGCAAATGAAAATTCATGATCCATGATGGATACTCGCTAATAGTTGATAAAGAAAAAATCTCTCTATAAGGGTAGAGGACGCTTCCTCTATTTATCTTTAATCAGAAAGTACACATTAAAAATCCCGATAACCAATCCGGCAAACAATAAACTCAGCGTCCAATGTGCTGAGTAACCTTCCCCTATACTGTCCAGCCAATGCCCCAGATACACACCGCCAATAATAGGCAGCACCATCACTAAACCCAATGTGCCGAGACCGACCGTTTGTGAGAACAGATTCGGTCTATCATGTTCCGCTTTTTTAATGCGTTTAATCTGGCCTTCAATCTTCTTTTTGAGGCGCTGTTGATTGTTCATGGTCAAAATAAAAGAGATTGGGGTACGAAACCTATTCTACCTTCCTATTATTGTTTGTTGTGTAACAGCAATGCTACTTCGATTTTAGTAAAGTTCCACCTTGCCTGAAATTAAACTAACTGATCTGGTGGACTGGATATATTTTTAAAAACAACCAACAATATCGGCAAGTGTCTTGATTTGAGAATACCAAAATTATCCAGCCAGGGCGTACAATTTCTTAATTTAGGAAATATAAGCATTTTCGATGCTCAGGCTATACTGCTTAAAACGAATCTTGCTGGGTGTTTAATCCAGTAATTTCTTGGGTGGGAAAATGCCGTGTTTATTGGCGTGGTTTGTCATGTTGACTTATACTTTATTCTTATTTAACAATAAGATAATTTTAACCAGAGATGATTATACGATATGACAGCGGGATTATTGGATAAGGGACATGGTATATATTGCCTTGAGCATCTTGGTAGATGACCACTATCTGTGTAATTTTTGACCTGGACGGTACGCTCGTCGATAGTGAAGGACTTTGCAATCAAGCGTTTCTCGAATTGCTTCCTCAACTGAATGATACAGTGGAATCAATGATCCAGCGGTACCGCGGCAAAAAGCTGGCGCCAATTCTTGCTGATCTTGAAAGCCGTCTTTGCCAGAATCTGCCAGACACGTTTGAACAGCATTATCGCCAGCGTGTTGCCGAACTCTTCTTTCATGAGTTGAAACCCATGCCCGGCGTTATTGAAATGCTCGAAGCCACGAGCTTCCCCAAATGCATTGCCTCAAGCGGGCCGCTTTTGAAAATCCGTCAGGCATTGCAAGTCAGCGGCCTTGCCCCTTACTTTGGCGACAGCATCTTCAGTTCATATGAAGTTGGTTCCTGGAAGCCGGAGCCGGCGATATTCCAATACGCAGCCAAGGCTATGGGTTTTATGCCGGGCCAATGCGTGGTTATAGAAGATAGCGAAGTGGGAATGGAGGCCGCCGCGGCGGCAGGGATGAAAGCCTTCCAGTATGTGCGAGAGGGTGAAACCTCGTCACGCCGACCCGGAGACGAAGTATTATTTGACGATATGTTACAGCTTCCCAAGCTGCTCGCTCATTTTGTTAGTACTACCCAGCCTATTCCATGAATCGTTAGATTTCTGGCATCACGGCTATAGCTTTCGCATCGATACCCGGCAAATCGTTGACAATGACTGCGCTAAGAATCCACCTGCGCAAAGGTAACGGTTAGTAACCTGCATCTTCCAGACCTGCCTGTAAGCGCATTCGCCGCTGTTATTTTTTTATACTCTCTGCGGCCGCATTTGTGGAAAATGAATGCGTTATTATGCCTAAATTTAAGTACAAAACCTGACAGCCTAGAGGTCGACTTTACTGACAAGGCCATTGACGAAGTGTACTAATAATTCATGACCATCCATCAGCACTGACCTGAGAAAAAGCTGCATGTCGTCTACCTTAAGGCGCGGAGTTGGCGCGTCAGAACATCGAATGCCTCGTAGTACTCAGTCAGCTCAAACAGAGGTTTGTTTAAGGCGATTAAAGCCAGCCCAGCCCAACAATGCCGAAGCAAATAGCCAGAATGCAGCCGGTACCGGTACCGCGCTGACACCCAGAAGATAATTGAAGCTCATGCCGGTATAGCTAGTGTGGGTATGCAGATTAAGGATTAACGCGATATCCAGATTGGCGTCGGCCGTTGTCACAAGTCCTGACCAGGGGCCCAAATCCAAGGTTTTGTCGTGGAAGAAATTCGCGGCGCTGCCGGCGGCGTTAAGGTTAAGCAACTCGCTAAAACTATAGTCTTTCGATAGCGTACCGCCAGCGCCGGAGACCATGATGTTTAAGCTCAACAGGTCGTTAGCCCCTAGATCATTGGCGCCAAATACCGGCGATAGCAATCCCAGCAATAAATCTTGCTGATTGTTATAGCCCGCCGTATTAATGTTCAGATCGATCTCGCTGGAATAATCATGGACGCTTCCGTCGAGTGCGGTATTTAATACGCCCTGGTTACCCAACAACCACGCTTGCGGGTTAGCACTAATGTTGAAATCGCGGCTGACATTGGCATGGCCAGCCACGGCGGCAGCCGCATCGGTCGATAAAGGTAAAGCGGTGGCATAAGCGGCCGCTTCCTTACTGTTGGCCAACGAGGCGGCTGGCGCCGGTTGTCCAAGCGACGCCTTTACGTCGCTGGTGCCGGCAACGGCGTTAGAAACGCTGGCTAAGGCAGAGACCGAGGCAAAAGAAGACGAATCGGAACGGTTTTGACTGGCTGCCGCTTTGGCATACGCACCGTTACCCCCCACCGAGGTGGCTTCGGCCATTACCAGCTTGGCGAGCGCTGAGCCGGTGCCAGCCGTTGCGGTTGCGGAACTTGACGCATAGCCTAGGCTGCGCGCTGTGGTGTGTGCTTGAGCATCGCCGGCCAAGCCTTGATAAGAACCGTTCCGCGATTCGCCCCCCCTACCGCCAGCCGCTGAACTTGTGGCATAAACTGATTGATTGCCGCGGTTACTGGCGTTTGTGGTTGCAGAAGCGCTGCCGCCGTTACCGCTGCGGCCGTAAGGGCTGGCATTGGAGCCGCCCTGACCGCCCTTAGCGTTGCTGGCGACAGAAATGCTCTGGCCACCCGTCGCATTGACGTCCGCACTAGCGTTAGAGACTGCCGCCCCGCCGTTGCCGCCATTATTGGCGTTGCCGGCATAATCTGCATCCAACTGTACATACCTATTAACGGCGCCTCCGTTGCCGCCAGTAGCATGACTGGCTACAGAAACACCTCCATTGCCGGAACTGCCGGCGCCAGCGATAGACGTTGCAGCGCCGCCGTTGCCGCCATCAAGAGAAGAAATAAAACTCTCAACATTCCCTCCATTCCCTCCGGTTGCTTTATCGTTGACCTGAATATAATAGCCGTTACCGCTGGATTGGCCGTTTGCATTGCTGGCGGCATCGCCGCCTTTACCCGCGCCGGAGTAAAAGCTAGATCCACCGCCGCCGCCTGTCGCCTCATTGCTGACATAAATATTGCTGCTGTTGCCAGAAGAGCCGCTTGAATGGCTGGTGGCATCCCCGCCTTTATCCCCGTCGCCGTAAAAGCTAGATCCACCGCCGCCGCCTACTGCCTCGCTATTCACATGTATGCTGCGTCCGTTGCCGTAGCTATAGGCGGTATTATCGGCGGTAGCATTCCCCCCAGCACCGGCAGTATCATAGTACCCGAAAATATTACCACTACCGGTACCGCCGCTAGCGTGCGTTACGGTGTTTAAAACCTGGCTATTGGAATTGACCACATTTAGGGTAGAGGCAGCGGCGCCGCCGTTTCCAACGAACTCGTTATATCTATCCTGGAAAAACCTGGAGTTACCGCCGTAAGCATACTGTCCCAAGGTGAGCGTACCGCCAGTCGAACCGGTTACCGCATTGTGCATGCTGGAATAGGCGCCGTTACCGCCGTCAGTGCTACCGCCGTATTGGTATGCGTTAACAGTGACATTGCCGCCGCCGCTGGAACTGCCTCTAGCCCTGGCTGTGGCGCCACCGTAGCTAACACCGCCAATGGCGGTACTGGTGACTTCAACGCTTTGATTACCGGCATTACTGCCAAAAGCGAAAGAAGAAGCAGAACCGCCTATACCGGCTCCACTCGGATAGCCATAGCCTCCACTACCTCCGGTTGCTTTATCGTTGACCTGAACATAACTGTTACCGTTGGCGGTACCCGTGGTTATACTGGTGGCGTTACCGCCCGTCATACCTGAACCATAGATACCGTTATTTCCACCGCGACCGCCTTCAGCATAGCTGTTGGCATTGATGTTGTGCCCGTCACCATGGCTATCCGTGGTATTAATGGCTATGGCATCGCCGCCCTTGGAGCCGCCTATATAGTTAAAATCGCCGCCCACGCCGCCGATCGCGCTTGTTCTGGTGTTTAGCGAACTGCTTTCGGTATTGCTTGCCGACAAGCTGGAAATGGCCATACCGGCCAATCCGCTTGCACCGTCAAAGGTTCCCCCGCCATTACCGCCAGTGGCGTACTGACCGAGGGTCAATACCCCGCTGGTCGAACCGGTAACGGCATTATGCATGATGGAATCGGCGCCATTGCCGCCGTTGGCGCCATTGCCACCGATGCCACCACTACCAAAGCCGTAACCACCACTTCCCCCACTTTGGTAAGCATAAACTTGGACATCGCCGCCTCGGCTGGAACTGCCGCTAGCGGTGGCGGTAGCGGTGGCGCCATTGCCGCCTTTTTGGGCGGCGTCGCCATACCCTTGACCGCCGTTACCGCCCTGAGCGGTGCTTTGCGCGATCGTGATACCAATGCCGGTCGCGCTGGTCGCGCTGGCCGACGAATTTGCGCTGCCGCCATTCGCGCCAGAGCCTATATCGCTACCTGTACCGGCGCCGCTACCGCCGTATGAAACCGCGTTGGCGGCACTGCCGCCGCTGCCGGTATTACGGGATGAAGCCGTCGCCAAAGCATCACCGCCCGTTCCTGCGCTACCGCGGGTTCCATCAATGCCGGGCATCGACCCTGCGCCGCCGATACCGCCGGCGCCGCCATTACCGGCAGATGCCGACGCGGTCGCCGCCGTGTTTAAACTTTGGCTTAAGTCAGTGGCCGCAGTGGCCTGCGCATTGCCGCCTTTACCACCCTTGCCGCCATTACCTCCATTTGCGCCATTAGGCGTACCCGCTCCCCCAGCGCCGCCAGCTCCACCCATTCCGCCGGTTGCAGTGGCATTGTTGTCTAACGTCAATCCGTTAGCGAGCGCCGAGACATCGCCGCCTGCCGCGCCATTGCCGCCATCGGTTCCCGGATTGCCGGGTATGCCTTGCGTACCGGCCGCGCCGTCACTGCCGGTGACAACGATGGTATCAGCCCATGCCGGCTGGGGCGTTACGCCGGCGGTGCCGACAATCAAAATTACCGATATGGCTTTGCTTAATGGATTTAACTTCATAGCCTGATTCCTTATGGACGTGTGGACATGAGAATTGATGGCTGTCAATAACGTCATCGGTGGGTGGGTTTAGATAAACGACACCAAAGACCCATCGTGCGTATTCGGATTAATTTGAATACTGATTCCGGTCGAACTTGAACACCTGAAGGCTAACGCATCGACCGGGTGTATTTTTACTCCAAGTGTTCAAGCTATGTCAATGAATTGATTTTTCGCATGACTTCTCCTTTCAAATTAACCCGGTTAGCATTATGCATCAATTGGCAGGACTGGCATTCGCTAGGAGACTGTCCGAGCATACCGGCGAAAGAAGGGAAGCTGCCCGGATTTCTCTTCGCCCAAACTCGTGACGAATATTGAATCGTTATCACAAGACGTTTTGCCAGTTCAAGGAGTATTGTAGTAGTATCGAGGGCGGATTCGGAGTAAAGCGACAATTCGCCAATGCCAAACAATGGAAAATGTCCAGGCATGCCGCCCACATAAAAACACACGCTTGGAAATGTCGGTGTAGAAGTCTGTATGATATTTCGTGTTGGTGGTTCGCTAAAGCGGAACCACCCTACAATTCATCCGCCGTACGGTCGTCCGGTGATTAATAACCCACATGTGTTGGGTTATTAATCTAAGCAGTAAACTAATGAATCGCTGTACAAATATTAGCTTGCACGGCAAAGCCGCTAACTCAGCCTATGGACTGACTTACTTGCCGGCTGCTTACTTCCTTCAGAAGCGGAGACAAGATTATTAAAAAACTGCTCGGTACAATAAGTCCAGGAATAGTTAAGGGCATAATTCCGGCAGTCCCGCGCGTCCAATTTTAACGCCTCGGCAATTGCTTTCTTTAAATCTTCATCAAGCCTACCCACTTTATCGCTGGTAATTACATCAATTGGCCCGTTTACGGGGAAAGCCGCAACCGGCAAGCCGCTGGCTAATGCTTCCAGCAAGACAATGCCGAAGGTGTCGGTGCGACTGGGAAATACAAACACATCCGCGGCAGCCAGATATTGAGCCAAGGGTTCACCGGTCTGGAAACCGGCAAAAACCGTTTCAGGAAATTTGACTTTAAGTTCGTTCAGTTGCGGACCGTCTCCCACCACAATTTTTGTACCCGGAATATCTAAAGATAAAAATGCCTCAATATTCTTTTCAATAGCTACTCTTCCAACAAACATGCAAATCGGGCGAGGCAGTGTTATGAAAGCCTTAGCTCTTGGATAATGAAAATCAGGATTTACGCCGCGAGACCAGCGAACCAGGCTATTTTTAAATCCCCTTGCTTTCATATCCGATTCTATCGAGGACGTGGCAACCATGACCCGTTTTGCCGGCGCATGAAACCAGCGCAAAAAACCGTAACCCCATGAGACGGGAATTTTAAAGCGCAAGTTAACGTATTCTGCGAACAAAGTATGAAATGACGTGGTGAAGGCCAGACTCCGGCTCAGGCAATAGCGCCGCGCCGCCAGCCCCAATGGGCCTTCCGTGGCTATATGAATGCGTTCAGGGTTGAATTCATCCAATAGCCTTGTTAATTTTCCGTAACAGGCCAGCGCTAACCGGATTGACGGGTAAGTTGGGCAGGGAATGGTTTTAAACTGCTCAGGAGTTATGAGTTTAATGCGATGGCCGGACCGTTCCAGGGTTGAGCAGGTGTTTTCGATGGTGGTCACCACGCCGTTTATTTGCGGATGCCAGGCATCGCTGATGAAGGCAATTCTCAAAGTCATAAAACCCCTGGATGGTAGTTGTTTCTAGTCGACCATAGCAGGACAGGCGACCCGGCAGTGATCGTCACCTGTGCTGATTCTTTAAACCGGCTCTCCGGATTGTCGAGTCAGCAAGATGAGTTATTAACTGCCAATGCTATAGAACGAATATGACGGTTTAATGAAATTATTCCGGTAGAAAACATTTTGTGCTATTGCCGGTTTTGAACGGCTATAGGGAGGCTCTAAAAATAAGTTACGCTCATGGTTCAACAAACTCACCACGAACTTAACTTTTTGATAGCATTTAGAACCGTTCGTGCTGAGCTTTTGGTCTACGCTCAGGAGAGCCTTGGCTAAGCACGGTATTTTTAGAGGTTACCTATAGCGACATGAAAAAATCAGGCCGAAATTTTCGATGCTATTAACGCGGCAGATCCATAGAAAATTAATAAATCCAGCAGTTCGCGCGGGTTGGGTTAACGGCTTTATCGAGTAACCCAACATTTGTATGCCAATTCATTAGCTTACGGGCTTAGGCTGATCGAATTTTATGCGCCGGATACATAAATTTTGGTCATCACTTCTTTCATTATAAGTATCTCTCCGGGATAGCCTGAAATGTTAAAGCAATCGCTCTTTATATAAGCTTAAGACACCTTGGCGCGGCTTTTCGAGTATTTATAGAGAATCTGCAGTAAAGGAGTGGCTTTTAAGACACAGGCAAGCCTTTTTTCTCCCTCGATTCTCATCCAGAACTGAAATTAGTCCGACTATGTCGTTAATAATAAATATAATATTAATATCTGTTAAACAATAATGCAGAAACGGCTACAGGTCTGGCTATGATTTTACCTGCGTAAGAGCAGGATGTCGGATGAGCGTCTTGTGGCGTCATTAAGAACGATAAAAACAGGAGACAGGTGTTTGCATGACGCCGTTTGACTATTTTTTCCGATAATCCGGAGCACAAAACATGCAGTATTCAAATGGATTTTTCCTCCAATTCATACGTCTGGCCGGTCCTTTCTGGAGCTCTGAAAATAAGGACGCTATTCGCAAACGGACGCTGGCGCTGATCATCCTTACTGTCATTCAGATAGTTATTGCCGTGGTTATTACCGAATGGAGCGCGGCGCTTTTCAATGCCCTTGAACAGCACTCGATGCATGGTTTATGGAAACAGGTCGCCCTGCTTATCCTGATTTTTGCCGTCAGTATGGCTGCAACCGCTACCCATTTAAAAATAAAGCGCCGTATGCAGGTAGAGTGGCGCAGCTGGTTGACGGAACGCGTCATCGGCCAATGGATGGATAAGGCGCATCATTATCAGGTGACGCATATACAGTCGGCAAATCACGACAATCCCGATGGCCGCATTGCCGAGGATATTCGTATTGCCACTGAAGATGCGATCACGTTGTGTCATTCGCTGTTCTACAGCCTGCTGGTGCTGATCAGTTTTACAGCTATTCTCTGGACGCTGTCGGGGAAAGTGATTGTTAATTTAGGGTTTGTTGAAATTTCCGTATACGGCCATCTGGTCTGGATAGCGATTTTTTACGCGGTTATTGCGTCATTTTTAGGTTGGCGTATCGGCAAACCGTTAATTAAGGCCACAGACAGCAGGCAAACGGTAGAGGCTAATTTCCGTTTCAACCTGGTGACGGCGCGTGAAAATTCGCTGGCGATAGCGTTGATTCATAGCGAAGCTGACGAGCAAAAGCGTTTTTTCAGGCTGTTTCAGGATATTGCCGGCGCCTATAACCGCCAAACACATGCGTTGTCGAATATTATGCTGTTCACATCCGGCTATTCGGTATTGTCGATGGCGTTCCCTGTGCTGGTATCCGCCCCGCGCTATATTCTCGGAAGTATCACTCTGGGCGCGTTAATGCAATCGGTTCAGTCATTTCAACAGATGACCTCCGCATTATCGTGGCCGGTCGATAATATGTCTACGGTTGCGCAATGGCGTGCATCGGTCGAGCGCGTACTGGGTTTAATGAAAGCACTGGACAATTTGGAACTGGAGCTTGAACGATCCGACCCGCACCGGATCGTGCTGGAAAAAGGCGAAGATTCTATTCTGCGGTTTCAGGATTTATGTATCGCAAGACTCGACAACGTCGTCTGCATCCCTTCGCTAAATGCTGAAATAAGGGCAGGGGAGCGTGTTCTTATCGTCGGCAATACGTTTGATGGCTCCAGGTTATTTAAGGCGATAGCAGGTCTGTGGCCGTGGGGATCAGGGCGCATTGAGTTGCCCGATGACGAGCCGATGTTTTTTATGCCGCCGAGACCTTATTTACCGGCCGGCACATTACGCGCGGCGATTTGCTATCCGTCTTTCGATGAAGCCGTCAGTCAGATTTCGCTTGAGCAAGCGCTGAAGCTTGCGGGGGTGAAGGAATTGACCGCCCAACTTGACCAGGTTGATTTCTGGGATAAGGCATTATCGCGTGAGCAGCAGCAACGCTTGGGATTGGTTAGGCTGCTGCTGCGGCGGCCCAAGTGGATTTTATTGCAGGAAGCATTTGATTCGCTTACCCCTGATGGTGAAATCGAGATGTTCCGGTTGATTTGCCAGGAATTGCCTGATGCGGCGCTATTGACAGTGACCAACCAGCCGACGGTAGGGAGATTTCACCGGCGGCGAATTACCTTGTAAAGCTTTCGGGTTTCGCTAATATTCAATATGACAGGCAATAATATGAACACTTGTTTCGACAACAAATTCGGGAAAAAGCTACGCGGCGTTAATCTTGGCAGCTGGCTGGTCATTGAAAAATGGATGGTGCCCAGTCTTTTTGATGGTCTGCAGGCGACGGATGAAACCTCGTACTGCGTAGAACTGGGCGCGCGGGCAGAGCAAACATTGAAACAGCACTGGAATACGTTTATCACCCGCGATGACTTTGCCTGGATTGCCCAAACCGGCATTAATGCGATACGCATTCCGGTGGGTCACTGGATATTCGGGCCGGATTATCCTTATCACAGAGCTTATGGTGAATATACGCATCCTTTTGTGGCGGGCGGCATAGACATACTGGACCGCGCCTTCGATTGGGCCGAGGAATTTGGCTTGCATGTCGTCCTGGATCTGCATGCTGCGCCCGGTTGCCAGAATGGCTTTGACAACGGCGGTATTAAAGATGTCTGCGAATGGCACACTAACGAAGACTATATCAGCCATTCCTTGCGAGTGCTCGAACGGCTGGCCGAACGCTACCGCAACCGCCCCGCCTTACATGCCATCGAAGTGCTGAATGAACCGCGCTGGGATATCCCTACCGATGTGTTAAAAAAATATAACACCGATGCCTACTTCCGAATCCGTAATTACTGTAAACCTGAAGATGTCGCGGTGGTTTTTAGTGACGGCTTCCGCTCTTACACTGAATACACCGGTTTTTTAACAGAACCGGAATTCAGCAATGCGGTACTCGATATTCACCGCTATCAATGCTTTGTGCGTGAAGACCTGGATCTCGATCTTTACGGGCATGTCCAAAAGACCGTTATTGATTGGAAAAACGAAGCGGATAATATTAACTGCGATCGCGGCTTGCGGACTTATGTAGGCGAATGGAGTCTGGGCATCAATTTAAAGGTCGTATCGCTGTGGGCCAGCGGTCCCTTCAATCATGCTCTGGAAGGTCTGGACAATTTTCAATTGACGGTGGCGTACCGCGCCTATGCCGCCGCGGAGTTGGCGACGTTTGAACAATACCTGGGCTGGTTTTTCTGGAGCTATAAAACCGAAACAACGCCAGACTGGTGTTTCCGGGAATGCGTTAATAGGGGATGGCTGCCGGACAGATTTATATGACGCACTCTTAAAACCCGCCTGCCATGCTAATATGCGCCGCAAAACTATACGAATTAAACCGGTCCAGCGGTTGTGCTGTTCCTAAGATGACCGGCTCAGTTACGTTTACTTGCAAACCATTTATCGGAAACATCATTCATGCTGATTAACTGTGTCGCGTATCAGGAAGGAAAAAAGCTCAAGGACATTTCAATTGAGGAAATCAGCGATTATCTGATAATACCTGGTTGTTTTGTCTGGGTTGCCTTACAGGATGCCGAGCTGGCCGAACTGGAAAAAATGCGCGAGGAATTTGATTTGCATCCGCTTGCTGTTGAAGATGCCTGGGTCAGCCATCAGCGCCCGAAAATAGATGAATACGGCGACTCTGTCTTTGCCGTAATGCATTTAGTGGAAATGGATGGCGACCAGCTTAGGGTCGGGGAAGTCGATGTTTTCGTGGGTACGAATTTTGTTCTTTCGGTGCGTAATCGCAGCCGTAAAGGCTTCCTGGGCGTCCGCGGCCGTTGCGAGCGGGAACCGCATTTACTGAGCCAGGGCGCAGGCTTCGTGTTTTATGCCTTGATGGATGCGGTCGTTGATCGTTATTTCCCGGTCCTGGATACGCTTGAAACCGAGCTTGAAAATATCGAAGAGCATATTTTCGTAAAAGGCTCCGCGCGTTCCAATATTGAACGCCTGTACGTGCTCAAGCGCAAGGTAATGACGCTTAAACATGCGGTCGCCCCCTTAATGGAAAATACAGGTAAATTGCACCGGGGCCGGGTGCCGGCAGTCTGTGTCAATAGTCAGGAATATTTTCGCGATGTCTACGATCATCTTAACCATATCAATACTTCAATAGATACGATACGCGACACGATAGGCACGGCGATTCAGGTCAATCTATCGATGGTGACTATCGAGGAAAGCGAAGTAACCAAAAGGCTAGCCGCCTGGGCCGGTTTATTCGCAGTCGCAACGGCTTTCGCGGGAATCTGGGGCATGAACTTTGAAGTCATGCCGGAATTGCGGTGGAAATACGGTTATCCGTCGGCGCTGGCCGCTATCAGCGTAGTCTGCAGCATCCTTTATTACCGCTTTAAAAAGGCAGGATGGCTATAAGGGCGATATTTTCATCCTGATAAATAATGAGCTTAAAATAAAGCGTTTAATCAAAGCCCGATAAGCCCGCCCGGTATGAATTTTATACTGGTTTGAAACGGCTATTATACCGCATTCGATAGAGTGATTCGGGCAGGAACGGATAAATGGCAGGATATGTTGCCTTTATTGTGGGATGTGGTAAATTGCAGAAATGGTTGAAATATAGGCTATTTTATTTTTCATTGATGAATAGATCAACACCTTACGAAAGGATATGCGTATAGGGGGCTTCTATAGTATTCACACATCGCGTTCGGTTTTTTTAAATTTCGTCCCGCTGACCATTTCCAGAAGGGGACGGGGTGAAGATGTCGGCAGGGATGTGCGATGAGTATATTCTTTGTTAAGTTCACCGGTTCAAAGCTATGAGGGAGGCGGACAATGGCAAAAGGCAGCATAATGCTCCAGATTGAAGTGGAGCAAATCATTCAGGCAGAGGTCTCCGACGCACCGTCTATCCTTGTGCTTGCGCTTGACGACCTGGACGGTGACCGGACGACCGTCCGAGAAATCGCCACCGAGAAGAACCAGTTCTTCTACGGCAGAGATATAGAAGGTGCATCCGGCTTTGCTTGGCTGGACTTTTCTTCAGAGAGCGCTTTCACGCAGATGATTCTTGTTGGCGGCGGAAATCCACCGGTAATATTGCACGCACCTTCGCATGTTTCATCGCCTCCCCTAAATGGTTACACTATAGCCGTTCTACGGATACAAGACTTCGGCTTTTCCTCACCCTCGGGAGATTTCAGGTTCGTACTTGGCCGGAGGGTGGGCTCGCATGCTTATCTCGACGAAGTTCTCCCTGGATAAGCTTTGGATTGGGTTTCAGCACAACAATTTTGGCGGAGGCTAACATGGAAATTTCTATCACCGGCGAAGGGGAAGTGGTCATTCGGTTTATAGACCAGAACGGGCGAACTTTGCTTCAGGAGAAAATCGTTGTTTCCGGCTCGCCTACTGTGGAGGCGCGCAGGAGCATTGAACTTTCCCTGAAGACTACCAGCGGCGTAAAGTTAATAGCACCGGTATTGGTGCGGCAAAGCAGCCCGCAACAGTCTGTGGTGTTTGATCGCGAACAGCCATCCATTTTTACACGTAAACGGTGCGAGGAGATTGGGTGTACGACAGAGATTGCTGATGACGCGGAACGCGGGTGCGCTGAGACGCCTGCGGAGGGTATGCTGGGCCAGAGCGACGACGAGTTCCTTGCCAATTTGATGCAAGAGGAGTTGTATCGTAGGAATATCCAAAACCCATGACAACGTATGCGTGGCCATTTGGCTTTTTACTTATTAACGCTTTCTTGAACCGGACCCGGTTAGGGGTATGTTAGAGGAAAATAGCCGTGAGCGCATGGCGCAAATACACTTGGCAATTTTAACCGACATTCCGGCACTCTGCGAATTGCTGGAGATCCTGTTTTCCCAGGAACTTGAGTTCATGCCGAATCACGAAGCGCAGAGACTCGGCCTTGCCCGCATCATTAACAATCCGGAAATCGGCAACATTCTATTGGTCCGCCAGGACAGTGAAGTCGTCGGAATGGTTTGCCTTCTTTACACCGTATCGACAGCGCTAGGCGCTAAGGTTGCGCTACTCGAAGATATGATCATATCCCCTGCTTATCGCGGCTCCGGTGTAGGTTCTTATTTGCTTGAAAACGCCGTTAAGTTTGCCCGCAGCAACGGCTGCAAGCGCATTACCTTATTGACCGATCGCATTAATGAATCAGCCCAACGCTTCTATCAAAGGCATGGCTTCGCACTCTCGCCCATGATTCCTTTACGCCTGCCTCTGGATGAATGATTTTCGCCAGTTGATCAACAGGATCACTTCGTGCTGCACCACTTCAATAATTAACCTGAAAACCCAATGGGTGAGCGTGTGAAAGCCGTTCGTGCTGAGCCTGTCGAAGCATGAACGGCTTTCACACGGCCTCCAGGATTAAAGTATCTACCGGCGGGTCAAGGGATGATAATGCCTTGCCTTATACCAGAACTCCCGCGTTACCCGCCCTGGCTGTTTTGCGACGATGCCAATAAGGCTGATAATTTTACAAAATCTATTGGCTTGAGCAAGTGATGGTTGAATCCGGCCACTTTTGAAAGTTCACGGTCTTCAGTCTGACCGTAGCCTGTTACAGCGATCAGGATAGCATCCCGGGTCTCCGGTAATGTGCGCAGCCGTTTGGCGATCTCATAACCGTCCACGTCCGGAAGGCCGATATCTAGCAGAACGACCTGCGGTTGAAAAACTTGAGCCCGCTCCAGGGCTTTCATGCCGCAATCGGCTGTTTCGACTTCATGCCCTTCCGTTTGCAACACCAGCGCCAGGCTTTCTGCTGCATCTACATAGTCATCCACGACTAAAATACGGAATTTAGGCATTGGTAACGCAGGTTCGATCACTGCCGGTTCAGTAGCGGATGAGTTCACCAATAATGCCGGCAACCTCACGGTAAAAGAACTGCCCTGACCTTGGCCGGCGCTGGCTGCCGTCACTGTGCCGCCATGTATTTCGACCAGCTTCCGCACCAGCGTCAGCCCAATCCCCAGGCCGCCTTGAGTATGGGCCAGAGAATGGTTGGCCTGAGTAAAAAGATCAAAGATCTGCGGCAGAGTCTCCGGGGCAATGCCGATGCCTGTATCACTGACCTCAATGACCGCATCAGAACCTTCGCGCGTCACGCTTAGCGTGATTTTACCTCCTTCGCTGGTATACTTGGATGCATTATTCAGCAGGTTAGACAGCACTTGTGTCAGCCTGACACGGTCGCCTTTGATCCATTGAGGCGTCGTGGTCTGTAAGAGAATTAACTCCTGTCCGCGCGATTCAATCAGCGGGCTGCTTGTTTCCAATGCAGTATTCACAATGCCGGTAAGTTCCAAACGCTCGGTCTTCAGTGTGATTTTGCCCCGCATGATAAGAGCTACATCCAGCAGGTCATCAAGTAGCCGGGCCATATGAGTTACCTGGCGGTCGATAATATTAAAGCTCGCTGCCAGTTTGGGGTGTGTAAGCTCCTGCATTTTCAACAACTGCACGGCATTGCGGATGGGCGCCAGAGGATTGCGGAGCTCGTGGGCCAGTACTGCCAGATATTCGTCTTTACGGCGGTCAGCCAGGCGCATCGCTTCTAGCGCGCGTTTGCGCTCGGTAATATCGGTTGCTACACACAGCAGTTTGTTACAATTTCCCTCACCGTCGAGCAGCGGAATTTTGACTGTGCTGTACCAATGTACTGAGCTATCGGAATGCGTGACTTTTACCTCCGAAATAACCTTGGATTTGCGGGAGCTTATAACCTCAAGGTCATCATGAGCAAATTGAGCTACTTCGTCAGCGTTGGAATTAAAGCTGTTCTCGGTCAGCCCTATCAAGTTTTCAGGTTTAGTGCCATAGGATTGGGCCAAAGCTTCATTCCCTAAAAGAAATCGTCCTTCCCGGTCTTTGACAAAAATCACACTGGGCGACGCATCGATGACTTGTCTCAGGAAACTCCGCTCCTGATGTAACGTTTCCTGGCTGATTTTGAAATCGGTAATATCTTCAGTCGTTCCAAAACCGCTGAGCAGCAATCCCGACTCGTCAAATTCAAGTTCGGCCAGTTCACGCACCCATTTGATTTTGTCGCCTACTATAATTCGATGTTCAATATCATAGGGCTTGCCGGCAAGGGCATCTTTCCATGCCGCTTCGACTAGCTGCCGGTCTGCCGGATGCACGATATCAAGAAATGAGTGACACGTTAAAGGCGTGTCTTTAGATAGGCCGCAAATTCGAAAATGTTCGTCAGACCATTCCAATATATTTTTGCGGAAGTCCTTGCGCCAACTGCCGATATGAGCGACTGCCTGAGCACGATTCAGTTCCATCTGACTCTTACGCAAAGCCTCTTCGGCATGTTTGCGCTCAGTGATGTTCGTGCTCACGGTACCGAATCCAACTATTTCGTCGTTTAAATCTTTTAGGGCGAAGACGTTGTAAATCATCCACAGCGCTTCCCCGGTTTTGAAATGCCGGAAGCGAATTTCGATCTCGCCACGGCCCTTTTGTATTACCGCAGGAAAGAACTCATTCATAATAAATGCCTGATCTTCCGGGAAAAAAAGTTCCACGATATGTGTTTTAAGGCCTTGCTCGAGATTATCCAGACCTACGAGACGCAGGCCGGCATCGTTGATGAAAAAAGCCCTGCATTCTGTATCGCACATGGCCATAAATTCGGTATTGCTTTTAGCGAGGGAGATATATAAATGCCGGTCTGCCTGCATTCGGGTGCGCTCGGCGATTTCCTTGTTAAGCTGTTTCTCTCGTTGCATAACCATATGTAAGGTCTGGTGTTGTTTTTTGTGTAAGAGTGCGAGGATCAGGCTAGCCATTACGCCAGCACTAACTAATAACACGGTGCGCAGTATTTCACTGGAATTGGCGATATATAAATCGTGGTAAGGTTCAACTAAAAGATAAGCATTAGCCGCCGCACTCATCCCGGTGGCGAAAAGTCCCGCTCTTAATCCACCGTACCACGCGGTATAGGCAATCACGATTAAAAAGAGCAGTAGCGATGACGAGCCTGCAAAAATAAAGTGTAGATACTTTAAAATAAACAAGATAGCCGCAATTCCCATTATTGAAGCTATATAGACATTTTTAAAAAATACTTTAGTACGACTCATTTTATATGTAGGAATCTATAGAGAGGATATTCATGCCCTCAATCCGAGGCATGAGTAACTCTAAAATAAAGTCAACTGAGTTAATGGGAATAACTCGTTATTATTCACGTTTGAGCTAATCAATTGGAGGGGATTATTAACTTTCTAGTAGATAAAAAGTATCGCGAAAAATACGATAATAACCGGCATAATTCCTATGATCGCTATTTTTCATTTCAACAATAAATAGATGATTTTTAAAGCTTATAGTTCAATGATAAACAGCAATGCCTATCCCGCCTGATTCTGAGTTGAAGCCGTGATTTTGCCTTGAGGCTAGTCGAATTAGAAATTGCTCCGCGCCGGGTGGATACAACGCACGAGAGGTGGACCTGTTAAACGGTTTTTGCCCGAGACCGAGTAATTTAAACATAGAGGGGATAAATGTTCCAGGGCGTGTTGTCTTTATTTTAGGATGTGATAGATTTGATGTTTTTAAAATAAGGACTATTTTATTTTTTATCAATAATTTAGATCAACACTTTTGATAATGGACGGAGGAGATATGACGCATTTAAGTTCTTCCCGCATCACTACCCCTACTAATCAATGGCCGAGCCTGCCTTTTCAGGAGTGGAAAGCTACTTATGAGACACTTCATATGTGGACTCAGATTGTCGGCAAAATCAGGCTAGGTCTGACACCCTGGGTCAATCACTCCTGGCATGTGCCCCTTTATGTTACTGCCCGCGGGTTAACCACCTCGCCGATTCCCTATGAGGCCCGGGCTTTTCAAATTGATTTCGATTTCATCGACCATAAGCTCTTGATTCAGGTCAGCAACGGCGAGATTAAGGAAATGTCACTTTTGCTTCGCCCGGTTGCTGACTTTTATAAGGAGCTGTTTGCAAAATTGGCTCAGCTAAGCATCGACGTGAAGATTCACACCACGCCTAACGAAGTGGTAAACGCCATTCCGTTTGAGAAAGACTATGTGCATGCGGTATACGAGCCCGACCGCGCAAATCGATTCTGGCGTATTTTGATACAGGCCGACCGGGTATTTAAGCAATTTCGCGCCCGCTTTACCGGTAAGTGCAGCCCCGTGCATTTTTTCTGGGGAAGCTTCGATTTGGCCGTCACCCGCTTTTCGGGGCGGAAAGCACCGGAGCACCCTGGCGGTGTGCCTCACTTGCCGGATTGGGTCGCGCGTGAGGCCTATTCCCACGAAGTGAGCAGTTGCGGATTCTGGCCCGGAAATGACCAGATGCCGCAGGCGGTTTTCTACGCCTACGCCTATCCCGAGCCTGACGGCTTTCGTACGGCAAAGGTCAGTCCTGGCGGAGCGGCTTACAATTCAGAGCTTGGAGAGTTCATTCTCCCCTATGATGACGTTCGGCAATCGGCGTCCCCCGACGGGGCGCTGCTTAATTTCTTGCAGAGCAGCTATGAGGCAGCCGCCGATTTTGGCGGGTGGGATCGTTCGGCACTGGAGAGGAATGAGAGTGCGGATAAGCAACCGTTTGCATGATCAGGAGCGGATCTGAGCTTGGTTATTCATGATCATGACTGTCATATTATTTTGCCTAAAAACCGCAGTTGGAGCCTATGAAAGCCGTTCGTGCTGAGCTTTGTCGAAGCATGAACAGCTTTCACACGCTCACCCTTCGACACGCTCAGGGCGAACGGAATTTTGAAATACTCAACTGCGGTTCAGGTTTTACATGTAAGAGCCAGCATGCGTTTAAGCATGGCCTGTTCCATTTTGTGCAGACTTTCCCTTGTCGTGCGCACATTTTCTTCCTCGGTTATTAACTGCTGCTCCAATAAGGCGATGATTCGTTCAAGATCGGTGTCTACCAAAAAATGCCGGGTGCTTATTGTTAATTCATTATTGTTGAAATAAACAACGCCTCCGGGTAAAGCCAGATATTGCCAGTTTTCACTCTTTACCCGGAAACGCGCAAGCCCGAAAACCAGCGTGGTCATAAATCGTGCATGATTGGACTGAATGCCAAAACTGCCGGAGGCATCTTCTCCAACAAAGGAAGTGACATCAGATATTCTCTGTTCACGAGTGGCGTCAAACAGGTTCAGCACGAATTGATTCATTACAACTTCTGCATGCTTCCACGCATATAACATTGTTCTTCGGACAAATCATCGTAATTGCCCGCTAAAAATGCTTCGCAATCAGTCAATGTCTGTTCCAGTGGCACTGAAACCCCGATTTGTTTGGTGTGCTGGGCTAAAACCCAAAACGGCTGGGTGAGATAACGTTGCAATTTACGCGCCCGCATAACTACTTTGCGATCGGTCCCGGACAATTCTTCAATGCCGAGCATGGCGATAATATCTTCCAGTTCATGGTAACGCGCCAGATGTTCGCGTACCGCTTGCGCAACGGCATAATGGCGATCTCCCAGCATATGCCGGTCCATCAGCTTGCTGCTTGAGCGCAAGGGATCGACCGCCGGATAAATGCCTTTGCTGGCCTGCTCCCGGGACAAAATCACCGTAGTATCCAGATGGCTGAGTATGGCGCTTACTGCGGGGTCGGTCATATCATCGGCGGGAACGTAGACGGCTTGCACCGAAGTAATGGCGCCTTGTTGGGTTGAAAGAATGCGGTCTTCCAGTTCTGCGACTTCCGTGGTCAGTGTCGGCTGATAACCCACGGTTGCGGGCATACGACCGAGCAGGCTTGATATTTCACTACCGGCCTGAACGAAACGAAAGACATTATCCACTACAAAAAGCACTTCCTTATGCAAGGTATCTCGGAGGTATTCGGCATAGGTTAATGCCGACAGACCAACACGAAAACGCACCCCGGGGGATTCATCCATTTGCCCGAAAACCATCAGCGTATCGGACATAACTCCGGCCTGCTGCATTTCCCGCCATAATTCGTGAGCTTCGCGAATGCGCTCACCGACTCCGGCAAAAACTGAAACGCCTTTATGAATGGCTGAAACAGCATGGATAAACTCCATGACCAATACTGTTTTTCCGACACCGGCGCCTCCGAATAAGCCGGTTTTCCCCCCTTTTACGAAAGGGCATAATAAGTCTATGACTTTAATGCCGGTTTCCAGAATACCGCTCACTCCAATGGCTTCTGATAACGGCAACGGTTTTGCGTGAATATTACGGAATGCGTTTTGAGGCAAAGGCGGCTGTCCGTCCAGCGGTTCTCCAAATATATTCAGTAACCGGCCTAAGCAGTGTTCAGATACCGGCACATGTAAGGGAGCACCCGTATCAAATACAGTCATGCCCCGGCTCAAACCGGCAGTGCCATGCAGGGTAATTGCCCTGACATGCCGTTCATCAAGATGCTGGTGTACTTCGAACAGATAGGTGGTGTGATCAAAATAGGTACATAAAGCCTGGTGCAATGGAGGCAGCTGGCTGCACTCGATAATTACTACGGGGCCATGAACTTCAACAATGGCGCCTATTGGCTGTTGATTTTCTTGTTTCGCCGCCACGTTATTCATGTTGCATGCTCAGGTAATTAGAAAGAGGTAGTATCCTTTGGTAACTTCTGAAAATACAGTGGTTCGAGCGTTCGACAAGCTCACGATTCACCACGAACATAACTAATAGAGCCATTCGTGGTGAGCTCTTCGCCTACACTCAAGAGATCCCTATCGAACCCGTTCGTGGTGAGCCTGTCTGCTCCGTTCGTGGTGAGCCCTTCGACGATGCTCAGGAGAGCCCCTTCGATTGCACTCAGGAGAGCCTTGTCGATTCCGTTCGTGGTGAGCCTGTCGAACCATGAGCATAACTTATTTTTAAAGCTTCCCCTTAGATAGTCTACCGTAATGACTTTGTGCAAGTGCTTCACCGGCATTGAGTTGAAATTAACCATCAAAGTGACCTAACAGTGTTTCCAAGGCATTACTGCTCTCGGTATTAATGGTTATGACACAACCCCGTTCTTCCTCTAACAGAGGTTGCGCCGATAATTGCTGTTGCCGGAGAACTTCAATAGTCGCTTCCGAAGCATCGTTTTGCTGTTGTTGACGTTGCTTGATACGGTTGATTAATTCTTTATCAGATGCTTGAAAATCGATAATAAAAAACGGCACACCGCAGTCAGCAGCCAGCCGTCGAAACATAGTGCGCTGCTCGAGTTTAAGGAAAGCCGCGTCGACAATTGCACTAAAACCGGCTTCAATCACAACTTTAGCGAGCTCGGCAAGACGTTGGTAAGTTTTCAGCCCCGCCGCTTGCGTATAAAGTCCGTTATCAATATCGCTACCCGTATGTTCCTGAGCCCGGTAGCCAAATAGCCGCTTACGTTCTATATCCGAGCGTATTTGTAAGGCGCCGATTTTTTCAGCAAGCTGACCTGCAAAGGTGGACTTGCCTGAACCCGAATAGCCATGCGTAATGATCAAAATCGCCCGGCCATCTTTGGTAAAGCGTTCAGCCAGGTTTGCAAATATGCTGTATTCATCGAGTGCCTGTCTGCAAATAATGTCATTATCCCGGTGCTGCGCCATACCCAGTAAAGAAACCTTGCCGCGTACCAGCGCCCGATAAACCAGGTAGTAGCGCAATAAAGCCAGTCCGGGGTAATCGCCGGTATGCTGAAGATAATGATTAAGAAAACGCCAGGCATGGCGTTCATAGCCAAAATGCAGCAGGTCGATAATCAAGAAAGCGGCTTCACTGAAGACGTCAATCCAGCGCAGCATCGGATTAAATTCAATGCAATCAAACAGGGTTAGCTGCCCATTTATGAAGGTCATGTTACCCAGATGCAGATCACCGTGGCATTCGCGCACCTTTCCTTGCTGTTTACGCTGTTGTATTAACGCTTTCTTATTGCGCCATTCGCGATTACCCCATATCTCTATAGCGTGTAACTGCTGTTTGTGACTGTCATTTTCCAGCAGCGGTCTGATATGGTCAAAATTTCCGATAAACCAATGTTTTATATCCTCACTATTGCCATACGGAGAGTCTGCTGCCGCCTTTTCAATCGTTTCATGAAAATCAGCAATAATAGCGGCCATTTGATCAATTTCATCTATGCCCAGATTCCCGCTTTTTGCATGTTCGCTGAGCAATTGCCCTGAAGGAAATTGAATCATCTTAACGGCATATTCAATAGCTTCGCCTGTGCCATCCATTTTGGGATGATCGGCTTTGCCTGTTATCGGCACTACCTCAAGATACAGGTGTGCAGCCAGACGACGATTGAGCCTTAATTCTTCGAGACAGAAGAACTGCCGTTTTTTCAGGGTAGAAAAATCCAGGAAACCGAAGTTAACCGGCTTTTTGATTTTGTAGGCGTACTGTCCGGTCAGCAGCACCCAGGAAATGTGGGTTTCAATCAGACGGACAGAAGCGACTTCATGACCATAAGCACTGGTTTCACCTAATGCTTTAATCAAGGTAAAGTCCGGATCGGGTATTGCCGTCGCCTTATTGCCGGTTGATGAGTTGCTCATGTCAAATGTTAAAGTTGTGAATGTTTGTCAGGACTTATTATTAAGGGAACCTCTAAAGATTGCACTCCGACAAGCTTCCTTCGACAAGGCTCTCCTGAGTTTATCGAAGGGCTCAGGACGAACGGTGGTTCATTAAAATCAGTGACTTATCAGTTCGTACTGAGCCCCATTCGACAAAGCTCTCCTGAGCGTAGTCGAAGGGCTCAGGACGAACGGTTTGTGTTGATTCCATTCCGTTCGTGGTGAGTTGTCGATCCATACTGACGAGATGAAACAGCAGGATAACATGACCTATGACCCGCTCTAAAAAGCCGGGTTGTTACCGGTCTGAAAAAATTATTTATCCATTCATTTACCATTCAGCAACATTCTGTTAATTTTAAGCTACATTTATAGATATATGGTTTAGCCTTGGTTTTATATTTTAATAAAATCATGGCTCTTTAGTTTAGTTTTACTAAACTACTTTAAGAGATTGACACGAATGTGTGGTGATGACAATGAAAGCAAATAATACCAGCAAAATCCCAGATGCTAACGTTAATGATGATTTTGATACCTTCTGCCAGGAATTTGACGGTGGAAGTTTTTATGGCCTGGAATATATTCTCGAGGACTTTTTTCAGCGTACAAAGGCAAAACCTTCTGAGCCTGCCCGTCCTTCTGTGGATTGGTTTGGATTGTACGAATAGCGGACTCGGGCCGGTACGTTTCTCGAAAGCCACGCGGGACTTTCGCATTAACCGGCCCTTTTTTTAATACCTGTTCTTACTGAGTAGCTAAGCTATTTCTTTGCTAGTGGTTATCCGTAGTATCCTATCGGCTAATTACCAGCTAAGCCAATAAAAACCCTGTAGGCGGGATGTTTAAAATCTACCGGGTGAACGAACGGTCAAGCCGTTTTTGCAGAAAATGCCGCTCCAGCTTTTGAAACCATGCGTGAACAAAATACAGGAACCCTCCTGCTATGGGCAACGCAAAATACCAATGCTGTTTGGCAATGTCTAAAACATTTAATATTTCCTCGCCAAATAAATAAGCCGGGGTGATAGTAATTGCCGCCCATACCCATGCACTAATCAGGTTAATGAAGGCAAACCGTTTTGCTGAGTATTTGGTAATACCGATCGACATGGGAATGACAGTGCGTAACCCATACATATAACGCTGCATAAAAATAATGGGCCAGCCGTATTTTTTTAACAGCAAATGCGCGATTGCGAACTTAAGCCGTTGACTTTGCAGTTTGCGCTGAATGAAACCTTTATTTAAGCGGCCAATATAAAAATAGATTTGATCGCCGGTAAAACCGCCCAGACCCCCTACAAATATCGCCATAAAGTATTGCATGTCGCCCGTATGAGCCATGGTTCCCGCCATGATCAGGCCCATTTCGCCTTCCATTATGCTCCACAGGAACAAGATAATGTAACCGTATTCCTTAAGCCAGCCTACCAGTAGTTCTTCCATAAGTTTTTAATTTCGATGATATTTTGCGTTAATTGCAATATTATAATTATTATACTCGCGCATAGGTTGATCTATTTTGTAATCGTCTATGTGCCGGTAGCCGGTGTATCAGTGTAAATTTAAGTGCTCGCTTTCAGGCAGATAAATTGCCGTTTAAACTTTCTTTGGGTTTATGTAAAAGCACAGCAAGCCATAAGGTGGCAAGATCAGGCTGAGTCCATACAACCCTGTGCCGGGTGTGGGCAGGGATCAGCACATAATCGCCTGGAACCAACGTAATCAAGCGGTTATCGTTTTCATACATTAGCGTGGCCTTCCCCTGAAGCACCAGAATCCATTCATCCCACTCCTGATCATACCAATGTCCCCTAGCTGTAATATGTCCTTTGGAAATAATACGCTCAATAATGACTTGATCGCTTTTTAACAGGCATTCAAACATTTCTTCCGGTAACTGCTCCGGAATGTGGGTATAGATATTAGCGATTACTGGTTCCATGCGCTTTTTTGAAGAGTCATTTTAAAGGCAAAGTTGTCATCAACAGCTAACCCGGCTTGACCTTTGGCCAGGTTTATATGCCGTTAAGGGCTTCGTATAAGGCATGGGGAAATAGATGGGTTAAAATTAAAAAATTGAACTTAGTAGTGAAAACATCGACTCCAAAGGTTTTTCAGTCTTTGCGTTTTCTGCATAGAAGACGTTCAAACAAGCTGACTGCTGCAACAAAAACCAGGGAAGGAAGCCAAATCCATTTGAACTCACTGATTAAAACCTGTGCTCCACGTTCGGTAAAAAACTGATGCACACCGATAGGCGATACGGCGATAGGTCGAAATCCAAAGAAATACCGGGCGGTATTGAAGGGTGAGAAAAAAGCCACGCCAAGACCGCCGTTCGTCAGGGCGTCAAGTAAACCATGCGAAGAACCGCACGCGAACAAATAGAGAAAGGCGCGAGACATAAGGGTGGCTGGGCTCCGAAAATAAAATAATAAAGTCAAAATCAAGCTAAGCCCTGCAGAAAAAAATAGCGAGTGCGTTATGCCCCGATGCCCCCATACATCCCCATACTGAACGCCATAGCGAAAACCGATTACATCCAAATCAGGAGCAATGGCGCAAAATATCCCCAGCAAAAAACTCCGTATACCCGTTTTTTCAATTCTGAAACCTTTACTGAGCGCGACTGCAACAACAGCATGTGAAAAAGCCGATGCCATAAACTACCTCCGGTAATATCGGGTAATAGCTAATTTGGGAAATGTGAACCATTTTTGAACTATGTCTGCAACTTCCACATTTAACCTGCATCGTACTTGAGTGACTTTAACCCAGCTTCTCATGTCAAATGAGTAACTGACCAAATCCGGGTTTTGCCTTTGTCGGGCAATGGCTCCGGATTGCGGATTCTATTCGCATCCTGTTTAAAATCAAGCTTTTTAAATTCGGCGGTATCTTCAGAAAATGTATTAAAGGAAGTGCATCAGTACAAAAAGACTAAAATGTGGACAAAAAATCAAGTATGTATAAGGTTGTCTGGATATTCAGTTGCGGATATGAAACTATGGATGGAATTGCGCATAAGTCGAGCAGCAGGACATTAGCACAAACCGTCCCCCTGAATTCCGGCTTCCCACATCCCTGACCGTGGCAGGTTTTGCCGGAATGACAACCTTTTTCGCTCTGGCAGAGTCATCTTACTGATCAGGATAAAGGTTGGAAAATTCCTAGTAGGCAATGCTCTCGATAGCAGCCGCTTCTGCCTCGGTTAATTCAATTTCATACGTTGCCAGGTCTTCCTGCATATGGCTCTTGCTGGTGGTGCCGGTCAACGGAATCATGCCGATTTGGAGAGCGAACCGGAACACTACCTGCATCAATGAGCAATCCAGCCGCTTTACGATCTTATGAATTTCAGGCCGGTTCAATTCCATCGAGTTAGCGGTAAGCAAGGAGAAGCCTTGATAAATAATGTTATTTGCCTTGCATAAGGTGCGAATTTTGGCATCCCATTTTGTCCGGGCAAAACACCGGTTTTGCACAAAAGCGGGTTTGACTTCGGACTTCTCAATCAGCAGTAACAATTGCTCAAAGTTAATATTGGAAACGCCTATCAGTTTCACAGAACCTGCTTTCTGCAAATTTTCCATTGCGCGCCAGACCTCCCAATCGGCGGTTTTCAGGCCGTGGTTTGAAGACGGACCGTGCAAAATATACGAATCCAGGTACGAAGCGCCCAGATGCTCCAATGAACTGGCAAAAGATTGTTCGACCTGGGTTGCATAGTCTGCTTTCGGATCATAAGGAAGACGATGATCCTGCCCTTCAACAAAGGTGAATTTTGTTTGCAGGAACAGATCACTGCGATTCAGCTTTTTTGCGTCTAAAACACGCTGGATAGCCCTGCCTACGCCAGCCTCAACATAATGACGCCGCTGATTGGCGGTATCTATCCCTAGAAACCCGGACTCGACGGCTGCATAGGTTAAGGCTTCAGTTTGATCCTCTTTCCAGGCCGTGCCATAAAGAAAGGTGGGAATTGTCATTCCTCTGTGCTGGATAAGACGGCTGATTTGATGAACGGTTTCTGGCATTTATTGACATCTCCTTTTTTAAAAAGGCTGGAAAATTACCTTGGCCTCTCGTTATTGATTTTTCGATGGTATTGGCATGAAGTGTGGATGAATTCCTACAATAATGCTGGCTTGTTTTTTTGTCCGGGTTTAGCCGATGTTAAACTCCCTGATGATAAATAGCTACGGTCTTTTTTAAGGAATCTCTGCACAGTCCTTCGACCGGTTTCCTTCGACAGGCTTCCTTCGACAGGCTTCCTTCGACAGGCTTCCTTCGACAGGCTTCCTTCGACAGGCTTCCTTCGACAGGCTCAGGACGAACGGTCTGTGGTGATGCCGTTCGTGGTGAGCCTGTCGAACCATTCGTGGTGAGCCTGTGCGTATGTTCAGGAGACTCGTCGAACCCGTTCAATGTGAGTCCTTAGTCCACACTCAAGAGCGCCTGATTCCGTTCGTGGTGAGCCTGTCGAACCATGACACCGGAATCAACTTGCTATACAATAGGGTCAGCGGAATGTTTGACTTCATAAATGCTCTTTTCAGGTGTATGCGTTACTGATTGCGGTTTTAATTTCCAGATATCCCGGTTATATTCGCTGACTGTCCTGTCGGTAGAGAATTTGCCACTGCTCGCGCAATTTAAAATGCTCATTTTGGCCCAATGATCATGATCCCGATAGGCCTCTTCGACGCGCTTCTGGGCTTCGATATAACTTCGAAAGTCAGCAACTGTCATCCACGGATCATGAGGACTTTTTATGGAATTGATCAAGTCATCAAATATATCCGGCTCAAACTGATTAAAATGCCGCGATTCCAGAAGCTGCATGACCTGCTGCAAATCTTCATCCTGACTGATAACAGCAACAGGGTCATAATGTTCCCGCTTTATGGCAATTTGCTCTTCAGTCAAACCAAACAGGAAAAAGTTTTCATCGCCTACTTCTTCACGAATTTCAATATTAGCGCCATCCAATGTACCGATAGTGATGGCCCCGTTCATCATCAGTTTCATATTACCGGTACCTGAGGCCTCTTTGCCGGCAGTTGAAATCTGTTCGGAAAGATCAGCGCCGGGGCAAATTTTTTCCATGGCCGACACACGGTAATCAGGCAGAAATATCAACGCCAATTTACCGCCTATCGACGGATCCGAGTTAATGACATGGGCGACATTATTAATCAGCTTGATTATTTTTTTGGCCATAAGATAACCGGGAGCCGCTTTACCGCCGATTAATACGCATCTTGCCACCCAGTTTTCGGTGTCACCCTTTTTAATACGGTTATAGAGATAAATAACATGCAATACATTTAATAGCTGCCGCTTGTATTCATGGATGCGTTTGACCTGCACATCGAATAAGGCGTCGATATTAAGTTCAATATTATGCTGCTGCTTTTTATAGTCGATCAAACGCTGTTTTGCCGCCTGCTTGACAGCACGCCAGCGTTGCCGGAATTGAGCATCTTCAGCATAGGGTTTCAATTTTTTTAATTGCGATAAATCGGTAATCCAGCTATCGCCAATGGTTTCCGTGATCAGGCTTGCCAGCGCGGGATTACAAGCTGCAAGCCAGCGGCGCGGCGTTACGCCGTTAGTTTTATTATTGAATTTATGCGGCCACAATTCATAGAAATCCCGAAATAAGCCTTGCTGCAATAACTTTGAATGGAGTGCCGCGACACCATTAACTGAAAAACTGCCCGCTATAGCCAAATAAGCCATTCTTACTTGCTGCTCATAACCTTCTTCTATAATGGACATTCTACGTAAACGCTCGGTATCTCCCGGCCAGCGCGCCGAAACTTCAGCCATAAAATGGGCGTTAATTTCAAAAATAATATCCATTAATCGCGGCAGTAACCCTTGCATCAATTTAACAGGCCATTTTTCCAGCGCTTCGGGCAGTAAAGTATGGTTGGTATAAGCCATTGTATTTTTGGTAATTGTCCATGCCTCATCCCACGTTAAATTGTGGATGTCCATCAGCAGGCGCATAAGTTCGGCAATGGCGATACTCGGATGAGTATCGTTTAACTGGAAACAGCTTTTTTCGGCAAAATGACTAAAATCCTCGCCCTGCAAACCCACCCAGTGCGTAGTGACATCCTGCAAACTGGCGGACGCCAGAAAATATTGTTGGCGCAGTCTCAGCTCTTTACCGTTTGCACTGGCGTCATTGGGATACAGCACCATGGTAATATTTTCAGCAGCAATTTTTGCGGCGACTGCTTCTTCATAATCCCCGGCATTAAACTCATCCAGGTTAAACTCTTCGGTAGCCACCGCCTTCCACAAGCGCAGGGAATTGACAGTGCCATTCCGGTAACCCGGCACCGGCGTATCGAAAGGCACTGCCAGTACATCGCGGGTGTCTACCCAGCAAAACCGCGGTTTGCCGGTGGCATCAGCCTGTATTGTGGAGCGGCCGCCAAATTTGATCCGGTGCGAATATTCCAGACGCTCAATTTCCCAGACATTGCCATGACGAAGCCAATGATCGGGTTTTTCAACCTGCTCCCCATTAATAATATTCTGGGTAAACATGCCGTATTCATAGCGTAACCCATAGCCGATCACGGGTAGCTGCAAGGTAGCGCAGCTATCTATAATACAGGCCGCCAGACGGCCCAGCCCGCCATTGCCAAGTCCTGCATCCTCTTCACTGGTGATCAATTCTTCAATTTCAATGCCGAGATCATACATGGCCTGTGTCGCTACATCGGTTACACCCAGGTTTAGCATGGCATTACTTAAAGTGCGGCCCATCAAAAACTCCATGGACAGATAAAAAACCCTCCTGCACTCTGCCAGTTTATAAGCGTGGTGGGTGGTTTTCCAACGCTCCATCAAACGGTCGCGAATTGCCAGAGATAAGGCTTCACCCGCATAAAAAGGGGAGCGGCAGCGCTCATCCCTGCCTAGCAAATGAATGTAATACTGCTTGAAATCATCAATCAAATCTTCTTTTGCCATTCCCTGGTCAGGGAGTTGAATGATTGATAATTTGGGTTTGCTGGTTACAAAGTGTTTAGTTGGCATAGTCTAATATCGAAAAGAATTTGAGTTTAATACTGAAGAAAAAATTAAGGAAGCTCTGAATAAGTTGATTCTGTTCATGGTTCGACAAGCTTCCTTCGACAAGGCTCTCCTGAGTTTATCGAAGGGCTCAGGACGAACGGCTGGTGCTAATGCCGTTCGTGGTGAGCCTCATTCGACAAGCTCATGACAGGCTTCGACTAGGCTCAGGAGAGCGGTGCTGATGCCGTTCGTGGTGAGCCCTTCGATAAACTCAGGAGAGCCTTGTCGAAGGAAGCTTGTCGAACCATGAGCAGAATCAACTTATTCAGAGCTTCCTTAAGCTGATTACCAGTGCAAAGCCCTCAATCGGGAAAACTTTTTCCGTTGATGTTCATCCATGCGAACCATAACATTCACCAACGCTTCAATTGCATCGAGTATATAAGGTCCTTTATTCAGCATGACGCATTCCGCCCTGACCGCCATGGCCGCATCGGTAAACTCAGGCCTTGAACGGGTGCCTTTTTTAGCGATGGACTCAAGCACCTGGGTTGCCCAGATGACCGGCACATGAGCCGCTTCACACAACCACAGGAGTTCTTCCTGAATTTCAGCGAGCCTGGCGCTGCCTAATTCTACCGATAAATCCCCTCTGGCAATCATAATGCCGAGGTTATGCCTGCCGATAGTCCCCAAGATGATATCGGGAAGGTTTTTTACTGCACGATTGGTTTCTATTTTAGCGATGATAGGCAGATCCGATGCATTCCGTTTTGCCAGTTCGGCCATCAAATACTCCATTTCCACCAGCGTTTCTACAAATGAAAAACCCACTAAATCGGCATGAACACAGATAAAGTCCAGATCGGTCAAATCTTTATCAGTTAGAGGAGGCAAATTAAATTCGGCTCCCGGAAAATTAATACCTTTGTCGCTTTGAATACGAACGCCACCGGTTTTTGCGACCACTATACGCAATAAGGCGCCCTGCTCCGTCACTGATTCAACGACCGCCCCCAGTTTTCCATCATCAATCCAGACCGGCTGGCCTATTTCAAGTTTTTCTATTAGCGATGAAAGCGTACAGCCAATTTGAGCAGGATGAATCAAACCCCCATTATTATCATATTCAGCCGGTTTACCCTCAATTTCGCCGGCAGTTAACAAAAGCAACTCATTTTTAAATACACGAATATCCAGAGGCTCGCCGGCAAACTCCCCCAACGTAAACTTATCAACTGATTTGGGTTTATCTGACTGTTGAGCCATTGACAGCGTTAATGTGCAACCTGAAACAAGATAAGCCGCTTTTTCACTGCTCACCAGCCAATCCGTATCAGAAAGCGCTTTTTCCACTTTCAGGCAACGCTGTTTGTTTTGGTTGTCAATAAAACCCAGCTGCATTCCGGGCGCCAGTCTCTTATGAAGCGGCTTAGGGATTGGAGCCCGGAATAATAAATTATCAGTTGAAGGGTTTTCCGGGCTGACTGTTAAAATCAGATAGCCTGGACCCAGGATCTTACCCGTCCGGTCTTTTTGTACGCTGATATGATGAACCGAAGGACCAAGAGCAACGGGGCCTGTGCGAATCTTGTGTCCTGCAAGATCCATAAGAATACGGCAGGTACGGCCCTTTTCTGTTTCTGCGCGACGGATATTTCTTATCATTCCCTGCCAGACAACTGCCTCATCGTGTGCACAGTTAATACGCGCACAGGTCATGCCCTTTTCAAGTAATGAACTGACCAAGGTGTAATCCCAGGAAGCTTCGGTACCCAAGGTCACCATAACATGCGCTCTTCCTCGCTCATTAAAAGGCCCGAATAATTCCATTGTATGCTGCTCCAGCAATTGCCGGCCCCGATTAAAACCAAATTCGCCGGGATTTTTTTCACCCTGCAGATAGTGCTTGTTTGTTGCCCGTTTCAACAAATCTATCAATAAATCCAAAGTCGATAATACTGATGCTTCAGCTCTGCCTAGTGAAGATAAACCGGCCTGAGCCAGGCGATCCTGTAAATGGCGCAGATCGAGTTGCCGCATAGCCAGGTAATGCGCAAGATTGCAGGCGCTTTTGGAAAAATAACCGGAATGAAAGTTGCCTTGATACTTTTGCAGACGCTGATTTGAATTGATTTCAATTTTTTCGCGCAATTCGATGACCTCTGCAAGAAGTTGCTTCAGCACATGGTCGTAGGGATCGAGATTGGTTTTTTTAGAGTCTGCCATATTTGGATACTTGATTAATAAAACATTACATTTTAATAAATCGAGAGTAATTAAAAAATGTGACAGTTTGATGAAATCCACAGGTTTGCAGTCAAAAATCATCCCTCCGTAAATACTCTAAATAAGCCGGTTTCCGTACCAGTTTTTAAAATAATATAAGTGCAAGACTTTCCCTGATAAGTAAACGCACAATTGTTGGACTCAGGAAATCTCCAGCCTCTTGATTATGTGATGTTACTGCCATTTACTGAATAGTCTTCCAGTATAAGACGCCAGATCTCTTCAGCCTTTTCCGCATAACGTATGAGTTGACGGTCGCATTCAGCAATCACTCCCTCCTCAACCAGGGCGTCAAAATTAATAATCTTATCCCAGTATGCCTTACCGACCAGAATGACCGGAACAGGTCTTACCTTTTTGGTCTGAATTAAAGTAAGCGTTTCAAAAAGTTCATCCAGGGTGCCGAAGCCGCCGGGAAAAGTTACCAGCGCGATGGCGCGCATCAAAAAATGCATTTTCCGTATCGCAAAGTAGTGAAACTGAAAACACAGGTCGGGAGTAATATAAGGATTAGGTTTCTGCTCGCCGGGCAGGACAATATTGAGTCCCATGCTTTTACCGCCCATATCCGCAGCGCCTCGATTGGCGGCCTCCATAATTCCGGGTCCGCCGCCGGTCACTACGATCATGGAATGCTGAAATCTTCTCGCTTCCTCGGTGATTAGTGCTCCCAACTTGCGGGCCTCGTCATAATAATGGCTTTTATCCAGGACTCGCTGTGCGATGGCAGCATTTTTTTGAAGCTCCGGGTCACTGGGATTGGCATCCAGCGCCTGTTCAGCGCTTAACAATGCATTTTGAGCATTTTCATGCTCAGAAATGCGGGCGCTGCCGAATATGACGACGGTCGATTGAATAGCATGTTCCAATTGGGTTAGTTCAGGCTTAAGCAATTCAAGCTGTAACCGTACCGGCCGCAATTCATCCCGCATCATGAAATCAAAATCATTGTATGCCAATCGATACGAAGGGGATCGGCTCTGGGGCGTACTGGGATCGGCAGAGACATTTATGACATCTTGCTTAGCCGATGAAAAAGGACTTTCAGCGGGGAGTAGTGTTTTTTTTGCCATTAGCGTTCCGTGTTGAAATGATTTAATGCCCTATTATTTCAAATAATTGGGCCTATAAGTAACAGGAGCTTAACCTTTTACGGTTATTATTCATTCAGTACTTATTTCGCCGTGTTAAGCGTTAAGGAATATTTGCACAGTTCTTCGACAAGCTTCCTTCGACAAGCTTCCTTCGACAAGCTCAGGACGAACGGTTTGTGGTAATTCCGTCCCGGGGGAGTCCAGCTACACTCAGGAGAGCCCCTTTGATTACACTCAGGAGAGCGGTGTCGAACCCGTTCGTGGTGAGCCCTTCGCCACTGCTCAGGAGAGCCCCTTCGGTTAGACTCAGGAGAGCCTTGTCTAACCATGAGCGGAATCAGCTTTTGAAGAGATTCCTTAGGTGCAAAATGTAACAATAAATCATAGAATCATTAATATCTTTCCTCAACCCTGTATCACTTCGCTGAAAGAGAAAACATTATGCCTGAACAAACAAACTATATTCGCTGGTTTAATGAGTTAACTATCGACGATGTTCCGCTGGTGGGTGGCAAAAATGCCTCATTAGGCGAAATGTATCGCGAATTGACCTCTCAAGGCATCAATATTCCCAACGGTTTTACCGTGACCGCCGAAGCCTATCGTTATTTGCTGGACCAGTCAGGTAGCTGGAAGGCGCTTCATGAGGCTCTCGATGATTTGAAGCCTGACGATGTCGCCGATCTTGCCAGATGCGCTCGTAAAGCGCGGGAAATCGTTTATGCAGCGCCTTTTCCTGCCGATCTTGAAAGCCAGATTCTCCAGGCATTTGTCCAGTTGCGCGATCAGTACGGTGAGGATTTAAGCGTTGCCGTACGCAGCTCGGCGACTGCCGAAGATTTGCCAACAGCCAGCTTTGCCGGGCAGCAGGATACTTATCTGAATATACGCGGCGACCAGGCGTTGCTTGAAGCCTGCAAACGCTGTTTCGCCAGCCTGTTTACCGACCGCGCCATCCATTACCGGATCGACCAGGACTTTGACCATTTCAAACTGGCGCTGTCGATAGGCGTGATGAAAATGGTGCGATCCGACCTGAGCGCCAGCGGCGTCATGTTTTCCCTGGATACCGAATCGGGCTTCAGCGACGTGGTTTTTATCACGGGGGCATACGGTTTGGGTGAAAATGTCGTGCAGGGCGCAGTTGACCCGGACGAGTTTTATGTACACAAGCCCACCTTCGAACAAGGGCATCGTGCCGTGCTCAAACACAGCCTGGGCGCAAAAAAAATAAAAATGGTGTATAGCGACGGCAGCACCCGCGAATCTACCCGCAATATTGTGACCTCTGCTGAAGAGCGGAATCATTTCTGCCTTAACGATCAGGATGTTCTAACCCTGGCTGACTACGCCATTAAAATAGAAAAGCATTACAGCGCCAAGGCCGGGCAAGCCAGGCCGATGGATATGGAATGGGCGAAGGATGGCATTGACGGCATTTTATATATCGTTCAGGCCAGGCCCGAAACTGTGGTATCCCAAAAGCACGGCATGATTCTGGAACAATACCAGCTTAAAACAAAAGCGCAGCCGCTGGTTACAGGCCATGCGGTAGGCAGCAAGATTGCAACAGGCAATGCCCGTATCATTCACAAACTGGAACAACTGGGGGAGTTTAAACCGGGCGATGTGCTGGTTGCGGATATGACCACCCCGGACTGGGAGCCGGTGATGAAGATTGCTTCGGCGATTGTCACCAACCGCGGCGGACGCACCTGTCACGCGGCGATTATCTCCCGGGAATTGGGCGTGCCGGCAGTAATCGGCTGCGACAACGCGACCACGGCCATTAAAGACACTGCTCCCGTAACCGTGTCATGCGCCGAAGGCGATAATGGCAAAGTCTATGAGGGCATTCTTGACTTCGACATTATCACTACGGATTTATCGGGGCTGCAACATCCTGAAACCCATATCATGCTGAATATCGGTAATCCCGAACTGGCCTTTAAAACCAGCTTTTTGCCCAATGACGGCGTCGGTTTGGCGCGTATGGAATTCATCATTACCGAATATATCAAAGCGCATCCGATGGCGCTGATTCATCCCGAGAAAGTCCCGGATGCCGGTGAGCGGGAGCAGCTTCAGGCGCTTGCAGCCAATTACGCAAGCCCGAAGGATTTCTTTATCCGACAATTATCGGAAGGCGTGGGAACTATTGCCGCAGCGTTTTTCCCCAAGCCCGTCGTGGTGCGCATGTCCGATTTTAAAACCAATGAATACGCAACCTTGCTGGGCGGACGCTGGTTTGAGTTTGACGAAGCCAACCCGATGATCGGCTTTCGCGGGGCCTCACGCTACACGCACCCCGCCTATGCCGAAGGTTTTGCCCTGGAATGTGCTGCGATGAAACGCGTACGCAATGACATGGGCCTGACCAATGTCATTTTGATGATTCCGTTTTGCCGCCGTGTCGAGGAAGCCCGGCGCGTCCTCGAGTACATGGCGCAACTGGGTTTAAAGCGGGGCGTAAACGGCCTGGAAATTTATGTCATGTGTGAAATTCCCAACAACGTCATCCAGATCGACGCCTTCTCACAGCACTTTGACGGCTTTTCCATAGGCTCAAATGATCTTACCCAGCTTACCTTAGGCGTAGACCGCGATTCCGCCATTGTCGCTGAGGATTTTGACGAGCGCGACCCCGGCGTCAAGGAAATGATCCGGCTTGCCGTAGAGGGTGCCAGGCGTAACGGCAAACACTGCGGTCTATGCGGGCAGGCACCGTCGGATTATCCCGAAATGGCGGAATTCCTGGTCGAAATCGGCATAGACTCAATGAGCCTGAATCCCGATACCGTCTTAACAACCACACAACACGTCCTGGAAACTGAACAGCGTATGGGTAGAGTTAAGGAGTGAGTCGTCCGCATACAGAGGGAGTTTTGTATTTTAACTCAACTAATGTGATGGGCAGTGCAGGCTTGGCAATGATGCATCTTGCTAAGAGATCAAATGTATTAATCCAGATTTGAACTGACATGGTAAAGAAAGAATGCAGACTTTTGCCGATAATGTCTGAAACTATAATTATCCTTTCGGTCAAAATCTATTGTTCATTACCATGCTGTACGGCGACTTTATCAAACCTTTTTGGGGAAAAAACTAATGTCGTTTTTGTTTGTGGGCCATGTCCTATTGTTTTATACTCCATTCAATCGAAATAATTAGTTTGATGAATTTATGAAGAATATACGACAAGTTATGGGTTTTATAAGACAATCGATGTCGTATATATTACGTTAGGCGTCGCAGGAGGAGCGTTATGTCGAATCTTCACGTTATCGAGATCAAACCCTTCGTCCCTGCTAAGGACTTTGAGCTGTCGAAGCAGTTCTACAAGGACCTCGGATTCACGATGGCTTCCGATGTAGGTGGCATTACTTACTTCCACTTTGGTCACGCGAGCTTCCTACTCCAAGACTTCTGCGCTGAGTCTCAGGCCGAGAATTTCATGATGCACATCCTCGTTGAGGATGTAGATGCGTGGTGGAATCACGTAACCGCTAGTGGTGTCACGTCGAAGTACGGCGTGAAGATCACTGATATCGAGACGCAACCCTGGCGGATGAAAGACTTCTGCCTACTCGATCCTTCCCGTGTACTGTGGGGGATAGGGCAAAACACTGACTAAGGAACACGGATCGGGGAGATAATGGGATTGCGCCCGTTATCCCTCCCACATCACCGGACATGCAGTTTTCTGCATACGGCGGTTGAACACGGTAAGGAGGAAACCGACAGACATTTCACCGAATGATGACAACAGTAACTATCCAATATGCATTTTGAATGGGATCCGAAAAAAGCCACTTCGAATCACCGTAAACATGGTATTACTTTTGAAAAGGCAACCAGCGCATTGCGTGATATATTTTCGGCTACTGCTCCCGACCCTGACCACTCGAGTGAGGAGGAACGATTTGTAACATTTGGTATTTCTTCCCAAGGACGGTTACTTGCGGTATTGCATACCGGCAGAGGAGATGCGATTCGCATCATATCGGCAAGACAGGCAAACAATGCTGAGAGGCAAATTTATGAAGAAGGTTAAATCGGAAATGAAAGGCGAACTTCGACCAGAATATAAGCGGTCGGATTTTGGTGAAATCGTACGCGGAAAGTATGCGAACCTAATCAAGGCGGAAACCAATGTGGTACTCCTTGAGCCTGATATTGCAGAAGCTTTCCCTAATGATGAAGCGGTAAACAAAGCGCTTCGCTATCTGCTGGAAGTGGCAAAAACATCAACGAGTCTAACCCAACGCTCCAGCTCGTAGGCGGGGTTGGTAAACCCATCAATCATTTAAAAATACCGGGGTTCGTTCCCCAACCCAGCCTACCAGTTATTGAATTCAATCAAAACAATTAGCCTGAAAAATATAATTAAAATATTAGCTATGCAGAGACGGGGGTATTTACATCAAATGAGGTAAGCGGTTATGAATAATTTGACAAAACTATTGTTGGCGGTTGGATTGCTTTTTTTATTGATTCAATTAATTACGTTTATAGTGGTTAAGACACAAGGAATATGGGCCGGCTTTTAATGTTTAATCGAAAACTTTACTCTTCAGCTTCCAGCAAAGACGCTGACAGACCTCAGCTCGTCAACAGTAATCAACCTGGCAGGCTGAATTTACTCCCCGAGACTATCGCCGCTTTTCTGTTTGAATAATTAATATTCTGGCTTTATAGCTGTTCAATTGCTGAAAAGTAACACATGAAGTACTTGTCCCCCATCTACAATTCAAGAAAGAGCTGATGCCTTATTCAAAAAGCGATAAGGATAGATTTGTGTGTAAATTAATGCTTCTGAAAATGGGCTGAAAAATAGCGCTCGCGCTATATTAAAGAAACTTTTTATAATCCTGTTAGTCGGGTCAATAGTTCGTTTAAATAAAAGGTGACGCATTGAACGAAAATGCTGAAGCAGACCTGCACGAAACTTTGGCGGGGATTTACCGAGCCGAATCGCGGCGCGTACTCGCGACATTGATTCGGCTGCTCGGAGACTTCGACCTTGCGGAGGAAGCGTTGCATGATGCGTTCGCTGCTGCGCTGACGCAATGGCAGAAGGGCGGTGTGCCGGTAAATCCGCGCGCCTGGCTGGTATCGGCGGGGCGGTTTAAAGCTATTGATCATTTGCGGCAGCGCGCGCGCTTTAATGCCTCGCTTGAGGAAATCGCCGCGCATCTCAATACCGAGGTTACGGATGCTGACGATGAAAATATTGAGGATGACCGGCTGCGGCTGATATTTACCTGCTGTCATCCCAGCCTTTCGCCCGATGCGCAGGTTGCCCTGACGCTGCGCGAAGTGTGCGACCTCACTACCGAAGAAATCGCCCGCGCCTTTCTCACGACGCCGACTACAGTGGCGCAACGCATTGTGCGCGCCAAAGCCAAGATTCGCGACGCGCGCATTCCCTATGAGGTGCCTGAACAAGCCGATTTGGCGGATCGTCTTGACTCCTTGCTGCGGGTCATCTACCTCGTATTTAACGAAGGCTACTCGGCCTCCACCGGTAGCGAGTTGACGCGGCACGATCTTTCGGGCGAGGCGATTCGCCTGGGTAGGCTCTTAATCGAACTCTTGCCGGAATCAGAAGCCTTGGGACTATTGGCGCTGATGTTGCTGCACGACTCGCGCCGCGCCGCTCGCACCTCACCGAACGGCGATTTGATTCTGCTGGACGAACAGGATCGAACGCTTTGGAATCGCGGGCAGATTGCCGAAGGCTCAGAGTTGATCAGGCGCTCGCTAAGCTCACACCGGTTTGGCTTCTACACATTGCAAGCGGCGATAGCGGCGGTGCATGCCGAAGCGCCCATTGCCGCTGCAACTGACTGGACAGAAATTATCGGGCTCTATGATTTGCTGCTGCGCGTAACTCCCTCGCCCGTTATCGAATTGAACCGCGCAGTAGCCGTGGCCATGCGCGATGGCCCGGAAGCGGGCCTCGCGCTCATCGACGCCATACTCTCGCGCGGCGATTTGACGGACTATCACCTGGCGTATTCGGCTCAGGCGGATATGCTCCGCAGACTCGGGCAAACCGAGCCGGCCAAAGCGGCTTATAAGCAAGCGCTCAGCCTCACCCGGCAAGAGCCTGAAAGACGTTTTCTTGAGCGACGATTAACGGAATTGCCGGACTAGGCGGAGGAGCTAAAAAATATTTAACCGGAAATAAAAAACTCTGTCGATTTTGACCCGCACCAAACGACCAGAGTTAAATCCCGGCCATTGAAAACAGGCATAGCTATGAACTTAAAAGAGCAGTCAGGAGAAAGCAATGACAACTCATAGTAACAAAGCAATTGATGAAGCCAGTATTCGCGAGTTAATAGATAATTGGGCGAACGCATTCCAGGCTAAAGATATCAATAAGCTTATGGCCCATTACGCGCCGGAAATTGTGGTGTTCGACATCCAGCCCCCGCTTGAATACAGGGGCACGGATGCTTATAGAAAAAACTGGGAAGAATGGCTGCCTTCATTCCAGGGCCTTATAGAATATGAGATACGTGATCTTAGCATCACTACCGGTGATGACGTGGCATTCAGCCATAGTCTCAACCGGATTACGGGAACGAAAACAAACGGCGAACATACCGATGGGTGGTTGCGCGTAACGGTTTGCTACCGCAAGATCGATGGTAAATGGCTGATTACGCATGAGCATATCTCGGTGCCTTTGTATATGGATGGCAGCGGCAGGGCAGCGACTGATCTTGAACCGAACATAGGTGATTATTAACCCTAAAATGGAAAATAAAAATGCTCTATTCAATTACGCTCATACTCGTCGTTCTGCTCGTTGCTGTTCTCGGTTTTGCCGCGACCCGGCCTGATACTTTCCGCATTGAGCGATCGACTAATATTAAGGCATTGCCGGAAAAACTATTTCCCTACATCAACGATTTCCATCAGTGGGAAGCATGGTCTCCCTGGGAAAAAATCGATCCGGCGATCCAGCGCAGTTACAGCGGCGCGGCTACCGGCAAGGGCGCCGTGTATGAGTGGCAAGGCAACCGGGACATTGGTAAGGGGCGTATGGAAATCATCGAATCAACGCCTTCTTCAAATTTAATAATCAAGCTTCACTTCATTCAGCCGTTTGAAGCCCGCAACACGGTCGAATTCAAATTGGAGCCGCAAGGTAATACGGCAAGAGTAAGCCAGGCCATGTATGGTTCAAGCCCTTTCATCGCCAAGCTGATGGGGCTTTTCTTCAGTATGGAAAAAATGGTCGGACAAAAGTACGAAGAAGGTCTTGCCAACCTGAAGGCTATCGCTGAAAAGGAGTAAAAGTTCATCAAAATATAAAATCTCTATGATAAACACTCATTTTGCTGCTGACTTGGGAAAACAAGAGGAAACCACGGATGGCAAGTTCTGAATATAACCCTGTGTGGGGGTGACCCTATCCGGAGAACACCATGAAATACCTCTGCCTTGTTTACTATGAAGAAAAGATCATGAATGCCCTGCCCCAAAGCGAGTTGAATTATCTCGTAGAGGAATGCTTATCTTTTGGTAATGAAGTCAGGCTTAGCGGTCATTTCGTGGGAGGAGAAGCGCTGCAATCGGTGGATGCGGCCACCACAGTGCGCCTGCGCAATAGTAAGGTTACTTGTAACAGACGGTCCTTTCGCCGAAACCAAAGAGCAGCTGGCCGGATTTTACTTGCTCGAAGCCCGCGACCTTAACGAAGCCATTCAGCTTGCAGGCAGGATTCCACCAGCGCGCTTCGGCAGTATCGAAGTTAGGCCGATCAGGGAGTTCGGCAGTGAATCCGAACGGCAGATAAGGTGAAAACGGGGAGTTTCATGTTGTCCGGCTATATCGCAACGTTATTGATCCCCTTGATATTTGAAACCGTTCAAGCTGAGCTCTTCGGCCGTGCTCAGCAGAGCCCTGTCGAACCCGTTCGTAGTGAGCCTGTCGAACCTACCTGGCCTTTCGACAGGCTCAAGGCGAACGGGACTAACACTTTAAAAGGCCAGATCAATAGTGCAGGAAAGCCAAAGGGTAGACTGTCTGCACTTATCGCGAAGAATATTAACTTTAAATCCAATCCAATGGAGGTTGAATTATGAATCATCGCATCGTATCTCAAGAAGAATGGCTTGCCGCGCGCAAGCAACACTTGATCAAAGAAAAAGAGTTCACCCGGAGGCGCGATCAATTGAGCGCCGAACGGCGTGACCTGCCCTGCGTCAAAGTTGAGAAACCCTATGAGTTCAATGGGCCCGAAGGCCGGCAAACGCTCGCCGATCTTTTTGACGGCCGCAGACAATTAATTGTTTATCCCTTCATGTTCGGTCCCGGCTGGAAGGAAGGCTGCAAGGGCTGTCCGTTTATCTCCGATCATATCGACGGCGCCAACCTGCATCTCGCGCATCACGATGTGGCGCTGGTGGCGGTTTCACGGGCGCCCTGGCCCGAGTTTGCAGCCTTCAAACGGCGCATGGGCTGGCGCTTCAAGCGGGTGTCATCCTACGGCAGCAATTTTAACTACGACTATCACGTCTCTTTCAACAAGGACGATATCGCCCAGGGCAACGTCTATTATAATTACGAAATGAGCAAGGAGGCGGCTGAGGAAATGCCCGGCATCAGCGTGTTCTATAAGGACGAGGCTGGAAATATTTTCCATACCTATTCCAGTTATGCGCGCGGGGGCGACCTGCTGATTGGGGCATATAACTATCTCGACCTCACGCCGAAAGGCCGCAACGAAACCGGCATCATGGACTGGGTGCGGCATCACGACCGCTACGAGGACGCCCCTAAAAGTTCGGACGCCTATTGCAGTTCGGAGGAACTCCACGCATGAGGATTCATCGTATGCGCTGAGTAGTTCCAATTTGGAAAGGTGTCTCCTGGGAAAAGTATTTCAGCAGACATGTCGATCCAGGCATCCACTATTCGACTAACCATGAAGGCAAAATAGTAAAAGCACTAAACCTTAAACGTTAACCAGGAGAATAATCATGACCGCAAACGTTAAACCCATACCTGACGGCTATCACACGCTTACCCCATACCTGACGATACGCGGCGCATCCGACGCGCTTGAGTTTTACAAAAAAGCCTTTGGAGCGAGCGAGATACTCCGGCTCAATACTCCAGATGGAAAAATAGGCCACGCGCAGTTCAAAATTGGCGATTCGATGTTCATGCTTTCAGATGAGAATCAAGGCTGTTCTTCTTCGCCTGAAGCACTGGGCGGCAGTCCGGTCACGCTGCATCTCTATGTGACCGATGCCGATGCCACTTTTTCTAACGCCATCAAGGCAGGCGCTAAAGAAGCAATGCCTCTCGAAAATCAATTTTGGGGCGATCGCATGGGCAAGGTAGTCGATCCTTACGGCCATCAATGGCTCATTGCCACGCACATTGAAGATGTCGATCCCAGCGAATTCGAAAGCAGAATGAAGGCTTGCTTCGAGGCGCAGCCGGCGTGACTTTATAATTAAATTCCTGATAGCAAGACTCTTTAACGAGTACTAAAAAATTCGTCATTCCGGCAATCCCTGCCGGAATGACGGAAGAGGCACGGGGTTACGCATCGGCTGAAGATTCTTCCTAATCAGGAATAATTTTAAAAAGGAGAAAACATGGCTACCCAAATTTTCGTAAATCTGCCGGTTAAAGATCTTAATGAGTCTGTGGATTTTTTTACTCAACTCGGCTTCACATTTAACCCTAAATTCACTGACGAGACCGCCACCTGCATGATTGTGAGCGATACTATATTCGTCATGCTCTTAACGGAAGCTAAGTTCAAAACTTTTACTCCCAAAGAAATCTGCGATGCAACGAAAAGCACGGAAGTGCTGGTGTGTTTGTCTGTCGAGAGCCGGGGAAAAGTCGATGACATGGTTCGCAAAGCCGTGGCCGCCGGTGGAACAACTTATAACGAGCCTCAAGACCACGGCTTTATGTATGCACATGGGTTTCAGGATTTGGATAGCCATATCTGGGAATTGGTCTATATGGAGCCAAGCGCAGTCAACCAGGAATAAACGATAAAAATACTATCCTGCGCATCCTGCGAAACTGCTTTGGACAATGCCATCCTTGAAACTCGTCAAGTACAGAAATTTCCCGATATCGATGTTTACGCTGCTACTGGGAGTTTCGTTATGAAAACCCTGGATAAGTTTATTTCATTCATGGTTCGACAAGGCTCTCCTGAGTCTAATCGAAGGGGCTCTCCTGAGCAGTGGCGAAAGGCTCACCACGAACGGGTTCGACAGGGTTCTCCTGAGCATGGGCGAAGGGCCCCCGAACGGAATTAGCACAAATCGTTCGCCCTGGGCTTGTTGAAGGACTTAAACTCGATACCAACCGTTCGTCCTGAGCCTGTCGAAGGAAGCTCGTCGAAGTGAGTCTGGCTAAAGAATCAATCAGAACTTTCTCATTTTAAGGAGCAAACCGTATGCAAAAAATTACCCCATTCTTGTGTTTCAACAATAACGCCGAAGAGGCCGTGAATTTTTATGTCTCGATTTTTAAAAATTCAAGAATTGTAACTACTACTTATTATGGAGAAGCAGGCCCCCGTCCTGCCGGAACCGTAATGACAGTGGCGTTTCATCTAGATGGGCAAGACTTTACGGCATTAAACGGGGGGCCGGAGTTTACTTTCTCGCCGGCCATATCGTTTGTCGTAAAATGCGAGACCCAGGCGGAAGTTGATGAATTGTGGGAGAAGCTCTCCGAGGGCGGACAACCGCTCCAATGCGGATGGCTTAAAGACAAATATGGTATGTCATGGCAGATCACTCCCTCTGTATTAATCGAAACGTTGATGTTGAATGACACGGATGCTGAAAAAGCCCAAAGAGTCATGAAGGCAATGCTGCAAATGAATAAAATCGACATCGACAAGATAAAGCAGGCGTGAGATCAACAATAACGGCCACGGCTAAAAATACAACCGCGGAGATACAGATGAAATATATGTTGCTGATTTACGGTGATGAACTCGCATTGAGTGAGCCTGAACGGGAAGCGTGTTACGTAGAGTCCACGCAGCTTGCACACCAGCTTAAATCAAACGGGCAATGCGTAGCCGCCAATCCGCTAAACCCAACATCAACGGCGACCAGCGTCCGCGTACGCGACGGCAAACGGTTCGTAACCGACGGCCCGTTTGCAGAGACACACGAACAACTGGGCGGCTATTTCCTCATCGACGCCGGGAATCTCGATGAAGCGATCGGTATTGCCGAACGAATTCCAATGGCGCGTAAGGGTACTGTCGAGATCCGGCCGGTGAGAGAAATCACCGGCCTGCCCAGTGATTAACAATAAAAGACAGTGGAGATAATGATGAAAACCGAACCGCAGAAAGAACACGAATGGCTACAGCAGCTTGTCGGCGAATGGACGTATGAATCCGAATGCATAATGGAGCCCGGCAAAGCGCCGGAGAAATTCAAGGGATCGGAGAGCGTGCGCTCAATCGGCGGCCTTTGGGTGCTGTGCGAAGGCCGCGGCGAAATGCCTGGCGGCGGCGCGGCGAACTGGCTGATGACGCTTGGCTATGATCCGCAGAAGAAACATTACATCGGGACTTGGGTAGGATCAATGATGTCTCACCTGTGGATCTACGAAGGATCGCTGGAAAAGGATGAAAAAGTGTTGACGCTTAATGCCGAGGGCCCAAGCTGCACCAGCGAGGGAAAGTTGGTCAAGTGCCGGGACGTGATCGAGATCAAGAACAACGGCCATCGGGCAGTGACCTCACACATGCTGGGCGATGACGGGGAATGGCGCTTGTTCATGACGGCGAACTATTGGCGGAAAAGTTAGTGCAGCCGAAACGCTCCTTTTTTCCTGCGTATTAATAACATCCGCAGAGAAATCATAATGTCAACGAATACAAAATCACAGGAGATATGACAATGCGATTCATGATTATAGTCAAAGCCAGCAAGAACTTGGAAGCCGGCGTCATGCCTGAGGAAAAGCTTATGCCGGCAATGGCGGAATACCACGAGGAAAATGAGCCTTGATAATCTATTAATGCGGCTGTTCGGCCATCCCCAAGGATTGTTAGGCCGATTGGGTGGCTATATCATGGCTCATACGAAAGGGACTTTTACCCCGTGGGTCCTCGGCCTGCTTGAGGTTCAGGCCGAGGACCGCGTGCTGGAAGTGGGCTTCGGGCCGGGCGTCGCCATTCAGCAGTTGGCCGCATCCACTCCGGTAGGCTCTATCGCAGGTATCGACAGTTCGCGGGAAATGCTCGAGCAGGCCGAGGCACGTAACGCCAAAACCATTGCCGCGGGCCGGATCGACCTCCGCTTAAGCTCCGTGGAACATTTGCCATTCGACGATAACAGTTTCGACAAAGTCATGTCCATCAACTCCCTGCAAGTCTGGCCGGATGCGGTGGCGGCGCTTAGAGAAATCCTTCGTGTCATGAAAGCGGGCGGTAAAATGGCGCTGGGTTTCACGGCCCAATCGCATCAGCCGGTTGCAGGATTAACTGAGCAAGTCACGGCGGCCGGCTTTTACGAGACTCGCGTGGTTGAAATAGATCAGGGCTTTTGTTTGTTGGCGACAAAATTGCTTGTGATTGAAGGTTCTTGAAAAAATTTGTTTTTACAAGTAATTTCTCTAAGGTCAATTTAACAACATCAGGATAAGCCAATGTATTTTGCTCTGTTATTATAAGACAGAATAATAAAGAAAAGGCTGAACTATGAAGGCAATGCCTGAACATTTGGAAGAAATCGAAACGCTCACCCTGGGCCATTATAATCAGCATGCCGCGGCATTTTGGCAAGGCACTAAAGATCATGATGTAGCGCAAAATTATGAGGCATTCTTAGCGCCGTTTCCGGCCGGTAAAAAGCTCGATATTCTGGATTTTGGTTGCGGCCCCGGTCGGGATATCAGTTATTTTCAGTCATTAGGCCACCGGCCAACCGGTTTGGACGGCAGTGAAATGTTTTGCCGCATGGCTAGCCGGTATACAGGCTGCACGGTTCTCCATCAGACCTTTCTTAACTTGGCCTTACCCCGGCAAGCGTTCGACGGCATTTTTGCCAATGCTTCGCTTTTCCACGTTCCCAGCGGGGAATTGCCGCGCGTGCTTGATGAATTACAGGATGCGTTGCGTCCCGGCGGGATTTTATTCTCATCCAACCCGCGCGGTAATAACGAGGGCTGGTCCGGACAGCGATATGGCCATTATATGGAATTAGAAGCCAGCAAAGCCTATCTTGAACAGGCAGATTTCGAAGTGCTGCATCATTATTACCGTCCTTTTGGAAAACCCATCCATGAGCAGCCCTGGCTTGCGATCGTATGCCGGTCTGTCCGAACAAGTAATGCTGAAGGATAATAAAGGATAATAAAAGAAAGCTTTATTTTATGAGAAGCTCTAAAAATAAGTATACGTTCATGGTTCGACAGGCTCACCACGAACGTAAGGTATTGATTATATTTGATCCGTTCGTGCTGAGCCCTTCGTCTACGCTCAGGAGAGCCCTGTCGAAGCACTGTATTGTTAAAGGCTACCTTATAACAATATGACACCTTTATCTAATAGCGGCCGAGTTAATAATGATTGATATCAGCAGCGAAGAGCTTAACAATTTTACCAAAAGCTGCCATGAACTGATTGCATCGCAGCAGACATTATTGCTGGCGACGGCTTCAGCAAACTGCACGCCTGACATCAGCTATGCGCCGTTTGTGCGCGATAGAACCGGTATTTTCTATATCTATGTCAGTGAACTGGCCGGCCATACCAATAATTTACTGAACAATCCGCAGGCGTCGATATTATTTATTCGTCCGGAAACCGAAGCGCGTAATCTTTTTGTAAGAGAGCGGGCTGTGTTTAGCTGTCGTGCTAAGGAAATAGCCCGTGATGATGACAGGCACGCGGCCCGGTTAGATGCATTGCAGGAAAAATTCGGCGAAGTTGTAGGTGTGCTGCGCTCATTATCAGACTTTCATTTATTTGCATTATGTCCTGAAACCGGGCGATACGTGGCCGGTTTTGGCCGGGCCTTCGCTATTAATGTAAACAACGGCAGTCTGGGTCAAGTTTAAACAGCCTTTTGAGCCCACTTTTTAATCATGGCTTTTTAAACTTGACCACTTTGTTCAAAGGACTCAGGTTGATTTCATCCATCACCGTGTGCAAGCGTGAATTAAGCACATAGGCTACCGCTTCAGCCACATCTTCCGGCAAAATATAATTGCTTTCGTCGTCGCCCGGCTCAAAAGACAGTTGCTCAAAAAATGCGGTTTTGACCATGCCGGGATTAATCAGGCACACCCGCACATTGCTGTTACTGCATTCTTCGCGCAAAGCCTGGGTAAAACCGCGCAAGGCAAATTTGCCGGCGCAATAAACCGCGCCTTTGCGGCTGCCTTTTAAAGCGGCTTCGGAACCGATAAAAATCAGGTCGCTGTGGGCTTTGTGTTTTAAGGACGGCAGCAAAGCCTTGGTCAGAAAGACCTGGCTGGTAAAATTTATCGTCATCAAGGCTTCAATCTGGCCGTAGGAAAATTCTTCCAATGAACCAAACCGGCCCATTCCCGCTGAAAAAACCACCGCATCAATGTGCGGGAAGCTTTGCTCAAGTTCGCGGAGTTTTTGCGGTAATTCCTGTAACCGGCTCAAATCCAGTTGCACCGGACTGAATGTGGCCATTTGCCGCATAAACTTCCGGCAATCCCGGGATGCGCCAATCACATGATGCCCCTGTTGCAATAAGTTTTCGGCGATAGCGCGGCCTATTCCCGAGCTGGCGCCTGTTACCAGCACCGTTCGTTTTACAGTATGCATGGAAAAAGCTTGGCTTCAGGCATATAAAGCAATAATTGTTCAGTGCAGTAGCGCAGCATGTCCTGTTCCAGTTCCCGCCTGTAGGAAACCATGCCTTGCTGATGGCTTAAAGGACCGGCAAAAAGCTTTTCCTCCGGGTAAAGCTTATGGATTTTTTTAAAATAGCCCTCCGGCAACCTGAACGCGCCAAGACTCACCGAGTGCAGCCTATCCAAATTAATGCCGGAAAAGACCTGTTCAAATAAACGCTGATACTGCTGTTGATAGCCGGTTTGGTAAATCAATGGATCAAACCGCAGGCCGATCTGCCAACCCTGTTCCTGTAATTTAAAAAGCGCCTCAAGCCGACGCGCTAGCGATGGCGCTTTATCCTCGACTTTTGCGGCAATTTCATCCGGAGACAGACTAAACGCCACAATACAGCGGGATAGTGGTTCCCGATTCAGCAGGCTTCTGACTTGGGTGCTTTTAGTTCTTAGCTCCAGCCACGCATTGGGAAGCTGCCCAAAAAACGGCAAAAACTGTTCGGCAAATCCGGTTACCGGCTCCAAAGCCAAGCTGTCGCAATCATAGCCGGAGAAAAAATGAATGTCCTCAACCGGCGATTCGGCGCACAGCCGCCTGATTTCCTCCTGGAAATCTTCGTAATTGACAAACAGTACATAATTGGCCGATTGATACATGCCTTGTAAAAAACAGTACCGGCAATCGTACAGACAGTTGAGCATGTGGGAAAAATAATAATTTCTTTTCGCGCCGATGCCGTAGCCTGAAGGTGCAGGCAGGGCAAAGTTCTTGTATTTTTCCGCCAGAATTAACGCCGGTTTTTGTTTTTGCAGGCGGAAATTTTGTGCTTTGGGATTAAACACTTCGCCGTACCGGTCACAAGTAATTTTTCGAGCTTGCGGAAAACGGGCAACAATATCGTTAACGCGCGGGTGCTGTAAAATAGCTTCTTCTATATAAATAGTTTCAATCATTAGTATTTTTACCGGTTTGAACGCTTACTTTAGCACAGCTTGTCATGCCGAAAGCCTTGTGATTTATTGAATAGGCCTCATATAGGGTAAAATATTTTTAATTACCACAACTCAATCACCACAAACAGATCGTAGAAAATGAAAACAACTAAGATAGGGTTTATAGGTGGCGGTAACATGGCCACCAGTTTAATAAGCGGATTAATCGCCAGCGGCCATTCACCCCGGCAGCTTTGGGTATCGGATATTAACCCGGAAATACTGGAATCACTGGCAGCCAATTTAAATGTCAACACCTTGGCAAGCAATGAGGCGGTTATTGACCAGGTTGACGTTATTGTCCTGGCCGTCAAACCGCAGGCGCTGAAGGAAGTGGCGAAAAATGCCGCCGCATCGATTCAGCAAAAAAAATTACTGGTGGTATCCATCGCCGCCGGCATTACTCAAAACAGCCTGAATCACTGGTTAGGCCATGAGATTGCCATCGTTCGCTGCATGCCCAATACGCCGGCCCTGGTATTAACCGGCGCAACCGTTATGCATGCCAACAGCAAGGTAACGGCTGAGCAACGCACGCTGGCGGAAAATATTTTGCGCTCGGTCGGCATTGCGCTCTGGGTTGAAAAAGAAAGCGAACTGGATGCAGTCACGGCCATTTCCGGCAGCGGTCCTGCCTATTACTTCCTGCTCATGGAAGCTATGGAAAAAGCCGCTTTGGAATTGGGTTTAGATGAAGTCACCGCGCGCTTATTAGTTCAACAAACAGCCTTGGGTGCTGCTAAAATAGCGCTGGAATCGCCGGAGTCTCCTGAACAATTACGCCTGCGGGTTACCTCTCCAGGCGGCACCACACAGAAGGCGATAGAAACTTTTGAGCAAGGCGGCTTTATTGAGCTGGTTTCAAAAGCCATACAGTCAGCACATAACCGCTCTATTGAAATGTCCAAGCAAACGGAAAGTAATTTATGACTTCTACCTATATGACCAACCCGGTCATTTTTTTAATCGATACGCTGTTTTCTCTTTATATTCTGGCCGTAGTGCTGCGTTTTTTACTGCAATGGTGCGGCGCAGAATTTTACAATCCTATTTCACAATTCCTGGTAAAAATCACGCATCCCCCTTTAAGGATTTTGCGCCGATATGTGCCGTCGATGGGCAAGATAGATACCTCTTCACTGATTCTTGTGCTCACTTTGCAAATGTTTGCCGACTTTTCCATATTGCTACTGAAAGGCGTCACTATCAGCATAGGCGCATTGACTATTTTATCGCTTACCCAATTAATCACCTTACTGATCAATGTATTCATCTTCGCGGTGTTCGGCAGGGCAATACTCAGCTGGCTGAATCCGGGAGCTTTTCAGGCCGCAACGTCCATTTTATTTAGCCTGACCGAGCCGTTACTGAATACCTGCCGTAAATTTATTCCCGATTTGGGCGGCATAGACTTATCGCCTTTAGTCGCCCTGCTGCTTTTACAACTGGCGAAAATGGTCATTCTGCCGCCTCTGCACGAATTAGCCAGCCTGATCGGTTGAGCTGGCATACCTACAAGCATGGCGTTTTGACACTGAATCTCCATGTTCAACCCAAAGCCAGTAAAAACGAATGGTCCGGTCTCTATGGCGAGCGCTTAAAGCTTAGAATTAAAGCCCCGCCAATAGACGGCAAGGCAAATCAACAGCTGATAAAGTTTATAGCCGAGGAATTTGCTGTCAGCAAAACAGCATGCAGTCTTGTCTCGGGTGAGTCAGGCAGGGAGAAACGGGTGGTTATTATTTCGCCGCAACGCCTTCCTCCTTTGCCTGAACCTCTCCGGTTTGAGTTTTCCCTGTAAGCTGCGGGTTGCTTATGAGCCCTTCATCCGTTCCAATTAAAACCAAGGCCTGCAAGCAATAAGATTCAATCTTTGCTATCTTTATAATTCCAATTCAGTAAAAACCTATTGAATATCTATGCCGGCACGCATTAATTTTGCAACTGTTTTTTTAGCCTGTTTAGTATGTTTTTTGAGCAGCCAGAATGGTTTTGCAAAAAAAATGTACCGGTGGATTGACGAGCAGGGAAATACTTTTTTCTCAGATCAGGTGCCGCCGGAACATTCTCAATACCGTCGGGACTCCCTAAGCAAAACGGGCAGGGTTCTTGAAGTCACTGAAAAAGCGAAAACAAAAGAACAATTAGAGCTGGAAAAACGGCTCGCAAAATTACGAAGCGACCAGGAAAAAATTATTGCTAATCAAAAAATCCATGATAAGGCTTTATTGAGTACTTTCCACTCTAAGGAAGATTTACTGGCAACCATTAAAGTTAAGCTGCAAGCGCTGGACACTCAAAAAAAAGTCATGGAAAGCAATCTGGATCGCCTGATAAACCAGCTTGAAGAACAACAAAAAAAGGCGGCGAACCTGGAGCGCAACGCCCAAAAAGTTCCTGAAAAACTGCTGGCTAACATACAATCGACTCAAGATCAGATTCAAGAGGCACGCAATGCCATCAGTATCCGTATTGACAAACAGAATCTGATCAAAGAGGAATATAATGCTGATATTGAACGATTTTTGTTTCTGACCCAGTCAAGAACAGAGCCGCAGCCGCAAGCCAAAATAGCCAGCATCAAGGAGGCCAATAAATTGGGCCTGTTTTATTGCGAAAATGACCGTCAGTGCAATAAGGCATGGGAAATTGCGCGCATTTTCGTCAATGCCAACTCTACTACAATGCCCGATATTTATAACGACAAACTGATTATGAACCGTCCTCCCGCCAAAGATACGGATCTCAGCTTATCGTTATCCAAAATTGCGGTTGACGAAAATGACTACCAGCTTTTTCTCGATATCCGCTGCCGTGACTCATCGCAGGGTAACGAATTATGCGCCAGCCAGAAAGTAATCGATATCAGGTCGGCTTTCAGGCCTTATATCAATGATGCCTTATCTAGGGCGGCTCAGCAGTAAAGTACCTACACCCTGATCGGTAAACAGCTCCAGCAGTACGGCATGTTCAACACGCCCATCTATGATATGGACACTGGCCACGCCGCCTTTCAAGGCATCCGTAGCACAGCGTGTTTTCGGGATCATACCGTCCGATATGGTTCCGTCTTCGATCAGGTCATCAATATCCCTGATTGATAGGCCGGTCAGCAAATTTTTCTGTTTATCCAGAATACCGGCTGTATTGGTCAATAAAATCAATTTTTCGGCTTTTAACACTTCAGCGATTTTCCCTGCTACCAGATCCGCATTGATGTTATAGGAAAATCCATCATCGCCGACACCTATAGGCGCAATTACCGGAATAAAATCACTGCGTCCCAGCATATCCACGACTGCCGGATCGATACTGCTCACCTCCCCCACATGACCAAGATCTATAATTTCCGACGCATCGGCATCCAGTGTTGATTTTGGCATAGTGATTCTTTTAGCCCGGATGAAGTCACCGTCTTTTCCGGTCAAGCCTACCGCTTTACCGCCGTGCCTGTTGATTAAAGATACAATCTCCTTATTCACCAACCCGCCCAACACCATCTCGACAACATCCATGGTCTCGCTATCGGTAATCCGCATGCCATTCACAAAGCCGGTAGTTTTCCCCAGCTTTTCCAGCAATTGACCAATTTGAGGCCCGCCGCCATGAACGACAATAGGATTCAGGCCAACCAGTTTCATCAACACAATATCTCGAGCAAAACTGTGTTTCAGCTTTTCATCAACCATGGCGTTGCCGCCGAACTTAACCACCACGGTTTTATTTTTAAAGCGCTGAATATAAGGCAATGCTTCAATCAGTACATCGGCTATTTGATGGGCTGTTCTTTTTTGTGTCATGTCCTGGCTTTCCATTATTCTAAGGCTAAAGTTGGCATTAAAAATTTTTCTATTTTATAAAACTTGCGGCTGAGAATAAACTCGTCATTCAGGAACAACGCCTATTAAGGAAGCTCTGAATGAGTTGATTCTGTTCATGGTTCGACAGGCTCACCACGAACGGAATCAACACCGCTCTCCTGAGCATAGGCGAAGGGGCTCTCCTGAGCATAGACGAAGGGCTCACCACGAACGGCATCAGCACCGCTCTCCTGAGCCTAGTCGAAGCCTGTCATGAGCTTGTCGAATGAGGCTCACCACGAAAGGCATCAGCACCAGCCGTTCGTCCTGAGCCCTTCGATAAACTCAGCAGAGCCTTGTCGAAGGAAGCTTGGCTAAGGACTTATTCAGAGTTTCCTTAAAAAGGAAGCCTGATGTCCGGTTTGATTTTCTTCATGAGCTTTCTAAATTGCTCCTGGATACTAATCAAGTCCTCTTTCGAATCAGCCTCAAATCGAATTGCCAGCTCAGGTGCTGTATTGGATGCTCGCACCAAACCCCATCCATGCGGAAAGTCAACCCGCAGGCCGTCAATAGTGGTAATTTTGCCCTCCTTGAAATCTGCCGCAGAAAACAGGCTCTCCATGAAGGCAAAGTTTTCACCTTCCGCCAGCGCGACATTCAACTCGGGAGTATTGATGCTGTCGGGGAATTCCGCAAAAACTTCCGCACTGGCACGGGTATCTCTCGAAAGTATTTCAATCAGGCGAGCGGCTGAATACAGGGCGTCATCAAAACCAAACCAGCGATCATTAAAGAAAATATGCCCGCTCATTTCACCAGCCAGTTTGGCTCCAGTTTCTTTAAGTTTTGCCTTCATAAAGGAATGCCCGGTTTTCCACATCAACGGCCTGCCGCCGTATTTTTTTATCTGCCCGGCTAAATGCCGGGTACATTTCACATCATAAATAATCTCCGCTCCGGGCTTACCCGCCAGCACATCTTTCGCAAACAGCATCATTTGCCGGTCGGGCCAAATAATCTTGCCGTTTGAGTCGATAACCCCCAGGCGATCGCCATCGCCATCAAAAGCTATGCCCAGGTCTGCCTGGTAATGTTTAACAGCCGCGATCAATTCGACCAGATTCTCGGGTTTGCTTGGGTCCGGATGGTGATTAGGGAAGGCGCCGTCGACAGCACAGAATAACTCAATAACTTCACAACCCAATGTTCTCAGCAGAACCGGCCCCAGTTTGCCGGCGACACCGTTGCCGCAATCCAGCACTACCAGCATCGGCCTGGCAATATGAATATCTTCGGAAATAGTGCCTATATATTCATTAACGAAGCGGTCATTCTGTGCGATTGAGCCGGTTTCGCCGGTAGCGAACACCTGTTTTTCAATGCATTGCCTAAGCTGCTGGATTCTTTCACCCGCCAGCGTTTCACCGTTGATTACCATTTTCAATCCATTATATTCGGCAGGATTATGACTGCCGGTAACCATCACGCCGGAGCGGCCTTCCGTATGTTGGGCAACAAAATAAAGCACGGGTGTGGGCACCATGCCGATATCCAATACATTTTGTCCCGTAGAAACCAGACCTTTAGCCAAGGCTTCCGCCAAATAAGGGCTTGATGTTCTCCCGTCCCTGCCTATTACGACTGCTTTACAACCCTGATTTTTAGCATCGGTTCCCAAGGCGCGGCCAATATCGAAAACCACTTCCCGGGTCAGAATTTTATCTGCTATGCCGCGAATATCATAAGCTCTGAAAATAGCGGCTTTTTCATCGGTCTTGTTTGCGCCAGCTTTTACTTCAGGTATTTTGGGGACAGCTTCGCCAATTATCTCAGGCTCAATAAAGTTATTTTTTGCAAGACTCGCCGTTTTATTAAACGGCATGTCTTCAACCACTCCCTCATTCAGGCCATAATCCGGAGACTCATCAAAAAAACCATCCAGGTCAAAGTTATCGTCATCGGTAACTAGAGTTTCATGATCTTCTTCAGTATCCAAAACCCGTTTAAATTGCACCAGGGTTGAAATGACCGCATTCATTTCATTCAAATTGACGGGATAATTACCTTGTAGCTTACGGGACATCATATCTTTAAATGCCTTCATGATGCTGCTCAAATCCTGTGCCAGCAAACCTGAAAGCCTTCGGTAGCCAACAAAAAACGCCAGCATGGCAATCAGTGCCGGAACAATTATGATAGCGGCAATTAGTGAAAATTCGCCGGGATCCGGACCTGCAATATAATGGTAATCAAGCTCCCAGCCCGTGTTGGGTACTGCAATCTTTATGTTACCGGCCTGTTCTGTATCAATTTTTTTGCCTGAAGCGCCTAATACCAGTTTTTCCTGTCTTAATTCTATATAGCCATCCTCTACTGCCGCGGCCTGTACAATTTTGCCAATAAAGTCGAAGTTCAGGCTGGCCAGGATTACACCGGCTACCTGACCATTCTGCATAATCCTGCGAGTCATCGCCAAGTGGCGGTCAGGGCCATTATCGCCCTGTATTCCCGGCATCTGGTTTTTTGTAAATGTTTCCCGCACCATATCAAGATCGGCATAACCCATGCGCGGCACGCTTTGTTCATCGAGCTTGCTGACTCCGGGCAACAATAGCCTGATTTTCAAGGCGTCCGGAAAATGTTTTTCAAGATTGGCGGCCGCAGCAGTTAATAAACCCGGGTCTGCACTGGCCACGGCAGATAACAGCGCAGGATCTTGCGCCATTTTATCCAGCATCCGGTTAAGCAGGTCTATTTGTTCCGACAGTGTTAAAGTCACGCCTTTTGCAATAGCGTCCGCTGAATCCTGCTTTGCTTGTGCAATCAGAGCCGCGGATTTTAAATAAACCCCTACACCTGCAATCAGGATCATCAGGACAGCGATTACTGACATTAGGGAGAAAAGTCGTGCCATCTTAGCCTCTCAGAAAAGTAGATTAATGGCGACCTGTATGACCAAAGCCACCGATGCCCCTATCCGTGACAGTAGTAAAATCAGAAACCACTTTAAACCCTACTTGAACGACCGGCATAAACAGTAACTGGGCAATTCTTTCTCCCGGCTGAACAACATATTCATTCGCTCCGTCATTATGCAAAATAACACCTATTTCACCATGATAGTCTGAATCGATAATCCCCAAGCCCTGCCCTACCCGCATTTGACTGTTCAGGCAAAGCCCACTCCTGCTTGCAACCACCGCCACCAGGCCGGGATCCTGAATATTCACAGCTAACCCAGTCCCAATAAGTGTATTTTCGCCCCCCCGAATGACTATCGCTTCCTCAATACAGGCAACAAGATCAACCCCTGCCGAGCCCTTCGTCTTGTATTCAGGCATGCCGTATTTTTCAAGTAAAGGATTGACTACTTTAGTTTCGATTAATCTTTTCATTTACCGGCCTCAATTTAAAAGCATAGTATAACCTATTCATTCTTCTTATAAATCGCCAATGGCAGCAGGGTAATCACGATATCGTTCGCGCCGGTAATTGGCGGCGATACTGATCTAATTTCATATCCGAATGTATTAACCATTCCATCTGTTTCGCAGGTATGTCCACCATTAATAGTACGGACTTTAATCACTTTTTATTCTCCAGAATTATATTGTTTACCTCTAACCTGACCGCCTTGTGTCTAGCGTTGGTAGGGTGGACAAATAGCTTTATCGTTTGCCCACCGTTTAGCATCACCGCATTGTTCCGCGTGGGCACAAAAATGTGCCCACCCTACCAGGCTACCAGGCTCGACAGAGGTGCCTCCTGGCGTCGGCACATCTTATCGGCGCACGTTATCGAGCTGTAGTTACTAAATCAAATTAATTCAATCTGATCTCATTGCTTGCTTTCGCACCCCAATAAACTTTGTATCGCTTTTTGACCACATAGCCCCGTTTCAAAACAGGTATCCATCTGATTAAGCAATCCCACCACTTTCCGTGCTAAGGCTTCACATCTTGACTGGGTGACAAAGGGATTGAATCGGCTAAAACCAAATTCTTGGGAGGTTCATGGATGCCTTAAAATATCAACTAATTTACAATGACATTCCTTAAAAAAGCAGGACACCAGTTTCGCCTGCCTGCAACACAGTCGAACCTGTTTTTAGGTACATGCATGAAATAACTTTAACATCTTACTCCCTCTCCCGCTGGAGAGGGTTGGGGTGGGGAGATTAAAATCAATCATTTACATTCCCCTCGTCCCACCCTTCTCCCTCTGGAGAAGGAGCTAAAAGACTTGTGTAGATACTTATGGTTGGAGTGGGGATTGAATAATCAGGTTTTTCATTCACGTTACGTAAGGAAAAAATCAATAATCCGGAGCGGCCCGGAAAGTCCAGACCACGGAAACATTCGCGAAGTATCCATCACCCAGTTGAACCTGCTCAAACTGTCCTCTGGCGTTTCTGGCTATCTGGGAGTTTAAATCCTCGTAAACCGGCAATCCGATCGATCCCCGCAATTTGAAATTACCGCCCAGGGCATTGAGAAACCGGTAGTCGGAGACAAACGCCAGATTGGTGACAGTGCCTCCGCTATTGCCGACCTTGATGCCCGGCCTGTATTTTTCTCCGTGTAGCCGGCATCCATTTCGATACCGACCATCCAGTTGTAGTTTGGCGTATAGTGTAAGGCCAAGCCGGCTGTAGCAACGTCACCGAAGGCAAAGTTGTCGTCATTTTTCGGGTTGACATTATAGAGGGCTGTGGTGTGTAACCAGAAATCCTTCCAGCGCTGAGAATAGAGCAACCCGCCCGTGAAGGTCGCGGCGCCTTTGCCCAGTTGAAGTCCCGCAGCCTGGAGAGCGCCGGTCGCAGCCCGATTACCATTGAAATGGCCGCTGGGCAAGCTGGTGCCGAGCAGAACGGTGGCGAACTTATCCCAGCGGGTGCCGCGCCATAAGTTATAACGCCCTTCAATGCCAATGTCACCGAGTCCATTGGTGTTATCGACCGTTTCTCCGAACCTTCCCGAGATAGGTTGCGTCAGGGTTGTCAATCTTCTTTCAAACCAGGGCACGTTCATGAACAGCGCGATGCGGTCAGTGGGCGAGTAATTTAACGTAACGGATTGTTGCTGTGCCTGCATTTCTTTCGGAGCTCTCGGCTGAGCCGGGTTACTATGGATGAAACTATCCGGATCCGCACCGTTGGAGCCGATCTTAAGATTGTCTTTTTGAGCATAACCATAGACTATGCCGGCGCTGAATGAACCCTTGCCCGGTGTTACCGCTGTGCGGATGCGAAACGGTGCGGTCGTGCCCACAGGCGAAATGTCATCATAAGCAATATTGAAATCGATCACCTCGCCGCCTTCTTTGGCTGCAAAAGCTTCGGCTTCATCGCGCTTGGCGAAAGCGATGTAAATTAGGAACCATGTCCGGAATCACTTCGCTACCAATGACATACGTCGCGATTTCCGCATCCACCAACTCGCCCGAGACCCAGTCATGCACTTTTACCGATTGGAATGCGGATATGCCCTCTGCATCTTCGACTTCACGCAGCATGCAGGCGACACCACAGGCATACTCCTTCTGGCCGTCCTTGAAAACCAGTTCGGCGGCGCTCTTTTGATATTGATCGATATACATGCCACAAACACGGCAACTTTCACGTTTGTGCGTCTCCTCGGCCGATACCTGGAACGACATCAATGCCAACTGGAATACCGCCAGCATAAACGCTATTTTAATGACCGTTTTCATAAAAAATTCCTTTGTATAAGAGGGTTGTAAAGCGCTTTTCAACTTCTTCAATGCATGCTTCCCCGGTAATTTTGTCTCGCACTATTCCTTGCTCATCGATGACTAAAGTCGTCGGCAAACCGATAACACCGAATTTTTTGGCGGCCAGTCCATGTTCATCAACCAGCATGGGGTAACTCAGATGTTCAAACTTTTTAAGCCGCTCATCGGTTTTGACGACACGTCCTTCATTGATCGCCACCGGCATGAAACCCTTGTCTTTGTGTTTTTGATGAAGTGAGTCCAGCGACATAAGAATCTCTTTATCGCAGAAACAACAATCCAGAGACTAAAAACGTACCAGAGAGACCTTACCTTTGATGTCCTGGGCTAATGTCACAGAGTGCCCCTGAAAGTCGGTTAAGGTGACATCAAGAATGGCATCACCTATTTGTAATCCGCCTCGTTTATTGCATCCATTGAGCGTCGCCGCGATCAGCAAGCTGAGTAACAGCAGTTTCAAATACCTGATAGTTTTCATGTCCGGTGATCCAGCGATTCAATAATGGCGGGGGTCACATCCTGAAAACGGATAATGGATTTGCCTTTATGATCTTCCAGGAATTCCTGTGCCGATTCCTGATCCTTAAAAGGCAATAGCTCATGGCCCATAGGGCCCAGCACATCGGAACCGATCACAAAAAAAGCTGATTTGGCGTCAACCAACTCCACTTCGTAATAGTCCGTAACATAAATAGCCTTGATAGCTTCCGCCGTTTTTCCGGGTGTATATTTCGCCGTATCGAAGATATGTTTGAACATATCCTTGGCGCCGTCGTAGAAATAGTACGAACCATCCTTATAGATGATTTGGGCTACCCATTTCGGGTATTTATAGACAAACATGCCGCATACCGGGCAGCGGTCGGTTTTTTTGATGGTCACTGTTGGTTCGTCGCCAAAACTCATCTCTATACCGAAAAGCAGAATGAGCAGGAGCATTATTTTGGGGTAGAGTTGCCCAAAAAAGTTTTTTTCGGCTGCCAACTTAAGCTGGGACAGTCTGAGGTTAAGCCGTTCGTGGTGAGCCTGTCGAACCCTGTACGGCTTAACCGTCCACCCTTCGACAAACTCAGGGCGAACGGTTTATGTCGATTCCGTTCGCAGTGAGCCCTTGTCTATGCCGTTCGTGGTGAGCCCTTCGATTGCACTCAGGAGAGCGGTGTTGATTCCGTTCGTGGTGAGCCTGTCGAACCATGAGCGACATCGATTTGTTCAGCGCTTCCCCAGCATGTAATACGTTCCCGCTTGCGTTTTATGTCGCTCTCATAGAGGCTGTTAATCATTTAACCCAACGGCTTTTTAAGCACTGGTTTTTCACTCAATCTCTCTGCGATTAAGCTGATTAGCTGCGCTGCCAACTGATTTTTGCCTGTCATTGCCAAGGTTTTTTGGCCGTTTTTCCAGAAAACCTGCAGTGCATTTTGGTCACTGTCAAAGCCGCCCTGATCACCGCCCACCCAGTTTGCAGCAATCATATCCGGTTTTTTTCGCGCCAGTTTATCTTGCGCATAGCGTTCCAGGTCATGGGTTTCGGCAGCAAATCCAACAGTAAACGGCCGATGTTCCAACTGTGCGACCTCTGCCAGAATATCCCTGGTTTTTTGCAATGTCAGCGTTATCTGCTCCGCCTGTTTTTTTATTTTCTCCGATTGCATGACTACCGGGCTGTAATCCGCAACAGCCGCCGCGCCGATGTAAATATCATGTTCCGGAGCTCTGGAAATAATCGCGGCATACATTTGCGACGCGGTTTCCACTCGAATAACTTCAATATTAACGGGCGCTGCCAGCTGCACCGGGCCGCTCACCAGCGTTACCTGCGCACCGGCTTTCAATGCGGCATCGGCAAGCGCGTAACCCATTTTTCCGGAACTGCGATTAGTGATGTACCTTACCGAATCCAAAGGTTCGCGCGTTGGCCCGGCGCTGATTAATACTTTCAGCCCTTGCAGGCGCCGTACTAGGGGTTCGGCTAGTAATCGTTCACAAATTTCCAAAGGCTCCGACATTCTGCCGAAACCGGTTTCGCCGCAAGCCTGATCGCCCTGTGCCGGACCGATAACAGTAACGCCGTGGCTTTTGAGTTTCTGGATATTTTCCTGTGTTACCGCTTTATTCCACATGGCCTGATTCATGGCAGGCGCTATGTAAACCGGACAAGTAGCAGCCAGGTAGAGCGTCGATAACAAGTCGTCTGCCAAGCCGTGGCTGCATTTTGCAATACTATTCGCCGTTGCCGGAGCGATAATCAACACATCCGCCCAACGCGCCAGATTGATATGACCCATTGCATTTTCTTCATCCGCATCAAGCAATTCAGTATGCACCGGACTTCCGGAAAGCGCCTGAAAGGTCAGCGGAGCCACAAACTCTCTGGCAGACCGGGTCATCACAACCCTCACATCAGCGCCTCGTTTTCGCAATAGCCTCACTAATTCAGCTGACTTGTACGCGGCAATGCCGCCGCTGACAGCCAATAAAATATTCATTTTAATAATAATGTCCAGGAAAAACTATGTAAAAACAATATTATGGCAAGTTTGGAACAACTCTTCTATGCTTAAATTTTAATCGATTTCAGGTCATGAATATGGCTATTAAAGATTGGCCCGCCGAAGACCGGCCCAGAGAAAAACTGCTGCAACGGGGCTCAACCGCTTTAACCGATGCGGAACTCCTGGCTATTTTTCTCCGAACCGGCACGCCGGGTAAATCGGCGGTGGATTTGGCCCGTGATTTATTGTCGGATTTCGGCTCCTTGAAAGCTTTGTTGAATGCTGACCAACAGCACTTTTGCCGAGGCAATGGCTTGGGTAACGCCAAATATGCACAACTTCAGGCGGTACTGGAAATGGCCCGGCGCCATTTTAAGGAAGTGCTCAAGCGCGGCGATGCGCTGACCAGCCCGGAAGCAACCCGCGCCTATCTCAGCGCCCAGTTGCGGGGTTACAGCTACGAAGTTTTTGCGTGTTTATTTTTGGACAATCAACATAGGGTCATCCAGCTTGATGAATTGTTCAGGGGCACCATAGACGGCGCCAGCGTTTATCCCAGGGAAGTCGTCAAACAGGCTCTCAATCATAATGCCGCGGCGGTTATCTTTGCCCACAACCACCCTTCCGGTATTTCCGAACCCAGCCAGGCCGATAAACAAATCACCGAAAAACTCAAACAGGCTTTAGCTTTGTTTGATATCCGCGTACTGGATCATTTTATTATCGGTGACGGCCCTCCTTATTCCTTTGCCGAGCATGGGTTATTATAAAATTATTGAGCGAATAAGAAGGCGGTGAAAAATCCAGAATACAGGGATGTGAGTCACCGCTCCATCATCGCTGAGTTTACATCCCTGTAAACCAGACCCCGGCCATCCACGCCGGAATAATACCGCCAGGAGAATTCGTGTCCTTGATGTGCCTCGCAGTTATTTTTTTAAGGGAACCTCTAAAAATTATCCGTTCATGCTTCGGCTATGCTCAGGAGAGCCTTGTCGAAGTGCAATTTTTAGAGGCTCCCTTAAGTGATATAACATTCAAATGCTTTCACGGTCTGGCTAGCGTAACCGGGTAAATAACCAGTCCGCATTGATTTTCCGTTGGATGCCCTTCAAAGTAAGGCCAACATTTCCTCTCTGCTAATCACCTCTTTCTCCTTTAATAAGTTCGCCAGTTTATCCAGCGCTTCCCTATTGTCGCTGAGAATCTTACGGGCGCGGGTTTCGCCTTCCATTATAAGGTTTATTACTTCCGTATCAATGATGCGGGCCGTCTCATCGCTGTAATTGCGATATTCTGATAATTCTGTTTCCAAAAATTGCATATGCTGGCGTTTGCCATATGTCAAGGAGCCCAATTTTTTGCTCATGCCCAAACTGCAAACCATATTACGCGCAATCTCACTGGCTTTTTCCAAGTCATTCTGGGCGCCGGTTGAAATGCTGCCCAGGGCAATTTCTTCCGCATTCCTCCCGCCGAGTAAAATGGTTATTTGATCTTTTAGTTCATCTTCTGTAGACAGGAACCTTTCCTCTACCGGCAGTTGCAAAGTAAAGCCCAGCGCTGATACGCCCCGGGGAATAATTGAGATTTTATGCACTGGCTGACCCGTTGGCACATGCTCGGCAACCAGAGCATGTCCCGCCTCATGGTAAGCGACCCGGCGTTTTTCTTCCGGATTTAAAACCCGGTTTTTCTTTTCCGGCCCGGCAAGTATTCGATCAATTGCCGCTTCAAAATCCGCCATTGTAACGCTGCTGTGTCCGAACCGTGTCGCCATAATCGCGGCTTCATTGGCTATATTGGCAAGATCGGCGCCGACCAGCCCCGGCGTGCGTTTGGCGATTACTGATACGTCAATGTCCTGAGCCAATGTTATCGATTTGGTGTGCAGTTTAAGAATCTCGATACGATCATGTAAATCGGGTTTATCAATCACAATCTGACGATCAAACCGCCCGGCGCGCAACAACGCTTTATCCAGGACTTCCGGGCGATTGGTCGCTGCCATAACGACAACGCCGACCGAAGTATCAAACCCATCCATTTCGGTCAGTAGTTGATTCAGGGTCTGTTCCCGCTCATCATGGCCGCCCATCATTACGGGTCCGCCGCGAGAGCGTCCAATCGCATCCAGTTCATCAATGAATATGATGCAAGGCGCTTTATTCCGCGCTTGCAGAAAAAGCTCCCTAACCCGGGCTGCGCCCACACCGACAAACAGCTCGATAAATTCCGAGCCGCTGATATTAAAAAAAGGCACTTGCGCTTCACCGGAAACCGCACGCGCGAGCAATGTCTTTCCGGTTCCAGGAGCGCCTACCAGCAAAACCCCTTTAGGCATGCGTCCGCCCAGCTTTTGAAATTTTTCCGGCATTTTTAAAAAATCAATCGATTCTTTAAGCTCCTGTTTGGCATCTTCAGCGCCGGCAACGTCTTTAAAGGTGATTTTGGGTTGCGTATCCTGGTGTATATGGATTTTATTACCTAAATTGAGAAAGGACTGCGCCCCGGCCGTGGTGCGGCGCATAATCCACGAGCCTATGAATACAAATATTAAAAGAGGAATAACCCAGTTGAAAAAAATATTAGTGAGCCAGTTTTCTCCGCTTCTCACCACAAATTCAACTTTATTCTGCTCCAGCATTTTGGCAAGATCAGGCTGCCATAAAGGAACCGTCACGAAGCGTTTAGCGGGGGTCTTGGGGTCGTCAGATTTAATAACACCAGTAATAAAGTGTTCAGTTACTACTGCCTTATCAATTTTTGCATCCTTTACATAATCGAGAAACTGGCTGTAGGGAATCTCATCCTGTTGGATTTCCCGCGCGCTATTAAGCCAAAACAGTGTCAGGATTACTATGAGGCCAAAATAAATAAACCCTTTTCTTCTGGAATTAGCAGGCTGTTCATCCATGGGTTTATTAAGCTCAATCTTGGATTCCGGTTTTGAGAAATAACCCAGCCCCGCCATCAATAAGTTTTTCAAATAGTTATAGGCATATCTCAGCAAGGTCAATAAAATTTTAAAAATGCTATTCTCGGGCTTATCCATTGTATTTAGTCCTTCAAAAGTGATGAGGTTTTAGTTCAGGAATTTTAAGTAAAATTGTTAATTTTCCACAAAATGATAACGCCAAATAGACATTGGGGAATCTCTAATAATTCAAAAATACCTATGTCCTTCGGGAGAGGGTATTTTTAGATGTCCCCTTAATATATTTCCTTATTCCGCTCAGTCTTTATTGCTATTATCCAGCCCCATCAATGCGGTTATCAGAAAAATAATAAGCAATACCGGCCAGAAATAAGGCGCAACAAATCCAATGCCCAGCAAGGCAAAAATCAAGGCGGCGAAAAATATTAATAACCCTACACCGAAAAAAAGCAGCAGGGTAAGTATTCCGGTGATAACAATCACAGCCACAAGCGTTGGAATAGCTGTAAAATGTACTAACGGATCCGCTACGGGTTCACCATTAATCATCACGCTGAGTTGTCCTACGCCGGGATGAAATAAATAGCTCAAAATTGCGATTATTCCACCGATTATTAATACTTTTTTTATCAGTTTATTGTTGCGCTGACCTTTCATAAAGCATATTCCTCCAAAGTTTGAGTATTCCGGGCCGGAGAAAAATACCGGTAAATCCTTATGGTTTTTAAAAGCTAAATCAGCCGTATTTATAGTTATAGGCGAGAGAGGTCAAAAATAAAAAAGCTAGCCAAACGGCGGCATATAAGACAGATCGATTGCGCGCCAGGGCAATGGCATAGGCTGCCTTTAACAGATTATTACTGCCGCTTGCCAGTATAATTGCAAAGATGATGGTTGAATCGGATACTGCAAACTTGCCGCTGAGCAGGGAAAAAATAAATGGATCAATATCCGTTAAGCCAGCGCTAATGGCTAAAAATTTGAGGCCGTGACTGCCGAAATGACTGATTACATACTGGGTCAGAAAAGTAAAAAGCACAAATAATAAAGCAAATATAATGGCAGTAGTTAATTCTAAGGGATGTTTGACAGGGGCGGAATTGTTAACTACCGGAGTATGATTTTTGAAACTCAGCAAGCCGGTAATGGTTAACGATGAGAGAAAAATGAAGGTTAAAAAAGGGCCTAATAAAATTTTGCCCACCTCGCGATTAAACAGGAAAATAATCACCAGCAATCTGATATACATCATGATCGTCGCCATAATCACGGCAGAAGATACTTCGCGCCCTGCATTTTCCAGTTCCCGGGCACGGGTTGCGATAACTACAGTTGCGGCAGTGCTGGAATATAACCCGGCCAATATTCCGGTAATCAACAGGCTGCGATTTTTAAAAAAATAGCTGTTGACAAGGTAACTCAGATAAGAAAAACCCGATACGATAATCACCGCGAGCCAGATTTTATAATAGCTGACCGGCAACATTGCAGCGATAGGCTGATCCGGCAGCAATGGCAAAATGACCCCGGCTATAATTAAAAACTTGGCCAGCGTGGCGATTTCTTCATTAGCCAATTGGTCGGAAAGATGATGGATGCCGGGTTTTTCGCTCAGCAACAGGATCAGCAAAACAACATACAACACTAAAAACCAGATCGGGAAAGAGTTGGCAATAGGGCCAAGCAAATAAATCAGCAGCGCAAATAAAGTGCTTAACAGCGAATACTGTTTTTCCGAAGAAAGCCGCCAGTAAAAAATCAATAAAAAACCGCCCAACAGCAGTAGGCCTGCGGCACAGAGTAACCTGTCCGGGTCTATTGAATACAGGATAAATCCCAATACCCCAATCAGGACAAAAGTGCGGGTGCTGCCAAAATGCAGTTTATATTCATTAGCATGATGATAGCGGCGAAACTCGAGACCCACTATAAAAGAAAAAGCCGCGGTCATCGCAAATTGCACCAGCAAAGGTGGAATTGCCCGGTAAAAGTCCATTAACGGTTGTCCTGGCCGGTTTTTTCCGGCTTAATCCGATTTATAGTATTTGCGGCCATTTTTGCCACATAGACTAATACCAACACTGAAATGACTAAACCCGCTGCCAGCAGAGGATAAGAAATGCTGCTCTGTTTTGATGAGCCGCTCATTAAAGCCGCCATATGTTTGGTGGTAAAACCAAGATATACCAGGCTGATATTGTAAATCAGGATGCCGCTGGTCGCGCCCAAGTAAGACCAGAACCTGACTTGGGCAACTGACATGGCATAGCTCAGCATTGCAAAAGGCAAAGGAGTTAAGCGTAATAAAAACATCAGTTTAAATGGTTGTTGTTTAAATGCAGCATCCAGCGCGGCAAACCGTTCATGCCGGGCAATAAAGGCCAGGACTCTTTGCCTGAATAAATAGCGCCCTAGAAAAAAAATAAGCGCCGCCGCCAGATACGTTGCAAGAATAATATAAAACACGCCGGCCCCAAGCGGAAATAATAATCCGGCCGCAAAACAGAGCGCGTCTACCGACACAAAAACAGGTGCCAACAGAACAAATACGGCAATAAAACCTGCGGGAGCATAAGCGCCCAACTTTTGAATCCGGATTTCCAGATCGGGAAGATGAAGTTCCAGTATATGTCCAAAAAACAAGACAACGCCGACAAAAACCAAAGCAATGGATGATTTCCTGATAAGCTCAATGTTGTGCTGCTGCATTTGCTTATTTACTCCTTCAAGTGTATTAATCATTCGGTTGATTTTTCAGCATTCTGAACCCCTCTCGCCGAATATATATAAGGGATCGCTGAACAAGTTGATTCCGTTTATGGTTCGACAAGGCTCTCCTGAGCGTAGCCGAAGGGCTCACCACGAACGGAATCGACAAGGCTCTCCTGAGCTAGACGGGACTCAGGACGAAGCCTACCGTTCGTCCTGAGCCTGTCGAAAGACTTAGACTTAATCAGAGATTCCTCTTAATGACTATCCTTATAATGCAGGCTGATTTTAACCAGCGACCAACCCAGGAAAACCATATTAATGCCCAAAAACAAACCTAACAGCCAATTAGCGGTCTCAGGCCATCCCAGCCAGATAATCAGGGCGAAAATCAAAGCCGTGATTCCGCTGAAAAGCATAAAGCCCCAATTGGTTAAAGGACGCATCATTAAGGCTATGGAAATCTTTGCAATGCCTTCCAATGCAAAAAACAGCGCCATCAGCATCGTTAAGGTAAGTATGCCGGCAACGGGATTAGTGATAAACAGATAGCCGATTACAACCTGCAGAAGGCCCATAAACAGCCATAATCCAAATCCCGGCATATCGAGGAAAAAGAAAGCGCGGCTTATATGGATTATCCCTCCGAAAAGGATAATCCAGCCTAAAAAGAGGACTATGGCTACTGTAAAGACGTGAGGTATTACTATGGCAAAAATACCCAACACGATGAATATAATTCCTTCGGCTAAAAATAGTTTCCAATGCTTTTGCAGGTAAACCAGCATCTTCTGTTGCATATGCTGAATTTCAATATTGACGTCATCTATATTGCTCATAATTTTCTCCCATAAAGTGGTTTTGCCATTCAAATAGCACTTGGCGCAGGTATTATTACTTGGTTTTTTCTCCAGCTAAATGTTTACGTTAAGAGTTTTACCTCAAGCAATCTTTCTAATTTACACAGATGTAGCGTATCATTTTTTATCGTTTAGTTCTTACAGGTTTGCGTTACTTAATTTATTTTCTCAAGAAGAATACTCAAGACAATATGCTTGACTGATTGAACTGAATAATCATTGGAGTGGTCTCTTTTAAGGTTTCTCATTTTTTTTCAGCTAAAAAACCAGGAGTTCCACTATGCTTTCAACCGTGCCTGACGTAATTTTTAAAACACGTGTTCGCGACGAAACTATCGGGGGCGACAATCCCTTTCGCTGGCAGGATGTCACTACCGATGATATTTTTAAAGGGAGAAAAGTTGTTGTTTTAGCACTTCCCGGCGCCTATACCCCTACCTGCTCAAGTACGCATCTGCCTGGCTATGACGCCAAATACCAGGAGCTCATCGACCAAGGTATTGATGAGGTTTATTGCCTGAGTGTTAATGATGCCTTTACCATGTATCAATGGGCAAAGCATCTGGGCATCAAGCATGTAAAAATGCTGCCCGACGGAAATGGCGATTTTACCCGCGCCATGGGCATGCTGGTAAAAAAGGAGAATCTTGGTTTTGGCAGTCGTTCATGGCGCTATTCAATGGTTGTCGATGATAAAAAGATTATTAAATTATTCAGCGAACCCGGCCAGATTGATAATTGCCCCGAAGATCCGTTTACTGTAAGCGGCGCCGATACCATGCTGGATTATTTGAAACATAACAAACGAGCCTGAATTGCCTTTACTTCCCAACCCGATTTCAGGTTCGGTTAAAATTTAACTCACTATGCAAAGCGCAAGGTAAGCCGGATATTTTCTTTAATTTTGCGCTTTATATCCTCTAGCTCTTATATATAAAACCGGGAACTCTCATGACTCAATATGACTACGACCTGTTTGTAATTGGCGCAGGTTCAGGAGGCGTGCGCGCCGCACGTATGGCATCGGGTCATGGAGTGAGAGTAGCCGTTGCTGAAGAACGTCATTTGGGCGGCACTTGTGTCAATGTAGGTTGTGTGCCCAAAAAACTGTTTGTCTATGCTTCTCAATTTAGGGATCACATCGCTGCAGCGGCGGGTTTCGGCTGGACAGTAGGGAAATCAACCTTTAACTGGTCACATCTAATCGCAAACAAAAATCAGGAGATAGAGCGGCTGCAAGGTATTTACAATACTCTGCTGCACAAAGCGGGAGTCCATATTATCACCGGCAGGGCGCAAGTGCTTGATGCTCATACCGTCGCCGTCAATGATAAGGAATATAGCGCCGAACGCATACTCATTGCCACAGGCGGGCGGCCGTCTATTCCCCACATACCGGGCAGGGAACATATCGTTATTTCGAATGAAATGTTTTTCCTGGAGCAACTGCCCAAACGCACTATTATTGTCGGCGGCGGCTATATCGCTGTGGAATTTGCCTGCATTCTTCACGGACTTGGCGTAGCTACCACGCTTTGTCACCGCGGACACAAACTGCTTCGGGGTTTTGATGAGGATATTCGTGACTTCCTGGCTCATGAAATGAGCAGGAAAGGTATTAATATCCTTTTAAATACCGATATTGAAGCTATAGAAAATGCAGGTAATTCTTTCGCAGCACGGCTTATTGATGGCAGTAAGGTTGATACAGACCTCATTATGTACGCCACCGGCAGAATACCGAATTCAACCGGCTTTGGCCTGGAAACGCTTGGCGTTGAGTTGGACGGGCACCTCGCTATTAAAGTCAACAGCGATTATCAAACCAATGTGCCATCAATCCATGCATTGGGAGATGTGACCAACCGGGTTAACCTGACGCCGGTAGCCATAGCAGAAGGCATGGCCCTGGTGAATAAACTGTATGTCAACCAGTCAAGACCGGTAGATTATGACAATATTCCCACGGCTGTTTTTAGCCAGCCCAGTATCGGTACAGTAGGACTGACCGAAGCACAGGCGCGCGAAAAATACCCGGACATCGACATTTACCTTACCCGTTTCACACCGATGAAAAATACTCTTTCCGGTATCGAGGAAAAAACTCTGATGAAAATGATCGTGGTGCGCAGCACTGACTTAGTCGTCGGTATGCACATGGCTGGGCCTGACGCTCCTGAAATTATCCAGGGCATGGCTGTTGCCATTCGCGCCGGAGCGACGAAGGCGGTCTTTGACTCTACTATCGGCATTCACCCTACGGCTGCCGAAGAATTTGTTACCCTGCGTGAAGCCGTGCTTTGATTATGTGCTGGCATAGCGCGTAATCAAAGATTGCAACCGGTCTTTGTCCAGCTGCTGATTATCCACTTTAAGATAAGCCACCGCATCTTCGTAATGCAGGGTAATCTCTTCCACACCAATGATTTTCAGCATCTCCGCTACAAATTCGTTGGCGTCTTGTTCATTGAGTTTTTCCAATGAAATAAGCAGGTTTGCCCAATATTTTGGCGGTCTCATACCGAGAGAAACGACTAACCAGCTGAATCCGGCTGCGGCGCAAAATAAAAATACCCCGCTAGCGCCAAACTCTCCATAGCACCAGCCCCCCACTCCCCCGCCGATGCCAGCGCCCATGAACTGACACGTTGAATACACGCCCATCGCCGTTCCTCTTATATCCCCCGGGGCGGTTTTGGATATTAATGATGGCAATGTCGCTTCCAGTAAGTTAAAGCCGCAGAAAAACAGCCAGAGAAAGGCAATGATTCCGGGCAAAGTCCCATGAAACAGCATTAATCCGATATCAGCCAAAACAAGCACAACTATGGCGCCTATAAAAACGCCTTTCATTTTGCGCTTTTTTTCCGCCAGAATAACAAACGGGACGACGGCAGCCATGGAGATGATAAAAACCGGTAAATAAACTTTCCAGTGCAAAGCAGGCAGCAAACCCGCATCTCGCATTAACAAGGGTAAAACAACAAAACTGGCTGTCAAGATAATATGTAAAACAAAAATGCCATAATTAAGGCGCAATAAATCCGCGCTTTTCAAGACATAAGAAAATTGCGCGGGAACAAGTTGGGCATCACGATGTTTTTTAGACTGTTGCGGAGGATTGGGCACTATAAAAAGAATAATCAATATAGCCAGTATTGCCAGTAACCCGATCAGCCAGAATATGCCATGCACACCGATGAGTCCTGCAATCACGGGGCCTGCCGCAATCGCGACACCAAATGATAAGCCAATGCTCACGCCGATTAATGCCATTGCTTTAGTACGATGCACTTCCTGAGTCAAATCAGCCGCCAGCGCCATAATAGGCGCGGCTATTGCCCCTGAGCCCTGTATCGCTCGTCCCGCTAAAACACCGTAAATTGTAGTTGAAACAGCAGCAACCACGCTGCCGATAAAAAACAGTATCAGGCCAATAATAATAATTTTTTTCCTGCCTATCCGGTCTGACCACAAACCAAAAGGAATTTGTAAAATTGACTGGCTTATTCCATAAATACCGATAGACAGCCCGATTAATGAAGGTGTTGAGCCCTCAAGCTGTTCGGCAAACAAGGACAGCACCGGCATGATTAAAAACAAACCCAGCATACGCAGTGCATAAATGCCCGCCAACGACCATGTGGCGCGTTTTTCCGATGCAGTCATCGGGCTCGTAATATCCTGCACTTTTGTCAAAATCAAGTCCTCCTTTATCCCGGAAATATCAAAAAAATTTATTGCAATGCCCGCATTTTAATTGATTTACAAAGTCGAAAGAGTAATATTTTATGTTAAACAAGCATTATCTTTTTGAGAGTTTAATTAATCGTTATACAGATGCGAAAGGAGTTGAAATGTATGTCAACAGATAATCTGATAGAAGCGGCCATTGATGCGGGCATCAAACAAGCAGTCACTGTTTTAAAATTCAGGAATAAGGCCCTGGAAAGGCGAAAATCAGCTGTGCAGGCGCATATCAATAAAGTAAATCTTATCAAACCGGAACATTCTGGACGGGAATCCAATGTTGAAAGTTTAGCTTCGGCTTCATTATCTCAAAATACTGATATGCAGTCCGTGGGAGTGCTCGTGGCCGAGGGTGATTCCTGGTTTGACTATCCCTTTCATGACATTCTTCGCATTCTGGAAGATGAGTACGGTTACGATGTTGAGTCGATGGCGCATAAAGGCGATACCATTGAGGAAATAGCTTATAGTGGAGGCCAGCTTGAAGAGCTTACCCGCCGTATAGAAAAAATTTTACGGCGCGGAGTCACTCAATCCCCCATAGCGATATTGCTGTCAGGTGGAGGCAATGATGTTGCCGGGGATGAATTTGGTCTGCTTCTAAATCACATAAACTCTGCCGTTGCGGGTCTTAATGCCAAAATCCTCGACGGTATAATTAATGAAAGAATCCGCTATGCCTACATAACGATAATCAGCGCCATCACGGAAGTATGCATGCACAAGCTTGGAAAACCCATACCTATCCTAATACACGGCTATGACTATCCGGTTCCTGACGGTCGCGGCTTTTTAGGCGGTTTTACGCTTTTGCCGGGACCTTGGCTGGAGCCCGGCTTTAGAGCAAAAGGCTTTAATGAATTGACCGGACGTATTGTTCTGGCAGCGGAGTTGATTGATCGTTTGAATGTCATGCTGGAAGAAGTTGCAAGCCTTACCCGCTTTTCTCACGTTCATTATATTGATCTGCGTAATACCCTATCGAACGGGGCTGATTACAAGGATTTATGGGAAAATGAATTGCATCCCAATAAAGCCGGTTTTGAACGGGTGACCAAGCGTTTCGCGGATATCATCAATACTCTGCCATAACTGTGTAAATTAGGGTCAAAATCAGGCGCGTCCATGTAGGATCAGAGGCTTGCTGGAGGCAAGCCTTTATTATATTGCTTTCCTATATGTGGGCGATTACATATCTTCGAATAAAGCAGCGCGTAACTGCTTAAGCTTTTCCTTGGTTTCCATTTCAGCCAGGTTTTGAAATATTTCACTAACCTTGGGCAAGTCAGATTCATTCGCAGCTTCCCGGCAAAAGCTTACGAATGCCTCGCCAAATTCACCGGCCAGCTGAACGAGTTCATCCATCGTCATCGCCGGTTTAATGTGCTGATTGTCAATCAATTGGTGAATATCAATAGTAGGCGTATATTGCATCCAGGTATCCAGAGTGGACTGCTGACTTAACGCCTCGAAGCCGGATAAAGTTTCCTCTATGCGGCGTTGGTCTTCAATAAGGTAATCCAGAAGCATTTTCACACGCTCCGGCTGACTCTTTTCCTTGAGTGAACGGTAAAATTTCCGTAAACGGGCATGGAACATCTTGCTATAGTGGATTACGTCTTTAACCTGTTCAAAAGTATGCATGATAAACCTCCTTGCTACCTAAATTGACGGTGATATAAGCTCAGCGATTCGCAAGAAATTCAAATCCGGAATCCGTAGCACTGCACCAGACACTATTATAGGAGATATAGCCACATTTCAGCTATGGGGATTTATCGTTATTATAATATCCGACATCTCTATTTAGCTTGAGTCAGTATTGAATTTCCAACAACTAATAGGCAATGCAAAATCTGGCCTCAGTTAATTCCGGCTCCGGGAATCTGAAAAAATAACCGGTTTTTCATCGGGCATCAGCAATGTTTGTGATTCCTTCTCTGATATTTTTATACTTTGTTTCTTATGCTGTTCTGACAGATAAGTTCCACCAATCACTATCGCCATGCATACAAGATAAATCACTGCAGCAATGCGCTTAACTTTTTTTACGTTGTCGTAATCGTTCATTATCAACACCTATAATTTTGAATAAGGGAATCATACAATATTTAGAGAATCACTAAATATACTCCGGGCCTGTTAAATTATCTTTATTAACTTACAACTGAAAGCAGCCTCAAGATCAATGCTGCCCAAGACGATCTGATTGGCGTCCTGTCGGGTGAGAGCGAGGCGGTATTTGCGCTGAGTATAGGATGTGCTGACAGGTAGGCGGATTTATACCCGATTTGAAATGTCGAGGCTATTTCATAAAGGATATTGTAGAATTCCGCACATCCTTCGATGATTGACATCGAATTCTTATTGCCGCATGAGCTGACGGGCGAATAGTTGCGATGATATTGATTCTGATTGGCATGGGCTTTGTGTCTTTTCATGTTCCCATCATTGTTGCGGCATTCAGTGAGGAAACGCACGAGTTGCGACTTATGCCGAACTGAGAGGATTTGGCCGGTTTATTATTATTTTGCGGTTTTAGCCGGCAAAGCGGCATATCGCGAAACATCTTGAAAAAAGACAAAATGCATTTTTATTTTAATCCGGAGCCAATACTTTGTATTAATGAATGGTAATCGATTGCCTTTTGTAATCGGAGAGAAAGAGCACTACCTGGAGGTAGGTGAAGTTTTGGTGGTAATAGGCCCTGCAAGGGAAAAAATCGTTTAAAAGAGAAGTTGAGCAATGTTGAAATTGATAAAATTTAATCCGAGAATCTGGTTTTTATTGGGCTTCCTGGGCTGCATGACTTTGCTGGCAATGGGAGCTTACTTTCAATTTGTGCAAGGGTTGGAACCTTGTCCGCTATGTATCTCACAGCGTCTTGCCATCCTGGCGACCGGCATGGTTTTTTTAATAGCAGGGCTACATAATCCCAATCAAAAGGGAATAACACGCTATGCTATTTTAGGTGCCATAACCGCTTTATGCGGCGCAGCTATTTCAACCCGGCATGTCTGGCTACAGCATTTGCCGCCTGAGGAAGTGCCGGAATGCGGTCCCGGTCTGGAATATGTGCTGCAGAATCTTCCTTTATTTGAAACTGTAAAGTTACTGCTTAGCGGCACCGGCGATTGCGCCAAGGTCGACTGGACACTGCTGGGTTTTAGCATGCCTGCCTGGACTTTGCTTGCATTTTTAATGCTGGCGACGCTAAGTCTTTTACAAATCTGGAATCGTGACACCACTCTGTCTTAACCGAGATCAATATATGAAAAAATTTTTATGGATGTTATTGCTTGTAACCGGTTTTTCATCGGTACAGGCTAAAGATAATTTGACCGATTTACAGCAAGCCATTGCAGGGAAACACCGTTCCGCAGAACATAAAAACCGGGATAAATACCGGCACCCGGAACAAACACTGGCATTTTTTGATGTCAGGAATACGATGTCAGTGGTCGAAGTCTGGCCCGGGGAAGGCTGGTACACCGAAATTCTGGCGCCCTATTTAAAAAATAAAGGCAAACTGTATGCTGCGCATTTTTCACCCGATGCTGATCTGCCTTATCGTAAAAAGAGTCTCGATGAATTTGTTAAAAAACTGCATCAACATCCGCATCTATACGGAAAAGTTAAGCTGACTGTGTTGCAGCCGCCGTCATTATGGCAAATAGCGCCGGACAGGTCGGCAGACAGGGTTTTAACGTTTCGGAATGTCCATAACTGGATGAGAAACGACCAGGCGGCGTCAGTATTTAGCGCCATGTATAAAGCTTTAAAGCCAGGCGGTATTTTAGGAGTTGTAGAACATAGAAACAGCACCGTAAAGCCGCAGGATACGCAGGCATTATCCGGTTATGTGAGTGAAGATTATGTAATTGCGCTGGCCAGGAACGCCGGTTTTGAGTTTCTGGCAAAATCTGAAATTAATGCCAATGATAAAGATACAAAAAATTATCCTGAAGGCGTCTGGACTTTGCCGCCTTCTTTAAAACTCAAGGACAAAGACAGGGAAAAATATTTGTCCATAGGCGAAAGCGATCGCATGACGATCAAATTTATCAAGCCTTGATAGACTCTAACCGAATCTTTGTCAAGTCGCGATGACACACATAATCAACAATTTTTTTTCGCATCAAATTAAATATACACATTAAACAGCTTGACCTTAAATTTAGCTGAAGCACAGCAGGATAATTTTAACATGGCTGTCTATTTTTATATAACTTATTGAAAAATAACTAAAATAAATTAATGTAGCAAAACTATTCAAAGTAACAAAACTGTAATAAAAACCGTCAGTAAGGACTTTTGAAAACCGCTTATCCACAGAGTTATCCACAGTTTCTGTGAGTAACTGAAATAGTTCAAACCCCATAATGACTTAGCACTAAATCATCAGAAATACTTTAAAGACTATGGCTAAGTTAGGCAATGGAAATAATCTGATTTTCAGGGTTGCTGTTTCAGTTCCGGTATACCGCTTGTTCGATTATCTGGCCCCGGATAATTGCGGCCACGATAATATAAAAGCGGGGACACGGCTCGAAATTCCTTTCGGAAAAGGTAAAAAAATCGCTTTTCTGGTTGAAATTGCCAGTCATAGTGAAATTGATATAGTTAAGTTAAAACGCGTGACGCGGATTTTGGATGAGAAATCCCTGTTACGGGCAAAAGACCTGCGCTTGCTGCATTGGGCCAGCGGCTATTATCACCATCCTTTAGGCGAAGTGATCAGCGCAGCGTTTCCCGTAGCATTGCGCCAGGGCAAGCCGGCTGTGGTTCAAACAGAAAAATACTATAGCCTGACTCAGTGGGGCCAAGCTACTGACAGTAATCAATTTAACCGGGCGCGCAAACAGAAAAGCCTGCTGGAAAAATTTCAACAGGATCAACTGCCTCTGTCTGAAACCGGGCTTTCAGACTGGAATAAAAACTGGCGGCCTGCAGTAAGATTGTTAATGGATAAGCAGCTGATACAAATCGCACAGCCTGACTCCAGAGTTAAGTTTGCCGAATCTTTAGTCAGGGAGGATGTATTACAACTCAATACGCAACAGCAATCGGCAGTAGATGCCATAAAAGAGGGCTTGGGGCTGTTTGGGGTATTTTTACTGGAGGGCATTACCGGCAGCGGCAAAACAGAAGTGTACCTGCAGGTTATCCGTTCCGTACTGGAACGGGGGCAGCAGGTGCTGATATTACTGCCGGAAATTACTCTGACACCTCAGCTTGAAGAACGTTTCAGGCAGCGTTTTGCTGTATCTCAATGCCTGTCGCATTCCAAATTAACAGACAGGGAGCGGCAAACTGCCTGGCTCAAAATGCAGCAGGGCGAATGTTCCATATTGCTGGGTACAAGATCAGCTTTATTTACGCCGTTAAGAAATCCGGGCCTGATTATTCTTGATGAAGAACATGATGTTTCCTTCAAGCAACAGGAGGGCTTTCGCTTTTCTGCCAGGGATGTCGCGGTGGTGCGTGGAAAAATATTAAATATTCCCGTCTTACTGGGCTCGGCTACGCCCTCCCTGGAAAGCCTGCATAACGTTGATAAAAAGCATTACCGGTTGCTGCATTTACCGGAGAGAGCGGGCAATGCGATAGAGCCAGTCTTGCAGTTGCTGGATATCAGGAATAAGCAAATGCAGGAAGGCTTGTCAGAACAGCTTATTGAAGAAATTAAAATAACCCTGGCAAAAAATGAACAGGTACTATTATTTTTAAACCGGCGCGGTTTTGCGCCTACGCTGATTTGCCACGGTTGCGGATGGGCCGCCCGCTGCCTGCGCTGCGACGCCAATCTGGTAATTCATTATGTTGACAGAATGCTTCGTTGTCATCATTGCGCGCGCGAACAGCGCTTGATTAACCAGTGTCCGGCTTGCAAAACCGGTGAATTGACACCGTTGGGATTAGGCACCGAACGCGTCGAAAAAGTCTTGAATGAATTATTTGCGGATAAAAGTATCATTCGCCTGGATCGTGATTCCACCCAACGCAAAGGTTCGCTGGAAGGCTATTTGAAGCAAATTAATGAAGGTAAAGTGGATATTATCCTGGGGACCCAAATGTTGTCTAAAGGCCATCATTTTCCCAATGTTACATTGGTGTCGATTCTTGATGTTGACAGCGGCCTGTTCAGCATAGATTTTCGCGCCGCCGAAAAACTCGCGCAAATGATTGTGCAAGTCTCCGGCCGCGCCGGACGGGCTGACAAACCCGGCAAAGTCATTATGCAGACTCGCAAGCCCGAGCATCCCTTGTTAACCACGCTTCTCAACCAGGATTACAGCAGTTTTGCAAAAGCCGCCTTGGCAGAGCGAAAAGAAGCAGGGTTGCCGCCTTTCAGTTATCAAGCCTTGTTAAGAGCGCAAGCGGTTGATGCGCAAATGCCGCTGGCTTTTCTTCAGGCCATCGTGGAATTGGTACGGCCGTACAATAATAAAGCCCATATTCAGGTTTTGGGGCCGGTCGCTGCGCCTATGGCCAGACGGGCAGGTCTTTATCGTTTCCAGTTGCTTTTTCAGAGCACTAAACGCCGGGAATTGCATAAATTATTTGATGAGGCACTGCCGGAAATTGAAAAACTCAAATACGCAAAAAAAGTTCGCTGGTCTTTGGATGTCGATCCGGTGGATTTGTATTAATGGTGTTTTCATGGATAATGTATGACTATTTATTTGATCTGACAAACGCAGTGAAGCAATGAAACAAAAGATAGAGGAGCTTATCCGGCAAGCCGTTCAAACATTGAAGGCCCAAGGTGTTCTCGGCCCGGAAATTATCCCCAATATTGCGGTTGAGCGCACGCGGGATGCACAGCATGGCGATTTTGCCTCAAATCTCGCCTTGGCGCTGGCAAAACAGGCTAAAGCAAATCCCAGGCAACTGGCCGAAAAAATTATTTCCGCGCTGCCTTGGCATGAGGCAGTCTATAAGGTTGAACTGGCCGGGCCGGGTTTTATCAATTTTTTTATTAATTCCGATTCCCAGCATCAGATTATCAGGCAAATCCATAACGAAGGCCGTGAATTTGGCTTAAGTAAGGCCGGGGCGGGCCAAAAAGTTCAGGTTGAGTTTGTTTCAGCCAATCCCACCGGGCCTTTGCATGTGGGACACGGCCGTGGCGCCGCCTACGGTTCGGCGGTCGCCGATTTATTACAGGCGGTCGGTTTTGAGGTGCAGCGCGAATATTATGTCAATGATGCCGGACGGCAGATGGATATACTCGCCGCCAGTATCTGGCTGAGGTATCTTGAAGAATGCAGAGAGATTGTGCATTTTCCAAGTAATGGCTATCGCGGAGACTACGTGCGGGAAATTGCCCGGGATATTCATAAAAAAACCGGTAATGAATACCGCAGGCCTCTAGAGGTGGTATTGGGAGACCTGCCGCCGGATGAGCCGCAGGGAGGCGACAAGGAAATATATATTGATGCAATTGTTGAGCGAACAAAAGCCTTGCTTGGCCCTTTGCTTTACCGGGATTTCTTCCAGGTTGGCCTGGACACTATACTGGAAGACATCAGGATAGACCTGAAAGAGTTTGGCGTTGATTATCAAGAATGGTTTTCAGAACGCCGGCTGATGGATGATGGTTCAGTCGAAAGAGCGCTGGAGCGCTTGCGCGCCGGTGGACATCTTTATGAGCAGGATGGCGCGACCTGGTTTGCATCCAGCCGGTTAGGCGATGAAAAAGACCGGGTTGTGGTTAGGGAAAACGGCCAGTCCACTTACTTTGCTTCTGATATTGCCTACCATATGAACAAGCTGGATCGCGGTTTTGACCGGATCATTAATGTTTGGGGCGCAGATCATCACGGTTATATTCCCAGGGTCAGAGCGGCAATGCAGGCCCTGGGGGCTGAGGAATCCAGGTTAAATGTGCTGCTGGTGCAGTTTGCAACGCTTTATCGCGGCGAGGAAAAAGTGCAAATGTCCACGCGGTCGGGCGAGTTTGTCACCTTAAGGCAATTGCGTAATGAAGTCGGCAAAGATGCGGCCCGGTTTTTTTATGTGTTGCGCCGATCTGAGCAGCATATGGATTTTGATTTGAAACTGGCGACCTCAAAGTCCAATGAAAATCCGGTGTTCTACGTACAATATGCTTACGCCAGGGTATGTAGCGTATTGCGTCAACTGGATGAAAAGGGCTGGGAAAGAAATCTGCTGTCCGGCATGGAAAACCTGGATCTTTTAACTGAAGAGCACGAAATTAATATAGTAGGGACTTTGGCCCGTTACCCCGAAATACTGGAACGCGCGGCGCTGCAATATGAGCCGCATCAGTTGATCCATTATTTACGCGAGTTGGCGAATGATTTCCATACTTACTATAATGCCCATCAGTTTCTTGTAGAAGATGCCAGGATCCGCGATGCCCGATTGAATTTGATAGGTGCTGTAAAACAGGTATTGTCAAACGGATTGGGTTTATTAAATATCAGTACGCCTGAATCGATGTAACATGGCCAAAGATTACAAATACAGAGCCCAGGGCAAAAATAGTTCATCACGCAGGCAAAAATACGGCAGCAAGCCAGGCGTTAGCGTGTGGAAATGGATGCTGATTACGGCCCTGATTATTGCCTTTGTAGTGTTTTTAGTTTATTTGCGAAGTTCGGGGTCGAAGCAATCAGGCTCCAAACAAATAAATACTTCTCAAATTTCACAACCCTTACCGACACCCAAACCCGAGACGACTGCTACCTCAAAAAAGGAAATACTCAAGCAGGAAAAAAAGAGTGAACCCGAACAGCCCAAGTCGCCGCAGTTTGATTTTTATACCATTTTGCCTGATAAAGAAGTGGTCGTACCGGATTACGAAATCAAGACTCGCACCCGGGAAGAACGGGTCGGTAAGGCCAAAGAAACCCGCTATATACTGCAGGCGGGCTCCTTCAAGAAGTTTAAAGAAGCCGATCAGCTACGAGCAAAACTCGCCTTAATGGGTATCGAATCCAAAGTTGAAAAAGCAAAAGTAGGAAACGTGACCTGGAGCAGGGTAAAAATAGGGCCTTATACCCGCATGGCCAGCGTCAGCACCATCAGGGCGCGGTTAAGACAGAACGGCATTGATGCCGTAGTGACCGAGAGAAGTGAATAAGTACCGTTGTAAAGCCGCTGCATATTGTTTTTTGCCCAGAATGCGTTGAGGTGCGAAGCGCATCAATCGCGAACATTGCGCTTCCCTTCGTTCAGCGCATCCTATAAGCGTTGATACGTGATAGTCGCCTAGCCCTTGGAGCGCCTGCCGGGCCAGGGGAAAGGAGAAATGCAAAAATCAGAAAAAACCCCAAAATGTTGAGTATTCCAAAATCCCGTTCGCCCGTTCGCCCTGAGCCTGTCGATGAGCCTGTCGAAGGGTGGGGGATTTTGGAATACTCACCCAATGAGTGAGCGTGTGAAGGCTGTTCATGCTTCGACAAGCTCAGCACGAACGGCTTTCCCATAATCCAACTCCGGTTTTTAGGATTATGTTATTCAAGCAATGAAGCGAAAAGACAATCCTGATTAGCAAGAAACTTCGGCTCACCTACTCTCTACGGATCGGGCTTTGCCCTGTGCTACGCACATTCCAACTCGCTCGCGGCGAACCCAGAATTAGGGACTAAGAACTATCGTGTGAGAGATCAATCCGCTATGACAGGTCCGCCTGCATAAGAACCTTTACAGTCCAGCCCAGTACAATCCGAATTGAGCATCTGGTAAATGATTTCTCCGCTATTATTCTTTGCCTTAAAATGACCGATACCATCGGCATCTCCCCCCATCTGAACAAAAGGACTCCAGTCTTTGAAGTTGAAATCAACCTGCTCAGCATTTGCACCGGCGCCGATGTTTAACTGGGCCTTTATATTGGGACTTTTGAGGAACAGCGCTCCTTTGCTGCAATCTGCGATGCCCTGCAAAGTGCCGCAATGAATTTGATCGTGCTCGCCGGCATGGAGGGTATAAAACTCCACGCTGTTATCAACCATAGGTGCCCGGCGCATGCTGAAGGGTCCTTCGGCTCCCGTCCAGTCGTTAAAGCCCAATGCGGTACCCGTATCCGGGTAAAAACCAAAAATGTAGCGGTTTAGCGCATTTTCGGAGCCGCAGGTCTTCACCAGCGGATTGGCATAACCTGTGTAAAGGCATGAGCTAAGTCCACGGATGCCGCCGGCGATGTTTACAAACTTGCGTACGCTGTCCCAGGCCTCATGCCCGCCGTTTTGAGCATCATAATAAGTCAAGCTGGCAATAGTCATGGATACGCCCAATGAGTGTGTTACCACATCAACTTTAGTTTGGCCTGTATACGTTTTGACCGCATCGATGAAACCCTTGATGATCTTGTATTTTTCCGGGCTGTGATAGTTCGACTGCGGGGCATCGCGCTCCGCCTTGGTCAAATACGTTATTCCAAATAGCTCGCAGTCCTTGTAGCCATGGGCTTTGAATGTGTCATAAACCGAGTTTTTAGGTTTTTCAAAGTTACCTATAGGACCGGTGATTCCGGAATCCCAGTTAGTCGCCCGGTCCGCATTACCATGAATAAACACGACCGGCGTTCTGGTTGCCTTGCAACTCCCGCCGCCGCCGAAACCGCCGAAGCCCAACTTGGGCTTGAATTTACGATCGTACTGATAATCAGGGCCGCTGCAGCGGGGAAATTTAAATGTGCCGCACTCGAGCGTCCGAGCTTCGGCAGTGGAAACCGTGCCGGCTATCACGCCAACAATGGCACATTCAATAAATAGTTGTTTCATCGTTGGTAATGTCGCCCTTTTACGCCCTCTGCTATTGATCATTGGCCACCTCATTTATTTATGCATGGGATTTTAAATCAGAATGACTGCCAGAAGTCAATGAGAGTTATTGTTTCTAGCAATAAGTAGATACTCATTTGCTGGATATTAATTTTCAAGAGCAGGCGTATAACGCCATACTCGCAGCGTTAGACGAGATGCTATTACATTTATGTATGTATATCAACCTTTCAAACTAAATTACAAACGCCTTCTGATTAGTATGAATCGTCAGCTAAACGGAGACAGCGTGATACCGGCGGATATAAGGAAAAGCCGGACTCATTCGCCGGGAGCGGATATTGACACGCGTCGCACAGGACGAAGGCTGAAACGCAGGGAGGGTAACAATCTAGTCCACCGGCAATAGTATTAATTAAGCCATCCTTCCAGTACTCACTTATATCGGCGGGTATGACACATTAGCTAAAGCATTTTGCTAATCAAGAGCCTGCTTGTGGGAATATATTATTCCAGCTCCGGGCTTTATCCTTTTAAGGAATCTCTGAACAAGTTGATTCTGCTCATGCCCTTCGATAAACTCAGGAGAGCCTTGTCGAAGGAAGCCTGTCGAAGGACTATACAGAGATTCCATAAATTCGTTGAACTTAGGCTTCGCCCTTTTTGACCATGAAACTATATTCTTCCGGTGTGATCGGGCCTCCCAACACATCGGCAATGCTTTTATCACGCTCAGGCAGTGCATCTTGTAAGGCATCGATGCGTTTCCATTGCGGCGGTGGCGTTTGAAGTCCGGCTTCAGGGACATATTTCGATGTCTGTATCCGCTGATATTTGTGTATATAACGCGGGCAGTTAACAAATATTTCCGTGACTGTAACGCGCACGATCAGTTCGGCGCCCTGAAAATCGCTCGTTAAGGGATCTTTATGATCTATAGAGGCAATTCCGTGGACACGGATACGATGTGGTGTCTCGAAATCAATGAATAATATTCCGACCTTGTTATTGGCAGTAATATTGCCCAGGGAAAGGAACATGCCATTGCCGTCGTAATTGGGGAAAACGAGGGTTTTGCTGTCCACTATTTTCACGAAGCCGGGTTTTCCTCCTTTATAAGAACACGTGGGATAACCACGATGATCGATAGTGGTCAGGAAAAACATATCGCGGGTTTCGATAAAGCCTTTATGCTCGTCAGCGATTTCCGTTAAAACAATACTCTCATTAACTCTCTGAGCCATATTTCGAGTATCAAATAACTCCTGCATTGCATAATGCTGGTCTCCGTATATTTCGCTCATTGCTCCTCCGGGAATTAATAAATAGTTTATGGAATAATTATCTCAGCTTAAAAGAATTATATGACCGGCTATCGATAGCGGGTCATTATTCCGTAAGTTCTACTTTGTCAGATTTACTCAAGACCGTCATGCCCGCCGGGAAGCGAGCATCGAGTGCCATGGATGGCAAGCTTAAACCTATCCCTGGAACTTAGATTCATGCGGGGCTTTCCTGCCCCGCACCCCCAAGGGGTAAATGCCAATCCGCTCCTGGCGGATTGGTCCGGCACAAATTCGTCCGGAACGAATTTGCATTTACCCGAAGGGCGTCAGGCAGGAGTGCCTGACGTGACTCCATGCCGGAATGACGATGTTTTTTTCGTAATCTGACAAAGTAGAATTAGCTATTAAGTTGATGCCGGACACTTGAAGAAAAAATAAATATCGTGCTAGAGTGACGATTGTGGCCGGTTTTGGAGCCAAAAACAATTTTTTCTCATCCGAATCAATTTTTAAGATTGCAGGAAGCCCATCATTGTGTCAGTTCGCCGTCAATGCCTCTCTTTTCTGTTGTATACAATTTATATAAAATACCCGAGTTAAATCAATGACTAATTTTGCCCTGACCGCAATTTCACCTATTGACGGCCGTTATGCCGATAAAGTTAAGGAGCTGCGGCCTATTTTCAGTGAATATGGCCTGATCCGTTTTCGAGTGCAGGTGGAAGTGCGCTGGTTGCAGGCTTTGGCTGAGCATCCCAAGATAGTTGAAGTCAGCACCTTCAGCGACACTGCAAATGGCTTATTAAACCGCATCGTCAGCGATTTTTCAGAGACTGATGCCCAACGTGTAAAAGACATTGAGAAAACAACTAATCATGATGTAAAAGCGATTGAATATTTCCTGAAAGAAAAAATTGCAGGCGACGCAGAATTGGAACAAGTCAGTGAATTCATTCATTTCGCCTGTACTTCGGAAGACATCAATAACCTGTCTTATTCGCTAATGCTCAAAGAGGGCCGCGAAGTCATTCTGACGCAAATCACCGATTGCATAGCAGCAATCAGTGATATTGCCCTGGAAACCGCTAATCAGCCCATGCTGTCCCGCACGCACGGTCAGTCTGCAACACCGACTACAACCGGCAAGGAATTCGCTAACGTAGCGGCGCGAATGCTGCGCCAGAAAGATCAACTGGAAGCTGTGCAGCTATTAGGTAAAATAAACGGCGCTGTAGGCAACTATAATGCTCATTGCATCGCTTATCCTGATATTGACTGGGCTGAATTTGCCAAAAATTTTGTCGAGTCTTTAGGGTTGCAATGGAATCCTTACACCATTCAGATCGAGCCTCACGATTATATTGCCGAATTTTTCCATGCCCTGTCGCGCTTTAATACCATTCTGCTCGATTTTAATCGCGACATCTGGGGCTATATTTCCTTAGGCTATTTTCGCCAGAAAACCGTCGCCGGTGAAATTGGCTCGTCAACCATGCCGCACAAAGTCAACCCTATCGATTTTGAAAATTCCGAAGGAAATTTGGGCATGGCTAATGCCATATTCGGTTTTTTGGCCGAGAAACTGCCGGTTTCACGCTGGCAGCGGGATTTAACCGACTCAACCGTGCTTAGAAATATCGGTGTCGGTATTGCTCATACCAGCATTGCCATACAGGCCAGTCTAAAAGGTATTGCCAAATTACAGATCAATATTGAAGCCATTGAAGCCGACCTCAATGCCAATTGGGAAGTATTGGCGGAACCTGTTCAAACTGTAATGCGCCGTTACGGCATTGAAAAACCGTATGAGAAACTAAAGGAACTCACCAGGGGCCAGCGCATCGTACCGGAGCAAATGCAGGCTTTTATTGAAAAACTCGAAATCCCTGCCGAAGCCAAAGCCGATTTGCTGAAATTAACGCCGCGCAATTACACCGGTTATGCTGAAAAACTGGCCAGGGAAATTGTAGCGATTCAGCAATCTGAAGGTTGAATTTAATCCATAATCCTAAAAACCGCAGTTAGAGCGTGTGAAAGCCGTTCGTGCTGAGCCTGTCGAAGCATGAACGGCTTTCACACCCTCACCCATTGGTTGAATTGTCCAAAATCCCGTTCGCCCTGAGCCTGTCGAAGGGCGAACGGGATTTTGGACAACTCAACTGCGGTTTTTAGGATAATCCGTACAAAGCGCTTCATTCCGGCATAGCTTTGCCCTGCTCTTGATAATGGGAAATGGCGATTTCGATACATGAACATTAGCTGATCTTACCCTGCCTGACTCTGGATGCCCGCTTTCATCCGCGTATGATACCCAGCAGTTTCCGTATGCATAGTTAGAAATTTAACAACTTTCCTGTGGTCTTATTCACAGCAAATAATGCTGCGTTGTCTATACTTTACTCACGTGATTGATTTATTGTAGTCAGCCACTCCTCCTCGTAAAAAACTGAGTTGATTTTCGGCTCACGGGCTGTGCTACCTAAGCACAGCCTTTTTTGTTTCAAAACCATACAATTGCTCTAGAATAGTCCGCACAGTTACTTACAGAATCGTGTCTTGTGCTAAATATTATCTGGGTCAGCTTTTTCCTCGCCGCCTTTTTCACTGCTTTATTTAAACTGGTATTCCTCCATGATCAGCAGGTTTTTGCTCACCTCATGGAAGCCATGTTCAGCCTGTCCAAATCAGCGTTTGAAATATCGCTGGGGTTGACCGGCATACTGGCACTGTGGCTGGGAATCATGCGTATTGGTGAACGTAGCGGATTTATCCAGTTATTAACGCAAAGCCTTACGCCATTGTTCAGCCGGTTAATGCCCGATGTGCCAAAAGGCCATCCGGCATTAGGCGCCATTGTCATGAATATATCAGCCAATGCCTTAGGGTTGGACAATGCCGCAACGCCCTTAGGCATCAAAGCCATGAAGGAACTGCAAACGCTTAATCCAAACCCCGAAACCGCGAGCAATGCTCAAATTCTGTTTCTGGTTATCAACACATCAGGCGTCACGCTATTTCCGGTGACAATTTTTACTTATCGAGCCCAATTAGGCGCGGCCAATCCCACTGATGTATTCATCCCGATTTTAATCGCCACTTACATGTCAACATTAGCCGGATTGCTCGCCGTCGCTTTCGTACAGAAAATCAACCTGCTGGACAAAGTCGTGCTGGCCTATCTCGGGGGCTTTACCCTGATTGTAGCTAGCATTCTTGCGTATTTCTCAAGTTTGCCTCAACAACAAATGCTCCAGCAATCGGCAGCCATCAGTAATATCATCCTGTTCTCGTTAGTCATTGCATTTATTTTCGGTGCCATTTACAAGGGAATCAATGCCTATGACGCTTTTATTGAAGGGGCCAAGGAAGGCTTTCACACCGCTGTGACTATCGTTCCCTACCTGGTTGCTATGCTGGTCGCCATCGGCGTGTTCAGGGCCAGCGGCGCTTTGGATTTGCTTGCCGATCTGGCGCGCTATATCGTGCATTTTTTCAGGCTGGACGACCGCTTTATCGATGCCCTGCCAACCGCCTTAATGAAGCCTTTCAGCGGCAGCGGCGCCAGAGCCATGATGATTGACACCATGAAGACGCATGGCGCTGATTCATTTGCCGGGCGCCTAGCTTCAATAGTACAGGGCAGCACCGAGACCACCTTTTATGTGCTGGCTATTTACTTTGGCGCAGTCGGCATCAAAAATATTCGCCATGCCGCCGCGTGTGGGATAATAGCCGACTTTGGCGGCATAATCGCCGCCATTCTCGTTGGCTATTGGTTCTTTGGATAATTAATGAAAGTTCATCTTAAAACACTGGGTTGCCGTCTTAATGAAGCAGAACTGGAAACCTGGGCGCAGGCGTTTCAAAAATCCGGGCATCAGATAACCCGCCAGGCTGAGGTTGCCAACCTGATTGTTATTAATTCCTGCGCAGTGACTCAGGATGCCGCCAGAAAATCGCGTCAACTCATTCGCCGCACGCACAGGGATAATCCGCAAGCCAAACTGATTATTAGCGGCTGTTACGCCACATTGAATCACGAAGAAGTAGCTCAGCAAATGGGCGTTGACATGATTGTCAGCAATAAGGATAAAAACCGGCTGGTGGAAAAAACCTTGACTGAGCTAAACATGGACGCTATGCCCGCGATGTCTACCGAGCCGGGCGAATTTTCCTTATTCACTCGCGGCAGACAGCGCGCCTTTGTCAAAGTGCAGGACGGATGCCGTTTCCGCTGCACATTTTGTATTGTCACAGTGGCGCGCGGCGAAGAAATAAGCCGTCCCGTCCAGGCGATTATTGATGAAATCAATACGCTGCACCGGCAAGGCCTTAATGAAGTCATACTGACCGGCGTCCATTTAGGCGGCTACGGCAGCGATCTCGGCAACAATCTCTCCGGCCTGATTAAAGCCGTACTGACGCAAACCCATATCCCACGGCTTAGGCTGGGCTCGCTGGAGCCTTGGGAGTTTTCAGAAGATTTTTTTGAGCTGTTCCTGAATCCGCGCCTGATGCCGCATTTACATCTGCCTTTACAAAGCGGCTCGGATTCGGTGCTGCGCAGAATGGCCCGGCGTTGTAAAACCGAAGAGTTTGCCGCCATCGTCAGCCGGTTGCGCTGGCAAATACCGCATTTTAATATCACCACCGATATTATTGCCGGCTTTCCCGGCGAAACCGAACAGGAATGGCAGGAAAGCTTTAATTTCATTAAACAAACCGGTTTTGGTCACATCCATATCTTTACTTATTCGAGGCGGGAAGGCACAAAAGCGGCAACCCTGCCCAATCAACTAAGCAATGACATCAAAAAACAGCGCAGTCAGCAGCTACATGAATTGGCAAATGAAATGAAGATGAAGTTTTGCCGGGATAATGTCGGCTGTGAGTTTCCGGTATTATGGGAAGGCTATAATGAACCTTACGCTGTGGGCAAAAAGCTGGTTTTTGGTTATACGCCTAATTATCTGCGGGCAGGTTGCGTAATAAATGCTGATGAATCAATTGAGAACCTAACTCTCAACTGCATTATAACGGCTGCGGAGGAAAACTATGTGTTTGCGAAAATTTCAGTACCGTCTCTGAATGCAAATAAGCCAGTACATAATCCGGCATAAATTGAAACCGGGTAATTCAGGCAAAACGCCTGCCCATTGAAACAAGCATTTCCTTAATGCCGATCAGCGCCTTTCCCCGCCAAAATTACTCCATACTCTCATAGATATTTTTAGTAAAGCGGGGGCTGCAAATGGCTAAAAATACTAAATCCTCAGTGCCGGTATTAGTGATGCGCTGCGAGCATAAAGGGGGAATAATAACCACATTTCCTGCCTGAACGCTTTGCGGCTCCAGGCCGGCGATTTCAACTTCCGCTATTCCTGCAATAATCACATACCTCTCGACAACTCCTTTTAAACGGTGCAGCTTAGTGGTCACGCCCGGTTTAACCCTCGCCCTGGCAATCGACACATCAGGGTCTTCCTGAGAATTGGACAATTCTAAAATAAAGCAGCCTTCCTCAAAGTAATATTCATCGGCTTCGTGGGCTTTTAAGATTTGGGCTTGCATAGTTTGTTCTCTCCCGTTGAAGATTCAATAATTAAGACTTAATAACTTCAACCAATTTAATCTATTGTGCGGGCTTCGCATCATTCTCGACCTACACCATAGTCTTCATGGCCGCTATGTTTGTTGTCAAAGGAAAAGTTACAATATAAGGAAAAGTTACAATATATAGCTAAAGTATTTTGTCATTTGATTACTAAGAAAGTAATATGAACTGTCTGAACTGTAAAAACTAACTGGAAATTGAAATTGGCTAGTAATCCTTCTAATAATAAAAATCCATGTTTTTAAAAAGGCGGATCATTATTAATCACCTAATAGGAGAATATTGATGAAATGCATATATTACCTCACATCCACACTCGATAGCACCGGTCACATTGCCGAGGATTTGCATGAGGCCGGGGTTAACGACTTGTTTATTCATATTTTAAGTAAGGACGAAGGAGAACTTAAGAGAGAGAAGTTACATTCCAGTAATTATTTGGAACAATTAAATCTTCTGAGGTACGGCATAATTGGAGCCATAACAGGCTTCATTGCCGCCTTGCTAGTGGTTTGGATAGGAAATCTGCTCAAGCTTTTAACAACTGACACACCATCCCTCGTCTATTACGCAATTATTGGCGTAATGACATTATTTGGCGCCTGGGAAGGCGGTTTCATTGGTATTGCCAGCGAGAATAAAAAAATTGCCGTCTTCCACGATGAAATAGAGGCCGGCAACTATTTAATATTGATTTATGCCAAAAAAGAAATAGAAAATATTATAAAAACAGTAATGAGCACCAAACATCCGGAAGTTAAATTGGTTGCTGAAGATGAATATTTTTATAATCCGTTAACAAAGCTCAAGCGAATATAATTCGTCCGATGACAAACTACTGAATAATACCGCAGGCAATGCGCGGGCCGCCTCCGCCAAGTGGCGCAGGAGTATCCGCATAATTATCCCCGCCCGCATGAATCATTAAAGAATGGCCTTTTACATCGGTAATTTTAAGCCGGGGCGCCAATACGGGAGTATTGGCTTCACCCTTGTCATCTACGAATAACGCAGGCGCATCACCCAGATGCCCATCGCCCCAAGGCTGACTGTGGCGTTTGCTTGCAGCCGGATCATAATGTCCTCCTGCCGCTAATGCAGGCACTACCTTGCCGTCTTTTTCCTTGGAACCGCAAGCCGGGTTTTCATGCACATGAAAACCATGCAACCCTTGTGGAAGTCCTGCAAGCCCAGGGCTAAATACGACACCATACGGGGTTGCGCTAACGATGACCTGACCAATCGGTTTGCCTACTCCTTTTTCATCAACAGTAGTCATTTGAACGGTAATATCCGCCTGCGCTGCGCCCCACAGAAACAGTGCGGACGCCGCCAAAAGCATATTAAATCGTGGTTGCATAAGTCTTCCTTTATCGATTAAAAACATTTTATTGGTATTATTGTCAGGTATTTATACCATTCATCATAATTTAAGGGAACCTCTAAAACTGTCCTCATGAGACAGTAATGCCGGTAAGGTAAGAGTTGAGCTCCAGGCTATAGAATTTTTGAAATAAAATAATGTCTTCATTTTTACTTATCCATGTTGACATCCCACACTTTCCATTATCCCAATAATAAAGTTGATGCTGTTATTCTAATCCTGCTCTTGAAAATACCAGACAATTAACTAACCTTAAATTCAATCCCTATACTCCCATGATAAATTGGTTCAAAACCTGTCTTACAGTTTTTTTGTAGATAGCAATAATCCTCTGTAGACGCACTGACATCAATTTTGCCGTCAGTGCCCATTATGGAATCAAGAGTGGCTGGTGTTTAAATTATCGATCGGGTTAAAGGGACCTGATTGAAAATGGTTTTCACTTAATGAGAGATCAAATGAAAAAGAACAAGCCAGTCATCCTAAAATCCGCAGTTGAACATTCCAAAACCCATTCTGATAAACATGTCATTTTAATCACGCGAACTGAGTTAAAAGGCACGATTATCTACCTCAATGAGGATTTGTCCCTTCCTCCGTTTATGCCTGTTAGTCTACGGCAATGCTCATAGTTTTCAACACTCATGAGGATGCTGGAAGCCGGATGGGTTATAACCTGGCATCTTCGGCAAGCGGCAGCCTGCCTGTCATCAGCTCTCCGGGCCTTCTATTTTCCCATACTTTAAAATGCCATCAGGCTAGAAAAACCTAACATGTTAGCCACTAGAATTATGATTGTTGAAGACGAAGTTGTTATTGCCATGGATATCCGAAACCAACTGGAGGATTTCGGATATAACGTGGTTGCTAGTGCTATTTCCGGAGGACAAGCCATTAGCGAGGCAGCCGAGCATAGGCCGGAGATTGTAATTATGGATATCGTGCTTAGGGGAGCTATGGACGGTATTACTGCGGCACAAACAATAGTCAATTCGTTGCATATCCCGGTGATTTTTCTCACCGCCTACAGTGATCCCGCCACCTTGCGGCGAGCGAGAGGTTCAGGCGCTTATAGCTATCTGATTAAGCCTTTCCGGGCGGATGAACTGCATGCCTGCATCGAAGTTGCGCTCTATAAGCATCAACTGGAACGGAAACTAAAGGAAAGCGAGCAATGGTTTGCCAAAACCCTGCATTGTATCAGCGACGCCGTGGTTGCAACGGATGCCGACGGTAAAATCCGCTTTATGAACCCGGTGGCCGAAATATTGACCGGTGTGCCGCTGGAAGATGCCCAAGGGAAACTCGTCACCGACATCATGACGCTCGTGACCCAATCAGATCGCACGCTCGTTGAAAATCCGCTTCCCAGAGCCCTCAGGACGCTCTCGGTGACCGGCCTGGACTCGGCTACGATACTGGTGACCCCTTCCGGGCGGGAGTTTCCCCTTGATGATGGCGCCGCCCCAATCCTGGATGATAAAGGAGCCTTGCTGGGAGCCGTCCTGGTATTCCGTGACATCACTCAGCGCTGCCAGATTGAAAATTTATTGCGCGACAGCGAAGAGCGCTTTCACAGCGCCTTTGATCTGGCCGCTATCGGCATGACCCTGCTAGCTATTGATGGCCGGTTTTTACAAGTTAACAGTTCACTTTCCCAGATCTTCGGCTACTCCGAGAAAGAATTGCTGACCATGAATCTCCACAAGCTCACTCAGGACGGCGAAAGCAATGTATTGCTGAATTACCATCTGCGTCAATTAATATCCGATGCGTTGGCATCATTTCAATTCGAGGTGGAATGCATTCACAAAACCGCGGGCAAGCCGGTTTGGGCATTGTTAAGCGGTTCTTTGGTGCGTAACACGGCCGGCGAGCCGCAATATTTCATTATCCAGATTCAAGACATCACTGAACGTAAATATATGGAGCAGCAATTAATCTATATTGCTAACCACGACCCTTTAACCGGTCTGTTAAATCGTCAGCAATTTCATACACGGCTCTCCGATGCATTGTCTTCCAGCCGGCGCCATGACAATAAACTGGCGCTCATGTTTCTCGATCTGGATCGCTTTAAGTTAATCAATGATACCTTAGGACACCGGATAGGCGATTTATTGCTGGAAGCGGTGGGGGACCGGTTAAAAATTTCGGTTCGCACTAATGATACGCTGGCCCGCTTGGGTGGCGATGAGTTCATCGTGCTGTTGGGCGATATCGATGATATTGATAATGTCGCGCGCATTGCCCAGAAGACCATTGAGCTACTTACCCAACCATTCAGTCTCGAGGGCAACGATATTGTTATTACCGCCAGTATCGGGATCAGCATTTTTCCAGATGATGGTGAAAACGGCCAAACGCTGATGATGAACGCGGATTCGGCGATGTATTTAGCGAAAGAGCGCGGCAAGAACAACTACCAGTTTTATACCCTGGCCATGACAGAGCGGTCACTGGAGCGCATGACCATTGAAAGAGGATTGCGGTACGCATTAACTCATCATGAGCTCAGGCTTCACTATCAGCCCCAAATTGAGGCAGCCACGGGTCGCACGGTCAGCGTCGAGGCTCTGGTGCGCTGGCAGCATCCCGAATGGGGCCTGGTTTATCCGGACCGGTTTATTGCGGTAGCGGAAGAAACGGGGCTGATCGTCCCGATCGGTCTTTGGGTATTGCGCACGGCGTGTTTGCAAGCCAAAGTCTGGCAGGAAGAGCACGATAGCTTGTTTACCCAGGTTGCCGTGAACGTGTCCGCTCGTCAATTTCTTGAAACCGATTTGTTTCAAGCGATTAAAGAAGTGCTGGCAGAAACTGGCCTGGACCCTTCTTGCCTGGAACTTGAAATTACCGAGTCAGCGGTAATGGAAGATCCGGAGCGGACTCTCAACGTGTTACATCAATTGCATGAACTGGGCGTGCGGCTCAGCATTGATGATTTCGGCACCGGCTATTCCAGTTTAACCTACCTTCGGCAATTTCCAGTGCACAGCGTCAAGATTGATCGTTCGTTTGTGCAGAACATACCCAGCGATAAAGGCAGTATGGCATTGGTGCGGGCAGTGATTGCCCTTGCCCATGAACTTGAATTGGAAGTTACCGCCGAAGGTGTGGAAACTGAAGCACAGATGGCCTTTCTTCAAAACCAGCAAAGCGATAGGTTGCAGGGCTATCTCTTTAGCAAGCCAGCTTCAGCCAGCCAACTCGAGACCGATTTTCAGCCGGCAGCCATGAAAGCGCTTTTGTTAGGGAGGCGCTGATTAAATCCTTCGACAAGGCTCTCCTGAGTTTATCGAAGGGCTCAGGACGAACGGTAATCCTTAGCCTATGCTCAGGAGAGTGCCGTTGATTCCGTTCGCAGTGAGCCCTTTGGCTACGCTCAGGAGAGCGGTGTCAAACCCGTTCGTGGTGAGCCCTTCATCTGTGCTCAGGAGAGCCCCTTCGATTACACTCAGGAGAGCGGTGTCGAATCCGTTCGTGGTGAGCCTGTCGAACCATGAGCGAAATCGATTTGTTCAGCGCTTCCTTAGAAAACAATGAGTAAGTCAGTCTTATTAGCAATATGTCTCAGCTAAATCGCCATACCGGCCGGGAATGCCGGACTCATTCGTCGCGAGCGAATTGGGACGTGCGCCGCCCCGAGGGAATCCCGACCCGCAAGGAGGCAGTGAGCAATCCAGTCCACTGCGATGTGTTTGGGTTGCCCTCCCTGACCTCTGGGTTCCGGCACTACTTTCCGGCACGACGGCTTTGGAGTTTGCTGAAGTTCTTTGCTAATAATCAGGAGCGTTTTTAAAAGTCTGTCATTATTCAATCTCTTATTTCTATCCCCCAGCACACTATGCGTTTTCAAATTGTTTCCCCTCCCAAGTTGCTTTTGTCAGTCTTGATTCCGCTTCTGGCTTGTTCTTTGCAGTGGCTATTCTGGCCAATATTAAGCCCAAGGACATGGATATTATTTTATCCTGCTGCTTTTTTTAGCGCGGCAATCGGCGGTTTAGCGGGCGGTATACTGGCTACCTTTATTGCCGCCCTGCTGGGCATGTATTTATTTTTTGAACCGCATTTTACCTGGGTGATTGACGGTACTAATGATCTCCTGTCACTGATTACATTTGTTTTCATGGGGTTGATGTTCAGTTGGATATTTGACCGGTATTATCAAGCAATGGATAAGATAAGCCGTATAGCCGATCTTGAGCGGGAAAACCAGCAGCATATTTTAAAGCAAGCGCTTGATGCGGCCAATGCCGGGATATGGGAATGGAATACTGCCACGAATCAAACTATATGGACTGATACCTTATGGTGTTTATACGGCTTAGAACCCAACAGTTGTGAGGCCTGCTACGACGTTTGGTTAAGCACAATCCATAATGACCATCGCGCCACTGTTGAAAAAAGCATTAAATACGCTTTAAAGAACCATTCCGAATTGAGGCTGGAGTGGCGAGTAATTCAAGACATTGACGGCAAGCAGCGCTGGTTAATGTCGCGAGGACAACCTGTGCTGAATGATCAAGGTGAATTGCTACAGTACCGGGGCATTACTATCGACATTAGTGAGCGCAAGGCTATAGAACACACCCTAAAGGAAAAAGAGCGTCTGCTGGCAGACTCACAAGCCGTTGCGCATGTTGGAAGTTGGATGATGGATATAAAAACAGGGAACATCGTTTGCAGCAAAGAAGCCTTACGGATATACGGCCTATCCATTCATAACGATGAGCCTTTGGAATGGGACCAATTCCTCGCCCTGATACATCAGGACGATCGCAACTTAAAGCAAGCCTGGGTCGAGGGCTATCTTGCCGGTAAAGAACCGTCAGAACTTGAATTTCGAACCCGTACTATAAAGGGAGAACATCGCTGGTTACTGGGCAATTGCCAACTCGAAAAGAAACCGAATGGGGAATTTTTACGCTTGATTGGTACGGTGCAGGACATCACTGCGCGTAAGCACCGGGAATGGGAATTGCTGGAATCGGAACAACGTTTCCACATTATTGCCGATGCGGCGCCCGTCTTCATTTGGCTGTCCGGAACCGACAATCAGTGTTACTGGTTCAACAAGACCTTGCTCGAATTTACTGGTCATACTATGGAACAAGAACAAGGAAATGGCTGGATTGATGGCGTGCATCCGGAAGATCTCCAATACTGCCTGCATATTTATTTAACGAGTTTCAGCGATCTCCAACCTTTTAAAATGGAGTACCGGCTCAAGCGGTATGATGGGGAATACCGATGGGTAACTGATTCCGGAGTGCCCCGCATGAATGAGCAGGGTGTTTTTGCCGGCTATATTGGCTCCGGCAGCGATATTACCGATAACAAACTGATACAAATTAATCTGGAAAAAAGCGAAAGCCGGGCAAAAGCTGCATTAGCCGAATTACAATACCAGAAGTATGCGCTTGATCAACACGCCATTGTCGCCACGACCGATATACGCGGAACAATTACCTATGTTAATGATAAATTCTGCCAGATTAGCGGATATGCACAGCACGAATTACTCGGCCAAAACCATCGTTTAATAAATTCAGGGTTGCATCCCACTGAATTCTTTACCGCCCTGTTTCGAATTATCTCCTCAGGCCACGTCTGGCATGGTGAAATTTGCAATCGCGCCAAAAGAGGCCATCTCTATTGGGTATTGACCACTATTGTTCCCTTTTTGGACAGCAATGGAAAAGTCACTCAATATATCGCCCTGCGTTCAGACATCACCGAACGCAAACTGGCGGAAGAGGCGCTGCTCGAGAGCCAGTTCCGCATGCGTTTAGCTACGGAAGCCACAAATATAGGTATTTGGGAATGGAATATTATCACCCACCAGATCCGCTGGGATGCCATGATGTTTCAGATTTACGGCATCGCCCCGACTAGCGACGGGCTTATTGATTACTCCACCTGGAGCGGGGCTGTCTTTCCGGAGGATTTGCCCCGGCAAGAGCAAATCTTGCAAGACACCGTGCGCCGGCAAGGGCAAAGCTCCCGCACCTTTCGCATTCGGCGCGCTAACGATGAGACCTGCCGCTATATCCACGCGGTGGAAACAGTACGCACCGATGCGCAGGGACAGGCGATCTGGGTAGTGGGGACTAATCGTGATATTACCGACCGTCGAGTTGCCCAGGATAAGCTTCAGGAAGCCTTTAACGAAAAGGAAGTCTTGCTTAAGGAAGTTTATCACCGGGTCAAGAACAACCTGCAAGTCGTATCCAGCCTGATTAGCCTCCAGGCCCGGCATGTCAAAAATAAAGAAGCCTTCAATCTGCTCAAACAGAGCGCTGACCGCATTAAGGCCATGGCGTTATTACACGAGAAGCTTTATCAATCGAAGGATTTGGCGAAGATTGATTTTTGTGAATATGTGGGGAGTTTAACCGATTCCCTGCTCTATGGCTTCGGCATCCAGCCAAGCCAGATCAAGATAAATATCGCGATCAACGATGTGTTTCTCGATATGGATACGGCAATTCCCTGTGGACTTATCATTAATGAACTCTTATCCAACGCCTTAAAACATGCCTTTCCCAATGGTCAACACGGCCACATCGACATCCGCTTTACGCGCGATCAGAATGCGTTCAGACTCGTGCTCTCTGATGATGGCGTCGGAATTCCTGCGGTACTGGATATCAACCAATGCACATCGCTGGGCCTGCAATTGGTGGCCAGGTTGACCGCCGATCAACTCGAGGGAATCATGACTGTGGATCAAAGCCAGGGTACTTCGTTTATCATAGACTTTAACACGGCCGCTTAACCATCAAAATCCCCTGATTTTAGATCGGCAGTTTAAAAAAGATAGAGGAGAAAAGACATGACAATTGACTGGATAAACTTTACGCCCTGGCCTTCATTGACTGGCGGCTTATTGATTGGCCTTGCCACAGCGGTACTGCTTTTATTTAATGGAAAAATTGCAGGCATTAGCGGTATCGTGGGAGGCCTGTTTCGCCCTGTTAGTGGAGATGTTAAATGGCGCATTGCGTTTGTCCTTGGCTTGGTGCTGGCTCCTCTGGCTTTCAGCCTGTTCGCAGCCTTGCCCAAAGCCCGGATTGACGCAGACAGCTCGGTGTTAATAGCAGCAGGTTTGCTGGTCGGGCTCGGCACACGGTATGGCTCAGGCTGTACGAGCGGCCATGGCGTGTGCGGACTGTCACGTTTGTCGCCGCGCTCGTTTGCGGCTACGGCCGTCTTTATGGCGGCGGGCTTTCTTACAGTATTTATTGTGCGCCACCTGATCAGTTAAGAATCCTTGAGCATTCCCATTCCTTCGACAGGCTTCCTTCGACAAGGCTCTCCTGAGTTTATCGAAGGGCTCAGGACGAACGGTTTGGGTGGCTTCCGTTCACGGTGAGCCTTCCGCTTATGCTCAAGAGAGCGATGCTGACTCTGTTCGCGGTGAACCTGTCGACACTGCTCAGGAGAGCGGTGTCTATTTCCGTTCGTGGTGAGCCCTTCGTCTGTGCTCAGGAGAGCCCCTTCGATTACACTCAGGAGAGCGGTGTCGAATCCGTTCGTGGTGAGCCTGTCGAACCATGTGCAGACACACTTATTCAGAAATTCTTAAGGAGAAATTATGCAACTATTGATTGCTTTTATTAGCGGCCTTATGTTTGGAGTTGGCCTGATCATTTCCGGCATGACCAATCCCGCCAAAGTAATCGGCTTTCTTGATCTCGCGGGTGCATGGGATATGTCCCTGGCATTAGTGATGATCGGCGCCATTCTTGTGGGGCTAATCGCTTTTCACATTGCCGCTAAGCGTCCTAAAGCCCTGCTCGGGGACTTAATGCGCTTGCCGACGGCACGTCAGGTTGACCTGCGCCTGATAGGAGGCGCCCTGGTTTTTGGTGTCGGCTGGGGTTTGGCCGGTTACTGTCCGGGCCCGGCATTGGTTTCTATAATTAGCGGCGGCAGCAAGCCGGTGATTTTCGTAGCTTCTATGCTAGCGGGTATGGGAATTTTTGAAATCCAGGACAGGCTTGCACACAAAAAGCGCTGACGTAATTATCAATGAAGAATTAAGCTTGACTTTAAAGCAAAAAGCCGGATAGTTGAAGTTAATTATTTCGAGTTTAACCCGTTTTAAAAAGGCCTGATTCGCTATAAAAAGGGCTTGCAGTTTCCTGATTAGCAAGGAACCTCAGCCAACACCGTCATACCGGCATGGATGCCGGTATCCAGTCACATGGATGTGAATAGATGGCTTGGCATGGTGCCTAAATCGAGCGGCAGGGCGTTTGGCACAAACTATCCATGACCCTGGATTCATGCGGAGCTCTCCTGCCTCGCACTCCAACGGGGTAAATGCCAATCCGCTCAGGGCGGATTGGTCCGGCTTCCTTGCCGGAAGGACGAACTTTTTGGCGCTAGATGAAGTATCTTGCTAATCAGGTGCAGTTTTATTATTGCCGGATGTTCCCATCATTGTTTTTTGTAATAATTCTTAGCAAACGCCATTAGCCACAGACAGGAATGCCGCGGCGGGCGAAAGGAGGTACGATGGACATTTTCCTTGACTCCCTATTTCTATCCCGTCTGCAGTTTGCGCTGACGACGATAATTCATATCATCTGGCCGGTGCTCTCCATCGGCCTCAGCCTGTTTTTGCTGATTATCGAAATCCTCTGGTTCAAGACCGGCAAAGAGATTTATTACCGTCATGCCCGATTTTGGAGCCGGTTGTTCCTGCTCAATTTTGGCGTGGGGGTGGTGACCGGCATACCGCTGGAATTCCAGTTCGGCACCAATTGGGCGCCGTTTTCCATACAGAACGGCGATTTTTTCGGGAATATTCTGGGCTTTGAAGCAGCTATGGCCTTCATGCTGGAAGCAGGCTTCCTGGGCATCATGTTGTTCGGCTGGGATCGTGTCTCGTCCGGCGTGCATTTATTCGCCACCGGCATGGTGGCATTCGGAGCCTCATTGTCTGCATTCTGGATCATGGCTGCGAATGCCTGGATGCAAACGCCAGCCGGCGTGCACCTGGAAAACGGCCGGATGATCGTGGACAGTTATTCGGCAGCCATTTTCAATCCCAGCGCCTTCACTTCGATAGCGCACATGTGGGTTGCAAGCGTCGAGACCACTTTATTTCTTATCGGCGGCATCAGCGCCTGGTATCTTTTAAAAAACCGTCTTCGTGACTTTTACCTGGTCTCGTTCAGGCTGGCTTTGCTCAGCGGCATTGTGGCCGCTCCCCTGCAGATTGTTTTAGGAGATCTTTCCGGCGATGTGGTAGCCCGGCATCAGCCCGCAAAACTGGCGGCTATGGAAGGGCACTGGCAAACCAACCTGCCCGGCCAAGGCGCGCCGTGGGCGGCGCTCGCCTGGCCCGACCGGGAAAAACAGGTCAATACGTGGACTGTTGAAATCCCTTATGGACTGAGCCTGCTCACTACCCGCTCACTCACCGGCAAGGTCACGGGGCTGCGTGATATACCTAAGGAAAATCAGCCGCCGGTGGCGCTTCCGTTCTATGCCTTCCGTCTAATGATAATCATCGGCTTCTCCCTGCTGTTCCTCATGCTATGGAGCGCCTGGGCATTTATGAAAGGACATTTGGCCTTACCGTATCTTGACCGGCAGCGCGCTTTACTGAAAGCCTGGGTATTTTCCGCGCCGTTAGGCTATATTGCCGTCGAAGCCGGCTGGATCACGCGCGAGGTAGGACGCCAGCCGTGGATAGTATATGGCATGATGCGCACCGAAGATGCCGCCACGTCCCTGCCGTCAGGATTGGTAGTGACTTCACTGGCCGGTTACGCGCTCATCTATGGACTGCTGCTGTTCGGCTATCTATTCTTCGCCCGGCGCATTATCAGCCAGGGGCCGGATTTGACCAGTCCCTTGCCGGAGCCGGAAAAACATTCCCCCTCTCCGGCAGGCGCAGGCCCTGCACTTGAAGACCGGCAGCCGTTAGCAGGAGACTGAGCCGTGCAAGACCTCCATCTGTTTCTTGCCAATATCTGGTTCTTTCTGCTCGGGCTGGTGCTGGTGCTTTATGTGATGCTGGATGGCTTCGACCTGGGTGTCGGCATGCTCTCCCTGTTCGCAAAAGACGAGCGCAACCGCAGTATTATGATGACCAGTCTGGGTTATATCTGGGATGCCAACGAGACTTGGCTGGTCATCCTGGGCGGTGCGTTATTCGGCGCTTTTCCGTTAGCCTACGGCGTAATGTTGCATGCGTTTTACCTGCCGCTGCTGTTGATGATCTTTGGCTTGATTTTTCGGGGCATGGCCTTTGGGTTTCGCGAGAACGCAGATAATAAAGTGCCGTGGAATGTAGCTTTCGGCCTCGGAAGCCTCATGTCCACAGTGGCTCAAGGGTTTATCCTGGGCGGCTTTATCGGCGGCATTCCCATGAATGGTCGAAGTTACGCAGGACAAGCGTGGGACTGGCTCACGCCGTTTTCCCTGCTGGTCGCAGCAGGAGCCGTGTTTGGCTATGCGCTATTGGGCGCTACCTATCTCATCATCAAGACCGAGGGCGAAATCCAGACACGCAATTACCGGCATGCCATGATCGCGGCCTGCCTGATGTTGCTTGCGGCCACGGGCATCTCGATATGGACGCCGCTGCGGCACGCCTATGTTGCCGCGCGCTGGTTTGCATGGCCGAATTTCATTTACATCGCCTTATTGCCTGCGGCCGCTTTTTTTTCTTTTCTGATGCTCATGCGAAGTCTTCAAAAGCGCCATGAGCGGGCGCCCTTTTTTTGGAGTCTGGGAATCTTCTTCTTTTCCTTTATCGGTCTTGCCGTCAGCCTCTACCCTTATATTATTCCAACCACGATCACGCTCGCAGAGGCAGCCGCTTCCCCCAAAACGCTGGTCTTCATGCTCACCGGCATTGGCATGCTGATTCCGCTGATGCTCGGTTATAATGCCTATCAGTACATAGTTTTTCGCGGCAAGGTGCGCGAAGAAGAAGGCTATCATTCCAGCTCCTGATGCTGGTCTGATGCCATTGTCAAGCCTTTCAACTGTAAGATCAGCCATTAGCCTTGGCTAAATTATTCGAGCTTAGTGTTTCCCTCGTGATAGCAGCGCACTCTCTTATAAAATCTCATACCCCATACAATTTGCGTTTACGCCAGAAAGTAGCCCGGCTCATGCCCAGCGAATGCGCGGCTGATGTTATTGCGCCATTGCTTTGCTCCAGCGCCACGCGGATTGCCGCTGTTTCTTCCTCTGCCGACAAGGGTGAACTTCGCATCGATGGCTTGAATTTTTCGGGTTGGGCGGCAATTGTACGCGGCTCTCTAAACTCGGGAGGCAGTTCAGATAAGCGCAAGGTTGGGCCGCGCCCTACCGCAAAAGCATATTCCACAACATTATGCAGTTCCCTGATATTTCCCGGCCATTGATAATCCAGCAAAATCCGCATGGCTTGAGGTTCAATTTTTTCAATTTTTCTGAAATTTTCAGCATTATGCCGATTGATAAAATGCCATATCAACAAGCTGATATCTTCCCGGCGCTCACGTAATGGCGGGATAAAGAGAGGTACAACCCTTAACCGGTACATCAAGTCCTCACGGAAATGCCCGCTTTTCACTTCTTCGCGTAATGAGCGATGCGTTGCGGCTACAATGCGGACATCGGCATCAACAGGCCGTTCGCCGCCAACGGGAATATAGTTTCTTTCCTGTATCACCCTGAGCAGCTTGGCCTGCAATTCCAGCGGAAGTTCAGCCACTTCATCCAGGAACAATGTTCCTCCATGCGCACGTTGAAACAGTCCTTTATGATCTTTAACCGCCCCGGTAAAAGCGCCGCGCACATGGCCGAATAATTCACTTTCCAGTAGGTTGCCGGACAAAGCCGCGCAATTGACGGCCAGAAAAGGCGCGCTATGACGAGCGCTAAGATCGTGAATTGCTTTCGCGACCAGTTCCTTACCGGCTCCGCTTTCTCCCCTTACCAGCACCGTGGCTTCTGTTTCTGCGGCATTTTCAATAATCTGAAAGACTGCCTGCATGGCCGGGCAACGGCTGATAATGCCGTGAAAATTCTGCTTGCCGACGTTCGGCCTTTTCGTTTCCCGAATCCTTTCAGGCTGTTCCGGCGCAGACAGCAGCAAACCTATGCCGCCCGCAAAAGCCCCGTCTTTATTGCGTAAAACCAAACTCCGTTTATTAACACGAATAGGATTGCCATCCGCTTTTACCAAGGTTATCGGCTCGCCCCTGTTTTCTCCGGTATTGGTAATCCTATAGGCTTCTAAACAAGGCTTGCCTATCAGTTCCTCGCACCTGAGCCCCGTCAGCTTTTCCAGTCCGCGGCTCCAATAAAGAAGCTGTTGATTGCAATCTATACTATAAAAGAGGGCTGAATCGCAAAGAGTGATCAGTTTATTAACTATATCAGCGCTATCAAATCGGGTTAACCAAATGGAGAAATTTTCGGCGGCTGAATGTATTTGTTTCATGTACCTCATACCTGTCTTATTGAAACTTATTATTGTTTCAACGAAACAATACATGAAACAATAAAGCGAAAGCAAATACTATTTATAGAAAACTATTTTTAATATAAAACAATAATATGAGGGAACCTCTAAAAATTATAGATCTGGCATGGTATTGGCTATAGCTGTGTTACGGCAGTACCCCGATCAGGCGGAGACTGGACAGACTGAACATCAACATGTCCTGGCTGGCGCCACCTATATTGTCATCATTCAGTAAATGCCCGAGCAAAACTAAAAGTTCCCCCTTGTGCGCTTTTTCAGGCACACACTGAGCCAGCGGAATCCCCCAGCTACATTATCCGCTGGCATTTTTTCAGTCACAGGTACAACTTATAAATCGATTAAACTTACTTTTACCTGCCGCGTTATTTATTGCGGTATCCGCTCAGGCCGTTGAAAATTAAACTCAAATTCGTTACTGATGTTTCATCGATGTCTTATGACAATAAAATGATGGCTTAATGAACCATCAGTAACACAAAGAAATACGATACTATCGCTTAATCTAAAGTTTAAAGGCCAATAAAACCCTAACAGATCATTAAGCCAAGTAGTTGGCGCAAATTTTGCTGATAGCTATAGACAAGTGATCAAGAGCTTATCTTAAATCACAACTAGAACCACACCCGGAGAAACCACCATGATATTCAAACAACTATTTGACCCAGAAACCTGGACTTACACCTATTTAATTGCTGATCCAGTCAGTAAAGAGGCCGTGTTAATTGATCCCGTCAATACTCAACTCGATGCTTATATCGCCCTGCTGGAAGATCAGGGCTTGCGCTTGAAATATACCCTGGAAACCCATGTGCATGCCGACCATATCACCGCCAGCGGCTTGCTGCGCCAACGCTTGGGCGCAGCCACAGCGGTCAGTCAATTATGCGGAGCCGAAACGGCGGATATTCAAATCCAGGATGGCGATGTGTTTGAATTTGGCGGAGAACAGATTAAGGTCATTGCCACCCCCGGCCATACCCGCGGCAGTCTATCATTTTTATGGCGCGACCGAGTCTTTACCGGCGATTCGTTATTGATCGGCGGCTGTGGTCGAACTGATTTCCAGGGAGGCGATGCGGCCGCCCAATATGACGGCATTACCCAGCGTTTGTTTACCTTGCCGGATGAGACATTGGTTTATCCAGGGCACGATTATCAGCAGCACTGGGTCAGCAGCATCAGGCAGGAGCGCACCACCAACCCGCGCCTGGCCGGAAAATCACGTGAGCAATTCATCGAGATCATGGCTCAGCTAAACTTACCCAAACCCCGGCTGATTGACGAAGCCGTGCCCGCTAACCGGCGTTGCGGACTGGAAGAAAATGAACGTCAGGAGGCGGTGGTTGCCATTGAGGCCAAGCGTCCCGTCCGCCATGACCTCAGTCCCCAAGATTTGGTCGCCGAAGCCAAACAACACATTACTGAAGTGCCTGTGGCCACTGCTAAACAACTGCTGGCGGAAGGCCATATTGTTCTTGTCGATGTCCGCGAAGAAAGCGAATACGCGGCCAGTCATGTGGATAATGCGTTGCTTTTACCGCGCGGCGTACTGGAATTTAAAATCGGCGGCATGCCTGAGCTGGCAGACAAATCGAAAGCGCTGCTGATTTATTGCCGCACCGGCGGGCGTTCGGCATTGGCCTCGCAGACGCTGCAACAGCTAGGATATACCAATGTCCTGTCGATGGCCGGTGGCTTTGAAGCGTGGCAAAAAGCCTGATACCGGCTAAAAGCGCAAGGCTTTACATTAAACGGCGGCCGGAGTTTAGGCCGCCGCTATTGATCCGGCCCTTTAATGTTTGAACCGTTCGTGCTGAGTAAGTCTAAGCACATAAGCCTTTCGACAGGGCTCGGGCGAACGGAAGTTAAAACGTCACAAGGCTGGCTTGAATAATTTACGGAGCAAGCTATTTCATCTCCTCGGCCTTTTTATCCATCACCCCGGGAAGAGGGGTTGTTGGTCTTGGGAATTTACCCTTGAGAGCATTGACGCCCATCTGAGGCTTGGCCAAAGGCGTTAATCCAGCGCGTTCACGACGTTTGTCGCCGGTACTGGCGCCCTGCTTCTGATCGCGCTGTTCAATCAGGCCGGGCAATGCCTCGCCGTCATAATTAAAAGACCACTCAAGCACAGGAACACCCAGCGGAAGCTTATCGCCAGTTTTTCCAAACGGAGCGGAATTCCACACATGCCACGTCTTGCCGTAGCTGTTCATCTTGCCCTTCATCAGTTCTTTTTCCGCCATTTCAGGAATACCAGGCGCAATGAGCTGGCCGGACAGAATTTCGAAATTATGCGGATGCCAGTATTTTTTCTCTTTCAGAGGCAAGGAGTCGAACAGCGTTTCCGAAATAATATATTCAATGCCGATCAGGTTCGCCTGGCGGGTATTGTCGTCGAACAGGACACACTGCGCGAAATCCTCGTTTACCTGGCGACAAAAATGATGTGCCTCCATTTGATGAGACGGATCTTCCTTGGCGGCATGAAAACCATCCAGATAAATATTCATGGGCTCCAACGGTGAATCGGATTGTAATAGGGCAGCTCCTGCCTCAAGCACCTGGGTTTTAAACGTCTTTTCCTTGCCTTGCGGCTGCACGGTACTGTCAGCCGCCAGCGTATAAGCTCCCGGCAGGCCGGCAGAGGCAAGAATAAGGGTTAAGCCGGAAGCAGACTGCAAGAAAGATAGCATGGCTTTCTCCTTTCATAAACAGACATGACCTGAGTTCTGAGCTACAGTTGACGCATGAAAGCGACGAGATCCTGCTTCTCCTGAGCCGTAAGTTTAAGCTGCATCACAAGATTAAAAAACTCCACAGTATCTTCAAGCGTGAACGCCCGGCCGTCATGCAGATAAGGCGGACTATCCTTGATGCCGCGTAAAGTAAACGTCTTGATAGGGCCATCGCCGGGCTCGTCTTTCAGAAAACGCTCAAGATGCAGGTCGTGCAGCTGATGGTCAAGATAGGACGGCGGGGTATGGCAGTTGCTGCACTGACCCTTGCCGAAGAAAACCTTTTCGCCTCGCAATTCACTATCGCTTGACTGGGCTGCATCGAGCCGGCTAGTCATGGGATTTAGCTTAGGCGCCGGAGGGAAATCAAGCATGTTTTGCAACTGCGCCATGTGACTGACTGGAATCCGGTCCAGAATATTCATGCCCTTCTTCATGGCATGGATGGGGTCGCCGTTGAAATAAGCAGTGCGCTGTTCAAACTCGGTGAAGTCTTCGATGGAGCGAAGGCTGCGCTTGGAACCGTGAATTTGCTGGTTAAATACGCCCCGCAGACTGGTGGTGTCAAGACGAAAGCGCCGTTCCTGAGGCCGATCGTCGGGGTTCAGGTGAAACTGCCCGGTGGTATGTCCATTAACGTGGCAATCGAAGCAGGTAACCCCCAGGCTCGGTTCGCGGCTCTTGCGATCATCGGTAGGGTTGAATTCCTCTTGCGGGAACGGCGTTAGCAACATTCTAAGTCCATCAAGCTGCACAGGCGTCAAGATATCCTTGAAGAGGCGGTAATAGTTATTGATTGAAATCACCTCTCCGCGCGATACGTCACCGAGTTCCGGACGATTGCTAAGAAATATGGCCGGTGGAAACTCAGGCAGGAACGCTTCCGGCAAATCAAAGTCCACATCGAAGCGCTCGAGCCGGGGAAACATCTTAATCTGCATTTTGGGAAAGACCTGACCGCCATTTGATTGCAGCGGATGCGGCAGAGAAGGATAGGGGAAAATGCCCCGCTGCTTTATTTCTTCAGGAGTGAGCGAGGCGAGCCCATCCCAGCTCAGGTCGCCGGATAGCCGGGCGGAAGGCCCCACTATCAGCGGCTTGCCCCGTGACATCTTGGCCTCCGGGTCAAATTTGGGGGTAAGATTATAGCGGCGCTCCAGCAATTTTCGCTGAGCCGCCATCACCGCGGCTTTATTATCAATCTCCTTTTCCATAATAGATACAGGGGTCTGTAACGGCTTGTCGGCATTCAATGGATCCCTGTAGAAATCGAAACCTGAGATTTTGCCTTCCTTCGGTTGATCTTCGAAAACCGGCGAAGAAGGAGCGGCATTAGGCGCGGAAAAGTCATCCATGCGGTCGTGAGCGGTTTTTTTCTGCTCGGGTCGCTCGATAGGCGCCTTCTGAGAGGTTTGCGCATCAGCCACAGCATCATGGCGCACTCGCCGGATAGTGTCATCCTGAGCCCAGCCAAGCGTGAACCATCCACCTAGAAATACTCCTATGAATAGTCTGCTGAAGTTGACGAATGCCACATGAAGTGAACGGTTCGGTGCCATATCCGCCTCCTTATTCTGTTGTATGTCAGTTTATTAGCAGGAGTAAAAGATTCTCTCCATTTTTATAGCAACAACATGATTTTGACATTATAGAAGTACCCGGGTCTTGTCAAGCCAAAAAGCGACAAAACTTACCTAAATGCGTAATCTGTTTTCCCGGTTTGAATTCTCTAAATCATGGCAACCCCTAGGTTCTGTTGACGTTTTACCGATCAGGTAGAATTGATCATTTTGTATAGAATGAACCGGATAGAATTAAGTGATGAAGAGTGGGTGCGGCTATTAGCAAAGTTAAAGAAGTTGACCGGCATTCATATTGGCGGCTAGACCCTTGCAGGCAATTTATTAGCGCCTGCTTGTGGATATTACGTTCGGGATCGCAGCGGCGGGTTTTGCCGCCCACGCAGGGCAAGTGGAATAGCATCTTCAAGCGTTTTTCACGCTGCTGCGCCAAGGGCGCCTGGGAGAAGCTCTTCGGTCATTTTTCTGAAGCGTCTGATTTACAAGATGTTTCTATAGATGGATCGGTGGTGAGGGCGCACACCTGCGCGGCCGGGGCGGCAAATAGCTCTGCCGATAAGGAGGCGCTGGGGCGTTCCAAGGGAGGGTTTAGCTGTAAGATCCACGCGCTCTGCGATGCTTTGGGCAGGCCGATCACATTCATTCTGAAAGGCGGCCAGAAAGCCGAATGCCAGCAAGCGATACCCTTGCTGGAAAACGTTAATGCCTCAGCCGTCTTGGCGGACCAGGTCTACGACACAAACACATTGCGAGAATGACTGGAAAGTTGGGGAATAAAAGCGATTATCCCACTAAAATCCAACCGGAAAACAGAAATTGAATGTGATCATTGGCATTATAAAGAGCGGCATGCCGTCGAAGGCCTGTTCGGCAAGCTCAAACACTATCGCAGAATTGCTACGAGATATGAGAAAAAGGCTATTAATTACAGGGGGAGGCTATCGTTTTCCTCGGCACTTTTATGGTTGAGATGAAACGTAACAGAACCTAGTACTCAGTCAGCTTGATTATGTCGGGTAAAGTTTTTCAATTCATCGAAAGACCTACGAGGTTTTTAAAACCTCGTAGGTCTTTATTACATCCGTCAAATCTAAATTGGCTGAGTACTAGGTTGAGGGGCAGGAATCCCAACACATCGAAGCGGCAAATGTTGGGGTTCGCACATTCACCCCAAACTACCATGCTCTCTCCCAATCATGACAGTGTTAAATATATAAAAAGTATATTTGTAGGTTAGGTGTATTGTCTTATTTGAGATGAGTCATTAGTTGTTTAGTCTGTGCCGTTTTACTTGGTTTAACAGGTAAAAGCCAATTGCCTTAAGGCAAAAATAGCGTTACGCTCCGGAAACTGGCTGACGCGTAACTTCCGAGCCTGAAAAAATGAAAAAATACACCGGACAAATCGGTGATCTTTTAGAAGTATTGGATATATCTCGCCATCTTGCCTTAAGCCAGGACTTGCAAGCGCTGCTCAAGCAAATTGAGAAAGCCGCTGTTACAGTACTGAACTGCGAGCGGGCCACGGTTTTCGTTTATGAAAGAAATACCAACGAACTATACAGCCTGGTTTCCGACCGCCTCGAAAAGCTACGCCTACCTGCCGATTCCGGCGTTGCGGGCAATTGTTTTAACAGCGGTAGGCTTGTTAACGTGGTCGATGCCTATCAGGACCCTCGTTTTAATACTTCTATTGATCGGTTGACCGGCTTTAAAACACGCAATATTTTGGCTGCACCGTTATTTGGCGACCAGAAAAATGTGTTGGGCGTGTTAGAAGTGCTCAATAAAACAGACGGTGCCTTCGGAGAATGGGATGAGTTTTTATTGGAAGCCCTGTCCGGCCAATGCGGCATGGCAATTCACCGGCAGGCGTTAATGGAAGAGTTCGTTGAACGTAAACGTCTGCAACAGGAGCTGGCCATTGCCAAAGAGATTCAAAGAAGTCTCTTGCCGGCTTCCGCACCAATGATTGCCGGTTACGATGTGGCCGGGTGGAGTCAATCCGCAGAAGAAACCGGTGGCGATTTTTTCGATTTTCACGTACTGGATCACGACCATTTAATACTTATGTTGGCCGATGTTTCGGGTCACGGGATTGGTCCGGCACTGTTGGCGGCGGAATGCTGGGCTTTGCAGCGCGCTGTATTTTCGTGGGCAGCGGACTATCGTTCAAGTTTAACCCAAATCAACCAACTCATTTGCCGGCATATTCCTAGCGACCGGTTCATTACCGCTTTTATAGGTCGCCTGAGTGCGGAACGCAATACTCTAAGTTTTTTATCGGCAGGTCACGGCCCGGTTTTTATTCTGCGGGTTGCAGAAAGCCGTATCGAGACCTTGCCTGTCACCGGTTTGCCTTTGGGAATCATTGCAGACAATCGCTACGAACAATGGCAAACAATTTCATTCAATTCAGGCGATATTTTAATTGCCTTTACCGACGGTTTTTTTGAATGGGAGGACCAGTCAGGAAACTCTTTTGGCACAGATCGAATCTGTGAAAATGTGTTACGTCATGCCGGGCTGTCAGCCGCCGCCATTATCGAATGCGTTCACCGTGACTTGCTGAGTTTTGCCAAAGGAACCCGACAGCAGGATGATCTGACCGCAGTAGTCATCAAGAAATTACCCGATGGATAATACTCTTTTAATAATTCCAGGCGGCTTTTCGGTACCGGGGTCGGGGGTGAATCGAACGTGAGTTAAAATGTGGTAGTTTTTAAGTTTTTGATAAATAAAAGTTAATAATCTTTCATTTATTCGCAGACCGTAATGAAATGTCGGCAGGCCATGAATTGAAGCAAAGCGGTATGTTAAGTGAATCAGACGATGGAGTTCCGGAACAAGTTTAACATCATAAACTTGACAGAGCGGTTTTGGATTGTCAATCCATAGACAGAACGGTGCAAAATTGAAATTCTTTGTGTAGCTATTATACTGGCATTGCGTTTCCCTGGATAGGAGTATCTGGCTTCCACACGCTGCAGTATCGACTACCACGGGGCCGGAGTGGTACGCCCATGTCATGCTGCCATTGCAGCATGCATTCAACAGAGATGCCTCCGGTTTGCTCAAGACTATCCCTCAAGAGACGCTCGATACTATTATGGAATGGTCGCAGTTGTTCGGTGAAAGTTTGCGTAGTATTCCCCAACAAGCTGACCGGATCCAGCGCGAGCTCAATCGTTCAGTCTGGAACGGCAATGTACGGCATTGCCGTTCCAGGTAAGGAAAAGAAACTGGATTTTCGAAGATTCTGTTGTGGGAAATCAGCAATAGCGGTGCCCGCACCCAGTCTGTGTTTCAGCGCTCCATCGCCAATTTGCATAAAACGGTCGTTTCTTCGGTACTTGAGGATAGCCATTTTCAAGCATCTCTGGCGATCGACATCATGGATCGCAACCTTTATGAGCAGGCCAACGATTGCCGGTGGCGGGCGTTAACCTCATCGTTTCGCGAATTGCTGGCCGAGAGTGAATTGTCGGAGTCCGGAAGAGATCATATTCCGAGCATCCTGGCTTACATCAATGGTCTCTATACCGTTTACACCAATCTGATCGTTTTTGATGCCAATGGACGAATTGTGGCGGTATCAAAACCTGATGAGGTGTCCTGAGTGGGACAAAGTGTCGGGGAAGAATGGCAGCGCCGCGTTCTCATGCTGTCGGACTCGCAAGGTTACGTGGTATCGGATTTTACTGAGACACGCTTCTATTAAGGCCGCCATACCTATATCCACGGGGCAGCCATACGGAATCCTGAAGGTGTACGGGTTGTCGGGGGCATTGCGGTCGTATTCGACTCAACTCCGCAATTTTCATCCATGCTGCGTGACGCCCTGCCAAAAGACGCCGAAGGGCAGATCGATTTGAGTTCATTTGGCGTTTTTGCTACTAAGAATGGACAAGTTCTGGCCTGTTCGGATTCTCTATTCAGCCCTGGCGACAAGCTTGCGATATCCACGACCTTGAACAATTTAGATCCCGGTGAGGAATTGACCAACATAACGCCCTTGCGAGGCCACTACTATGCAATAGGCGCCCATGCTTCAAGCGGTTACCGCGAATACAAGAGCGAGACCGATTCCTATAAAAATGATGTGATTGCACTTGTGGGGAAAGAACTGTGCGTTATGACCGAAAATCGAGAGGAAACCGAAGCGCTTCCTTGCCCTACGGTCCACTCCGACCGGGGGCATGCCGAAACCACCGTGGAAATCGCGGCCTTTCGATTAGGGGATGAATGGTTTGGTATTCGCGCGAACCAAATTTTGCAGGCAATCGATACCAAAAACATTACACCGGCACCCGGTGCCGGGGCTGACCGTGTTGGCTATATTATGTACGAAGAGTTACCGATACCGGTATTCGACATTCGAAACATAGTGTGCGCCATTAGAAGCAGTACGGAACAGATGAATCGCAAAGCTCAACAAGTCATCGTCATTGAGAAGAACGCGAATACCCGATTCGGCGTGATGGCAGATGCACTGGGTGAAATTCCGGAGATCCACATGTCACGGATGAATGCTTTGCCGAATGCCCTTGGCGGCAGGGAGTTAATGGCTGATGCTGCGATCGCGCCTGACAAGCCTGGTGAAGAATGCTTGCTGCTGGTTCTAAGCAGCGACCGTCTCGCACAGAAATTGGCATCCGGCATGGGCGAACCGTCCTCTGGGAGAGCTCAAAAATTGATCAAAGTATAGGAGAGCTCAAAAATTGATCAAAGTATAATTGTGGGATGAACTCTTGGGCGTACGCTGGAAGAAGAGAAAATAAGCGGCCTGATTAACCACCCCAACCTGATTTCAGCCATGCAAGAATTAGAATGTATTTTTTTAAAAAATGCATCAAAGTTAAGCACATGATTTAGCGTAACTTCCAAAATTTTCGGGGTTTGGAGAGTAGCGGCAGCGATCTCAGCTTCCTGATACGCGCTACCGCCCTCGTAGAACCGGACTTGGAGAGTTACACCATCCGGCTCCCAGTTTGAGTCATCCACCATGGTGACGGGTAAAGATTGTGAACGATACGAGTTCGTGGAATAAAGTGCTTCATCGCCTCGGCAAACTTCTGCCAAGTACAACTTCGGCATTGGCTCCGACGATTTAGCCATTTAAACAGGAGCCGCTCTACTTGCTGGCGATACTGCCGTAAACTCCTGGTATTCCCACTTACCCCATAATACTGGATATGGCCTTGTAGATGGCGACGCGCATATTCCATCATAGCTTTGCCGCCTTGCCCCCTCAAATCAGCTAAGCGAATATTCAGTTCTTTAAGTTTCTTCTGAATACGCTCACGCTGAGTCTTGTGCCCCACCACAAAGTTGCCTTTGCGGCTTTTCCCCACATAGTGGGTGAAGCCTAGGAAATTGAAGGTCTGTGGGCGACGATGCCCCTCTTGTTTGCAACGCGCTTGCGCCAAGTGTCCGAACCGATAAATGGCTGTTTTACTTGGTTCTGCCTCAAGGCCAAATTGTGCCAACCGAATCTTTAATTCTTGCATGAAACGTTTGGCATCACTTTCCCATTGAAAACAGGCGACAAAATCATCAGCATACCTCACCAACCGTGCAGTACCGTGACAAGTCTTCGCATAGCGTTTCTCAAACCAGATATCCAATACATAATGTAAGTAGATATTGGCAAGCACGGGCGAAACCAATCCGCCCTGCGGAGTACCCTGCTCACTGGCGTTGAATACGCCATCTTCCAGCACCCCTGCCTTGAGGAATCGATCAATAATCCGTAGCAGTCTCGTATCCGAAATTCGATGTGCTAAGAAACGCCTTAGATGATCATGGTTGACGTTATCAAAGAATCCTTTGATGTCTGCCTCTACGATCCATTGCGTGCGCTCTATCGTAATGATTTCCGTTAAACGTTTCAGCGCTTGATGCGCATTTCGCCCTGGACGGAATCCATACGAACACTCTCGAAACTCCGGTTCCCAGATCGCCTGCAAAATCAGACTAGTCCGATCTTGTACGATTCTATCTTCAAAGCTGGGAATTCCCAATGCGCGGCGGCCACCGTTCGACTTTGGTATAAACACTCGCCTCACCGGCTTAGGTCGATACCCTAATCGGCGCACTCTGGCCGACAAATCATTCAGTCTTTCCGGCAATCCATCGCCCCCATAGTCTGCCTTGCGCATCCCATCAACCCCGGGCGCCTTGTTCGCTGCTTGGCGCTCGAAGCTCTCATTTAATCCATCGGGATCAAACAGCATCCCTAACAGCGAATTGTATTTTCGTTGTGGATTATCACGAGCCCACTGTGTGAAATGAATAATTTGTGTTGTCATGAACATAGTCCGCTCGGTGTCGGGTCATGTATCCATTACCCATTATCTCAAACCGATGCCCCTTCACTCCATCCGAATTACCAGACTTCATTGCTACTATAGGCATCTCCGACTTCCAATGGACTCCGCCTCTATTCTCGCTGTTTAGACTTGGCAAGAGGTGCGCTTG